>UQLO01000072.1 GCA_900541865.1 uncultured Porphyromonadaceae bacterium | reverse complement strand
AGACTCGGTTTTTCCACTCCGAAAGACGAGTTCTTCAAACAAATCGCTAATTTTGCACTTGCCAGTTGAACCTACGCCTCGCAAAAGCGCCACAAAGGTTTTGATTATATTCTAAACTTTTTGTATTTTTGCGGAAAGTTTTGAATATAATGAAAGCTACGAATATTATTCCCCGCCCTAAATATCTCGAAAGAATCATCAGATGACACAAGGCTTATAACGACGAACAGCGCAGTCCCGCGGGCTGCGCTGTCGTCGTTTTTTTGGCGAAATTATTGGGTCACTCCCACTCGATGGTGGCCGGCGGCTTCGACGATATGTCGTAGCAGACGCGATTGACGCCCTTGACTTTATTGATTATTTCGTTCGAGGTGCGTGCAAGGAATTCGTAGGGAAGATGAGCCCAGTCGGCCGTCATGGCGTCCGTGCTGGTGACGGCACGAAGTGCCACGGCGCGTTCGTAGGTGCGCTCGTCGCCCATCACGCCCACGCTCTGCACGGGAAGGAGGATAGCTCCGGCCTGCCATACTTTGTCGTAGAGGCCGCTGTCGCGCAGCCCCTGGATGAAGATATGGTCGGCCTGCTGGAGGATGGCGACCTTCTCCGGAGTAATATCGCCGAGTATGCGCACTGCAAGACCCGGCCCGGGGAAGGGATGGCGCCCGATGAGCGTCTCCGGGATGCCGAGGGCACGACCTACGGCGCGGACTTCGTCCTTGAAGAGCAGTCGCAGAGGCTCGCACAGTTTGAGGTTCATGCGCTCCGGCAGGCCGCCTACGTTGTGGTGGCTCTTGATCACGGTACCGGTGATGCTCAGGCTCTCTATGCAGTCCGGATAGATGGTGCCCTGGCCGAGCCAACGCACGCCCTCTATCTTGCGGGCCTCTTCGTCGAAGACTTCTATGAAGTCGGCTCCTATGATTTTACGCTTACGCTCCGGCTCGGTAACTCCGGCGAGATCAGCGAAGAATTTCTTCGAAGCGTCCACCCCGACAACGTTAAGCCCCAGCTTGCGGTACTCTTCCATCACATCATGGAACTCGTTGAGGCGAAGCATGCCGTGGTCAACGAAAATGCAGGTGAGGCGGTCGCCGATGGCGCGCGAAAGTAGCACCGCCGCTACCGTGGAGTCTACGCCGCCACTCAGACCGAGCACTACCTTGTCGTCGCCCAAGGTCTGCTTGAGCTCCGCCACGGTGCTCTCGATGAAGGAAGCGGTGCTCCAGTCGCAGCGAGCGCCGCAGATTCCCACGGCGAAATTGCGCAGAAGCTGCATGCCGCAAGTGCTGTGGAACACTTCCGGATGGAACTGCACACCCCAAACCGGGCTGCTCTGCGACGCAAAGGCCGCAAAACGAACATCCGAAGTGCTGGCGATAACCTCAAAGCCCTCCGGAAGGCGTGTGATGGTGTCGCCGTGGCTCATCCATACCTGCGCACCCGGCTCGATGCCCGTCATCAGCGGATTGGAGCCGTCGACAAACGAAAGATTTGCACGGCCGTACTCGCGCGAGGGGGCCGGCTCCACGGCACCGCCCAGGTCGTGGGCCATAAGCTGTGCGCCGTAGCATATGCCCAGCACGGGAACTTTGCCCAGTATGCGGTCCAGGTCTATGCGGAAGGCCTTGTCGTCGTAGACACTCAGAGGACTGCCCGAGAGTATCACGCCTATAATGCCCTCCTCCGCCTCGCGGCCGTAGGGATAGCTGTGGTACGGTATTATCTCACTGTAAATGCTCAGCTCGCGAACACGCCGGCCTATCAGCTGCGTGGTCTGCGAGCCGAAATCGAGTATGACTATTTTCTGGGTCATCGTCAGTTCTTGCTGTAGTTGGGTGCTTCGGAAGTAATGGCCACATCGTGCGGGTGGCTTTCGGCCACGCCGGCGTTGGTGATTCTCACAAACGATGCGTGGTGCAAGGCGTCGATATCCTTAGCGCCGCAGTAGCCCATGCCGGCGCGCAGGCCGCCCAGCATCTGGTAGACAACCTCATAGAGGCTGCCTTTGTAGGGCACCCGGGCGGCTATGCCTTCCGGCACGAGTTTGCGGGTGTCGGTTTCGCCGGCCTGGAAGTAGCGGTCCTTCGAGCCTTTCTCCATAGCCTCCAGCGAGCCCATGCCGCGGTAGGTCTTGTACTTGCGGCCGTTGAAGATGATGGTGTCGCCGGGAGACTCCTCCACCCCGGCCAGCATGCCGCCCAGCATCACGGAGTGGGCGCCGGCCGCCAGAGCCTTGACGATATCGCCGCTATAGCGGATGCCGCCGTCGGCGATAAGGGGCACATCGTAGCCGCTGAGCGCCTTGGCAACGTCGTAGACTGCCGTCAGCTGAGGCACTCCCACACCGGCTATGATGCGCGTGGTGCATATACTGCCCGGGCCGATGCCGACTTTGACACCGTCGGCGCCGGCGTCGGCAAGGAATTTGGCCGCTTCGCCGGTGGCTATGTTGCCTACCACGACGTCGATGCCCGGAAAGTTGTTCTTTACATCCTTGAGGGTGCGCACCACTCCCGCGCTATGACCGTGGGCCGTGTCTATCACTATGGCGTCCACCCCGGCCTCTACAAGGGCTTCGGCGCGTTCAAGGGAGTCGTTGGTAACTCCGATGCCGGCGGCTACGCGAAGTCGGCCCAGCTCGTCCTTGCAGGCATTGGGCTTGTCCTTGGCCTTGGTTATGTCTTTATAAGTAACAAGCCCGATGAGTTTGCCGGAGGCATCCACAACGGGCAGTTTCTCTATCTTGTGTTGCTGCAGTATCTCAGCGGCTTCTTCGAGGTTGGTGGTCGTAGAGGTGGTAACCAGATTGGTCGAGGTCATCACTTCGTCGATGGTGCGCGTGAGCTCTCGCACAAAGCGAAGGTCGCGGTTGGTGACGATACCTACAAGCATTCCGGCCTCATCGACCACGGGGATGCCGCCGATGTGGTACTCCTGCATCATGCGCAGGGCATCGGCCACGGTGCTCCCTCGGCGTATGGTCACCGGGTCGTAGATCATGCCGTTTTCGGCGCGCTTGACGGCGTGGACCTGGCGCGCCTGCTCGGCGATGCTCATATTCTTGTGGATCACTCCGAGGCCGCCCTCGCGAGCTATGGCTATGGCGAGGCTGCTCTCGGTGACGGTGTCCATGGCCGCCGACACCAGAGGAACGTTCAGAGTAATGTTGCGCGAAAATTTGCCGGAAAGATTGACCTCCCTGGGAAGTACCTGGGAAAAAGCCGGAATAAGGAGGACGTCGTCGAAGGTAAGACCGTCCATTCTGACTCTATCTGCAATAAAAGACATAGGTTGGTGCTTTGGATTTTATTGCGTGCAAAGTTAAGAATTTTTTTCCAATCGGCAAAAAAAGTCTCAACACACTCAGGGCAACCGCATCAAAATTTAGCCGAGAGCAATAGTTCCAGTAGATAGTCTTGAGATAATGCCGCCCTGAACAA
>UQLO01000071.1 GCA_900541865.1 uncultured Porphyromonadaceae bacterium | reverse complement strand
ATAGACTTGGAGAAATTTTTCGACAACGTGCCACAAGACAAACTGATGAGTTACGTAGGCAGAGTAATCCAAGACCCTGACACAGAGTCGCTGATACGCAAGTATCTAAAGACTGGAGTCATGGAGAAAGGCAGTTACTCACCGACAGAGAAAGGCACACCGCAAGGCGGCAATCTATCGCCACTGCTGAGCAACGTCATTCTCAACGAACTTGACAAAGAACTACAGAACAGAGGACTGCGCTATGTGCGCTATGCCGATGACTGCGTCATAGCAGTTGGAAGCCGTGCAAGCGCAACCCGCGTAATGCACTCCATAACCGATTGGATAGAGAGGAAGCTCGGACTGAAAGTAAATGCGACCAAAACGCATATTTGCCGACCGACCAAACTCAAATATCTCGGCTTTGGATTTTGGAAATCCCCGAATGACAAACAGTGGAAAGCAAGACCGCATGAAGACTCTGTAGACAAGTTCGCACGTAAACTCAAGAAACTCTGCAAACGCTCGTGGAGCATATCCATGGATGAAAGACTGCAACTGCTCAATTGGACAATCCGAGGGTGGATAAACTACTTCGCCATAGGGTCAATGAAAGGCAAAATGGAAAAGATAGACGAACATCTCCGCACCATGTTGCGCAAGGTCATCTGGAAACAATGGAAAACTCCGAAGAAACGAGCATGGGGACTTAGGAAACTCGGAATAGACAACGACTTGGCCAAACTCACATCCTTTTGCGGCAACCGCTACGAATGGGTTGTAAGGCGCACATGCGTTGCAAGAGCCATATCCAAAGACATCCTCACACGCAGAGGCTTGGTAAGTTGTCTTGACTATTATTGTCAGCGTCATGTTTTGAAAACAAGTCAAACCGCCGTATGCCGAACGGCATGTACGGTGGTGTGAGAGGAAAGGAAACGAAAGTAGGTCAGAAAACTTTCGTTTCCCGACCTACTCGATTCTACTGTAATTCTGCGGTTCATCCCTTTCTTCTACCCTCTCTCCTATCAGCCCAAAATTTCTCCTCCCCAAAAAATTTTTTCTCGCGCGTGCGCTTAATAATAATTACGTACTATTTCTCTTTCTTTTTCTTTATTTATTTCTTTTCTTTAGATGAGGGGAGTTTGAGGGGCTACGGAGGAATCGGTTGCTGCCGACAATGCTGCTGCGGCAAATGCTATGTCGAGCATTGCAATCGAGGGCGAGCGTCGCCGCGCCTTCGACACCTGCAGCACCTTCGACGCCCGAAGCGCCGACCGGGTTCGAGATAGGCGACCACGCTATATATAATGGTGTGGAGGGCGAGATTGTGGACGTCGATACTTCCGACCCCACTACTCCGCACTACACTATCGAGTATACCGACAACGGCGCCACCCGCACCGCTCAGGTCGAGGGTTCGGCGCTTACTCCCGTCGAGGCCGTCAGCGCTCCCACCGAGCGGGCCGTATCCGAGGAAAATGAGGCCGGCGAAAATGTAGAGGCCCCCGTAGCCACGCCCGCAGAGGAAAATGGGGTCGCAGCTGCGACGCCCGACGAATCGAACACACCCACTACAGAAGCGCCCGCCACGCCCGCTGCCCCGGCTGAAGCGAATGTTCAGGAAGTGACGCCCACTACCGAAGCGCCCGCTGCGCCGGCTGAAGGCGAGGCCCAACCAGCCGCGCCGTCGGCCTGCTCGCAGATTCCCAAACGCCGCGAGGGCAAGCACGAAGGCGCCGACTGGACTGCTGTGGCGCCCGAATTGGCGTGGGCCGGCATGGTGGAGAAGTTCAGCGAGAACGCTGAGGCTTTTGCGAACGCACAGCACCAAGCCGCAGTCGAGCGCCTTGAACAGCTCACCTCAAAGCCTTTCAAGCCCCCTAAGGGTATGGGCCAGGCCGAGCTGGAAACCGCCTTCGCGGAATATCAGAACTCGCTGCGCACCGCCGCCGCCAACGTTACCGGCTGGGAGGCCATCGTCAACCACGCCAAGCAGCAGGCCCATGAACGCGCCGTGCAGGCCGAACTGGAGGCCGCGCGCGCCGCCGCCGAGCGCTTGCGCCAACAGCAGGATCAAGACCGCCAGCAAGAGAAGGCCCGCAGACAGGAGGAGAATGCACGCGGGCCAAGAGGATTCGCAAACGTCATGGCTAAATGGGGCGACCCGTTGACGGTCGAGGAATATGTGATGAGACAAATATGCTCCGGAGCCGTCAAGCTGCGCTGGGACGACAACGAGCGCACCGGCATGAAGGGTCTGGGCGGACATCTCTTTGGAGGCATCGACAAGACTTCCCGTAAGCGCGGCGGCGAGCGCAGCGAGCGCCGCTGGATGCTCGACGAGCGCGACGGATTTTACCCTGAGTCCTTAGCGGAGCGTGTTTGCGAGGATTGGTTTCACGACTACGAGCGGGACGCCGACCACTTCCAGGAGGTGTTTGGTGTGATTCTGGATGTTTGCAACCGATACGCCAACGCCCGCGATATGTTCGACGCTTGCGTTGAAATCAACAACCGCCGCGAGGTCGCCGAGAGCGGCGACGAAGCCGCTATGCGTGGTATGACGCCGGCGGAGTTTGAAGCGATGCAGCGTATGCAGCTCGAGGAAGAGGAAGACGAGTTTTATTCCGTCTTTGATGGATTGCGCGGATTGACCGACCAGGAAATAAGTGCTATCTTTGCAGAACTCGACGGGCAGGCAATCGACGAAGAAGTTGCTCGCCGCGCCGATGAGGAAGATGCGCACGACCGCTGGCGCGAGCTGGACGCCGACGACTACGAGCGTATGCGCGCCCAGTTCGAAGAAGAACAATCAAACACAAACAATAATGACACAGAACAAACAAATGCCTCCGATGCCGACGGACAAGGAGGAACTCAAGCAGCTGGTGAGCACGGCAATCCGTTGGTGCCTGGCCCGCGGGATAATAACGAAGGAGGACCTTCAGCAGCGCGACCCACGGACGATGGCCGCAATGGCCGTGACCAAGTATCGCCTGGCCCAGAAGGAGGAAACCGAGCAACGTCAGTACAACCAGATGATGCAGGGCAAGATAATATACAGCCGACCGAAGCCGAAGAATTAGATTATCAACTTTCCGATGAGGTAGACGAAAATGGGCGTCAGTTTGTGCTAAATTCCAATGGGAACATCGAATTTGGCAGGATTGATGCGTCTACCGGCTTAACCGAAGCCCCCATACTTCTAAGTGAAGGCATAATAACAGACCCCAACACAAAGGACGGTTATGGTTTAATCCACATCGAAGCCCGACATGGAGCGCAAATTCGCGCCAACGGGTACAAATCGGTGCTTGAGTTTATCGAAACAGTAGCTAAGAATTGGTCAATCATTCGTGAGGGTAAAGACCGAAATGGCAATCCTACGTACCGCTTAATTGCTGTAGACAGCCACAACAACACATTGATGGTCGAACTGTCGGGAGACGGCACCTATTGGAATATAAATACCGCAGGAATCTTCAAGATTTCCTACGGTAAAAATAATAGGGAGATATATAACCGCCATACTACGGTTAATCAGTCTACCGAAACTAATGGAGAATCGCAGGGAACAGAACAAAGCGGTACAACTGAACCCTCCCGCATGAACTCTCCTATATCTGGCAGCAAAGTTAATACTTCGTCGGCAAAAAAACAAGAGCCGGGCGAAAAAAGTTCGGAGGCGCCGAGCGAAAAGGCCGGAG
>UQLO01000070.1 GCA_900541865.1 uncultured Porphyromonadaceae bacterium | reverse complement strand
AGACTCGGTTTTTCCACTCCGAAAGACGAGTTCTTCAAACAAATCGCTAATTTTGCACTTGCCAGTTGAACCTACGGGGTTCAGGCCAAGCGCTTGCGTTGAATTTTTGCGAATTATTTGCGCAATTGAATTTAAAAGTCTAACTTTGCAGTGCAACTTGCCATAAAATTCACACATTCACCTCCAAACCCTCCTCTGAACTATGCCACGCCAGTATTTCGACAATCTCGACCTTGCTATTCTCAATGCTTTGACGGCCAATGCCCGAACTCCTTATCTGGAAATAGCCCGCGACTTCGGAGTCAGCGGAGCCGCCGTCCATCAGCGCGTTCAGCGCCTGATAGCCAACGGCGTGATAGTGGGCACGAGCTGCACTCTGGCACCGGAGTCGCTTGGCTTCACCACGGTTGCCTACGTTGGCCTGAACCTTCAGCCGGAGGCTGACTATGAGTATGTACTGGATTCGCTGGAGAAGATTCCTGAGGTAACGGAATGTCATCTTGTCACCGGTCCTTACGACCTTCTCATCCGCCTGGAGGCACACGACAATCACCATCTTTTCGAATTGGTGCAGCGCAGTCTGCGCCCGCTGGGGATAGCCCGCACCGAGACGATGCTTTCATTCCGCGAGGTTTTCAAGCACACCCTGCCGATCAGCAACGAGGAGCCTCCCCGCCCCAAATTCGCCTCTGAGAAAGCCTGACCGCCGTCAGTTTTTGCGCACCGCAATATTTCGGTCGAGATTGCGCGTGAGTTCTTCGGAGTAAGTCTGAAAGAAGTCGTAGCCCAGAATCACCGAAACCTTGAGCAGGAGCAGAGTGTCGATAGTGGGCTTCTTGAACATCTTGTAGACGTTAGTCCGGTCGCAGCCCAGACGCGCGGCCAGCCACGCCCCTGTCAGTTTGCGTTCGCGCACAACGCGGCGAATCATCTCCCCGATGTGCGGGAGGCCTTCGGGCATACCGGTTCGTCCGGGGCGTGAATTTTTGTTGGGGTTAATTTCTCGGTCCATATATATTATGGAGAGGCATGAGAGCCGATTTCTATCACTGGGGGTGTGAATTTTCTTTATTTTTTTCGTTCAGCTCCTCAAAGGCCTTGGTATATACAGAAAAGAAATCGTGCTGAAGGAAGTATGATATTTTGTAGAGAGTAGCGGTGTCCAGACTGCGTCGGCCAAGTATCTTGTATATATTAGTGCGGTCGCAGCACATACGTCCGGCCAGCCAGGTGGCCGACATGCGCGCGCTCTTCATATACTGGTGTACTTCTCTTCCGATATTGGGCTCGGAAGAATTAAATTCCGGAATGTCTGTGTCCGCTGAGTTAATCATTAAATAAGATTCAAGATAAGGCTGTGTGTTTAGGTGTTGTGAATTTGTCGCGGCGGTTTTTTCCCGTCTACTCTGGCAAAATTAGCAAAAAGTTTCAAGTTTAAATTCCAAAAGCGCCGAATGAGGCTAAATTGGCAACAAAAAATGCATATGAGCAATTTCGGGCGGTATGACAGAATGTCAGTGCGCCCCGCAGGCACGGGCGTAAAAACTTTTTGGCACAGGTTTTGTTAATAAGTTAACGAAAACGAGAAAAACAACATATAACAAAACATATAAACACAGATAACACCTATGGGAAAGATCATCGGTATTGACTTGGGAACCACCAATTCCTGCGTGGCAGTACTTGAGGGCAACAACCCCGAAGTAATCCCCAACAACGAAGGCAAACGCACCACTCCGTCGGTAGTGGCATTTGTAGACGGTGGCGAGCGCAGCGTGGGCGATCCCGCAAAGCGTCAGGCCATCACCAACCCCAAACGCACCATATACTCCATCAAGCGCTTCATGGGCGAAACCTACGACCAGGTCCAGAGCGAAATAGAACGCGTGCCCTACAAGGTGGTCCGCGGCGCAAACGATACTCCCCGCATCGACATCGACGGCCGTGAGTACACCCCTCAGGAAATCTCCGCCATGATTCTTCAGAAGATGAAGAAGACCGCCGAAGACTACCTCGGACAGACCGTAACCGACGCCGTAATCACCGTGCCGGCATACTTCAACGACTCCCAGCGTCAGGCAACCAAGGAAGCCGGCGAAATCGCAGGCCTCAACGTGCGCCGTATCGTCAACGAGCCTACCGCCGCTGCCCTGGCCTACGGCCTCGACAAGGGCAATTCCGACAAGAAAATCGCAGTGTTCGACCTCGGTGGCGGCACTTTCGATATCTCCATCCTCGAGCTGGGCGACGGCGTTTTCGAAGTTAAGTCGACCAACGGCGACACCCACCTT
This sequence comes from uncultured Porphyromonadaceae bacterium, assembly GCA_900541865.1. GTDB lineage: Bacteria > Bacteroidota > Bacteroidia > Bacteroidales > Muribaculaceae > CAG-873. Next base: position 1,403 of record UQLO01000070.1, on the reverse strand, counting down.
GGCGGCGACGACTTCGACCACGTCATCATCGACTGGCTCGCGGACGAATTCCTCAAGGACGAAGGCGTAGACCTCCGCAAGGACGCCATGGCACTCCAGCGCCTCAAGGAAGCCGCAGAAAAAGCAAAAATCGAGCTTTCGAGCGTTACTAAGACAGAAATCAACCTGCCCTACATCACCGCTACCGCAACCGGTCCCAAGCACCTCGTCAAAGAGCTCACCCGAGCCAAGTTCGAGCAGCTCGCCGACCGCCTCATCCAGGCTACCGTGAAACCCTGCGAGGACGCCCTGCGCGACGCCGGCCTCAAGGCAAGCGACATCGACGAGGTTATTCTCGTGGGCGGTTCGACCCGTATCCCCGCCGTTCAGGCCATCGTAGAGAAATTCTTCGGCAAAGCACCCTCCAAGGGCGTCAACCCCGACGAAGTAGTAGCCATCGGCGCTGCCATCCAGGGCGGCGTGCTCAGCGGCGACGTCAAAGACGTACTTCTGCTCGACGTTGTTCCTCTGAGCGTTGGTATCGAAACCCTCGGCGGCGTAATGACCACCCTGATTCCGGCCAACACAACCATTCCTACCACCAAGAGCGAAACATTCTCCACCGCAGCCGACAACCAGCCCAGCGTGGAAATCAACGTTCTCCAGGGCGAACGCCCCATGGCCAAGGACGACAAACTGCTCGGCAAGTTCCACCTCGACGGCATTGCACCCGCACCCCGAGGCATCCCGCAGATCGAAGTTACCTTCGCCATCGACGCAAACGGTATCCTCAACGTTTCCGCCAAGGATAAAGCCACCGGCAAGGAGCAGAGCATACGCATCGAAGCTTCCAGCGGCCTTACCGACGCCGAAATCAAGCGTATGAAGGACGAAGCTGCCGCCAACGCCGCCTCCGACGCCAAGGAGAAGGAACGCGTCGACAAGATGAATCAGGCCGAAGCCATCATCCACCAGACCGAAAAGCAGCTCTCCGAACTCGGCGACAAGATTCCCGCCGACCGCCGCTCCGCAATCGAAAGCGCCGTCAACAAGCTCAAGGACGCCCACAAGGCAGCCGACCTCGCCGGCATCGACGCCGCAATCAAGGACATCGAGTCCACCTTCGGCGCAGCTCAGCAGGACATCCTCAACGCTCAGGCCCAGGCCCAGCAGCAGGCAGCCAACGCAGGCGCCAACCCCGGCGCAGGCGCTCCCAACGCCGGCGGCGACGACCACGTGACCGACGTCGACTTCGAAGAAGTGAAATAAACCTGCCAAAGACAGCTAACCAAATATAGACAAAAATAGCGTAACCACCCGGTTACGCTATTTTTATAATCATGTGGTCGGCAGATTCTACCTGCAAGTGCAAAATTAACCAATAAATTTGAAGAATTCAGCGACTGGGGTTGAAAAGTTAAGTT
>UQLO01000069.1 GCA_900541865.1 uncultured Porphyromonadaceae bacterium | reverse complement strand
CGGCACCGGCAAGCGCATCTCCATCAAGGACACCCGCGGCATCATCGACGCTATCCTCGACGGCGCTATCCTCAAGGCTCCCACAAAGACCCTCCCCATCTTCGACTTCGAGATTCCCACCGAGCTCCCCGGCGTAGATCCCAAGATCCTCGACCCCCGCGACACCTATGCCAATCCCCAGGAATGGTACACCAAGGCCGAAGACCTCGCCGCTCGCTTCATCAAGAACTTCAAGAAGTACGAAAACAACCCCGCCGGCAAGGCTCTCGTAGCTGCCGGTCCCCACATCTGATCAAGATAGTTGACCCCACAATAAAAAACGCCCGGATTCCGGGCGTTTTTTTATTGCCATGCGCAAGATGAGTGAATAGTGAATAGTGAATAGTGAATAGTGGGGGGCGCAACGTATGGACCGAGGGCTTCAGCCCTCGCCCATCCCGAAGGGAAGGCCGGCCGCCTAAACTATTGTAACAGAACCCTGTAAGGGTTCAAGATGGTAGCGCGGGGCGACAGCCCCGGGTAAACGGCATATATATAGGAGAGGCGACCCCGTCGGGGTCGAACCCCGTCCGCACCTTTCGGCGAGGTTCGGGCCTTAGCGGGGTCGCCGATTCGATTGGTGGGTCGGCAATACCGGGGCTGTAGTCCCCGCGCAACTTTACTGAACCACTACAGGGTTCAGCAATGTCTTGCCTCCTTCGCCGCCATAGGTCGGCCCCTTTCGCGGCTTGCGAGCTGGAAGCTCGCCCTCCTTGGGGGATGCAAAAGCGCCCCGCGGACCGGCCGCGGGGCGCTGTATTGTCGAAGAGGAGCCGGCGCTTAGAAGATGCCCTTCACGCCGCAGAAGATGAGCACGCCGTAGCCCAGCAGAAGGCCGACGATGCCCATGATGAGGCCCGTGGTGACCATATATTTCTGCTTGATGAAGCCGGTGGCGTCGGCAAGTGCGTTCGGAGGCGTCGATATGGGGAGAACCATAGCCAGCGACGAGCAGATGGCCACGCCGATGAGCAGCGTCGACACGCCGCCGTACGAAGCCAACGAATCGCCCATCGAAGCTCCCGCAATGGCCAGAATAGGCACGAAGAGCGCGGCTGTGGCTGTGTGGCTGATGAAGTTGGCCATAAGATAGCACAGCAGGCCCGAGCCGATGATGATTGCCAGCGGCGACCACTGCGAGAAAGGTATGGCCTCAATCATATGGGCCGCAAGTCCGCTCTGGCGCATGGCCACGCCCAGGGCGAAGGCGCCCGCTATCATCCACAGAATACTCCACGAAATCTGCTCAAGGTCGCGCTTGGTGATGACACCCGCCATACACAGCACGCCAACCGGAAGCATCGCCACTACGTTGGCGTTCACGCCCGTGATGGAGTCGGTGAGCCACAGGCCGACAGTAACGGCGAAGGTCGCGTAGACAAGAATGTCCTTCCAGCTTCCTTCGTGGTGGCTCTCGATCACCAGATTAATCTGCTTCTGCTTGAACGGGAAGAGGCGACGAAGCACTATCCAGGCGATAAAGAGCAGGACTATGGTAAGAGGCACCATAACCATCATCCACTGGCCGAAGCCGATGCCCAGGTCCATGCCTTCGGGGTCGTTGAGAAACTTCAGGGCGATGGCGTTGGGAGGTGTGCCGATGGGTGTGCCCATGCCGCCGATATTGGCGCCGATGGGAATAGCCAGCGCAAGGCCTATCTTACCCTTGCCGTCGGCCGGCAGCGCCTTCAGCACCGGGCCCAGGAAGGTAAGCATCATGGCGGCCGTGGCCGTGTTGCTGATAAACATCGAGAAAAGCGCCGTTACCAGTATAAAACCCAGCAGAACGGTCTCCGAGCGCGTGCCGAAAGGCGCGAGCATAACCTTGGCCAGCTAGACGTCAAGGCCGCTCTTGGTGGCCGCGATAGCCACGATGAAGCCGCCGATGAACAGCATAATGGTGGGGTCGGCGAAGCTGTGGAGAATGGCCGTGTTGCTGACCAAATTGCTGAATTTCTCACCCAGAGAATCGGTCTGGAAGAACCACAGCGCACTGTCCGAGGCGCAGAACAGCAGCAGCACAACCACCAGAAGCGACGTCGTCCACGCCGGAACGACGTCGAAGAGCCACATCAGGGCCGCAAAGGCGAAAATGGCAACAACGCGGTGCTCAACAGGGTTGAGACTCGGAAGCCCGTAGAGCGCCGAAGGCGCTATCCATAAAAATAAAGGAATGCCGATGGCAAAAAGCAACTTCAGCGCTCGCACACCAAGCGGGTTCTTGCTTTTGCGGTGATTGCGTTTCCACTCGTGGTAAGCCTCCACGAGATGAAATCCGTGAAAGATAGTAAACATCTAAGTATGATTGGTTTATGAATTATGCAGTCATGCTTGTGTAGGTCCTGTGAGCGCTTTCCCCATGTCCCGGTGCAAACCGCGCTCAAAAATCGACCGCAAAATTACTCATTTTTTGCCAATTGGCCAAGAAAATCCCTTCCCGGGAAATTGATAATGGAAAATTATCGCGAATGCCGCGACGCATCCCGCCGAATCGCGATTCATCCCGCTCCATCGCGATTCGGCATCGCGGCGCTGCATCGCGGCGCTGCGGGCGGCGCGAACTTTTTTGGCGATTTATTTGGGTGTTTCAATAATTGTGTGTAAATTTGGCAATCTAAGGGATGCATCCCTTGCACATTGCTCATGCTATACGCTGATTTCTATAATTATATTCGCTGCGAAGTGGTCCGCACCCCAACCACGGTCACTGCCTATATCGGCGATATCGAGGAGTTTCGTCGCTTCCTCAGGTGCGAATTGTGCAAAGATGCCGACAATCCCGAGTCCGTCGAGCTGGCCGACGTCCGCCTCTGGGTGGCAAATATGTCCGAGCGAGGCCTCAAAATTTCATCTATTGCGCGACGCCTCCAGAGCCTCCGCAGCCTCTTCAAGTACCTGGTGCGACACCATGGCCTCAAAGTGAACCCCGTCGCCGGTATTCGTACCCGGCGCCGGCCCAAACCTCTGCCCGTCTTCCTGGCTCCCGAAGAGAGCGCCGCTACTATCGACGACGCCATCCGCGACTCACTCTTCTGCCCCGACGACTTCATCGTTGCCCGAAACACCCTCATCACCACCATGCTCTACAGCACGGGCATCCGAGCCTCCGAGCTTATCGCCCTGCGCGATTCCGCTGTCGACATCATCCGAAGCGAACTAAAAGTGCACGGAAAGCGTAATAAGGAAAGAATGATACCTTTCGGGGCCGAACTGGCGCAGCTCATCGAGAACTACCGCCGCCTGCGCGCCCAATACGCCGCACCCGGCGACGACACCTTCTTCATCCGCCCTAACGGTAAGCCTATCTACTACGGGCTCCTCTACCGAGTGGTGCGCACTAAGCTCGAAGAAGAAGGCGTAAAGTCAGCGCGAAAGAGTCCGCACGTGTTCCGACATTCCTTCGCCACCGACCTGCTGAACAACGGAGCCGACCTCCGAGCCGTGCAGGAACTTCTCGGCCACGCCAGCCTCGCTACAACCCAAAGGTACACTCACCTAACATACCGCGAACTTCAATCAAATTACAAATCCGCACATCCTCGTGCAACTAAGAAACAGTAACCATGGAAGTAAGAATTCAGGCAATCCACTTCGAAGCATCAGCAAAGCTGGTGGAGTTCATCAACAAAAAAGTTGAGCGCCTGGTGCGCCGTTTCAGCGCCGTCACCGCGGCCGATGTCACTCTCAAGGTAGTGAAGCCGGAAACCGCCATGAACAAGGAAGCTCTCGTGCGCCTCACCGCTCCCGCCGGTGACCTCGTGGCCAACAAAGTCGCCGACTCCTTCGAGGAGGCCGTAGACCTCGCTCTCACCGCTCTGGAATCCCAGCTCGAAAAATATAAAGACAAAAAATAAATGAACATCAAACCAATCCTCACGGCAGCCATGGCCATCGCGACCATGGCTGCCTTTGCAGAACCTTTCCGCGTTATAGTGCCCACAAGCCCCGACGACGAGGGCGCAATGGTACGCCTTGTAAACTACGACTCCGGCGAAGTCCTCGACAGCGTCCTCGCCGGCCCGCAAAGCGCCACTTTCGACGGCCAAATCGATGAGGCCGTCCTCGGACGCGTCATCATGGAAGGCCGTCGCATGCGGCCTTTCATCCTCGAGTCAGGCACCATCTCCTTCGGCGCCGACGGCCAGGCCTTCGGCTCAATGCTCAACGACCAGCTGCGAGCTTTCGGCGCTCAGGCCGCCGAACTCAGCAACCAATTCCGCGCCGCTGCCGACGAAGCCGCTCAGGAAGCTATCTACAACCGCTACCAGGCCCTTCAGGACAGCATAATGACCGCCAACCTCGACAATCCCCTCGGCTACTATATGTTCCTCAGCGGAGATGCCTCATCCATGTCCGCAACCGAGCTCGCCGCCCTGCTCGAGCGCTATCCCGACTTCGCAAAGTACCGCAAGGTGCAGTCCTTCATGGAAACAGCCCGCCGCCGCGAGGCCACGCAGCCCGGCGGAAACTACATCGACTTCGAAGTGACCCACAACGGCGTCACCAAGCGCCTCAGCGACTACGTCGGCAAAGGCCGCTACGTCCTCGTAGACTTCTGGGCAAGCTGGTGCGGACCCTGCGTACGCCAGCTCCCCGTCCTCAAAGAACTATACCATCAGTGGCACGACCGCGGCCTCGATGTTCTCGGTGTGGCCGTCTGGGACGATCCCGCCGACACCGAGCGCGCCATCGTCGACCACGAGCTACCCTGGCCCTGCATCCTCAACGCGCAGACGATCCCCACCGACCTCTACGGAATCAGCGGCATCCCCTGCATAATCCTCTTCGGGCCCGACGGCGTCATCATCTCCCGCGACAAGCAGGGCGATGAACTCAAAGCCGAAGTAAACGCAGCCCTCGAAGCCGGCCTCTGACCCGCCCATAAAAGGCCCCGGACATCGGTAGACCAATGAAAAAGAACCCCGTAGAGGTTCAATAAAGTAGCGCGGGGCGACACCCCCGCGCTACATCGGTCTCTTAGATGTCAACGACCCACAGAAAATCCCGGACATCGGTAGACCAATGAAAAAGAACCCCGTAGGGGTTCAATAAAGTAGC
>UQLO01000068.1 GCA_900541865.1 uncultured Porphyromonadaceae bacterium | reverse complement strand
CCTCCAGAAGGAGAGAGGGGGCTTTTCGTCGATACAGATTCCACCTCAAATTTTGCACTTCGATTTGGAATCTGCACAAAAAGCGATTTATTTTCTTGTGGAGGGAAATGTGTTGTTTGGGAAATATCTTCTGACTTTGCGGCGGTTTCCTTCGTGAATCGTTCTTAATCTGTAATTAATTTCACATCCGGGCGGCAGGAGGGATGGGGTTGCGGCTGTTGCCGAAGAAGCGGTCGATGATGAGGGCGATGGCGCCGTCGCCGGTGACGTTGCAGGCCGTGCCGAAGCTGTCCATAGTGATGTAGAGGGCAATCATCAGGGCTTGCTCCGACTGGCCGAAGCCCAACATTGAGCCCAAAATGCCCAAGGAGGCCATAATGGCACCTCCGGGCACTCCCGGGGCTGCCACGATAGAAACGCCCAGCATGAGGATAAATCCGGCGAACATCGAAGCGTCGTAGGGTAGTCCCTCCATAATCATAATGGCCAGCGCGCAAGCAACGATTTTCATTGCGCTGCCCGACATGTGGATTGTGGCGCACAGTGGAATTACAAAGCCGGCAATGTCTTCGCTGACACCCATCCTGACCGTCTGCCGAAGGGTAACCGGTATAGTAGCCGCCGACGACTGTGTGCCCAATGCAGTGAAGTAGGCCGGCATCATAGTCAGCAAGGCCCGGAAGGGGTTTTTGCCCGAAAAGAAGAATGCGATCACGTACTGGAACACCAGCAGCAGAATGTGCATTGCGAAAATGATGCCGATGATTCCGGCGAAAGTGCCAAGCACAGCGGCGACGTCGCCGGCCATTGTCATATTGAGGAAAATGCCGAAGATATAAATCGGCAGGAGGGGTATGATTACCTTGCCGATGGTCATCGAAATGACGTCGCGAAATTCGTCGCACACTTTCTTGAGAGTCTCCGACTTGAGCAAGGCCATGCATATACCCAGCATAAAAGCGAGTACGAGAGCTGTCATTACAGACATAAGAGGCGGAATCTCAATGGTGAAGAACGGCTCAATGTCGTGGCCGGCCATAACGTCGTGGCTCATAGCACGGGGCGCGACGATGCCCGGGAAGAGCCACGCTCCGACCCCGAAGCTGTAGAAGCCGGCCAAGGACGTGAACAAATATGCGATGGCCGCCGTGATGACCAGAATTTTGCCGGCATTGCGGCCCACATCGGCAATCGCCGGCGCCACGAAGCCGAGGATTATCAGCGGGATAAGAAACCCGAGCAATTGGCCGAAAATGCCGTTGAAAGTCACAAAAATCCCGGCTCCCCATGGTGGGAAGAACTGCCCGCATCCGATGCCAAGTGCGATGGCAATCAGAATCTTCACCAGCAGATTGACCTTAAATTTCTTCTTCATGCCGCAAATATAGGAAAGAGAATGTTTTGGCCTGTCTGTCTGATTATTTAAATGTGTATTTGCAGGACATCAGAATCTGCACGGATTTATATTTGCCGTTTCCGGCCACCGGAATGGCAAATACGGGGCGGGCACTGAGGTTCTTCACCTTAAACCCTACGCCGATTCGGACGAGTTTCTCCTCCTGGCGGTAGACGGGTATAGTGCTGTAGTCCGCCGAGAGGTCAATTTGGTTTGTGATACTGAATTCGGCGCCTGCGCGGAACATCGTCTTGTACTTGAAAGTCGAGTCGTAGTGTGGGTTGATGGTTCCGTAGACTCCGAAGCGGCAAGGCTTGAAGTGCACGCTACCCAGCAGGCCGAGGTTGCGGTAGTTGTTGTTCCAGGCCATACCGAAATAAGGCGATGCGGTCACTTTGAGATTCGGGGCGAGGGGCAAGCTGTAACCGAAGTAGGCGCGGGTGTACTGAAACGGAAGTTTTTCGGAGTAAACGCTTTGTTCGAGAGCCACATGGAATCTATCTTTGAAGGCATACTCGATGGCGGCGTAACGGTTGTCGCGGATGCCTATGCTCACTTGAGCCGCTGCGGCAGTGGCAAACGCGGCAAGAAGCAGAAAAAGGATTCGTCGCATATTCAGGGGTCGGATTAGAGGTTATTCTGATGTATTGTCTTGGCAAGCAGGTCGGCGACTACTTCATACCCGTAGATGTTAAGATGCAGACCATCCAGACTGTACTGTGGGTTGATGGTGCCGTTGTAGATTAGGGCGTCATAAACGTCGACATAATGCATGGACGGAAATTCAGCAATGCGATTGCGAACCGAGGCGTTGAATTGCCGTATTATATCGTTTTGGTCGCTGCGGTCGCCGTCGAAATTGCGCGGAGGCACAGAGATGACGAAGGTTTTAGCGGCACCCAGTCCGGCGACGGCTTCAAAATATCGGTCGCAGTATTGCTCGATATCGTCGGAGGCCAGTGCGGTGAGGTCATTTGTTCCGATGAGAACCACGGCTGTATTACCTTCAAGCCGGTGGGCCGACTGCTCGATGTATGAAATGCCGGCACCGGAGACGCCCAGATTGTGGACTACGTTTGCGGGGAAAGATTCCTGCACATTCCATCGTGCAATCAGGGAGTCGCCGATAAAGTAAAGATTCTGGACCTCAATGCCGTCGGCACATCCGAGGGTAGCAAGTGCGGTAATTGCGCACATCAGTATTCTCACAAGTTTTGGCATATGATATTCAGCGTTTAAGGCGTTCGAGCATTATGGAAGTGTAAATCTTGGCACCGGTTTTGTTCAGGTGCTCGTTGTCGTAGAAGAGGGTGCTGTCGTTGGCGAAGCGTTGGTGGGCAATGTCGTTGTAAAGCGTCAGCCCTCGCCGCCGGCATATGGAGTCTATAATTGCCACCGACTCTTGCCCGACGGTATAGTCGTAGTAGACCGGAGGAAAGAATACAATAACCTCGATGCGATTCTCTTGGCAAATGTCAAGCAGTTGTTCGAACTCGCGGGTACGCGATTCCGTTGCCGCAGGCGTTTGGTCGACAGAGATTTTGTGCGGAAAGATTGAAGGGACCGGCTTGGCGATGAACCCCCTTTCACCGACCTCATTGGGCGTGATGAAGCGGTAGAGAAGAATACGAAACCAAATGGTGTTGAAGCGGTATAGATTGGACCGCATCAAGTATTTTGAACTTCCGGACATTCGCTCCAGACCGTTGTCGATCGACGGGCTGCCTGTGTGGTAGTATGGAGCCAGAAAGTTGTAGCGGTCGCCCATACCTTCGCCTTCGAGCTGATTGGCGAGTAGACCCAGCAGGAGCGTGTCGGGCCGATGCTTGTTCAGGGCAGTTTCCAACGCGGTGATGTAGAAGGGCAGCGTCTGACCGTTTGAGGCTCCGTTGAAGAACGAAGTCCCGGTTGAATCGGTCAGCGTCTGCGTGTCCAAACTGTTGAGAGCCACGCTGCTCCCCAGTACGAGCCCGTCGTCGGCGAAATCTTTTTTGAGGTAGCTGAACGAGGTGTAGTCGCCCCCGAGGTCATAGCGTGCGACGTACCATGCGGCAAATTGACCCAGCAGAAAATCTGCCGCCACGGCGATAATCACCACTCCTGCAAGCCATAGTAAAGCCTTTTTCATAATTGCCTCTCAGAATTGGAAGTAGATAAACTGGCCGCCCTCGAAGTTGCCGCAGAGCAGAATGGTAAGAAGCAGCACGGCCGACGAGACCATGCTACGCACATACTCAGGCCGACTCAGCGCGGCAGTAGGCTCGGGCGAATACTTGCGGCGTTCCAGAATCATCTCCCGACACATGAGCACTCCGATGAGAAGAATCGGAAGCACCAAGGCGGGTTTGCCCGCTCCGGTGTAGAGCGGCCCGTAGTCGCCCACTAACTTCGTAAGGGCCAGCACGGCATCCGACATGGTGTTGGCCCGGAATATAATCCAACCGACCGTGACCAGTACAAAAGTGACAATTACCGAAACCAGGGCGGCCACACGGCTGCTTTGAGCGCCCCCGATACCATACTTTTTCTTGAAGTCGGTATATTTTACCTGAATGACCTGCAGCAAGCCGTGGTATGCGCCCCAAACCACGAAGGTATAGTTCGCCCCATGCCAGAGGCCACTGACAAGAAATGTGGTCAGAATGTTGCATTTATGCCGCGTTTTGGAGCATCGGTTGCCACCCAGCGGAATATATACATAGTCGGTGAACCATGTTGTCAGGGATATGTGCCATCTCCGCCAGAAATCTTTGATCGACCGTGCCATATACGGTTGTCGGAAATTCTGCATCAGAGTGAACCCCATGCAGTGCGCGCAGCCGATGGCAATAAGCGAATAACCTCCGAAGTCGCAGAAAATCTGGAAAGTGAAGAATACGGCAGCCAGCGCAACCGATGTGCCGTTGTGCATTCCCAGATTGTTGAAAACGGCATCGACATAGGTCGAAACATTCTCGGCAATACAAAGCTTCATAAAGTAACCCCACAGCATCATCTGAATGCCGCGGATAAACTCCGAGGCGCCGAAAAAGTGCGTGCGGTGGAACTGCGGAAGCAGGTTCGAGGCTCTCTCAATAGGTCCGGCCACAAGTTGAGGGAAAAACGAGACGAAAAGTGCATAAGTCAGGAAGTTACGCTCGGCGCGGAGTGTGCCCCGGAATACGTCGATGCTATAACCGATGGCCTGAAAGGTGTAGAACGAAATGCCCACCGGCAGAAGCAGCGAAAAATCGGGCACTTCCATCGACGCCCCGAGCGCCGAAAGCAAATCGTGGACTACCTGATTGGCAAATCCGGCATATTTATAGAGAAAAAGAACACCGAGGTTCACTGCTATGTTAGCCCACAGGGTCGCCTTTCGGTGCGACGGATACTTTTCGATAAGAAGCCCGGTCGCCCAGGTGGTGCAGGTCGAAAACAATATCAGAAGGGCGTAGATCGGCTCCCAGTTCATATAGAAATAGTAGCTGGCCACCAGCAGAAAAACATTTCTGAATTTCTGAGGCAGAAGCCAGTACACGACCACTACAGCCGGAAAAAACGCCAGAAAGGCCAGAGAGTTGAATAACATGACTGCGCTGAAAATTTGCTATACTACCTGTAGCAGGCGTGACTAATCACTGCTATAGTAGTTTCCTCAGCCCACAAAGTTACGCAATCCCCCCGAATCCACCAAATCAGCGAGCTCGGGTGCCAGGGCAACCGCATCAAAATTTAGCCGAGAGCAATAGTTCCAGTAGATAGTCTTGAGATAATGCCGCCCTGAACA
>UQLO01000067.1 GCA_900541865.1 uncultured Porphyromonadaceae bacterium | reverse complement strand
AACATCTGATTTTTAGCGTATTATAAGATCAGAGGCATGCGCCTCACAAAATTATTTCAAAATTTACCGAAGTATTGCCAATTAAGATTAGGGCATAAAATTACGAACAATCTTTTTTAGAGGCAAATCTTTTTGCACGGTGCTGAAAAAATCCGCAACTTTGCATATTCCCGGCCATTTTTTCGCGTGCCGTGGTTTAGTTTCGGGCAAGTCGCGTGTCTTTATAGGTAGACGACGAACCTGTAGACCCAGACATATTGTATTGAACAGAACATCGGACATAGAGCGACTCTTCAAAGAGCATTACCGGCAGCTTATGCAGGTGGCCACCACTATGCTCCACGATGAAGAAAGCGCTCGGGATGTAGTCCACGATGTATTCGCCAAACTACTGTCGGTCCCGGGAGGCAACAGCGTTACGGGCGGATATCTTCTGCGGGCAGTGCGCAACGGCTGCCTCAATACTATCCGCGATGCAGAAACCCGCAGCCGGATTGCATGCCTGTATTTTCTCGAGCAGGAGGATTACGAGGCCGAGGAATGGCCCGATGAGGCAACGATTGCCAGTATCGGAGAGATTATCGCAAGCAAACTCACCCCGCAGGCTCGCGCGGTGATGCAACTGCGCTTCGGGCGCGGACTTGCTTTCGCGGAGGTGGCCGGCACGCTTGGCATCAGTCAGAATGCAGTGTTCAAACATCTTCGAAGGGCGTTGATTACAATACGTAAAAATCTAAGCGACAATGGATAAATACGACATCGTGCTTGATCTAATCGAGCATCCCGACAACTACTCGGCAGAGCGAATATCCCGCATTTTATCCGACGGGGAAGCGCGCGCGATCTACAACGTTTTGTGCAAGACGAAGTCGGCGCTTAGCGACGCCGGCGAAATAACCGAAGCCGAGATAGCGGCCCACTGGCAGGCACTAAGCGGGTCGGTAAGGCCGGTACGCTTCGGCTTTCTGCGCCGTGGGAGCCGAGCGGCCTCCATAGCCGTCGTGGCGGTCAGTTCGCTTGCGGCGGTAGCACTCGGGGTAGCAGTGACGGTTAGAGTATTGACTGCCAATGCCGAAGGTGACGTTCCAGCGAAGGCAGAACAGATCATCGTTTCAGCCGCACCGGCCGATACGGGCGAAGAGGTAGCCGCGGAGCCTGCGCAGCAGGCGGGCGCAGTGGTACTCTTCGAGGACGAGCCGCTCGGAGGCATCCTTGATGCGGTGTGCCGCGCATATTCGGTTGAAGTGGAGTGCCGTAATGCGGAGGCGGCAGCCCTTCATATGTACTACAGATTCAATCCGCAGCTACCACTAAGCGAGATAGTTGAGCAATTGAATACCTTTGAACAGATTAAAATCCGGATAGACGGCCACACCCTTATAGTCGAGTGAGATGCATAGACTGGTAACTATCATAATGGCAATAGCGGCCGCGGTGAGCGCCAGAGCGGCCAAGTATAGCTATAGCTTTGGCGACACCCCCGTTTCCGAAGCTTTGGTGACCCTGAGCCGCGACCATTCCGACCTTGGCATCTCCTTCATCTACAAGGAGCTGGATTATTACCGGACATCCGCAAGAGTCGACACCGACAGTGCCTACGAGGCCATTCGCGCCATCGTGGGGCTCAATCCCATTTCCGTAATAGAGAAAAAAGGGGTGTACTACATAGAAGCCCTACAACATGGGCGCCACACTTACTATGGGCAGGTCGTCGACAGGGAATCGGAGCCGGTAGAGGGCGCCACGGTGCTACTGCTGTCGCGGCGCGATTCGTCGGTAGTGACCTACGGGGTGACGGACGGCAGCGGCCGCTTTGCAATACCATGCGACTTGACGCGGGTCGTCGGAAAAGTTGTCTGCCTGGGCTACCTGCCTTTGGAGCGCGACTTTGATGGATTTCAGGTCGGGAAGGTAGAACTGGAGGAGTCCCCCGTGGCGCTGAACGCAGTCACGGTGGAGGCCGACCGGACGACCTTGTTCGCCGACAAAACCGTCTACCGGCCCACGCGTCGTCAGAAACAATTTTCGCAGAGCGGCACCGACTTGCTTCGGCTGATGGCTATACCCACCCTGGTAATCTCTCCGGAGACCAACACAGTGAGCGACGTGGCCGGCAATGGATATGACCTATTCATCAACTACCGGGAGGCTTCCCGGGAGGATATCCGAGGCATGAATATGGCAGAAGTCAAGCGAGTGGAAGTTATAGAGAATCCGACAGATTCCCGATTCAAAAATTCCCGCAGGGTCGTAAATTTTATCGTGCAGGAATACGAGTACGGCGGCTACAGCAAAGTATCGGCATCGGAAACGGCACTTAACGGGCTAAGCAGCAATGTAGAGCTATTCTCCAAGTTTGCCTTCCGCCGAATGACCTACGACCTATATGCCGGGGCGGCCAACAACACCAGCCGCCACGGGGGCTCCGACACCCGGTCGGTCTACAATGCCGGTGGCGGCACCATCGTACGCGACGAAAACACCTTGCGATCCCGCAGCCGGACGGACAAATACCCCGTGACACTTCGCGGCATCTACCGGGGCGACCGCATCGAGTGGATGAATATGCTGTCGTACTCGCACATCGGAGAGCCGGAGAAGGCGTATTCGGGCACAGTGACCTACACAAACCTTTCCGGGCGCAACTACGAATTCGGGCGAAGCAGCCAGTGGCGAGAAAACAACCTTGGCTACACGACTTCGGTATATTGGGACGCGCCCGGCGGATTTTCGCTCAACTATTGGCAGAAAATAACCCACTCTCACCGCAACACCCGGTCGGATTACGACAACGAAGCCGTCGGGGAGGCCATAGCCAACCACGCCCTGGAGGATGTGCTGCATTTCACCGGCGACCTTTACGCGACCAAGAAAATCGGTACGAAGCACCGCTTCAAGGCCGGAGTGAATTTAGTATATGTAGACGACGACGTCAATTACCGGGGCAGCAACCCCTTTAGGGACAATATGAAGACACTTACGCTCGGACTGGGCGTCGACTATTCTTTTCAAACACGCAAATTAAGACTTTATCTGAACGCCGGATTCAACTACGAGCATCTAAACGTCAACGGGGCGGGCTCCGACGAGAAAAGCCCCTTCGGCAACGTCGGCCTCAACTACGTTTTGAGCGACAAACAACGCCTGAACCTCAACGCCGGAGTTTACGTTTGGAGCCCATCGATGACGCTACGGCAGGACGCCGTTGTTCAGAGCGATGAACTTATGTACATCACCGGCAACTCTCGTCTGCACAACTACAAACAGCTCACCGGCACCCTGAGCTACAATATCAATGCGTCGTCGAAGTGCAATATCGCCGTCTTTGCCGGCCACAATCAGTTCTTCAACCGCGTGGCCACCATATATATGCCCTACAAAGACGGCAAGGCCATACTCCGCGGATTCGCCAACGACGGCAACTATATGCGGACCTATGCCGGGGCATCGGCCACCGTAAGACTGTTCGACAACGCACTTCAACTCTACGGTAACATAACACAGAACAGATTCCAAACCACCGGACTCTACACGACGGACTATTGGCCCGTCAGACTACAGCTTCAGGCCACGGCATATCTCAAAGACTTCTACATCCTCGGGTCGTGGAGCAACGGCAGCCGCACACTGACAGAGAATTCCAACGTCGTAATCCGCAACCTCAACACATATATCATCGAGGCAGGGTGGGGCAGCGACAACCTCAAAGTCGCCCTGACAGCGCGCAACATCTTCAGCCGCAGCTATAAATCCTCCTACTGGGAACGTCGAAGCCACTACTACAGTGAGTACCAGACCAACTACGCCCCCGGGGCGCACGCATCCCTCACCCTCAGAGCGACCTACACCATCGGCTACGGCAAAAAAGTCCGCACCGGCAACGAAGTCGGCGAGCAGACCACAACCTCATCCGCCATCCTTCGATAGCCCCGCCGAGGAACCCGGCCCAGGATCCGAGTGTGCAGAAGGTTTTAAGGCGGGGATGTGCAGAAATTGGCGAAAAAGTTGTATCTTTGCAATCCGAACCAAAACAAGCCGCTAATGAAAGCATGTTTCATGGGGTTGGGCTATATCGGCCTCCCCACTGCCATCACCGCTGCCATGCACGGGGTGGACGTACTGGGCGTTGACATCAATCCGGAAGTTGTCGCCAAGACCAACGCCGGCGAACTTCATATCATAGAGCCCGGGCTGGGCGAAAAACTTAAGGAAGTTACGGCATCCGGCAAGCTGCGTGCAGCAGCCACGCCGGAAGTCAGCGACGCCTATTTTATAGTAGTGCCCACCCCCTTCAAGGGCGACCACCAGCCCGACATCTCCTATGTTGAGAACGCCACCCGCGCCGTCATCCCCTTCCTAAAGGAGGGCGACCTCTATGTGATAGAATCCACCTCGCCCGTAGGCACCACCGAGGCCATGGCCGAGCTGATATTCAAGGAGCGCCCCGAGCTTAAGGGCAAAATCCACATCGCATACTGCCCTGAGCGCGTGCTGCCGGGCAACGTACTCTACGAGCTGGTGCACAACGACCGCGTCATCGGCGGCGTCGACGCAGCCTCCACCGAAGCGGCAAAAGGCTTCTACGGCATCTTCGTGGCCGGCGAGCTTCATGCCACCAACGCGCGCACGGCCGAGATGTGCAAACTCACCGAAAACTCCAGCCGCGACGTCCAGATAGCCTTTGCCAACGAGCTGAGCCTCATCTGCGACCGCGCCGGCATCAACGTTTGGGACCTCATCCGTCTGGCCAACAAGCATCCTCGCGTGAATATACTCCAACCGGGCTGCGGCGTAGGCGGCCACTGCATCGCCGTCGACCCCTACTTTATCACGGCGGCATTCCCCAAAGAGAGCCGCATCATAGCCACCGCACGCGAAATCAACAACTACAAGGCCGACTGGTGCGCCGAGAAAGTCATCAACGCCATGCTGCGCTTCGAGCTCGAAAAAGGGCGTAAGCCCGTGGTGGCCATGATGGGCGTGGCCTTCAAGCCCGACATCGACGACCTTCGGGAGAGCCCGGCCAAGGCCATCATCAGCAAAGTGATGCAAGGAGCCAACAACGCGCCCATCATGGTGGTGGAGCCCAACGTGGCCGAGCACCACGTCTTCAAGCTCACCCCCTACGAGCAGGCCTACGAGCAGGCCGACATCGTGGTCTTCCTGACGGCCCACACCCCCTTCCGGAGCCTGCCTTGGCGCGACGACAAAGAGATACTGGACTTCTGCGGAATCTTCAAAAAATAGAAGAAATTCAAGGCGGCGAGCTAAAAAGAGGGCAGGGCAACCGCATCAAAATTTCCAAAGGTTCTACCATCCGGAGATGACGTTTGCCGAGTTTTTTATTAATAAACT
>UQLO01000066.1 GCA_900541865.1 uncultured Porphyromonadaceae bacterium | reverse complement strand
CCCTCCAGAAGGAGAGAGGGGGCTTTTCGTCGATACAGATTCCACCTCAAATTTTGCACTTCGATTTGGAATCTGCACTTGGCCTGAACCCAAATATTTAGCCTCCGTCACCCTATAGGCCGGAGGGCGCACCGGTTTTTTGATACGCCCTCCCTTGGATTTAGAGTTTGAGATACTCTTTGAGGGTGTCGACGTAATTTTCGAAGGCAGCTCGGCCTTGGCGGGTGACACGGCAAACCGTGCGGGTCTTTTTGCCGACGAACCCTTTCTCTACCGAAATATATCCTGCGGCAGAAAGTTTGTCGAGCTGAACACTGAGATTGCCCGCGGTGGCTTCGGTTTTCTCCTTGAGATAAACGAAATCCGCCTCGTCAACATTCATCAGTATTGACATTACCGCAAGTCGTAGTTGCGAATGCAACAGCGGATCGAGTTCTTTCATCGCGTGTGTTTGGCTTTATAGTTGATTCTGTGGCCCGGTATGATCATCATGCACACGAAGGCAAGGATGAATATGGGCATTACCCATGAAGCAATAAGGGCGACGCGGGCCGCGATGCAGCAGGTAACAAATATGCCGGCTGCAAATCCGACGGCACCTCCTGCGATTAACGACTTCTCGTTGAGCACTATACCGTTTGCCATTTCAGCAAACGATACGATGAGGAGGGCAAATATGAACATCGCCGACCATGCATCCGCTCCCGCCACAAAGAACAGAGCCAGACATCCTATCGTAGACAGGATGGCCGCGTACCCTACGATGGACCACAAGCGGGAGATTATCCGGTCGGTGTAGGTTTTGACGCCTTTCTTTACGGCGTGTTTCTTGGCCATTATCGGAGTGGCAATCCCTCCGATTATCCAGATGAGATACCACAGCCAGTTTACTGCGCTGTTGTGGGTGCTGCCAGCAGAACCCATATCAGCAAGCTGACACACAGCGTGACGTAGCCCCACATCAGCATGATGTTGCCGTCGCCGAGCATATAGCGCTCTTTGGTGCGGGCGATCATCGAAGTTATGATTTCGATGCTTTCTTTTTCGTTGATTCTCTTTTCGTCCATAGTTGTGGAGTTGAAGGGTTTGTAGAATGGTTTACATAATAAACCGTTTGCGCCTGAAAAAGAGCGGCCGCGCGTTTCCGCCCTCTTTTCGGTTGCAAAGATAATGCGGTTTATTTTATAAACCAAATTTTTGACCGAAAAAATCAAAAAAAATTCCGAAAAAGAAAAAAGAAAAACGTAAAGATTAGGCCCTGATGACAATTTGCAGAAACAAAAAATCGCAAGCAGTCGAAATACAACTACTTGCGATTGATTTGTGGTGCCCAGAACAGGACTCGAACCTGCACGCCTCGCAGCACTCGCACCTGAAACGAGCGCGTCTACCATTCCGCCACCTGGGCTTTCTCAAATGCGATGCAAAATTAGCGCTTTTGTTTGAACCATGCAAGTCCACCACGTCTTTTAACACTATTTTAACGCTTGGAGGGCGCCTCCCGATGTCGCTCTTCGAGGGTCATAGGCTATGAGGGGTGCTTCAATAACTAAAAAACCGCCCTCTAAGGGGCGGTTTTAATTGTTTAATAGCTAATTGTGCACATTAAGTCTTGGTAAGGTTCTTGTCTTTCCTATAAAAATCTAAACAAATGCACTGCAAAGGTCGGAATTATTTTTGAAATAGCAAATTCAAGAAATGTCCTTTTTGGCCAATTTATTGGCCGCTGAGCGCCCAAGACTCAGTTGTGTAGGCAATTAGCATATTCCGTGAATTAAGATTTGCTTACAAATATAAGCGAAATTTAGCGGTTTGATACAAATTTTAATAATTGCGCGTGCCTGTGTCATCTCAGAAGGCTTTGCCCTTTGCCGTCGGTGGCCTTGCCGTAGGCAACGGCTCGCCGGGGGCAGATGTGGTAGCAGCGCAGGCACAGCGCGCAGCGGTCGCCCCAGCATGGTTCGCCGGGGTCCATGCGGATGTTGTGCATCGGGCAGCTGCGGGCGCAGAGGCCGCAGCCGGTGCACCCACCGGTGGCGTGGAAGGGCTTGGGCGACATTTCGAAGCGGCAGAACCAGGGGTAGATGATGCGCGACTTCACCCATGCCCAGCCGCCACGCACGAGCAGGTCGGAGCCGCCGCGCTCTATCCGCCGGGCTATCTCGGCAATCCTCTCCGGGGCTGCCGACACTTTGGCCGCCGCCACTTCAGGAGGGTCGACGTTGAAGCCCTTCATCAGCACGTATGTGTTTGGCATTATCACGGCAAATGCCCCATCGGCTTTCCACCCGCGTTTCCGAATCAGGCGGCGCCACTGGCGGTCGGTCAGCCCTATGTCGTCGCCGCAGGTGGTGACCATATAGTGGTTTATGTCGTCGGCGCCGGAGGCCTTTACCTTATTGATATAGTCCACCACCACGGGAGGCACTCCCCAGCTGTAGGTCGGGAAGCACCATACCATCCGCTGGCCGATCTCATTCACCGCCGGAGTCTCGGCCGCCACGTCCATAGCCACGGCCCGGTCGCCAAGCAGCTCGGCGAGCCGGAGCGCCACAAAGCGTGTGTTGCCCGTGCCGCTGAAATAGACTATCATCGGCGACGAGCTTTGTCTGTTTTGCCGTTTAGGGCCGCTGATGGCCGTATAGTAACCTGGGTGGCACCGAAGCCATACTCGGCGAAGGAGGCGTCCTGAACGTCGTGCCCCTTGTAGCGGTGGTTCAATTCCTTCATAATGGCCTGCCGGAGCACGCCCTCGCCCTTGCCGTGGATGAACACTATCTTCTGGCCGGCACTGCGAAGATGCGAGTCCATCACGCTGCGGAAGGTGTCGACCTGCAGATTGAGGATGTCGGCCGGCGACAGGCCGGCTGTGGTGTCCAGAAGCTCCGAGGCATGGAGGTCGACCACCAGTGCGTCTTTGGCCGGCTTCGCCGAGCGCGACGGCGCGGGCGTGTTGGCCCGTTCCGACGTCTTTTTCTCCACGAGGGCCCGGTGTATTTCGGCTGCATCCGGTTGGTACATCACGGCGGCTGAATCAGCTTTGACGATGTCGTAGGCAATAACCGGCCCGTCGAAGTAGCGGTGAGGACGGAAGCAGTGCAGACGCGCGAATTTGGTGCCGTCCAGCTTAAGCTCCACGCTTACCGGGGCCTTGGCCTCGTAGGCGCGGCCTCGCTTGAAGGCGCTCACCTGCACCAACAGGCGCTCCGTGGCAGGCAGCTCGGCCTGGGCAAGCTCCCACACAAATTCCTGCATATTGGGCTCGATCAGGCCGTCGTAGCGTAGCGTCCACTCGCGCTCCATGCGGTCGCGGGTGGCTATGGTCACGTAGAGCCAGTAGTTGGAGTCGTTAACAAAATAAGCGTCGAAGGCGCTTGTGCTCAGCGCCTTGATATTCTGCGGCTCAAAGGCCAGAACGGCATTGATGGTATTGCCCTCGGCCGTTTCGATCACCGGCATAGGCGCCGGTTTGGCCGTCGGCGCAGGTGCCTCGTATTTGTCGGCAGCCTTGGAGGGCGCCGGTTCCGTATTGGCCCCCTTGGCGCTTCGGGGTGCCGCGTCGGCAATCACCACACACTCACGGGCCAAAACGGGCGTCTCGAAGCCGTCGGCCTCTTCCACGTAGGCCATCTGGCCCTCTATGCGCACCACGCGTCCGCCGCCAACGGCGTTAAGGTAGCGTACTGTATCTCCTGGTTTCATTGTCTTGTTTTTCTGTCTAAGTTGTTAATTCAGCGGCAGGTATAGCCCCCGTCGACGGGGTAGAGGCCCCCGGTGCAGAAGCCGGCCTCGTCGGAGGCCAGAAAGTAGACCATGGCGGCAACTTCCGCCGGGCGTCCTACGCTGCCGCGCAGAAAAAGCGCGTTCTCTTCGGCCGTCAGCTCGCGAAGCTCGGCCTCGCTGCCCGCACATCGCGCCAGGGCACTCCGCATAAGCGGCGTGTCGATGGTGCCGGGGCACACGGCGTTGACGCGTATGCCACGCGGTGCAAGGTCGATGGCAAGCGACTTGGCCATCTGACCCAAGGCACCCTTGGTGAGCCCGTAGGCAAAACTGTGGGCTTTGCCGACCGTACTTTGGTCGGAAGCCATAATCACTATGCTGCCCCCGCGGGTCATCGCCGGAACCGACGCCTGAAGCGTGCGGATAGTGCCGTAGATATTGGTGTTGATCATCAGCTCCAACTCACTGTCGGAAACCTCAAGCATAGTGTTCGACCGGTGTATGCCCGCGCAGGCCACTACGCAGTCTATGGCGCCGAAGCGCTCGACGGCCTCGCCAACTATGGCCTCCATTCGGCTGCGGTCCGCGACGTCTGCCGTGAACACCATCTCGCGGTCACCGGACGCATCCACGCCGGCCAGGTCTACGCTCACAACGTTCCACCCTTCCGCCAAAAAGCGCTCCGCGCAGGCGCGCCCGATGCCATTGGCCGCTCCGGTGACCAGAGCCGTTCTGTTTTCACTTTTTTTCATGCGGCAAAGTTACGCATTTTATCTCATTCGGGCGAACCTTTAACCCTGTGGGGCGTTTAATAATCAGAAACTCGAAAATTAACAATCACTACGATTATGAAATACGAACAGCCCGAACTGCCATATGCCGAAGACGCCCTCGAACCCGCCATCAGCGCTCGAACCGTCCACTTCCACTACGGCAAGCACGAAAAAGCATATATCGACAACCTCAACCGCCTCATCAAAGGCACTGAGTTTGAAGACAGCGAGCTCGAAGATGTCATCGCCCATGCTCAGGGTGCGCTTTTCAACAACGCATCGCAGGCTTGGAACCACATCTTCTACTTCTTCACCTTCTCCCCCGAAGGACGCCGCGAACCCGGCGGTGACCTCCGAAAAGCCATCGACCGCGACTTCGGTTCCTTCGAGAAGTTCAAAGAAGCATTCGTCGACGCAGGTGTCGGACTCTTCGGCTCCGGTTGGGTTTGGCTCAGCCGCGATCAGGACGGCAAGCTTTTCATAACCCAGGGCTCTAACGCCGGTAACCCCATTACCCAGGGTCTTACCCCGCTGCTGACCTTCGACGTATGGGAGCACGCATACTACCTCGACTATCAGAATCGGCGCGCCGACGCTCTGCGCGAACTCTGGAACATCGTCGACTGGGAAGTAGTCGAATCACGCTACTGAGATTAACTTTGCAAAACTCTGTATACTAAAAGCATTATGCGCCCCTAACGGCGCCCTCGCGGCGCTGAACCCCAAAGCACTGTAACGAATAGCATAATGTGATGAATGGAAAGGGAGGTACTCGTGAGAGCACCTCTTTTTCTGCGTCTTTGTAACTACTCAGCTATCGCTGGGCGACGATAAAGTCATGGATTAGCGGTTGGCCTGTTAGACCAACGCCAAAACTGC
>UQLO01000065.1 GCA_900541865.1 uncultured Porphyromonadaceae bacterium | reverse complement strand
AACTTAACTTTTCAACCCCAGTCGCTGAATTCTTCAAATTTATTGGTTAATTTTGCACTTGCAGGTAGAATCTGCCAATTGCTAATTGCATAAATTAAGGACGCCCTAAAATACTCCATGAAAAAAGTTCCCTGGCAGCTACCCTGCCAGCTTATAGCCAACGCTTATAGCCAATGCGCGCAAAAAAACGAAAAAAACAACAAATAATTTGGGAATCACGGTTTTTTTGTTTATTTTGCGCCTAAAGCGCGGCGAAATGCAGCAAAATGGCCGCAGAGTACTTGGCTGAAGCGATTATGACTAAAAAATAATGTATGATATACCGTGAATTTTGGGGCGTTTCGGTAGGCGTGGCGGCGGCTCTTACGATGTTCGGTTGTCTGGATGAGGACAATCATGGTTATCCGCATAAGATTGCGTTTACAGCCGAAGGCGGTGAAATTGTCGTCCAAGGGTCGACCTCCATTACCAGTGTTGATTTTGACAAAGACATTCCCGTAGGGCCGAGCCGGGCCGCCTCGACCAGAGAATATTACGCAGTTGTGGACGACACTGTCTTCATCTCCAGCGACTGGCTTGCCATCAAGCTACCGCTTGGCCAAAAACAGGCGATATTCATTGCCGAACCTAACGAGAGCTCTTCGCGGCGCAGACAAAAGCTGGAAGTGTCTTTCGGCGACTCTTTCGGCTTCATAACCGTAGAGCAGGATTTTACCAGATAAATTGTATATAGATTCGCCTTGAAGGTACCTGCATAAGCTGTTGAAAAATAACTACATAGGAGTTTAAGAAAGTGCGCGGGGTGACGACCTCGGGATAGATTAGCTTGTTTAGAATCAGCGACCTAAACGGAATCGAACCCCGGGGAAAGGGGGCGGCCCATGTTCGACCCCGACGGGGTCGCCGTTTATGGTTGGGACGTTTTTCCGTGGGCTGTCGCCCACGGCTACCATCTTGAACCGCTACGCGGTTCTTTTTCAAATGTTTGGCTTTTTTTGACCTTCGGAAGAGCCCGCAATTCATCTTCCATTCAACATTTTGCGATGGACAATGCGTTGAAAAAGAACCCCATAGGGGTTCAAGAGAGTAGCCCGGGGTGACAACCCCGGGTATGCATTCCACCCACACGAATCGGCGACCCCGGCGGGGTCGAACCCCCGGCGAAAGGGAATGGCGAAGGAACGTGTACGGCCTCTATGGGGTCACTGACCCTCAGGCGGTTGGCCGTTTTCCGGATCCCGGGTGCTTCGCCCGAAAGGCGATATCCCCCCGGGATACATTTTTTTGTCCTGTCCATTCCGCCGGATAAATCCGGACGGCTAACATAAAGCGGGGCGGGGCTTCCGCCCGGAAGGCCGTAAAAGAGGCGGAAAAGGCGGCGAAACGGCGGAGAGTTCGTTGGGGAATTTTAACCTAAAAGTGGTCAAAAGGGTGCATTGTTAACAAATTTACACATTTCAACGTGTATTTTAGGCTCGCTTAACAAATCTTTACCAACTTTATATTGTAAATATTTTTGCATTTAAGAAACAATGCGTACTTTTGGGGTCTCAAACGGGAGAGAGCCCCGTCGGAGCGGCGCGTCCGCATAGCCCGTCGGTGGAGCTCCTTTGCAAAAACGAAAACAAAATAAACAAAACAAATAAACCACATTAATTCATTTACGCAATGAGCAAAAGCATCGCTAAGCCCGCAAACGGCAAGCTCGGTGTTATGGTAGTCGGCCTCGGCGCCGTCACCACCACCTTCATGACCGGTGTGCTGATGGCCCGCAAAGGCCTCGCAAAGCCTGTCGGCTCCATGACCCAGTACGACAAAATGCGCGTCGGAGAAGGCGAAAACAAGAAATACCTCCACTATAAAGACATCGTTCCCCTGGCAGACCTCAACGATATCGAATTCGCTGCCTGGGACGTTTATCCCGCCAACGCATACGAGTCGGCAATGCACGCCGAAGTCCTCAAGGAAAAGGACATCGAGCCCGTGCGCGACGAACTCGAGGCCATCAAACCCCTGCCCGCCGCTTTCGACCACAACTTCGCAAAGCGCCTCGACGGCGACAACGTCAAGAAAGGCACCCGCTGGGAACTCGTTGAGCAGCTCCGCGAGGACATCCGCAACTTCAAGAAAGAGAAAGGCCTCGACCGCGTCGTTGTGCTCTGGGCTGCTTCCACCGAAGTCTACGTGCCCGTAAACGAAGAAAAGCACTACACCCTGGCTCAGCTCGAAAAGGCTATGAAGGACGACGATAAGGAAAACATCGCCCCCTCCATGTGCTACGCCTACGCAGCCCTCTCCGAAGGCGCTCCCTTTATCATGGGCGCTCCCAACACCACCGTCGACATCCCCGCAATGTGGGAACTCGCCGAGAAGACCAAAATGCCCATCGCCGGCAAGGACTTCAAGACCGGCCAGACCCTCGTTAAGTCGGGCTTCGCTCCCATCATCGGCACCCGCTGCCTCGGCCTGAGCGGCTGGTTCAGCACCAACATCCTCGGCAACCGCGACGGCCTCGTGCTCGACGAGCCCGCCAACTTCCGCACCAAGGAAGTCAGCAAGCTCTCCACCCTCGAGAGCATCCTCGTGCCCGAAGAACAGCCCGACCTCTACGGCGTTAACTGCGGCGGCGAAGGCAACGACCACAACGGCTACTACCACAAAGTGCGCATCAACTACTATCCCCCGCGCAACGACAACAAGGAAGGCTGGGACAACATCGACATCTTCGGCTGGATGGGCTACCCCATGCAGATCAAGATCAACTTCCTCTGCCGCGACTCCATCCTGGCAGCTCCCCTCTGCCTGGACCTGGTGCTCCTGAGCGACCTCGCCGCCCGCGCCGGCCGCTACGGCATACAGCGCTTCCTCAGCTTCTTCCTCAAGAGCCCGATGCACGACTACACCAAGGACGAGGTGCCCGTAAACCACCTCTTCCAGCAGTACGTCATGCTCAAGAACGCCATCCGCGAGATGGGCGGCTACCCTGCCGACGAAGCCATCGACTGATGCGCGGCGCTGCATAACGCACTATCCTCATAACCAACGCCAATATCGGCACATACGCGGCTCCGGCCGGACGTGTGTGCCGATTTTGCTTTTTTTTCGCGCCTTTATTTGGCTTATGGCGCAAAAGGTTATATATTTGCACATGAAATATGCGCCGCGACTCTCCGCTGCGCAGGCGGCGCTTGGGCCGTGAGCCCCCGGGCCTCTCCCCTCCAGCCGTTCGCCGCCTCTATCCCCTAACTTATGGCCCGGTTCGGTTGGCCGGAAAAAACATCTTAAAAACCATGAAAATCGTCAAGGCCTACATCAACTACTGGAAGAACTTCGCCAACTTCGACGGCCGCGCCACCCGCACCGACTTCTGGGTGCCGACGGCGTTCCACTGCTTACTCCTCACGATATGCGTAATGTGCGGATTTGGGTACCTGAGCTTTCTGGGGGTTGATCATCTCCTCGTGTTGTGTCAAATCCCCATCTGGCTGGCCATACTCGTGCCGAACCTCTCGCTGGCTATACGGCGCCTCCACGACTCCGGCCGAGGCACCATCCAGATTCTCTGGATGTTTCTGCCCTTCCTCGGGCCCCTCTATCTCCTGATAGTGTGCGGATTCCTGCCCACCGCACCCGACCGCTCCGAGTCCGAACCGGCCCAGACGCCAAGTCTGGCCTGAGCACTTTGCCGCACGGGTGCAAAAAACATATCATTTTTGCAACAAAAATTTGGCGATTAGCCCCTAAAATTATAAATTTGCACATAAAATATGCGCGGCGCTTCTTTGCCGCGCAGGCGGTGTGTGGGCCGTGAACCTCCGGGCTTCTCCCCTCCAGCCGTTCGCCGCCTCCTTTTTCAAACCAATCGCCGGCATCGGTTGGCCGGAGACATTTCTCAAAATTAATGAACTTCGTTCAGGTCTACATCAACTTCTGGAAGAACTTCGCAGACTTCCAGGGCCGCGCCACCCGCACCGACTTCTGGGTGCCGGCCATCGTCCACACCGTCGCAATGATGTTTCTGTGGGTATTCACGGTAATATTCTTCCCCTTTATTTTCGTGCTCGTACTATTTGCCATGGCCATCCTCGTGCCCGGCATCTCCCTGGCCATCCGTCGTCTTCACGACACCGACCGTGGCACCATGCAGATTCTGTGGCTGCTTCTGCCCATCCTCGGCGCCCTGTACCTGCTGGCGGTCTGCGGATTCATTGCCGGAACGCCCCACGAAAACCAGTTCGGTCCCGACCCCCACGAGTCACTTCAGCTCGCCTGAAGCCGGCTCTGTGTGGCCTATCATAAGAAAAGCGGTGCCTCGGCGCCGCTTTTTTCTGTTTTTTAGGTTATTTTATGAATGGCGCAGGGTGGAATGTGGGCGGAATTAGCTAACTTTGTTGTTGCGGCCCGATAACGAAGAAAAATCGGGGCTGCAGATTTTTTAACGCAGGTGGGCATGCTTTTTGCCCGGGCGCCCCGCTAACTTTGCAAGCGTAACGGAGGTTGTACCCTCAGCCGCGTTGAAAACTCACTCACCACGCAAACAAAATAAACAAAAGCATATATGGCAACTACTCCTAAAACTGAAAAGGCAAAGAAAGGCGCCGGCAAGGGCACCGATCCGCAGGCAGCGCGCCTGGACGCTCTGGCTCAGGCTATGGGCCGCATCGAGAAGGCTTACGGCCGCGGCGCCATCATGAAGATGGGCGACGAGGTTATCGACGACGTTGAAGTCATTCCCTCCGGCTCGATAGGTCTTAACTACGCTCTGGGCGTGGGCGGCTATCCTCGCGGTCGCATCATCGAAATCTACGGCCCGGAATCGTCAGGCAAGACAACTCTTGCCATCCACGCCATCGCCGAAGCCCAGAAGGCCGGCGGCATAGCTGCCATCATCGACGCCGAGCACGCCTTCGACCGCTTCTACGCACAGAGTCTGGGCGTCGACGTGAACAATCTTCTTATCTCTCAGCCCGACAACGGCGAGCAGGCACTCGAAATCGCCGAGCAGCTCATCCGCTCGAGCGCTATCGACATTCTGGTGGTCGACTCCGTGGCCGCGCTGACCCCGAAGAACGAAATCGAGGGCGAGATGGGCGACCGCAACGTCGGCCTGCAGGCTCGCCTGATGAGCCAGGCCATGCGCAAGCTCACCGGCGCAATATCCCGCACCAACACCACCTGCATCTTCATCAACCAGCTCCGCGAAAAAATAGGCCAGATGTTCGGCCCCGTAGAGACAACCACCGGCGGCAACGCCCTGAAGTTCTACGCTTCGGTGCGCATCGACATCCGCTCCCGCACAATGATTAAAGACGGCGAGGACGTGCTGGGCCGCCGCACCTTCGTCAAAGTGACCAAAAACAAGGTGGCGCCTCCCTTCAAGCGCGCTGAGTTCGACATCATGTTTGGCGAAGGCATCAGCCAGAGCGGCGAAATAATCGACCTGGGCGTGCAGTACGACATCATCAAGAAGTCCGGCAGCTGGTTCAGCTACGACGGCACCAAACTCGGCCAGGGCCGCGAGGCTGCCCGCCAGATGATAGCCGACAATCCCGAGCTCGCCGCCGAGATTTCCGACAAGATTATGGCAGCCCTCAAGGGCGCAAACGCAGCTCCCGCCCAGCGTCCCGCAGCAGCTGCCGCCGCCGAGGCTCCCGCAGCGGCCCCCGCGGAGACTGCCGACGACGATTTCGACGACGATCTGCCCGACGACTTCTCCATCGAGGAAGACCTCTGATAAGACCCACCCATAGCTCAAGCAACCACCTCCGCGGCCTACCGCAGGGGTGGTTGCTTGCGCTATGCATAAAGCCTGGAGCCCGCAGGGTGCGCAAACGCATCGGCCCGAAGGGAATGCCGTCGAAAGGCCTTGGAGGACCAAGGAGGGCGAGCTTCCGGCTCGCAAACGTCCGCCGGCGCCAAACATTTGAGAAAGAACCGCATAGCGGTTCAAGAAAGTAGCCGGGGGTGACAACCCCCGGAAAGAAGCATATATTATGGTAAGCGACCCCGTCGGGGTCGAACACCGTCCGCGACCTTTCGCCGAGGTTCGACCCCTGCCGGGGTCGCGGATTCGGTTGGATGGTCGCTAATCCCGGGGTTGTCACCCCGCGCTACTCTCTTGAACTCCTACGGAGTTCTTTTTTCAATAGCTTATGCTCCGGGCCATGGCCTTGGAGGCCAAGGAGGGCGAGCTTCCGGCTCGCAAACGTCCGCCGGCGCCAAACATTTGAGAAAGAACCGCGTAGCGGTTCAATATAGTAGCCGGGGGTGACAACCCCCGGAAAGAAGCATATATTATGGTAAGCGACCCCGTCGGGGTCGAACACCGTCCGC
>UQLO01000064.1 GCA_900541865.1 uncultured Porphyromonadaceae bacterium | reverse complement strand
CGGAGACCGACACCAAGCTCGGCACCAAGGCCAACGCCGCCGACGTCTACACCAAGGCCGAGACCGACACCGCATTGGTTGCCAAACAGGACAAGCTGGAGGATTCCGCCGACATCCACGTCGACACTAACTCGCTGACGTTGACCGACGCCGCAAAGCAGGCGCTGTTCGTGGATATGTGGCTGAAAGCTAACGACATTTATTATCCCGCCGGCTTGTCTTTCGGATATGACGAGGAAACGGGTCTGTTCTCATTGCGATGGGAGAACGACAAAGCGAACACTTCAAAGTATTTCCTCGACGACATAACCTATGAGGATGCGCTGAAGATATACCACAACCCCATGTGCGCTCCTTTCGGTTATAGCTCTATGGGAGTGACGCCGAGAGTGTCCTTGCCCCCTGTTAACTACCACGTTGGGTCCGGCCCTGTTTACTCCGTTGACGTTAGCGACAACACTTGTATGGGAGGCTCTAACAAGTCCGACGTGATAATCCTTTCGGGTATCAGCTCCAACAATGTGGCCAACTTTTATCAACCGTTCTCGCTGACCGGCGACACTCGCGTCAAGGCTATAATCGGTTGGTTGAGCACAACGGGCGAAGGTCGCCTCAAAAACGCAATAACAACTTGTTCCGCACCGAAACTGGAGTATCTGCGCATATATCTTAAGCAGAACTTCAACATCGCCAAATGCCCGGTGCTCGACTTGGGGTCATTCCAGTTTATGGTAGCCCACGCCTCCAACACCGCAGCCATTACCATCACGGTACACCCCGATGTGTACGCCAAACTCACCGATACCGACAACACCGAGTGGCACAAGGTTCTCACCGACGGAGCCGCTAAAAACATCTCATTCGCAACTGTATGATAGAAACCCGCACAATAGGCTCACTGACAGAGATTTACGCAGGGGGGGGTAATTTCTTAACCCAGAGCCGACCCACCAATTACCCTGTTTTTATAACCCGCAAAGTGCTGACACCCAAAGAGACCATAGACGACTGGCGCGAGGTGACCACCGAGCAGAAAACCACCCTCGAAAAGGCGGCGGCTGCCTTCGTGCCGCCGTCCGAGGAGTTTTTGGCCGAGGTGGCCGTCACGGGCTGCGGGGCTATTACCTACGACGCCGCGACGGGTTATTTCGCGGCCAACGGCATCACCGACCTCACCGAGACCGATG
This sequence comes from uncultured Porphyromonadaceae bacterium, assembly GCA_900541865.1. Classification (GTDB taxonomy): domain Bacteria; phylum Bacteroidota; class Bacteroidia; order Bacteroidales; family Muribaculaceae; genus CAG-873. The sequence continues at coordinate 5,166 of UQLO01000064.1, read as the reverse complement.
TGCGCCGCATCCTTGCACACGGACGCCTTAACTTCGCCACTCCCGCACAAGGCGGCACTTACAATCGCAGTTCCGAAGGGTCTCGCATCCGCACCAACCTGCTGACGGCGTCGTCGGACGGCATGCGCAGCTCTTACATGATAGACCTGACGCATGCGTTTTATAACCAGTCGCTCATCGAGGTGGCCGTGATGGGCGCTTCGGCGACTGCGGCCAGCAACGAATACACGCTCTCGCCGGTGGCGATGACGAACGCCTTCATCCGCTGCTCCCGCCTGCGCAAGATAGACGGACGCATACGCCTCGACAAACTGACCAACACCAACTTTAACCAATCTTTTTCCGGCTGCACGGCGCTGGAGACCATCAACTTCTCCGAGCTGCCTTGCTCCATAGCCTTCAAGGATTGTCCGAAGTTAAGCCTCGAAAGCATCGAGTATATGGTCGCCAACGCGGCCAACACAAAACCAATCACCATCACCCTGCACGCCGACGCCTTCGCCCGTCTCACTGAGGAGCTGATAGCTGAGGCCGCAGAAAAACAAATCACATTCGCAACAGCATGATAACAACATCCGCATTTAACGGCTTCGTCGAGCTTACGGCCACCGACCCCGCCAACACCCTGCGCCGCATAGGCACCGAGCAGACCGAGCGCATCTCCCGCGTGATAGTGCCGCAAGCCGATGCAGACAACTGGGAGGAGGCGGCTCCGACCGCGTTCACCACCGCAGCCTACGAAGCCGAAGTAGAGCGCCTCATCCGCACCCGCTACTCAGTCAGCGCCGAGCTGGCCATACTCCGCCAGCGCGACACCAAGCCCGACGAGTTCGCCACCTACAACGAATACGCCGAACAATGCAAGGCCGAGGCACGCGCCGCCCTTGCCTCAAAAACCGACTGACTATGGCCGCACCGAAGAAACCACACACCAAAGGAATCGTGCAACTCCTGCTGGCCACCGGCGTAACCGTGGCCGGCGTGGTGCTGCTCATTATGGGATTTTTGACCCCGCCCGAAGGCGAGATTGACAGCTCCGTGCTTGTGGCCTTCGGTGAAATACTAACCTTTGCCGGGGCCATCCTGGGCATAGACTATCACTACAAAGCCAAGCCATGAAGTATTTTTCCATTTCAGAACTCTGCGCCAGCGCCACCGCCGCGCGCCGTGGCATAGACAACACGCCCAACGCACAGCACGTCGCAAACCTCGAGGCGCTGGTGCTCAACGTGCTCGACCCGCTGCGCGAAGCCTACGGCGAACCGGTGACCGTGACCAGCGGCTACCGCTGCCCGGCGCTCAATAAGGCCGTCGGGGGCGCCGTCACCTCGCACCACCTGCGCGGCATGGCCGCCGACCTCAGCGTCGGAGGCCCCGCCGAGAACCGCCGGCTGTTCGAGCTGGCGCAGACGCTGCACCTGCCCTTCTGCCAGCTCATCGACGAGAAAAAATTCCGCTGGGTGCATATCAGCTACGACCCCACCAACAAAAAGCGGCAGGTGCTGCACCTCTGACAATGCGCAATCTAATCCTCATTATCATTATCGCAATGACCGCCGCGGCGTGCTCTCGCGCGGTCTACGTCCCCGTTTCCGTCCCCATGACGAGCACCGACAGCACGCACATCGCCAGCGCCCGCTCCGACACTGTGGTCATGGTGACGGAGCGCGAGGTCTACCGCGCCGGCGATACGATCCGTATAACGGAGTACCGCGACCGCTGGCGCTACATGCACCGCACGGACACGGTATACAAAGCGCGCACGGACACGGTGACCAAGGTCGTCACCGTGCCCGCTGCGACGTCGGGCGGAACTTCGTCCGCGCCCTGGGCCTATGCTGTCATCGCCGTGGCCGTGCTGTTAATCATCGGGCGTCTGCGACTGAGCCGTTAGCCACGCCGGTGGCGTCCACGGGGCTGTTTCGCGCAGTGCGTTTTCTGCCTCGACCTCTGCCCATGTTCTGCGTTTACCATACAGCACCCAGTCAAGCACGAGGCGATTGGCGCGGTCTGCCTTCTTTTGGTCAAACCTTATATATATGTCCGTCACAGAGTGAGCACCATGCCCCAGCGCCGCCGCTATTACCTCTTTGGGGATGTCGAGGTCGGAGGCTATGGTGCTCCAAGTGTGTCGTGCCGTGTAGCTGGTGATATGCGGGCGCCCCGGCAACATCGCGCTAACCTTGCGCAGCGCCTCGTTCAGCTCCTGGGTGTAGCGTCTATAATCGGCCACTCGGTCGAGGGGGTAGAGCAACCAATTTTGGCCGCGGAGCCTCTCGATCAACCGCTGCCCTTCCGGCTGCACTTTTATTATATAGGGCTTCTTTGTCTTTGACCGCGTATATTCAACGGTGTCGCCGTTCAGCTCCTTCAGGTGGCAGAAGTCAACAACGTTAATTCCGCGCAGGGCGAACATCAACAGAAAGGCATCGACATATTTACGCAGAAAAGGCTCCACCGGTGTCGAAATCAGAGCGCGGAGTTGCTCAAGCGTGAGCGACCTCTTCGGGGTCGCTTCGGAGTGATGCCTGAATCGCCGGAACGGGTAACTTTGAGTAAGTTCCGCCGTAATCGCATCGTTGAATACAGCGCGAATATTTCGGAAGTGGATGTCGGCAGAGTTGGCCGAGTTCCCTCGGGCATCTAAGTACGCCTTAAAACGCCGGAGCCACTCAGGCGTTATGTCCTCGAATTTGACGCGATCCAAGCCCGGGCAGAAGTCGAGGAGCCGTTTGAGTGTGGCCTGATAAAGTTCCGCGGTTCGACCAGACTTAGACGAAACGAAGTTTTGGAAGTGCGTAAGAAAGGCACCTGCGTCAGGTTTCATGTTACGCGAGGGTTCTACGCCCCACAAGACGCAGATATGTTGTTTCATTTGCGCCATAGTCATGGAGGCGTCCTCGCCCGAAGCGGACAGCCGCAGAACTTCAGCCTGGGCCGCGGTGAAGCGTAGAGCCAAGAAGGCCGAAGTGGGGGCATCTCCGGCCACGCGCCGACCGTCCCATAGCTCGGGATCAATGGAGACCCCGAGCGAGATGTACTGAGTTTTCCCGGCGTGCGTGATGCTCAGTTTTACCGGGCATTTGCCGTCCGCAAGGGGGCGGCGCTTGTCAATGTAAATTTTTAGCTTAGTCATACTCTTTTGTCATTTGCAAGTTATTTGCAAGTTTTTAGGCCGGAATGAGCCATAAAAGGCCATAATGAGCCATTGCGAGCATTGACGTCCACTGCGAATTTGCGAAAAGCGCCGAGCGTCGCGATTTTTGTAATCGCTTAACGTTCAGCGCTTTATTTTGCGGAGCGACCGAGATTCGAACTCGGGATACCCTTTTGGGGTATACACGCTTTCCAGGCGTGCCTCTTCAGCCACTCGAGCATCGCTCCTTAGAGGGCTTGTTTTCCCAATTGCGGTGCAAAGTTAGGTAGTTTTTTTGGATCTTCCTAATTTTTTTGCTACTTTTTTTGAGCTTTTATCGGCTTATGGCGCCGATTCCTATAAATCAGTATGTTGTGGAGGACTAAAACTGTTGCTTTTTATTTGACGAGGATGCGCCGCCGTTGACTGCCGCACACTTCGATATAGACACCAGGGGCCAGAGGCGCCTGAACGAGTATGCCGGAGAGGTTGTAGATGCGAACCTCCTCCGAGGGTAGGTCGATGGCAATCGCAGACGTTTGAACATTGCTTCTGTCGGAGAGGGTATACTTGGCCAGCCCTCTCATTGAGGTGAGTATATAGAGCGAAAGAGTGTTGTCGCTTTCGGGGATGGTGGTGATGAAGGAGGTGTCGAGAATTCCGTCGTCGATTTTGTAGGTGCCGAAATCGGAGTTATACTGAGGAATTTCTTCCTTGAGGGCCCAAACGGGCTCTGCATCATAGATAGAGTAGGGGTAGCCCGGCAAGTTTGAGATTTGATAGTAGCGTTCGCCGAGGCGCTCTGCCAGATAGATTATGAACCACTGGTCGCCAAAACTGAAGATATGGGCTCCACAACCGACACCGGGCACATTGTCACCTTCGATATACGACTTCTGGCTCAGACTGCCGGACGAAAGGATCTGAAATACCGACGGTTCGCTGTAGGTTTGCGGTGAGGATTGGCCAAGGCCTCGGTTGTCCACAAGCAGCCAGTTGCCGCCGAGAGCCTGTACGGTAGGGTAGAAGAACGAAGTATTGAGCTTCGACAGCCGGCTGCTCTGAGCCTCTGCTGCGTTATACTGCCATATACCGATGCCTTGCTTTCCTGCCTGGCCATAGATAGAGTAATTGCCATCCCAAAATGGGGCTGCCGCAGTGAAGGAGCCGGAGCGGATATTGCCGTAGACAGATACCTCGCGGGTGAAGTAGTCGTCGACTCCGGCCGGGGCATAGCTTTCGGCCGTTTCGACCGACTCGCCGCTTAGGCCGCAGGAGTAGATTCGGAACTGCTCTCCGGCGTTGGAGGGGGTGGAGAGAAAAGGATTGCCTTCGGTGTCGTTGCCGACAAATATCTGTCGGCGCTCAGGCGTGAAAGCATCCTGACCGGAAAATACTACCGGCACCACGGACTGCTGAATAATGTCGCCTTCGAGGCGCAGACGCACAAGCTGGGCAGCTGAGGTGGCGTCGTAGCCAATCCAGCCAAGACAGATATCGTCGGGCGCGAGGACCATCATACCGAAGCTATAGCCATGATCTGCGCTGACCGTACGTTCTTTAACTTCGGGAAGGATTTCGGGGAAATTGTATGCCGGAGCTATCTCGAAGGTGTGGCCGGCGATGGTCTTGGGCTCATAAGCCAGAGCGGATGCGCAAGCGAGCAATGCAACAGATATGGTGGTGAAAATTCTCATAAGCGTGAAAATGTGATTGGTAGTTAATTGGGCCAAAGTAAGATATTTTATTTGGAATCGGCTGTATTATTTTGGTTAAATAAATGTAAAAAGAAAAATGGAGATCTACTAAATTACTCCGTAATATGTTGAACGCCGGCAGGTTAAAATATATTTTTTGATCCAACGGACTTGCTTGCTGGTTTTTGTGCTAAAAAGGACAATTCGTCGGAACCTTCGTTTCTTTTTGAAGGGATAGAACGGGGGGGCGCAAGCAGGGGGATGGTGTCATCGCTATTAGAATTCTATCATTTATGGGCTGAACCTATGGACTGAGCTGATTTTTAGAACATT
>UQLO01000063.1 GCA_900541865.1 uncultured Porphyromonadaceae bacterium | reverse complement strand
ATTTTCCAGCGTCGAACTCTGACTTTTTGATAGTCTGTCGTCCGACGCTGCAAAGGTAAAGCTACTTTATTGAACCCCTACGGGGTTTTCTTTCAATTGCTTGCACTCGTCCGCCGGCGCCCCGACTGCCTATGGGCACGGCTTGCGAGCTGGAAGCTCGCCCTCCTTGTACTCACCGTCATTGATACATATAACCACAAAAGCAGCGGGCGCGGGGCGCTCGCTGCTTTTGTGTGGGTTTTGGGGAGATGATTTTTACTGGCCGAGGTAGCTCTGCAGGAGGCGGCTCTTCTGGCCTTTGAGGCGGCGGATTGCCTTCTCCTTGATCTGGCGTACTCGCTCACGGGTGAGGTCGAACTTGGCGCCGATTTCCTCGAGGGTCATTTCCTGGCAGCCGATGCCGAAGAACATCTTGAGGATTTCGCGCTCGCGGTCGTGGAGCTGGCGGAGTGCGCGCTCCACTTCGTTGCTGAGCGACTCCTGGGTGAGGGCGGCGTCGGCCATGGGGCTGTCGTCGTTGGTGAGCACGTCGAGCAGGCTGTTGTCTTCGCCTTCCACGAAAGGAGCGTCGACAGAGATATGGCGTCCCGACACCTTGAGTGTATCGGCGATTTTCTCGACGGGAACATCGAGACGCTCGGCGAGTTCTTCGGGCGAGGGTCGGCGTTCGTTTTCCTGCTCGAATTTGCTGAGTGCTTTGCCGATTTTGTTGAGGGAACCTACCTGGTTGAGGGGCAGACGCACTATGCGGCTCTGCTCGGCGAGAGCCTGGAGGATGGACTGGCGAATCCACCACACGGCGTAGGAGATGAATTTGAATCCGCGGGTTTCGTCGAATTTATTTGCAGCCTTAATCAGACCGAGGTTGCCTTCGTTGATGAGGTCGGGCAGCGAAAGACCCTGGTTCTGGTACTGCTTTGCAACGGAAACCACAAAGCGGAGATTGGCACGCGTGAGTTTGTCGAGGGCTCTCTGGTCGCCTTGGCGAATCCGCTGGGCAAGTTCTACTTCCTCCTCTACCGAGATAAGCTCTTCGCGACCGATTTCCTGAAGATATTTGTCGAGCGAGGCGCTTTCGCGGTTTGTTATTGACTTTGTAATCTTTAGTTGTCTCATTGCGTTCAGTTATGCCGTGTTGGGTGCTTTTAGCTTGCAAAATTAATAATAATTTCCGACATGACAATGGGTGCAAGCCTCAAATAAAGTTAATTTATCACTAACAACGCGTTAACTCTCGCCTCGGTTGGCTTTTGAGCACAAATTAATTGCATCTTTTTCAAAAAAAATCGGGACGTGAGGTTTTATTACGGAAAAATTTCCGTAATTTTGCGTAAAATTCAAGTCATGGGCAGAGAGAAAGAAATCGAACACATGCATTGCGGGCGCGTCGTGCGCATCAAGGGGCGGCGGCTATGGGTAAGCATAGCTCCGGCACCGTCCTCGGGCTGCGCGGGCTGCACGCTGTCGGCAAACTGCGGCAACGCCGGTGCTTCGGCCACTATGGAGGTGCCGGTGCAGCTTGCCGATGGGCGGATTGCGCCCGCTCCGGGGGCTGAGGTTAGGCTCAGTTGCGCCGTTTCTGTTGGCAAATCAGTGTCGTTGCTCTTCGGGGCGCCGCTTGCGGCCTTGGTAGGCGGCATGGTAGGCATCAGCCTTGCCGGAGGCAGCGAGTTGGCATCCCTCGGAGGAGGCGCGGCGTTCTGCGCGCTGGCCTTCGCCGTAGTGCGCGCGGCCGTCCGCCGGGCTAAAATATGGCAACTTGTAAATAGCTGAAAAGGGCATGCTGACAATACTTTACACCATCGTGGTGCTTGGCGCCATCGGCCTGCTCGGTGCTGTGGTGCTTCGGCTGACCTCGCGACGCTTCGCTGTGGAGGAAGACCCGCGTGTGGCCCAAATAGAAAGCCATCTTGCCGGCGCCAACTGCGGCGGCTGCGGGCTAAGCGGCTGCCACGCCTTTGCCTGCGAGTGTGTTCGCCGCGGCAATCTGGAGGGGCTGCATTGCCCGGGTTCGCCCGACGGCACTCTCGAAATCATCGCCGGCATACTCGGGTGCGACGCCGCCTCGCAGCAGCGGCTCACCGCCGTGCTGAAATGCGCCGGCGACTGCTCCGTGCGGCCTACTATTTATATGTACGACGGCGCATCGAGCTGCGCCATCATGGACGCCACCGGCATCGGCACCACGGGCTGCTCCTACGGCTGCCTGGGCTGCGGCGATTGCGTTGCTGTGTGCCCCTTCGATGCCCTGCGAATAGACCCGGCAACGCGGCTGGCCGCCGTCGACCCGGCCAAGTGCACAGGTTGCGGAAAGTGCGTGGCCGAATGTCCGCGACATGTGCTTGAGCTGCGCCCTGCCGCCGAGCGCCGGGTGTGGGTTGCCTGCTCGAGCCACGATCGCGGGGCCGTGGCGCGCAAGGCGTGCTCGGCGGCCTGCATAGGCTGCTCAAAGTGCGTCAAGGTGTGCCCGTTCGAGGCAATCTCCGTGGCCGACAATCTGAGTTATATCAACCCCGAGGTGTGCCGGGCGTGCGGAAAGTGCATCCCGGTCTGCCCGACAGCAGCCATAAAATCCACCATCCGGCAAAATGTTTAAGAAGACCTTCACCATAGGGGGCATCCACCCGGCACCCCACAAGGAAGCCGACCCACACCCGACGCTGCTTGAACTGCCCCGCGTTGCCGTGCTCCCTCTGCGGCAGCACATCGGAGCGCCGGCACAACCGGTAGTCGCCAAAGGCGACCGAGTGAGCCGCGGCCAGCTCGTGGCCGACCACCCCGTCTTTGTGTCGGCCGGCGTGCATACTCCCATATCCGGCACTGTCATTGCCGTGGGCGACGCCGTGATGGCCGATGGCCGAACGGCACCGGCCATCACAGTCAGCGCAAGCGAACAAGAGCATGACTCCGACAGTGCCGCCCGCCGCGACTACTGGGAGGGTCTTGTGCCCGGACAGGCCGACCGAACCCTGAGCGAACGCACCGACGCCGAGACCATCCGGCGATGCATCGCCGACTCCGGTATAGTCGGCCTCGGAGGCGCAACTTTCCCCTCGCACGTCAAACTCCAGCCGGGGCGCCGACATCCTTCGCTCCTTATAATAAACGGCTGCGAGTGCGAGCCCTACCTGATGTGCGACGACGCCCTGATGCGCACCTATCCCGCACGAGTGGCCGAGGGCGTGGAGATTATGATGAAAGGCGCAGACATAGCCCGGGCCGTAATCGCAATTGAGGACAACAAACCCGAGGCGGCGCAAGCCATGCGCGAAGCCACCGCCGGCAACGATGCCGTCAGCGTAGTGCTTCTGCGCACCCGCTATCCTCAGGGCGGCGAGAAACAGCTCGTGCAGGCCGTGACGGGCCGTCGGGTGCCCTCCGGCGCCCTTCCGGCCGACGTCGGCGCCGTAGTCCACAATGTGGCCACCGCCTTCGCCGTCTGGCAGGCCGTCGACGGCGGCGTGGCCCTTACGGAGCGCATCGTCACCGTTTCGGGCGATCTCCCCGCCGCCGAGAGGCGCAACTACATTGTCGCCGTGGGCACTCCCTTGTCGCAATTGCCCTTCACCATGCCCTCCGAGCCCCGCATCATTCTGGGAGGACCGATGATGGGCCGCACCGTGCTCAACATGGATGCTCCGGTTACGAAGGGAACTTCGGGAATAACGGTGCTAAGCGGCACTCACCGCCCGGCAGTGCAGGCCTGCATGCGCTGCGGCCGCTGCGTTCAAGCCTGCCCGATGGGCCTTGAGCCTTATCTGCTCGCCACTTATGGACGTCTTCACCGCTGGGAGGACGCTCGCAGCGCCGCCGTGGCCGACTGCATAGAGTGCGGTTCGTGCAGCTACACCTGCCCCTCGGGGCGACCGCTACTCGACTTTATCCGCCTTGCCAAACAAAGAACCCGCAAAACCACATGACCACATACACATCTTCCCCTTCGCCGCACATACACACCTCCGAGACGGTGCAGACCACGATGCTCCACGTGCTCATTGCGCTCCTTCCGTCGGTGGCATGCGCGGTCTACTTCTTCCGGCTGCCCGCTCTGGCCGTGCTGGGGGTGTGCACAGCCGTCGGTATACTCACCGAGTGGGCCATAACGCGCTGGATGCTTCGCCGACCCGCCACCGTGGCCGACTGCTCGGCGGCAGTCACCGGCGTTTTGCTGGCCCTCAACCTCCCGGCCGGCATACCGCTGTGGATGGCCGCCGCCGGTGCCTTCGTAGCCGTCGGCATCGCCAAAATGGCCTTTGGCGGCCTGGGGTGCAACATCTTCAATCCGGCGCTGGTAGGCCGCGTGTTCCTGCTGATCTCCTTCCCCGTTGCCATGACCACCTGGCCTGTGCCTCTTGCCGAAGGCAGCGGCATCGACGGAGCTACCGGCGCCACCGTGCTCGGACTGCTCCACAGCGGCCAGGTCGACCCCGAGTCGCTTCAGCTGCTTCCGATGGCCATGGGTTGCATGGGCGGCTCGATGGGCGAAGTAAGCGCCATCGCCATTCTTGCCGGCCTCATCTACCTGCTGGTATTCAGAATAATACGCATTGATATTCCGCTGGCCATCGTGGTCGGTGTTGTCGCCGTCGACCTTATTGCGGGCTTCCCGCCGATAGTCGACATCCTTTCCGGCGGTCTGCTCCTTGGCGCTGTCTTTATGGCCACCGACTACACCACTTCGCCCATGACGCGCCGCGGATGCGTGCTCTACGGCCTGCTCATCGGCGCAATCACCGTGTGCATCCGCCGATGGGGCGCTTATCCCGAAGGGGTGTCGTTCGCAATTCTTGTGATGAATGGTGCCACCCCGCTGATTAACAAATACATAAAACCCAAAAGATACTCTCCCGAACCCCAGCCTGCCCAATGAAATCGACAATGAAGACAATGGTGCTGTCGCTCACCATTATGACAGCCGTATCAGCCGCCATACTCGGCTCAGTGAAAATGTTCAGCGAGCCCCGTGCGGCCGCCGCTCTCGACCGCCAGAAGCGCGAGGCCCTCGCAAGTGTGCTACCCGCATTCCGGGGCGTAGAAAGCGCCCAAACCGCCGACGGGCTGACCGTCTACCGCGCCACCGACGGCAATGGCCAGAGCGTGGGGGTTGCCGTGGAGTCATTCTCCGACGCCGGTTTCGCCGGTCGTATCACGGTGCTCTTCGGCTTCAATGCCGACGGCAGCCTCCGGGGCTACAACGTGTTGAGCCATAGCGAAACGCCCGGCCTGGGTGCCAATATGGCGACCTGGTTCTGCGCCGACGGAACGACCCACAACGTGCTTGGCACCACCGGGCCGCTAAAGGTCAGCAAAGACGGCGGCAGCGTCGACGCCATCACCGGCGCCACCATAACCTCGCGAGCTTTCCTCGAAGCCCTCGACCGCGCCCGCGCAGCAGCTTTCGCTCGTCAATGAATACCCTCCGCATAATCCTCGACGGCGCCGTGCGCCGCAATCCCACCTTCGTGCTCATTCTGGGAATGTGTCCCACCCTGGGCACAACGGCCACGGCGCTTACCGGCCTGAGCATGGGGCTGGCAACTCTATTCGTGCTTATATGCTCCAACGCCGCCATCTCGCTGCTGCGAAAGTCCATCCCTGACCAAGTGCGCATTCCGGCCTTTATAGTTGTGATAGCATCGTTCGTCACTGTGCTTCAGATGCTTATGGAGGCCTTTGTGCCGTCGCTCTACGCCGCGCTGGGTCTTTTCATCCCGCTGATTGTGGTCAACTGCATCCTGCTGGGCCGCGCAGAGGCCTTTGCGTGCAAAAACAGCGTCGTGCCGGCCATCGCCGACGGCATCGGAGTCGGCATAGGCTTCGCCTGCGCGCTGACTCTGCTGGGCTGCGTCCGCGAGCTGCTCGGGACCGGAACGGTCTTCGGTTGCCGCATCTACGCCGCCGACTTCGGCGCTCTGGCCTTCGTACTCGCCCCGGGAGCTTTCATCGTGCTGGGTTTCATGATAGCATTGTTCAACCGCCTCACAAGTGCCAAATGATTGAATATCTTGCAATAATATTCACCGCCGTACTGGCCAACAACATAGTCTTCGCGCAGTTTCTGGGCATATGCCCCTTCATCGGCGTGAGCAAGAACCTCAGCAGCGCCTACGGCATGGGGATGGCTGTGGCCTTCGTGATGTGCGTGGCCACCTCGGCCACATGGCTGCTTCAGAGTTATGTGCTTGAGCCGCTTGGCATAGGCTATGTGCAGACCATAGCCTTCATCCTCGTCATCGCCATCCTGGTTCAGATGCTGGAAATAATAATGAAGAAAACGGCGCCGGCGCTCTACGCAGCATTAGGCGTCTACCTCCCGCTGATTACTACCAACTGCGCCGTGCTGGGCGTGGCCATCCTGGTGACGCAACGCGGCTATGGGCTGGTGCACTCCGTGGTCTACGCCGTGGCCACCGCAGCCGGCTTCGCCCTGGCCCTGATTCTCTTCAGCGCAATCCGCATGCAGCTCGAGCTCAGCGACGTGCCGCGCAGCATGCGCGGTGTGCCCATCGCCTTGGTCACCGCCGGCATCCTCGCCATGGCCTTCATGGGCTTCGCCGGCATAAAAATCGGCTGAAGTCGGGGGGGGTGCCGCGCAATACTCTTGAAAATTAGCGACCCTGTAGGGTAATGTCATTAAGTTAAGGGCACCTCGGTTGGACGGGTCAGATAGCCCGCTTGTAGTTCAGGAAAGTCACGTAT
>UQLO01000062.1 GCA_900541865.1 uncultured Porphyromonadaceae bacterium | reverse complement strand
GCAGCCCCCTCGGCGCACGGCCTTCCCCTGCGGAGGAGTGAGGAGAATGCCGTTGCACTTCTTATTGGAAACTTTGGTGCAAAATTAACAAAAAAAGAGGTGACAGAGATTTTGCGGGACCAAAAAAAATTGCTAACTTTGCAGCCGGAAAAGCGCCAAAAGGTGCAAAGCCATAAACAACAATCAATTATCCACCAACCGATGACGTACGAAACCGTTTTCATTTTAACTCCCGTTTTGTCTGATGCTCAGATGAAGGAAGCGGTAGAAAAGTTCAGCAAGGTGATCACCGACAACGGCGGCACCATTGTGAACACCGAGGAGTGGGGCCTGCGCAAACTCGCCTACCCCATCCAGAAGAAGTCCACCGGCTTCTACAGCCTGATTGAATTCGAGGCTGACCCCACCGCAATCCGCAAACTCGAAACCGCCTTCCGCCGCGACGAGCGCGCTCTGCGTTGGCTCACCTTCCGTCAGGACAAATACGCCGCAGAGTACGCCGCCAAGCGCCGTGCTCGCCGTGCCGCTCAGGCTCAGGCCCAAGTTCAACCCGTAGAAAACAAGGAGGACTAAATCATGGCACAGAATCCCTCTGAAATCCGCTACCTCACCCCCATGAGCGTAGACGTCAAGAAGAAAAAATACTGCCGCTTCAAAAAATTCGGCATCAACTTTGTTGACTACAAAGACCCCGAATTCCTCAAGAAGTTCCTCAACGAACAGGGCAAAATCCTTCCCCGCCGCATCACCGGCACCAGCCTCAAGTTCCAGCGTCGCGTGGCTCAGGCCGTTAAGCGCGCCCGCCACCTGGCTCTGCTGCCCTACGTTACCGACCTGATGAAATAAACCCCTAAAGCCCATACATCCATATGAAACTCATTCTCAAAGAAGACGTGTCGGGCCTGGGATACAAGGACGACGTTGTTGAAGTAAAGTCCGGCTACGGCCGCAACTACCTCATCCCCACCGGCAAAGCAGTTATCGCTTCTCCCGCTGCCCTGAAAGTTCTGGCCGAGAACCAGCGCCAGCGCGCCCACAAGCTCGCCAAAATCAAGGCCGACGCCGAAGCCCTCGCAGCTCAGCTGGCTGAAGTGGCCCTCACCATCGGTGCCAAAACCAGCGCTACCGGTACTATCTTCGGTTCTGTCAACAGCATTCAGATTGCCGAAGCTCTCGAGAAGCTCGGCCACAACGTAGACCGCAAGATGATCGAAATCAAGACCCCCGTGAAGGAAGTGGGCAAGTACACTGCCACCGTGAAGCTCCACAAGGAAGTTTCCGTCGAAATTCCTTTCGAGGTTGTGGCAGAATAATCTGCTTACCCCCAAAAATACAAAGGCCGGAGTCCGCGCGGATTCCGGCCTTTTGTTGTTTTGTATCTGAGGCTACCAGACGAAGTTGACGACATCCTCAAGTTCGGGATAGCCCTCGTTGTCGTAGATTTCCACGCGGGTGGGGAGGCCGTCGGTTCCGACAGTCCAGGTGAAGGCTTCGCGGTCGTTTGAGGCCATGCCGTTGCGGGCGGCGGGAAGGCTTGCGGTGGGCATGCCGAGCATACCGGCGTAGTAGGCGAGCTCGAGGTCGTCGATGTCGATGTCGAAGCAGTCATCCCAAAGCATTAAGGCGCCGGTGTTGGGGATTGTCTGACCCTCGAAGTTGTAGTTCACTTCGGATAGATAGCCGTTGGCATTTACGGAGGTGATGTCGCCGCTGTTGTAGGTTATGGTCCACTTGGTGGTGTGTTTGTCGCGGTGAGTGATGGTTTCGAGCTGCGAAGCGCGGTTGTAACCGAACGACCAGTCTTCGCGGTCGCCGTCGGAGCTGACTTTGAGTGCGTAGGTGATGTACCCCTGCTCGTTGAGGGTGAGATAGTAGATATCGCGGTCGGAAGGTTTGGTGTTCGAAGTCACCGTTATGGTTGCGTTGTAGTCGTCGACGCGGTCGCGGGCAGCATCCGTAACGTAGGTGAAACGTGCTGTTTCGGCGTCTTTACGGTCAACGATTTCTTCGACAAGTCCCGTGGCGCCTGTGACGATGTCGTATTCGCCAACCGAGCGGGGTATACCGGCCGTAAAGATTCGCTCGGGAGAGGGAGCCACTCCTACTGTTGGGTTGGGCAGTGGTTCGTCCTTGTGGTCGTCGTCGCCGCAAGAGGTGAAGGTGCCGCAAAGAGCGACGGCGGCAGTCGCCGCAAGCATAAATTGGGGTGATTTCATTGTTTGGTGCACTTTAGCGTTGTCAATAATACACCCAACGCCGGATGCACCATCTTTGTTCACCTTCCGGCAAAGATAGCTTCGGCCCGCTCCCAATCGTAAGGCGTGTCGAGGTCGATGCTTCGGGAGCGCGGCATTTCGACTGGTATACGGCGTGGGAAGGCCCCCAAGGGCATCGCCCTCAGCGAGTCGGGGCGAATGGCGTAGACGGCGCCGTTGTATTCGTAGACGGTCGGCGCGTCCTGACGGCGCGTAATCAGCCCGTCGCCCTTGCAGATACGCAGCGTTCCGTCGGGTGCGGTCTCGAAGAGATTGTAGTAGGGATTGGCGTCCGATTTGCAGACCGTCACGGCCATATCAGCATCTTGCGCCGCTGCATAGGCATCCATGGTGGCTTCGACGTCGGCGGCAGTACGCAGCGGCGATGTGGGCTGGAGTAGCACCACGCAGTCGTAGTCGATTCCGCGGGCAACGGCCCAGGCCATGGCGTCGAGCATAACCTCGCGGCTGCCGACGGTGTCGCCCCCGAGTTCGTCGGGCCTCATATAGTCGACCGGCACCCCGCAGGCGCGGGCGGCGTCGGCGATTTCGGTGCTGTCGGTGCTGACAAGGATATACCCTCCCCTGGCGGCGGCGACGGTCTTGGCGACCTCCAGAGTGTGGGCAATCAAAGGCTTGCCGCCGAGGAGCTTGATGTTTTTGCGGGGTATGCCCTTGCTGCCTCCGCGGGCCGGAACGATGTAGAGTGGCTTCATGAAGGGGGGATATTGTAGAACTTTTTTGGGTGGCGCGGCCTCTGCAGGAAGCGCTCGATGGCGTCGGCCATAATAGCGAGTGTGCCCTCGCGGTAGTAGGGATTTGCGACAGTGCGACAGAAAGTGGCGAAGTCGGGGGTGAGGGCTCGGCGAATAGCTGCGGCGATGTCGTCGGCCGAGGTGCCGCAGTGTATCACGGAGTCGGCGGCGGCACGACCGCGCTGACGTATGCCGATGTCGACGGTCGGGATGCCGGCCGACGGCACCTCGACAATGCCGCTCGAAGAATTGCCGACAACCACGGCTGCGTGGCGCAGCAGCGAGAGGTATCTTCGCGCTCCCAGACTCGGGAAGATGCGTGCCCGGCTGCTGTTTGCAGCCGCCCACCGCTCCAAAACGGGTATGGCGGCGGCTCCGCCGGCGTCGTTGTTGGGATAGGTTATTACGACGTCGAGCCCGGGCACGGCGTCGAGAGCCGCAAGCAGCTGCTCTGTGCGTCGGGCGTGGGGCACGTCGTCCTCCATAGTGGCGGGGTGGTATGTCACCACAGCCAGGGGGCGCGAGGCGTCGAACCGGTAGCCGAGGTAATCCTCCAGCTCAGGGTCGGCCACCGGCTTGAGCTGCAGAAAGTTGTATACTCCGATCGCTCCGGTGTAGACCACACTGTCGGGGTCCTCGCCGAGTTGGACAACTCGGGCGGCGTATTCCGGGGTAGCCGTGAGGTGTAGGTCGGAGAGCTTTGTGATGGCATGACGGAATGAGTCGTCCTGAGCGCCCTCGGAAATCTCGCCCCCGGCGATATGTACCACCGGAATTCGGCTCACGGCGGCCGCAGTGACAGCTCCGAGCATCTCATAGCGGTCGCCGAGGGCCACTACGATGTCGGGACGCAGCCGGGCAAAAGCGCGCGCCATCCCCGACGTACACTCGCCGGCAGCGACAGCGCGCTGTGCCGGGCTGTCGCCCGCGCAGAGGGGCACGGCGGCATCGACGGCGAAACCGTCGGCCTCTATTTCGGATGCAGTGGCCCCGAAAGCCGGGTCGAGATGCATATTTGAGGCGGCCACAAGGACAGTATGCTCCCGTCGACGGAGTTCTCTCGCCAGAGGCGCCAACAGACCCCAGTCGGCGCGTGTTGTGGTTACAAAGCAAATCCGGGCCATGACTCAGAGGGGCATAAGTTCGCCTGTTAGCGAGTCCATTATATAACCGCTCACGCAGACACCTTCCGGCGGCATAAGGGGATGGTTGCGGACGAGGTCGACAGTCTCGGCGATTGCCTCGTGGGTGTCTTCGAAGCCATGCAGCCAGTTGTCAAGGTCGATTCCGCAGTGCTTCATCAGGGTGATGTGCTCTTGCGAAACACCTCGCTCGCGCATTGCCTGGAGCATATGGGCCGAGTTCATGCCCTGCACGCCGCAGCCGGTGTGCCCGATGATCATTATTTCATTGACGCCCAGCTCATAGACGGCGATGAGAATGCTTCGCATCGCCGAGTCGAATGGGTTGGTGATGGTCGCTCCGGCGTTTTTTATAATCTTCACGTCGCCATTGCGCAGGCCCAGGGCGGCAGGGAGCAACTCGACCAGACGAGTGTCCATACAGGCCACTATGGCGAGTTTCTTGTCGGGATATTTGGTGGTTGCGTAAGGGCGGTATGCGCCGGAGGCCACGAATTGGCGGTTGAATTGAAGAATTTGGTCGATCAAAACAAAAGAGAGGAATACAACAGAGGGCCGATGCACGCCACCGGCCCTCTGCTGAGGTTTTTATCGTTGATTATTCGAACTCGATGAGGACGGCGTCGGTGCCGACAACTTCGTCGGGCTTGACGAAGATGCGCTTTACGACGGCGTCGCGTTCGGCGGCCACGTCGTTCTCCATCTTCATAGCTTCGTAGACGAGCAGGGTCTGGCCTTTCTTGACGGCATCGCCGGGTTTTACGTCGACGGAGATGATTTTGCCGCCCATGGGGGCCTTCAGGGTCGGGCCAGTGATGGGAGCGGCTTCGGCTTCCTGAGCGGCCTTTTCTTCGGCCTGGGTCTCAGCGGGTTTGTTGGCCTCGAACTCTTCTTTGCGGCGCTTGTTGAGGTAGGTTTTTGCCACGGTTGGGAGGAGTTCGAGAAGGAGGTATTCCTCGTTGTTGGATGCGAGCTTCACGCCGCCGTATTCCGGCAGGGTGGGGTTCTCGGGCTTCTGGTAGAGACTAACGTCGTAGGCAGTTTCAACGGGGCTGCCGGTGATTTTCTCGCGGAAAGCGGGGTCGACGGGCACGGGAGTCTTGCCGTACTCGCCCTTCACCAGAGAGATGAACTGCTTGGATGCGTTGGCGTAGTCCGGATTGCCTTTGCGGCGGTTGAGGGCAACGACAACAGCCTGCGAGCCTACAATCTGGCTGGTAGGGGTCACCAGCGGTACCAGGCCGGCGTCGCGGCGCACCATGGGAATGAGTTTCATGGCGTCCTCGAGGAGGTCGGAAGCGCCGAGCTGCTTGAGCTGAGCAACCATGTTGGAATACATGCCGCCGGGCACTTCGGCGTTCTTTACGATTTCGTTAGGCTTGGGGAAGCCGAAGTATGCCTCTATCGCGTGGCAGGCGTCGAGGAGAGCGTCTTCGTCGGCAGCCTTGGCGGCGGCTGCGGCTTTGTCGAAGAGGGCGTCGAGGTCGGCGGGTATGGGAGCCAGCGGGTCGAAGTCCTTGGGCAGCGGGTTGAGGTCGAAGTCCTTGAGGCTCTGACGGGCAGCAAGGAGGTTTCGGCGAATTTCGCCTACGGCTTTCATGTCGACCTCAAGTTCGAATCCGAGTTTCTTACCCATTACGTATATGAGCTCGATGGCGGGAGCTGCGGAGCCTTCGCCGAACCACCAAATGTTGGTGTCGAGAATGTCAACGCCGTTGAGCACGGCCATGATGCCGGAAGCAAGGCCGTAGCCGGGGGTGCAGTGGGTGTGGAAGTCGACCGGCACGGTGAGGTTGGCCTTGAGCTTGGAGATGATCGAAGCGGCGCGCGAGGGGGTAACCAGGCCGGCCATATCCTTCAGAGTGATCATCTTGGCGCCGATGCGCTCCATTTCTTTGGCCTTGGAAACGAAGTATTCGTCGGTGAAGATCTTTTCGGGTTCGGCGGGTTTCTTGCCGAAGAGGCGCCCGAAGAAGCCCTGCTTCTGGGCGGGAGCTTCGTTTTTGGGGTCTACGGTGTAGCAGACGGCGCCGTCGGCGATGCCGCCAAGAGCGTTGATCATTTTGATGGACTCGCGGACATTGTCGATGTCGTTGAGAGCGTCGAAGATACGCATCACGTTGAGGCCGTTGGCAATAGCCTCCTTATAGAAACCTTCCAGCACGGAGTCCGGATAGGGGTTGTAGCCGAAGAGGTTGCGGCCGCGGCTGAGAGCACTGAGCAGGCTTTTGCCCTCCATAGCCTTGGAGATGGTACGCAGGCGGTTCCAGGGGCTTTCGTCGAGATAGCGCATCACGGAGTCGGGCACGGCCCCGCCCCACACTTCCATAATATAGAAGCCGGCATTTTTGTAATAGGGAAGGAGTTTGTCGATCTCAGCCTGGCTCAGGCGAGTGGCAAACAGCGACTGCTGACCGTCGCGGAGGGTCAGGTCGCGGATTTTCAGTTTACGTGTTTCCATTTTGTCAGTTCCAGATTATGGGGTTAGCTTGTTTTGCTCAGAACTCAACTATTTTTTCTCTTTTGAAGTTACGTGCGCTGGGGCTGCGTTAGCCTTTGCACGCCGCAAATATAAGACATATTTCCCACAATAAAGAATTATTTCCTTAATTTTTTACCTCCACGCAAAAAAAATCGCCCCGGCGCCCCAAAGGATGACGCGCCCGCACAGCGAGCACCACGGCGGTCGAGTCCAAGGAAGGTGAGCAAAGCCCAAGGAGGGCGAGCAAAGCCCAAGGAGGGCGAGCAAAGCCCAAGGAGGGCGAGCTTCCAGCTCGCAAGCTGCGAGGGGCCCGCAAACATGCGCCTAAGCCATTGAAAAATAACCCCGTAGGGGTTTAATAAGGTAGCCGGGGGAGACAGCCCCCGGAAAATCCACACCACCAGAAACGGCGACCCCGTCAGGTGGTCGAACACGGTCTGCACTTTCGCGGAGGTTCGACCCCTGACGGGGTCGCTGATATCTAAAAGATCGATGTATCCCGGGGCTGGCGCCCCGCGCATTCTATGTGTTTGTGCAAATTTTTGGGCAACTTTTTTTTGACGATTTGCCATTTT
>UQLO01000061.1 GCA_900541865.1 uncultured Porphyromonadaceae bacterium | reverse complement strand
AGTAGCCGGGGGTGACAACCCCCGGAAAGAAGCATATATTATGGTAAGCGACCCCGTCGGGGTCGAACACCGTCCGCGACCTTTCGCCGAGGTTCGACCCCTGCCGGGGTCGCGGATTCGGTTGGATGGTCGCTAATCCCGGGGTTGTCACCCCGCGCTACTCTCTTGAACTCCTACGGAGTTCTTTTTCAATAGCTTATGCTCCGGGCCATGGCCTTGGAGGCCCAAGGAGGGCGAGCTTCCGGCTCGCAAACGTCCGCCGCCGCCATTATAATCCGCGAAAGCGTCCTCAACGTATGGACCGAGGGCTTCAGCCCTCGCCCATCCCGAAGGGAATGCCGCCCGAAAGCCGAATGCCTCGGCGGGTCGGTGACGGCTGAAGCCGTCACTCCATAGGCGTCCCTACAGGTGGGCCCTTTTGCCGGACGGTCAGTCGGCGGGGGGCACGACGACGCCGGCGATGCGGAGCTGCACTTTTTCGCTTTTGTTGGCGGCGTTTTTGAGGCGTAGGGTAACCTCTTTATCGATTTCGCCGCGCTGGCCCACGGTGTTGAAGCTCACCTTTATGACGGCACTCTCGCCGGGCATCACGGGTTTGCGGGGATACTCGGGCTCGGTGCATCCGCAGGAAGCACGCGCCGAGAGTATGGCCACTGCGCCGGAGGAATTGTTGGTCATCACATACTCCAGGCGCACCGGGTCGCCGGAGGCTACTGTGCCGAAGTCGGCCTCGGTGCGGTTGAAGCTCACGCCAACCTTGGAGCCGGGATTACGGGCTGCGGCGCCGACGCTGACCATGGCCACCACTACGGCCATTAATAGAATTTTGGTTAAAGCTTTCATTGTTTCAGTCTTTGAAATAGAGGTCGAGCACTTCGGAAGCGGCGGCGAAGCTGCTCAGGCGGTTGGCGAGCACATCCTGCTCGGCAGCCACGAGGCGTTCGGCGATTATTGGATTGTTGTAGAAGTGGTTGCGGAGCTTTTCGTTGATGGTTTCGTACATCCAGTACCGTGCCTGCTCGCTTCGCTTGGTCTCGAAGTATCCGTTGGCCTTTACGAATTTGAAGTAGCGGTCGATCATATCCCAAACTTCGGGGATGCCGAGTTCGTAATAGCCTGAGTAGGTGAGCACTTCGGGCTTCCATCCGGAAGCTGTGGCCGGGAAGAGGTGCAACGCCGAGCGGTACTGGGCCTGAGCGAGTTGCGCAGGTCCGATATTGTCGCCGTCGGCCTTATTGATTACGATGCCGTCGGCCATTTCCATGATGCCTCGCTTGATGCCCTGGAGCTCGTCGCCGGCGCCGGCAA
Organism: uncultured Porphyromonadaceae bacterium; assembly: GCA_900541865.1. Taxonomy (GTDB): domain Bacteria; phylum Bacteroidota; class Bacteroidia; order Bacteroidales; family Muribaculaceae; genus CAG-873. The sequence continues at coordinate 6,196 of UQLO01000061.1, read as the reverse complement.
TCTGAATGAGGAGGAAGAAGTCGACCATGGAGTGAACGGCGGTTTCGCTTTGGCCCACGCCGACTGTTTCGACGAAAATATTGTCGTAGCCGGCGGCTTCGCAGAGTACTATTGTTTCGCGGGTCTTGCGTGCCACGCCGCCCAGAGAGCCTGCCGAGGGGCTGGGTCGGATAAAAGCGCCGGGATGGGTGGAGAGCTTCTCCATTCGCGTTTTGTCGCCGAGGATGGAGCCTTTGGTGCGCTCGCTGGAGGGGTCGATGGCCAGCACGGCCAGCTTGCCGCCCTGACTGAGCACGTGAAGGCCGAATACGTCGATGCTGGTGCTCTTGCCGGCTCCGGGTACGCCGGTGATGCCGATTCGGCGCGAATTGCCGCTGTGGGGCAGGCATTTGTTGATGACCTCCTGTGCCAGTGCGTAGTGGTCGGGATTGACGCTTTCCACCAGGGTCACGGCGCGGCTCAGGGCGATGACGTCGCCCTTGACGATGCCTTCGACGAGCTCGGAGGCCGGCGGCAGAGGCTTGCGGCGCGGCCTCTTGTTGAGGTAGGGGTTGACCGACGGGGGCTGGCTGACTCCGCTGTTGACGGTCAGGCCGGTGTAGCGGCTGTCGTTTTCGGGATGCTCCATAGACTAAAACACTCAGATGCTTTTTGAAAATGCGCGGCGGCGACGGTGCTGCCGGCGCTCGAAGTACTCCCACTGCTTCTGCACATTCTCGTTGCCCTCAAGCTCGAGGTTTGACTCGGCCTCCTTGAAGCCGCGGCGGTTGAACACGGGGATGAGGTCGCTGAAAAGCAGCGCGTTGACGCCCTTGCTCTGATAGTCGGGAGCCACGGCCACCAGCAGGAGGTCGACGGTGTCGGTATCGCCCTTGAGCGCCTTGAGCAGATGGTACCAGCCGGTGGGAAAGAGGCGTCCGCGGCTCTTCTGCAGAGCGCGGCTCATATTGGGCATCGAGATGCCGACGGCAACCAGACGGCCGTCGGAGTCGGTCACCAGGCTCACCTGGTCCAGGTTCAGCATGCCGATATATTCGTCGATATAGTAGCTTATTTGGCGGGGCGACAGGGGAGAGTAGCCGTAGAGGTCGGCGTAGGCCGAGTTGATGAGGTCGAAGATGGCTTGGCCGTATTCCTTCTTTATTTTGCTGCGGCTGGTGTATTTAACCACCTTCAGACCATACTTCCGGGCCACTATTTCGGCGATGCGCTGATGCTTTTCGGGGATGGCGTCGGGCACTTTGATTCTGAATTCCACCCAGTCGACCTCCTTTTCGAAGCCCAAGCGGGCCATATGCTCGGGGTAGTAGGGGTAATTGTAGATGGTGGCCATGGTGCCGAGCTCGTCGAAGCCTTCGATGAGCATACCTTCGTGGTCCATGTCGGAGAAGCCCATCGGGCCCACCATACGGGTCATGCCGCGCTCGCGGCCCCAGGCTGCGGCGGCCTCGAAGAGAGCGTCGACCACCTCGGCGTCGTCGATGAACTCGAGGAAGCCGAACCGGAGGTCGCGCCGACCGGTTTTGTCGTTGGCCGACTTATTGATGATGGCGGTGATGGTGCCGACGGGCTCGCCGTTGCGGAAAGCCATGAACGACTGGGCCTCGCAGAAGTCGAAGGCCGGGTTTACGTCGGGGTCGAGGGTCGCCATGTCGTCGCGCACCAGCGGGGGCACATAGCAGTCGTTACCTTTGTAGAGGTCGATGCCGAACTTAACGTATTGCTCGCGCTGGTCGCGTGAATATATTGGATGAACGAAAACAGACATTTAGAAAGAAAAAAGATGCAGACAAAGGGGTCACATCACCGGGGCCGGCCGCCATGGACTCAGCAGCCAAGCCACCAGAATCACCATAAGAGCCAGAGTGATGGCCACCAGAACGTAGAAACGCTTCTGGCTGCGGCCCTCCAGGGCCAGATGGAGCTGCTCGAGGTCGCGGAAGCGGTGGGCGGGGTTGGGGTCGGTGCAGCGGCGCACCACGCGGCGCAGCGTGGTGTCGTCGCAGCCGCAGGCGTCGAGAGCTTCGCCGAGGACGACACCGTAGTTGTAGATATCGTCGGAGAGCTCGCGGCGCGACAGCGAGGGTCGCTGCTCGAAGCCCACGTCGATGAGCTTGAGGTTGCCGATGTTCTCGGTGAAGATGATGTTCTCGGGTTTGAGCGCCGGGTGGGCGATGTGGTTTGTCTGAATGTACGACATGGCATTGACCAGCTGGTGGCGCATCTGGCTGATATGGCTCATGTTGACGCGCTTCTCGTTGATGAGCTTGCGGAGGGTGTCGCCGTAGACGTCGTCGGTGACGATACACCGTCCGAGCGTGGGTATGTCCTCGAAGTCGTTGATCATCACGATGTTGGGATGCGCCAGGTTATAGCGTGTGTCGAATTCCTTCTCTATCATTGCCTGATATTCGGGCACATCGCGGTACTCCGGCTTGAGGGTTTTGATCATCACCCATTTGCCGAATTTCTTGGCGGTGTAGATATCGTAGAATTCTTCGTCCCAGTCGGGAAGATGTTCTATCTCTGTCCAGCGGGTCTGCTCTGTCATGCGCAGTGATGAGGAAAAATAGGGTTATTCGTTGTAGGTGAGCACCTGGTATCCCCAGGGACCGATTTGTGCGGAGGGTTGTGCGGCTTCGCCGGTGAATACATCCTTGGCGTCGGCCAGTTCGGGCACTTCATCCAGAGCAATGGTGTCCGGGCTGAGGTTCACCACCACATAGGTGCCCTTGCCGTCCTTGGCGCGGGTGAAGGCGTAGATTCGAGCCTCGTCGGTGTAGATTCGCTCCAGAGGAGTGCCGTCGATGCCGGCGGCGAGCTCGGGGCGGTTGTGCTTGAGGGCGTTGAGGCTGCGGTAGAAGTCGAAGTAGCCGTTGCGGGGTTCCCACACCGGAGGATTGTCTTTGACAAAGAACTCCAGCGCGCGGTCGAGGCCCGTCTCCTGGCCGGTATAAATCAGGGGCATCCCCGGCAGAGTGTAGGAGAGCACGGCGAAGGCCGGGGCTGCGGCTCCGAGGCGCTCGAATTCAGTGCCTTCCCAGGAGTTGAGGTCGTGGTTGGAGGTCATGTTCATGGTGTAGGCGTAGGGCGGATATTGCTCGGCCTGCACGGCAAGGAGGCTGTCGATGGCGGCGGCGTACTTGGCGGGGAAGGTGCGCATGGGCTCGCCTTCCTTTTGGAAGGAGTACTGTCCGGCGGTGGCGGCTATCTCGCTGAAGAGGTCCTTCATGGGCCAGTTGTAGACCATGTCGAAGGCACGCTCGGCCAGTTCGGGCTCGGTTGCCTCGGCCAGCATGAAGATAGGGCGGCCGGCGGCGGCCTCAAGCTCGCGGCGGGTGTCGTTCCAGTAGTCGACGGGCACACGGCCTGCCACATCGCAGCGGAAGCCGTCGATGCCCGCTTCCGTGATCCAGAACTTGAGGGCGTCGTTCATAGCGGCGCGGGTGTCGGGGTTTGCATAGTCGAGCTCGTAGACGTCGGTCCAGTCGAAGGGGCCGAACATCTCGCCCTGCTCGTTGCGCTTATAGTATTCGGGATGCTCGACGACCCAGGCATTGTCGCAGCCGGTGTGGTTGGGCACCCAGTCGATAATCACCTTCATACCCAGAGCGTGGGCGCTGTCGACAACGGCCTTGAAGTCGTCGAAGGTGCCGAATTCGGGATTTACGGCTTTGTAGTCGCGCACGGCATAGTAGCTGCCGAGCTCGCCCTTGCGGTTGAGCTCGCTGATGGGATGGATGGGCATGAACCAGAGGATGTCGACACCCAAGTCGGCCAGGCGGGGCAGCTCGCGGCCGAAGGCTGCGAAAGTACCCTCCGGGGTGTACTGGCGGGTGTTGACTTCGTAGATAACGGCGTTGCGGCTCCAGTCGGCGTGCACCAGGGAGTCGGCAGGTGCTGCCTCGGCGGCAGTGTTGTTTTTGGTTGAGCATGCACCCAGAAGCATCAGGGAGCCGGCGGCCAGGGCCACCACGCCCAAAGCGGCTGCGCCGAAGGCAAACTGCGAAAGAAGGCTTTTCATGGCTGAGGCGGATTGTTTGTTATTTGCGGCGTTCTACGTAGCTAACGGGGATTTCGCGGTCGATGCTCTTGTCGAGCGAGATGAGAGTCTCGGTGCCGGTGACGCCGGGAATCATCTGGATTTTTTTGTTGAGCAGTTCCATAAGGTGCTCATTGTCGCGTGCGTAGAGCTTCACGAGCATAGTGTAAGGACCGGTGGTGAAGTGGCACTCCACGATTTCGGGAATCTTCTCCAGCTCGGGAACCACAGAGGAGTACATTGCGCCGCGCTCGAGGTTGACGCCGATATATGTGCAGGTGGCGTATCCGAGGATTTTGGGGTTCACCTGATAGCCGGAGCCGGTGATGACCTTCATATCGATGAGGCGCTGCAGGCGCTGGTGGATAGCTGCGCGGGAAACACCGCATTCGAGGGCCACATCCTTCGACGGGATGCGGGCGTTGTGCATAACGATTTGGAGGATGTGGCGGTCCAGATTGTCTATTCTGTCAGTCATTGTGGTATAGTGTTTTATTTTTGTGCAAAGTTACGAAAAAATCCCCGTATTCAAGAAATTTGCTCCCAAAAATTGCACGCACGCCGAAAAATAGCCGCATAATGCCAGCGAGAGCGCCATGGAGAACCGACCCCGGTTATTTTCTTGATTCTATAAAATGGCCGAATTGACGGATTCGCTCCGTATTGGCGGAATTGAAAAGAAGGTGCTCAAAATCGCGTATCTTCATCTCCAGGTCGGTCGTGGCAATCTTCTTTTCAAGCGCGGAAATAAGAGACTCGCGGTCGGCGATACCCTCCCGGGTGGAAAGGTAGGTGTAGTCCGGCTCCGTTTGCTGCCACAGGAATATGGTGTCGTAGAAGTCGCGGCCTTTGGCGCGACTCAGAAGAGCCGAAAGCTTCATTGAAAGGAGTGTGCTGTCTGGAGGCACCGGCACCTGGAACACGAACCCGTTGCGCGCCACCTGAGCCATCCGGGGCTCATAGACCACACCTTGGTCCTGGGCTTCGATTTTGAGTAGAAACCGTTGCTCCCGATGTCCTGTCAATCCAAGGTCGAAAAGCAATTCCGGAAAATAAATGCTTCTGCGGAACGCCGTCAGATTAGGGTTGCTTTTGTCGCGCGGCTCAGTGTTGAGTCCGTTTCTTCTGAAGAAAGTGATGACATCGTCGGTGATCTTCAGAAATTCGTCTTCATCAATTCCTTTGCAGTCAAAATCCAAATCCTCGCTGAAGCGGTCAATACCTTTGATGAGCCGAAGGTTTGTCCCGCCGATGAAACATAGCTTGCGGAGATGGTCGGTGGATGCGAGATAATCCAAAGCCATCAGCTCGATATGCTCCTTGATCAGATGCTTGTGGAAATTGATATTGTTCGCAATATGAGTCGGATAGAAATTCCGTATGTAGTCGAGGTCAATCATCTATACCGTAGGCTTTCTTTAAAGTGGCCAGACGCCCGGCCAATGCAGGCGAGTCGAATTTGCGGATATATTCACTCAAACGCAGCCAATTCATCTCTTCTGCCAGAAAAAAATCATCAAATCTAAGGTCGAGCATATCCTGCCCGGTGGAGTACTGCGGATTCAAATACAGAAAATCGAGCAGAGCCTTCTCCGGGTGGGCCAAGTACCAGGCTCGCTTGTCCGGGGTCAGTACGGGCTTGTAGCCGAACATAAGTTCAGGCTTTAAGGAATAATAGCTGTACGGACCCAGCGGAGTGTCGAACCGCATGGTTTTCAAAGAGGTTACCGACGTTATTCCCGCCACAGCCTCCGGCACCATATCGTAGACGCCGAATGCCGTCTGAAGGCTGATGTAGGACGGCCGGTATATTCGTTCGGCCACTACGTAGCCATAGTCAGCCCGCGTCAGAGCCTCCGGGAAGGCATACCATCCGCGCCGCAGGCGCACAAGGTATCCTTTGGCAACCCATCGCGTAAGATTGTTCTTGTCGAAGCCGGGATGTGCAGCCATCATCTCGTGGATACTGAAAATACCCTGCCGAGACCATTGGTTTTGCAAATTAAGGATGTTCATTTCTTTTACTCCGCAAAAATAGTGATTTTCGGAAATAAAAACAAATAAGCCGGCATAAAAAGTAACTACTCAGCTATCGCTGGGCGACGATAAAGTCATGGATTAGCGGTTGGCCTGTTAGACCAACGCCAAAACTGC
>UQLO01000060.1 GCA_900541865.1 uncultured Porphyromonadaceae bacterium | reverse complement strand
ACAAGAGGCGAAATGGAGGGCGCAACCCTGTTATCGGCGTGCCTCCTAATAAAGAGGTTCGATAGCTGAGTAGTTACCATAAAAATCCGATCTCATAAGGAATGTTAACATCCTGGGCGGCTTTTCGAGGGGATTTAGTCGCGGGCCGAAGCCTCTTCAAGGAGGGCGAGCTTCCAGCTCGCAAGCCGCGAAAGGTCCCGGAGTGCTCGCAAAAATAATAGTTTTGTCTGGCGCTTGCGAGCTGGGTGCTCGCCGGCCTTGAGGCTCGTTGTCCTTGCTTGGCGTCGTCCTTGGCGTCGTTGTGTTGGGTTAGAGGGACCAAAGCACTCCTCCGGTTTCTATATTTTTTAGGATGTACTTTTTCACGTTGGTATAGTGACGTTCATTGCGAATTATTCGGTCATAGGAATCGTGCATCCAAAGTTGCCCGGTCAGGCCCAAGAGTTTATTGATTCGCCCGGCAGAATAACTTTTCCAACTGTGCATAATAGATTGGACGGTGAAGTTGCCGAATGTTTCAAGTAGCGCATGGACGTGGTTGGGCATTATTACATATGCATGTAATTGATATCTCACCCCGTTGAAGTGCAGCAAAGTATTTTCGAGGGTAGCGGCGACGGAATTTATTTTAAGAATACAACTGCCGTGGCCCGCGTCAAGCCATTTATCTACAAATTGAGAAAAACGATGATGATACTCAGCCTCATCGTCTTTGTTGAGGGGAGCTTTGTGTTTTTCAAGCCAAAGATTCTTTTCATGTTGTAGTTGCGTAAGTACTTCGGATGGTAACGAGTCTGCGAGGTGGAAGGTGACAAATTGTAATTTTCCCGCTTGATGCCAGTGTGGTAAATCGTGGGAAGTTGTGAAGAAGTCAGTGTGGCGGTTCAGGAACTTTGAATCCATTGAGGAATGTTTGGCGAGGGTGTCAATAATAGAATTTTGAGCGTCGTTTCCGCGGTATTCTCTCGTCTTTTTCGCGGCTTGCGAGCTGGAAGCTCGCCCTCCTTGCTTCTTGGTCCATCGCGGCATTTTCGCGGCTTGCGAGCTGGAAGCTCGCCCTCCTTGCTTCTTGGTCCATCGCGGCATTTTCGCGGCTTGCGAGCTGGAAGCTCGCCCTCCTTGAGGTATCCGACCTCGGGGGTTGTCAATTGATCATGTAGCCGAGGCCGCTGCGGTTGGTGATTCGGTCGCCGAGGTTGCCGAGTTTTTTGCGCAGACGGGAGATGTTGGTGTCGACGATTCGCTCGTTGGCACCGGCACTTTGGTCGTTCCAGACTTTTCGGTGTATTTCGATTCGGCTGACGTATGTATTGACGCTTTTGAGGAGCAGCACCAGGATTGCGTATTCAGTGCGGCTCAGGGGCAGAGGCTCGCCGCCAAGGCGTGCCGTTTTTATCTGCAGGTCGACGGAAAGATTTTCGAAGGTGATGACGGAGCTTCCGGCGGGCGCGGTTGCGCGTCGGCGGCGGAGCACGCTTTTTACGCGAGCCACCATTTCGCGCAGCGAGAAAGGCTTGACGATGTAGTCGTCGGCGCCGGCGTCGAGGGCGTCGATGACCATTCGCTCGCTGCTGAAGGCAGAGTAGAGGATAATGCCGACGTGCTCGGTGTCGGGGTCGTCCTTAAGGTCGTAGACGAGGTCCATTCCCGAGTAATCCTCCTTCATGGAGTCGGCGATGATGAGAGCGGTGGCGCCAAGGGCTGTGCGGTCTACCTCGGAGGCATGCAGCAGACGGTCGACGGCATACCCTTCGCTACTCAAATTGACTTTGAGCAGGTCTGCGATGTTGTCGTCGCTGTCGACAATAAGAATTTGCCCCAAGGAGGGATTAGATGGCATAGCGGTTGGTTTATTATAGGCCGGATGGGCGCACACATAGTTGCCTTACAGAAAATCTGTCCGGAATGTGTGTGCAAAGATGGTCATTTTTTTGCAAATGGCGCACTCAGTAACGGGATTGTATCTTCTTTGTTCCCGAAATTTATTAACTGGCCCCTTGTGGAAGTGGCTCGGGAGGGTGCCTGAGCCGCTTTTGTCATGCTGTCTGCTTGCGGAAGTCGTCGCGCAGGGTGTCGACCACGTTGATGATGTAGTCGCCGGTTTTCTCGAGGTCGCCCACGATGTCCATATAGTAAATGCCGGCCTGGTATTCGTAGTGGTGGTCGTTGATGTTGCCCACGTTTGCGCCTCGGAGCTGGTTGCGGAAGTTGTTGATTTCGCGCTCCTTGTTGTAGGAGTCGATGAGGCTCTTTCCGCTGACGTTTTCGACGTCGGCGAGCTGGCGCACCATCATTTCCATGGCCTGGCGCACGTAGGCGTACATGGCGTCGATATTGTCGTATATTTCCTTGTTGAACTCCACTCCGGCCTCTATCTTGCGGTTGAGGATCTTGCCTACGCCCATGCAGCAGTCGGCGATGCTCTCTATTTCGCTGATGATGTTGAGCATGGCCGCTATGCGGAGCTTGCCTTCGTTGGAGAGGCGTCCTTCGGCGCATCGGTTGAGGTAGTGGGCAATCTCGAGCTCCATGCGGTCGGAGATGTCCTCGTATTTCTCAAGGCGCGAATAGAGGGTATTGTACTCCTCGCTCTTCTCTTTGGTGTGGATCAGGGTCTGGGCCATGTCGATCATGCGGCCAACGCGCTCGGCGTAGACGTGGAGCTCCTTCTCGGCCTGGGCGATGTTGAGCTCGGAGGCGTTGAGCAGACCGCGGGAGATGAACTTGAGGGTGAATTCCTCGTCGTCGCGGCTCTTGGCGGGCACGAGCTTCTCGACTATCTTGACGTAGAGCCCCGTGAGCCATATCATGATGGTCACGTTGACCAGATTGAAGGTGGTGTGGAAGAGCGACAGGCCGAAGCTCACGCTCATCTGAAGAGAGGCTATCTTGACCAGCACGTGGTGGTCGGCAGGCAGAGAGTTGTCGAACAGATGGTTGTAGAGCTCGGGCTGGGTGGCCTGGATTTCATTGACGAAGGTGTAGAGCTCGTTGGGATTGCCCTGGCCGATAAGCTCGGTGAGCCACATGTTCATATTCGCGAAAGGAATGAACACGCACAGGCACCACAGCGTGCCCAGCAGGTTGAAGAGCAGGTGGCCCATCGAGGCGCGCTTGGCGGCCACGTTGCCGCTCATAGAAGCGATGATGGGCGTGATGGTAGTACCGATATTCGAACCAAGCACCAGCGCGCAGGCCAGGTCGAACGAAATCCAGCCCTTGGAGCACATGATAAGCGTGATGGCGAAAGTAGCCGCCGAGCTTTGGATGATTGCCGTCACCACAAGGCCCACCAAGCAGAAAATCAGCACGCTGCCGATGCCCATCGAGGCATACTCCTGCAGGAAGGCGAACATCTCCGGATTGCTCTGAAGGTCCGGAACATAGGTGCTGATCATGTCAAGACCCATAAAGAGGAAAGAGAAGCCGATGAGGAACTCACCGATGCTCTTGGGCTTGCTCTTGTTGGTGAACAGAAGCACCACGGCCAGACCGATCAGCGGAATCACAAAGGCCGAAATGTTGACCTTGAAGCCGAACAGCGCTATTATCCACGCCGTAAAGGTAGTACCCACGTTGGCACCCATAATCACGGCCATCGACTGGGCAAGATTCATCAGACCCGCGTTCACAAAGCTCACTACCATAACAGTGGAGGCCGACGAGCTTTGAATCAGTGCGGTAATAAGACAGCCCGTTATCAACCCCGTGAAGCGGTTGCGGGTCATTGCCGAGAGAATATTGCGGAGCCGGTCGCCCGCGGCTTTCTGGAGGCCTTCGCTCATCACCTTCATGCCGTACAGGAACAGGCCGACGGCGCCGAGCAGACCTAAAAAGTCCCAAATGCTGTAGTTCATCGTAAACGCGTTGGTTTGCGCCGCAAAATTACTCTTTTTTTTAATTTGCCCCAAAAAAAAGTGAAGGCCGCCCGCCGGGCAGCCTCCGCCTGGAGTTGTTAGGTGAAAATTATTCGGTGATTGGTTCTCTGAGGTGCACAATCAGAGTGCCGTACACCTCGCCGGCGTCGGATGCCTGCCGGAAGTTTCCTCGGTATAGGCCGACGCCCATATGGTCGAAGTCGCTGTCGGCCGGAGAGTCGGACAGTCCTACCGTGATATGGAAGGGGTCGGGCATGGTGAAGGTCAGATGAGAGTTCTGTCCTTGGGAGGGCGTGAAAATCCATTCGTCAGCGTTCAAATCCCAGTATTCCACGCCATTGATGGGTGTCCGCCACTGTTGGATGGCCATGTTATCCTGAATCTGGGCGGGAGATGGGAGCTCGACTGTCACCGGGCTGTTGTTCTCGCCAAGGGTTACTTCCAACGTGCCGCCTTCGAAGATGGGCGCGCGGAATTCTTCGCTGTCGAAAGGTATGTGGTAGAGGCCCAGCGCGTCGGCCTGTTCTGCGGTTATGTAATGCAGCCTGTCGGTGTCTTTGGAGTCGGCAGGGGTATCGGTCAGCTCGACTACTATGGTCGCGCGTACACCGGGTTCAAACGGCACCCAACCCAAGAGACTGCGTTCCAGCTCGATTTCCACCGGTTTTTGGTCGGCGGAAATATCGGCCTTACGAGTAATCTGAATCCGTGTGGGCGACAGCGAGCGGGCAATTACAGGACCATAGTCTATGATGTAGGGATTGAAAATCCACACCGTACTCGTATAGGCTATATCGCCCTTGATGGCGCAGGGATATTTGGGTTCGCAGTACTGCCCCCAACGCAGATTGGCTGCGTCAAGCAAATCAATAACTATCGAACCCTCCGTGCCGGCCCGCATATCCACCACCGTACGCCGTTTGCTCAGAATGGGGCGCATGAAGCGGTCGTCGTTCTGCGAGATAGTATACAGCCCTAAGGCTTCGGCCTCATCGGCCGTGATGCTCACTTCAGTCACGCCTTTGCTGAAATCAATAACCTCAACGGGCTCTTCGGGAGCAGGCTCACCCGGAGTCGGCTCGACAGGTCCTTCCTGGTTCTCCGGCTCGGGGATTACTGTCGTTTCATCGCAGCCGGCAAGGAACGGCAGCCCCAGCGCCGCAAGTATGAATAGTGCTTTAACTTTCATTTGGATATAGGGTTATTTAGGAATGAAAAAATAATAATATACCCCCAAAGAGTAATCGCGGTTAGCGGCAACGCCACTCATCCCGGGATCAAATGAATGAGGTTCGTTAACGGCGAAAACTCCGGTATTGAAATAACCATTGCAATATCCATTCCAACCCCAATTGTAGTGAATGAAATTTTCAGTCTTTAGTTTCTTTGATTCGATTAACTCCCATTCTTCATTGCTGGAGGAAATTGAAGGCTTTATACAATATTTATTCTCGTAGCAGTCCATAGTTTTATACGCATCGGTAATCCATGCGTGGCCACCACTTCCGTTAGTGTCAGTGCCGCTTGTCATCGCAATGCCTTGATCAATTAAATCAATAAATTCACTTTCACTAAAATTAGTCCAAGAAAGCAATTGTAATTGAGATGAGGTAACATATTGATCCGCTAAGAGCTGTGCGGCCGTTGCCGTAGAAGCCCAAGTGCCTCCGTCGGAAATGTAATTCGCATTTATTTCATATCCGATTTGGCGACAAATACGGCCAAGGTTGCGATGCTGCTGTTCGGATGCCGAACAATTGTCCGTGATTGTTATCTCAACACCATTTTCGTCATATTTGTTAAATTTTCGACCATGGTAAGCGAAGTGAGTTTTCATTGATTGCCAGTCGAAAATAGCACTTTCACAATCCCTTTCAGGAAAGGTGAAACTCATTGATGTCGGCTGCTGGTGATAAGCCATGACCAAAAGAGATGCAGTCATGACGCAGCCAGCGGTTTTATTGGGACAATATAAACCCTCATATTCACCTCCTCGACTTGCTACGCCTTGCCCCCAGGCCAAATTTATTACTCGTCCACCTGTTTTGACCAGATTCCAAGCATACTCGGTTTTTGTCTTGAGTGGCTGGGTGTTTGTGGTGTCGGTCACCAATGAATCTCGGTCCATCGGAGGATTGATAATTATGGAGGCGGCGGCACACTCCATGAAGTATTGGAATCCTTCAACGTTCAGCACTTCAGGATCATTGAAGCTGCCCGTTTCAACGAAAGCGTACAGCGGCTCCGAGTTTTTGGGCCCACCTATGACGGCAAAACCCTCGTTCTCGCCATAGTCGACCACGTGGAGGATGGTATCCGGCGCGGCGTTACGCGAGCGCGGGAGCGTTATGACCGTGTGTGTCAGCGCAAGCGGAGCCCGGGAGTCCTCCCCCCGGGCGCCCGGACGGAAAGCGTACAACGCACCCAGGGCAATATCTTCTGCCTCCTCAACGCTGCGAGCAAGCCCCGGAGCGTTGGCGTTCTGCTCAGGTAGAGCCGGCGCATCGGTCGCTATTTCGGAGCAACCGACAGTCAGTCCAAGCACGAATAGCGCCGAAATTTTGATGAAAAGCTTTTTCATGAGGTATGTTTAGATTGGTAATAGTGGCTTGCTTTTATTTTCTGCCGCAAACATACAAAAAACAGTGGATTTATCCTAACAGTTGTCGCAATTTAATGTTTATTAACAACTGCGGGTTAATTCTTTGGTGTTTCGCCGATTTTTTGTGTCAAGGCCTGCTGCTGCGGCGGTGAACTTTTGTCGGGGGCCGGGCGTTGTTGTCTATGGTTAAGAATGCGGACGAATCCGGAGGCGTCCGGGCCGGAAACGCTCCGGAAAGCGACTGCGGCGACCCCGTTTAAATTTTATTAATAAAGAAATTTTTCTTTAATGGACGCGAGTTGTGAAATTATTCGTAACTTTGCCCCTGAAAAAGCGCGTCGCGGCCCCCTTGGGGCGCTCTGTCGGCGCCACGCTTGCTGAAATAAATATAAAACACAAATACTCAATATTTTAATCAAGCACAAAATGAGCAAGATTGAAGAAGTAAAGAAGGCTCGCCTCGCAGGAGTCGAAGCCGATCTTAAGAAGTACGGAATCGAAGGTACAACCTCCGTGCTCTACAACCCCTCCTACGACGAACTCTTCAAACTCGAAACCCTCCCCACCCTCGAGGGCTATGAGAAAGGCGTTGTCACCGAGCTCGGTGCCGTCAACGTGATGACCGGCGTTTACACCGGCCGCTCGCCCAAGGACAAATTCATCGTTCTGGACGACAAGAGCAAAGACACCGTATGGTGGACAACCGAAGAATACAAGAACGACAACAAGCCCGCCAGCCAGGAAGCTTGGAAGGCTTGCAAAGACCTCGCTCTGAAAGAACTCTCCAACAAGCAGCTCTTCGTTGTCGACGGCTTCTGCGGCGCCAACAAGGACACCCGCATGGCTGTGCGCTTCATCATGGAAGTTGCATGGCAGGCTCACTTCGTGACCAATATGTTCATCCGCCCCACCGCCGAAGAACTCGAAGACTTCACTCCCGACTTCGTGGTTTACAACGCTTCCAAGGCTAAACTCACCAACTACAAGGAACTCGGCCTCAACAGCGAAACCGCCGTTGTCTTCAACATCACCACCCGCGAGCAGGTTATCATCAACACCTGGTACGGCGGCGAAATGAAGAAGGGCATGTTCTCCATGATGAACTACTTCCTGCCCCTGCGCGGCATCGCCTCGATGCACTGCTCGGCAAACACCGACAAAGAAGGCAAGAACACCGCTATCTTCTTCGGCCTCTCCGGCACCGGCAAGACCACCCTCTCCACCGACCCCAAGCGCCTGCTCATCGGCGACGACGAACACGGCTGGGACGACAACGGCGTCTTCAACTTTGAAGGCGGCTGCTACGCCAAGGTAATCAACCTCGACAAAGACTCCGAGCCCGATATCTACAACGCCATCACCCGCGACGCTCTCCTCGAGAACGTTACCGTAGACGAGGCTACCGGCAAAATCGACTTCGCCGACAAGTCCGTCACCGAGAACACCCGCGTAAGCTACCCCATCGAGCACATCAAGAACATCGTGCGCCCCATCAGCGCCGGTCCCGCCGCTAAGAACGTTATCTTCCTCAGCGCCGACGCTTTCGGCGTGCTGCCCCCCGTGAGCATCCTCACCTCCGAGCAGACCAAGTACTACTTCCTGAGCGGCTTCACCGCCAAGCTCGCCGGCACCGAACGCGGCATCACCGAGCCCACTCCCACCTTCTCCGCTTGCTTCGGCCAGGCCTTCCTCGAACTCCACCCCACCAAGTACGCCGAGGAACTCGTTAAGCGCATGGAAGCTTCCGGCGCCAAGGCATACCTGGTCAACACCGGCTGGAACGGCACCGGCAAGCGCATCTCCATCAAGGACACCCGCGGCATCATCGACGCTATCCTCGACGGCGCTATCCTCAAGG
>UQLO01000059.1 GCA_900541865.1 uncultured Porphyromonadaceae bacterium | reverse complement strand
CCAGATAGTCTCCTTTTATCAACTGTTCACGCATTGCTATTTCTTCATCCCTAAACAGCACCCCGTGAGGGAAAAGAATAGCGCAGCGGCCGGTCTTTTCGTCCATAGAGGCGATGATGTGTTGAAGGAAAGCATAGTCAGCGCGACCTTGCGGGGGTGTGCCGAGGAAGTTGCGGCCCCAAGGGTCGTTGGCAAATGCGTCGCGGTCCCAGGCTTTGATGGAGTATGGAGGGTTGGCGAGCACTACGTCGAATGTGCGAAGTCGCGAACCATCGACGAAAGCCGGGTGGCGGAGGGTGTCTTCGCGAACAATCGAGAAGTCCTCGACGCCATTGAGGTAGAGGTTCATTCGGGCAATGGCCGATGTGAGGGCATTGATTTCCTGGCCGAATACTTTCACGCCTTGCCACGGCTCTCCCTTTTCGCGGAGATAGTCGAGGCACTTGACGAGCATGCCCCCCGAACCGCATGTGGGGTCGTAGATGCTTTCGCCCGGTTGCGGACGAAGTATTTCGGCCATGAGCGTAACCACCGTGCGGTTGGTATAGAACTCCTGCGCGGTGTTGCCGGCATCGTCGGCAAACTTGCCTATGAGATATTCATAGGCCTGCCCCATCTCGTCGGCAGGACATGCTGCAATCGAGAGGTTGTGCACCGAGAAGTCCTCGATAAGCGACGTGATAATATGGTCGGGCATCTTGTTTTTGTTGGTCCAAATATCTTTTGGGCCAAAGATGCCTTCAAGACCACCTACAACTCGACCATCGGCATGTACGCCCGGATTGGCTTGTTCGATAGCAATAAATGCCTCAACGAGGCGCTGGCCAACATTCTCGGTCACGGCCCGGACATCGCGCCAGTGAGCACCGTCGGGGATTTTGATTGCAAAATCCTCGACCTGCATGTTGGCATACTCAACGCCACCCTCGGCAACATAGCCGTCGAACTGCTCGTCGTAAACATCACTGATGCGCTTGAAAAAGAGCAGCGGGAAGATGTATTCCTTATAGCCGGTGGCATCAATCTGACCACGCAAACGGGTGGCAGCACCCCAAAGGAACTGCTTTAATTCTTCGAGGGTTATAGGGTTAGATGTCCCATAAGGACGGGTTATAGGGTTATTTTTCATCAGATATATTCTTTTGAAAAGACTGGCTTAATGCGTTAATCAGTCTGGAGACGCTAAAAAAGTATGGTTTTAAGTCCTTTAATTCCGTTTCCAGAATAAGGCCTAAATCAAGAGCCACTTCTAATTGGCAATAAGCTTCCATTAGAGACCCATAGGCAATTTCTAAAAATCGGATTTTCTCGCGATATGTTCTTCTTCCACTCCCTTCCGCAATATTTGAGGGTATAGATACGGCTGCTCTTCTTATCTGAGATGTTATACCATGTCTTTCTTCTATAGGGAAAGATGAGGATATCCGATAAATCTCTTTAACAAGTTTTCTAGCCTCGGTGTAGGCCACAAGCTTTTGAAATGAAAATATCTGTTCCATAACCCTATAACCTTATAACCCTATAACCTTTGAAAAATAGCCTTCCGCTGCCTCTACGTCAGCGATGGCTTGACGAAACTCGGCAAGCACCTCGGAGTATGGGCGTATTTCTTCGCGATGGTAGTTGACGTAACGATTGGGCGAAAGGTTCCAATCTTTTTCTTCGATTTCTTTGAGCGTGACGACTCTCGAGAAGTCTTCTACATCCTCGTATTCGGTGTAGAGCTTATAGATACGGTCAACATCAGCGTCGGTAAGCACATTTTGTGCGCGGCGCGGAGTGAGTATCTTAGTGGCATCTATCATAAGGATACGAGCCGAGTGAGCCGCCGGCTTGAGTCGGCGCATTATAAAAAAGCAGGGAGCGATACCTGCCCCATAGAACAATCTGTCGCCTAGTACCACGACAGCTTCGATTAAGTCAGACTGTATAAGTTGACGTCGCATATCCTTTTCCTGATTGCGGAACAAGACACCTTGCGGCATCACTACGGCCATCTTGCCTTTGCCGTCGGCCATGGAGCAAACCATGTGCTGAATCCATGCAAAATCACCGCAAGAGTCGGACGGTGTGCCGTAGATATTGCGTCCGTAGCGGTCGCTGCCCCATTCTGTAGAGCCCCATTTTTCGAGCGAGAAAGGAGGATTGGCTATCACATTGTCAAACTTGGCAATGGCGCCTCCGGCAAGCACCTTCGGCGAACGGAGAGTGTCGCCTTGCAACACGTTGAAATCCGACGCGCCGTGGAGGAAGAGATTCATCTTGGCGATGGCGGCATTGACCACGTTTTTCTCCTGGCCGAAGATAGAGCCGCAGCATAGCGAGTCGTGTTTCATATGACGCACAGCCTCGATGAGCATACCGCCCGAACCGCAAGCAGGGTCGTAGACGGTTTCACCGGGCTGAGGGTCGAGTATGCGGACGAGCAACTGAACCACAGGACGAGGAGTATAAAACTCTCCGGCCTGAGCCTTTGAATCGTCGGCAAATTTTTTCAAAAGAATTTCGTAGGCATCTCCCATAAGGTCGGCGGCATAATCGTTATTGCCAAGACGGCGAGTGGAAAGATGCTCTATAAGGTCACGAATTTTATTGTCGGGGAGGGATGCTTTGTCAGTCCACTTTTGCGCGGAGAAAGTGGATAATACGCCGTATAGCGTATCGGGATTGGCAAGCTCAATCTTGCGCATGGCATTGACAATGGCAGCGCCGAGATTCTCTGAGCGTTCGCGAATGTCGTTCCACCCGCATCCTTCAGGAATTACAAAACGGTGTTGCTCGGGCAATGACGCAAATTCTATGTCGCCGTCGCTCATCTCCAAAGCAGCCGCGGTTTCTTCATCATAAACGTCGCTAATGCGCTTATAATAGAGCAACGGCGTGATATATTCTTTGAAATTGTCCTGCGACACGGGACCACGCAATTTGTTACATGCCTCGTAGAGGTAGTTATACAAATCCTGCGCTCCGCTTAATTCCTTAACAGCTTTGGTCTTTTTCGCCGTTTTTTTCTTAGCGGAGGTTTTGACTTCCTCCAATTCCGGGAATAAATTACCTTGCGTTTCCATAATCAAAGAGACCGTTTTTTAGGCGCCAGTTTCAGATATACCAATTCCGGCTCTTCAACTTTATTCGAGTTGAGCAAGTCCTTAATATCCACTTCAAGCAATTCCGCTATTTGCCACAGGCAGTCAAGGCTCGGCTGTGTGGTGTTGGTACACCATTTGGAGACTGTAGCCGGGTCTTTACCAATCTGTTCTGCAAGCCATTTACTCTTAAGTTTTTTCTCTGCAAGAACTATTTTCAAACGGTTTATATCATTTGCCATGTTTCAATTAGTTTCTTATAACGCAAAGTTAGTGAAAATTTCTGAGTCTTGCAACGAAATATGCATTCAAATAGGAAGCCCCCCTGTAAGTTGGCTTACCGAAGGGCTTGTGTGGGTTATGAAAGATTATCGCCAGAAGGGTGATTGACTGATTCGCGGCGGCTTATTTCGGTTTATTTACCCCTTTGTTCGGTTTGTCTCCTTTTACCCTCTCTTCGCTTCATTTTCCGATGCAGAATGATTGGAAGATGTTGTTGAGGATTTGGGGGGTGGTGATGGCGCCGGTGATGGTGGAGAGGTGGTGGATGGTTTCGCGGATGTGCTGGGCGACGAGGTCGGCGGGGATGCCGTCGGCGAGGGCGGTTAGGGTTGCGCGGTTCGATTCGCGCGCTTGGGCGAGTGCTTCGGCATGTCGCGCGCCTGTGATGATGGTGTCGCCGCTTTCTTTGCCCAGTGTGTCGATTTTGGCGATGATGGCTGCCAGGAGGGTGTCGACTCCGGTGCCGTTGAGTGCTGAGAGGGTGACTTCGGCGGCTGCGGTGCGTCCGGCGCCGGCCCAGGCCTCACGTAGGTTGGCGATGGTGACGGAAGCTTGGCCGGTGGTGACGAGGTCGCTTTTGTTGAATGCCAGCACGATGGTTTGGTCGGTATAGTCGGCGGTTGCGGCGAGGATGTCGGCGGCCGCTTCGGGGTCGGCGAGGTCTACGGCGTAGACTATTATGGCGGCTTTTGCGGCGGCGGCGCGGGTTCGTTGTATGCCTATGTTTTCGATGGTGTCGTCGGTATGGCGCAAGCCGGCGGTGTCGATGAACCGCAAGAGGTAGTCGCCGACTTCGATGGTGTCTTCGACGATGTCGCGCGTGGTGCCGGCGATGTCGCTGACTATTGCGCGGTCATCGTTGAGCAATACATTGAGCATCCGCGACTTCCCGGCATTCACCGGGCCCATTATAACGATAGGAAATCCGTCTTTGATTGCGGCTCCGGTGCGGAATGAAGCCAGGAGCCGGTCTATTTCTGTATCTATGCTTTCGGCTGCGGCGATGAGTTTTTGGCGTGGTACGAATTCTACGTCCTGGTCGCTGAAGTCGAGTTCGAGCTCAAGCAGGCTGGCCAGTTCGAGCATCTGCCTGCGCAGGGCTTCGAGTTTTCGCGACACTCCGCCACGCATTTGGTTGAGTGCCGCACGGTGTGCGGCCGCGCTTGAGGAGGCAATCAGGTCGGCCACGCCTTCTGCCTGGAGTAGGTCGAGTCGGCCGGTGGCATAAGCTCGTCGCGTAAATTCGCCCGGAAGTGCGAGGCGGGCACCGGCGGCGGTGAGTGCGGCCAGAGCCCGGCGCTGAATCCAACGACTGCCATGGACGGAGAATTCGATGGTATCCTGTCCGGTGAACGAACGGGGGCCGCGAAATACTGTTGCGAGGGCTTCGTCGACTGGGGCACCCGCTTCGTCTGTGATGGTGCCGAGATGAGCTGTGTGGGTAGGCGCGAGGCTCAAATCCTTGCCCTTCCAAACTTTAGCTGAAATCGCAAAGGTCTCCGGGCCGCTTAGGCGCACCACGGCGATTCCGCCGCTGCCTGGGGGCGTTGAGACGGCGCAGATGGTGTCGTCGTTGTTATAGTACAGTTCTGTCATAAAATTTCAGAGCAGGCCCCAAGCTCGGAGGCTAAAGTTGCTTTCCAATTGATTTTCAATATCGTCGGGCAGTTCGGAGAAGAAGTCGAACCCGGTAATTTCCTCAATTTGGTCCACGCTCATGGCCAGTGAGTTCAGCGGGTCGCTGACCTGACGGTTCGACATGATGAAGCCTATGGCCTTCGGTGGATTGGTATAGGGCGTCAGAAGCACTTTGAAAAAGCGTTCGGGCACGGCGACCCGGTTTGCGCCTATGGTGCGGGTGATACGGTCGGTGAGGACCGGTCCGGCAACGATTACGAGCACACTGTCGCGTCGGGCAAAAGCGCGGCATTTCTGCTCCAGGGAGTTCCAGCGACCGGCGTTGAGTTGTCGGTCCTGCGGAACAATATTGGTCAGAAAGTGGCAGTCGTCCATAGCCCGCACGCTCCACTTCATGTCTGCCGCGGGTGCCATGTGGCCACGGTCGAAGCCCGAATTACGGTAGTCCTGCAGGCTTGCGCAGCCGTAGACGTTAGGGTCGGCGGCAAAACGCGACCTGCGTGGCTGCTCGCCGTCGGTTTCGTCGGCTGTAAGTTCCCAAACAACGTAGTTGGGCACGTGCCAAGCCGGGTTGAACGACACGGTAAAGCCGGTGTAGAAACACATTATCTCCGGAGTTTCGTCCGGAATTACGACTTTGCAATAGTCGCCCTCCGGCAGCATGCTGCCTTTGGAAACCTTTGCGTAGCCCGAGAATATGAAGAATAGCAGAGCTATCGTCAGCAGCGAAGCGCTGGTGGCAATTCGTCTCTTACGAATGAGTTGCTTCGGCGTGCGCCGACTGAACGGTTTGCGTGATTTCATTTTGTGTCGTTGTTTTTTAAAGCATTTGCAAGCCTCTCAACGTCTGCGGCGGAGAGTGCTGCCGACAGACTGATGCGAAGGCGGTCTGTTCCCGGCGGCACGGTAGGCCTCCGGATTGGGAGTACCAGCAGTCCTTCTTCGCGCAGCTTCGCCGAGAGCCTCACTGCGCGCTCCGGGTCGCCTACCATAAAGGGCTGGATGTGGCTCTGCGAGCCGCTTCCGAGGGCTCTGCCCAGCGCACGTCCGAGTTCGCGCAGGTGATGCCGCTCGGCATCCATATGCTGCATGCGTCGAAAGATGAAGTCGTTCCACAGCGCGTTTATAGGCGCCGTGGCGGTCGAAAAAATCAGGCTCCGGGCGCGGTTGACGAGCCACTGGCGCATCGTGTCAGAACACATTGCGAAGGCTCCCGTGCCCCCGAGGGCTTTTCCGAAAGTGCCTACCGTGATGTCTACCTCGGCACCGAACTCGGCGCCCAGCCCGAGGCCGCCGGGGCCGCAGACACCAACCGCGTGTGCCTCGTCGACGTAAAGGGTCGCCCCGTATTTTTTCTTCAGTGCTACAAGAGAACCTATGTCGGCCTCATCGCCGTCCATGCTGTAGACGCTCTCGACGATTATCAACGGGCGCAGCCCTTCTGAGGCGGCCCGGGCCAGTAGAGTCTCCAAGTGGCCGAGGTCGTTGTGGCGGAAGCGTTCGAAGCGGGTTCCTCCGAGGCGCAGGCCGTCGATGATGCTTGCGTGGACGAGGCGGTCGGCGATGACGATAGTTCCGGGCAGAGCCAATGCGCTTACGATGCCGGTGTTGGCGTGGTAACCGCTGTTGAAGAACAAGGCACGTCGGCCATCGGCAAAGGCCTCCTCAAGAGTGCGCTCGAGGCACCCGAAGGACTCCTGCCGGGTTGCCAGCAAACGCGATGCCGATGCCCCCATCAGCCAGCCGGACTCAGCTTCCAAACTCTCCAGGAAACTTGCCTGAAGATCTATGCGGGCCGAGAGGCCAAGGTAGTCGTTGGAGCTGAAGTCGACCATCCCCTCCCCCACTCCTTCGGCGGGGAGACGGCGAAGGTTGCCCTCGCGTGCGATGGAGGCAAGAGAATCCTTAATAATTTCTATCATCACTCACTATTTCAACAAGTTGACGGCAAAGCAGACGCAACTCGTCGGGCGTTATCACATAGGGCGGCATAACGTAGACATTATGCCCGAAGGGGCGAATCCACACACCGCGGCGCACGCACTCCTTCTGAAAACGGCCCACGTCGACCGGTCGGTCAACCTCGACGACACCGATTGAGCCGAGAACCCGAACATCGCGCACATTCGGCAAGTGGCGCGCCGGGGCCAGCTCTTGGCTCAAAATGGCTTCGATGCTTGCGACCACTGCCGCCATATCCTGCCGTTCAAGCAGTTCGAGCGATTTCAGACCTACGGCGCAGGCCAGAGGATTGGCCATAAATGTCGGACCGTGCATCATCACTCCGGCGGCCGAATCGGCGATGGCGTCGGCTACAGCGCGTGTGGTGAGCACGGCACTCATTGTCATATATCCTGCCGTGAGGCCTTTGCCGATGCACATAATGTCGGGCATGACCCCGGCGTGCTCACAAGCAAAGCGTCGGCCGGTGCGCCAGAACCCGGTGGCAATCTCATCGAAGATAAGCAGAACGCCGTATCGGTCGCACAAGCTGCGCAGCAACCTCAGATACTCCGGATGGTAGAACCACATGCCTCCCGCGCCCTGCACAACGGGCTCGATGATGAAGGCAGCCATCGACGGGGCGTGCTCGCGGAAAAGGGACTCCAAAGCCTCGCCGTCGGCCGGATTCCACTCTCCGCCAAAGCGCGAGGCAGGCCGCGGCGCGAAGAATCGCGCCGGCAAGGTGGGCCCGAACAGAGAGTGCATGCCGGTGACCGGATCGCATACGCTCATCGCATTCCAGGTGTCGCCGTGGTAGCCGCCGCGGATGGTGGCAAAGTCGGTGCGCGAAGCGTTGCCCGAAGTCGCAATCGCCGCCTGAATAGCCATCTTCAGTGCTACCTCAACCGCAACCGACCCGCTGTCGGCGTAGAAGATGCAGTCCATATTGGCCGGGGCGACTTCGAGCAGCTTGCGGCCCAGGTCGATGGCGGGCTGATGTGTGAAGCCCCCGAACATAATGTGGCTCACACGGCCAAGCTGCTCGGCAGCCGCCGCATTTATTTCCGGGTGATTATAACCATGGATTACGCACCACCAAGACGACATTCCGTCAATCAGCCGCGTGCCGTCGGCCAGCTCGATAGTGCTCCCGTGGGCTCCGACAACCTTGTAGGTCGGCAGTGGGTCTTTTGTCGAAGTATATGGATGCCAGAGATGCTCGCGGTCCCAGGCGTCGAAATTCAAATTCTGTTCCATTGCAGTATTTTCTGCAAAGTTACAAAAATATTATCGTTAGAGAAGCGTGTGAATCGTGTGAATTGCCTTTTCGCTGTTGCACCCGAGCCAGGGCAACCGCATCAAAATTTCCAAAGGTTCTACCATCCGGAGATGACGTTTGCCGAGTTTTTTATTAATAAACTC
>UQLO01000058.1 GCA_900541865.1 uncultured Porphyromonadaceae bacterium | reverse complement strand
GCCCTCAAGGAGGACATCCCCGTGCTCTACATGGGCATGAAGGAGGCCGAGGCCGTCAAACTCTTCGCCAACACCTATCTGGCCCTGCGCGTGAGCTACTTCAACGAGCTCGACACCTACGCCGAAGTCAAGGGCCTCGACAGCCGCGCAATCATCGAAGGCATCGGCCTTGACCCCCGCATCGGCTCCCACTACAACAACCCCTCCTTCGGCTACGGCGGCTACTGCCTGCCCAAGGACACCAAGCAGCTGCTGGCAAACTACGCCGACGTGCCGCAGAACATGATGAGCGCCATCGTCGAGAGCAACCGCACCCGCAAGGACTTCATCGCCGACCAGGTGCTCCGCATGGCCGGCTACTACCACTATACTTCGGCCAACGCCTACGCCGCCGGCGCCGAGACCACGCCTCCCACCATCGGCGTGTACCGCCTGACGATGAAGTCCAACAGCGACAACTTCCGCCAGAGCAGCATACAGGGCGTGATGAAGCGCATCAAGGCCAAGGGCGCACGGGTAATCATCTACGAGCCTACCCTGGCCGACGGAACCACCTTCTTCGGCAGCGAAGTCGTCAACGACCTGACGCGCTTCAAAACCCTCAGTCAGGCCATCGTGGCCAACCGCTACGACGCCTGCCTCGACGACGTGGCCGCCAAAGTCTACACCCGCGACCTTTTCTCCCGCGACTGACCCCCGAGTGAAGCAGCTGGATCTGACACCCCTTAAAGAAGCAAAAGAAAAGGGCAAGTTCCTGAAGATAGGGACCGTCGCCACCCTCAACAATGCTCTGAACCAGATTTACAACACAATGGGTTCTAAGCTGGAGGAGTATCATCTCTTCTATCGTGGCCATGCGGATTCAGATTTTGAAAGTGTGCCTTCGATCTACCGCCGCAAGCCGGACTCCGACGGGCTTTATATCGACAGCGAGGACAGATTCTGCTCAAGCATCTTGCGCGAGTGTCCGACAGATTTCGATGCGAAGATGACGGCCTTCGACATGCTGGTCAAAATGCAGCATTACGATTTGCCGACGCGATTGCTCGACATAACAGAAAATCCGTTAGTCGCGCTATACTTCGCCTCCCTTGAGCCAATCACCAAGGGCAACAACGGCAGTATACTCATTTATTTCATCCATAAGGACGACGTTGTCAATTTCAACACTCTGGAAGTAGGGCTGCTTTCGTCGATAAGCTTTTTGCCGGCTAATCTTCTTAAAAAAGCCAAGACTACCCAGAAACTCAATCAGCTTTTGAACACAATGCGACTTTACTCTGACCAACTTCCTTACATAAAGGGCGTTGAGGATTTGGATAAGACATTGTGCGTGCTTCCGCGCAAAGCCAATCCGCGCATAATGCGCCAACAGGGCGCATTCTTCCTGTTCGGAATTCAAGATGGCGACAAGAGCCGCATCTCGTCCTTAGATATTGAGCCGTTTGAACTTGAAGTCCTCAACACAGGCAGGAAGGAGATATTGAGTCAGCTTGAGCGCTACGCCATTTCGGAGAAATACCTCTTCCCCGAGATAGACCACGTGGCCCACTACATAAAAACACATTAAAAATAGGGATAAATGAAGCCTGTGCAGAATATTTTATCCTCTTTAAAGACATCAAAGCTTTTCCGAGATTCGTTCTGGTCGATTTTCGGGAATGGTATAGGGTCTTTTCTACTTCTTTTAGCCGGAATTGCGATCGCAAGATATCTGGGTCGCGATGTCTATGGGGAATATGGTGTAGTAAAGACCAATATGTTTTATTTGGCCGGATTCTCAACCTTTGGATTGGGTTTGACCTCAACAAGATTCATCGCCAAATATTTAGGAAGAGACGACTCAAATATTCGAAATATCATAGATGTTGCCACGAGGGTCTCACTGGGTTTCAGTACACTATTAGCATTTATCCTGGTCGTTTTTGCTAAACCTTTAGCGATTTTTCTCAATGAGCCCGGAATGGTTGTCCCATTCAGATTTTTGTCCTTCATCATAATTATCAGGTCGCTGGGGACTACGGGGAACGGCATATTGGCCGGATTGGGAAGATTTAAGAATATAGGCATCAACTCTATTATTTCAGGAACTTTAATGTTGGCAAGTTGTGTGCCTTTGACCTATTATTATGGGCTGTCGGGTTCATTTATATCTTTGGCTTTGTCGCAAGTTTGCAATACGGCCTTGAACTACATTATTATAATTAAACAGCGGAGGTTATACCCTAAATCGCAGAACAGCTCCATCGGAAGAGAACTCGTCGTGTTTTCGTTTCCCGTGGCTATGCAGGAAATATCCTATTCCGTATGTAACTGGGCCGGCATTTTAGCACTCACTAAACTTTCTACTTTAGGAGAGGTGGGCATTTATTCTGCTTCAGCTCAATGGAATGCGATAATATTGTTTATTCCCGGCTTGTTAAATAATGTCGTATTATCCCATCTGTCTAAAACTGAATCCGCAAACCGGCATCAGCAGAAACTGCGGATGTTGCTGATGGTATTCTTCGTATGTACATTGATTCCTTTTTTGATTGTGTACTTTTTTGCTCCATTCATAGCTTCATTTTATGGTAATGAATTTGGAGGAATGGTTTCTGTTATCCGGTTACTAACGTTTGCGACAATTCCTATTTGCTGTTCGGATGTTTTCAAGTCCGAACTTCTTGCAAGTGGGCATCCTTGGATGCTTTTCTCTGTAAGATGTGTAAAAGATGTGGTTTTTGTATTGTTGGTGGTCCTTTTGCTTAATTCTTTATCAGCCTCAAATATAGGGGGTGCGGACATTTATGCTTACGCCAATCTGGGGATAAGTATATTATTCTTTTTCTCACTGTTTGTGTGCTATCAACTCACCAAAAAACAGATAAAGAAATAAAACTCATGCTTACCAAAATATTCTTCGTACTGGCAATTATCTGCAGTTTGGTAACGCAATTACCTCAATTTGTTGAAACCCAAAGCGGAGCTCCCCTAAAGTTAGCCTGGATACCGGCGGGCCTTTTCGCCATATTGTCGGCATTCAAATATCAAATAATAAATGGCACTAAGCTTTGGACCATCTTTTTTTTGATATTTACAACTTACCTTTTTTTATTAGTAACATTTACCCAAACATCTTATTTTGGGACAGACTATATTAACATTGTCATATCATATCTAATATTTGTTGTTTCGTACGCTTTTTGGGCAAAGAATAGCAATGCTGCTTTCTTGAATTTTCTCGGTTGGCTGTTTCTCATATGTGGAACGCTATTTGCCTATGAGCTATATAATTATTCATTGCAAAATATAAGCATCGAATCCAGATATGAAATATATAGCTCCAAAAATTCGGCCGCTCAGATTATTCTTGCCAGTGGATTGATTGGATTTATATGCATAAAACAGACGAATCTGGCAGTAAAGATAATAGTCGCGAGTGTTTCAATCGCCTTATCAGTAATTATTTTAGTTTTAAGATCAAGAGCTTCTATTGCCAGCCTGTTTTTCATAATAGCTTACCTTGTTTTTACGAGTCCGAAGAAGTGGCACCGGGTGGTCTTGTTAGGAGTTTGCGTAGCAGCTGTGGTCTACGTTCTCATAACCCCGGAGTATTACACTCTTATCGTTGAAAATATCCTCTTCAACAATCGCGAAAGCGGTAATATGGACGATCTCTCGTCGGGCCGCGTCGAGATTATTTCGGGCATCTGGGAAGATTATCAGAAGAGCCCGATGTTCGGGTTGGGCAATCTATATGTCGATTGTATGCCTTTCGCAATGCTGGTGCAGTACGGCGTTCCGGGGTTCCTGATTGTGATGACCTTCCTTGCATATGTTCTCAAAATATCGTGGGATTGCCGCAAGATGGGACGCGTGGGCGAATGTTCTTTTCTGCTTGTGTCGTCATTTATGGTCAATTCTCTCTTTGAGGCTCAGCCGCCCTTTGGCCCCGGAGTGAAGTGCTTTTTTGTTTGGATGTTCTTTGGCTTTATGCTGGCCGTTAGGGCCAAGCAGCAAAAAATCAATGAGAATTTACTGAAGAAAAAGGAATTATGCCAGGCTTGTGTTTGATATATAATTTTGCGCCTAAATATCGCGAGGCTATATTCAGCGCCATCGACCGGCGGTGGGACTGCCGGTGGGTGTTCGGAGTGAACGGCACCGACATTAAGGGTCTTGATACTACTCTTCTCAAAAAGGTGGAGACAGTTCCCAACGTTGTACTGCGTTCTCCATGGTACTGGCAGAAAGGTGTCCTTGGCCTGACGGGCGAGAAGGACTTGAATACCTTCTTCATCCTCGGCGACCCTCATTGCCTGAGTTCGTGGCTTTTGGCACTCAAGCTTAGGTTTTTCCATCCCAAAAAACGACTTTACTGCTGGACCCACGGATGGTATGGCAAGGAGACGCGGGCTACCAAATGGGTCAAAAAGGCTTTTTTCAAACTCATGCATGGCGTATTTCTCTACGGCAACCATGCCCGCGAACTGATGCTTAAGGAAGGTTTCGCCGGCGACCGATTGTTTGTGATTCACAACTCGCTCAACCATAGCGAACAAGTCGGGCTAAGGGCAAAATGCACCCGGTCGGAGGTATATACCACCCATTTCGGCAACTCCGATCCTGTGCTGCTTTTTGTGGGGCGTCTCACGGCGGTGAAAAAGTTGGATATGCTGCTTGATGCTGTTGCTGAACTCAGCCAGACCGGCCGCCCATGCAATTTGATTCTTGTTGGCGACGGCGCAGAGCGAGTCAAGCTTGAAAAGATTGCCGGTGAGCTCGGTATAGCCGAAAGAGTTTGGTTCTACGGCGCCTGCTACGACGACCATACCAATGCCGAACTTATTTACAACGCCGACCTCTGCGTGGCGCCGGGCAATGTGGGCCTTACGGCTATGCACGCCATGGTTTTCGGCACGCCGGTGATTTCTCATTCCGACTTCAAATGGCAGATGCCGGAATTTGAGGCAATACGTCCGGGCACTACCGGCGATTTCTTTGAACGCGACAATCTTTCCTCTTTGGTTGCTACAATACGGGGGTGGCTTGACAGTCATTCCGATCGTGAGGCCGTCCGCCGAGCCTGCTACGAGGAAATCGACACCTACTGGACTCCGGAGTTCCAGATGAAGGTGCTGGAAAAGAACCTGAAAGTATGATAACTTACATAAAAGGGCTGATTAAGAATCTGCGTAATGGCGCGGTGTCTAAACTGGCCCTGATAGACGCTTCGAGCAACGTCAATCCTCTTGCCCGAATAAATCGAGGCGCCAAGTTGGTCAATTCCTCCGTAGGACGCTACTCCTACGTCGGCCCCGGAACTACTGTTGTAGGAACGGATGTGGGTGCTTTCTGCTCGATTGCCTGCGATATTTATATAGGCTTGGCAGGACATACACTGAAGTTTCTTTCGACTTCCCCGATTTTCACCGAGACCAACAACGGGACAGGGCACCGATGGGTCGACACCAACGCGGCCGCACACAAGAATCAGCGCACAAGAATCGGCAACGACGTATGGATTGGTCACGGCGTCAAAATTATGAGCGGCCTCAGCATTGGCGATGGCGCTGTCATTGCCGCAGGTGCGGTTGTGACCAAAGATGTACCTCCTTACGCTATTGTGGGTGGTGTGCCTGCAAAGATTATCCGCTATCGTTTTGAAAAAGAAGTTGTTAACAAGCTGCTGGATATTGCATGGTGGAATCTGCCGGACGATGTTTTGAAGTCAAATTTGAAATTATATCAAACGGATGATGTAGAATCCCTTCTTCCATTATTAACCGAAATACGGTCGAAATAGGGACGCAAATTGACCGTCGGTTTGATGAAGGTGGGTGCCAATCCCGTAATGTTCGCGGAGGAAGCCTGCCGCCAAAGAGCGGTCGCGAACTTCGACCGCGGCAAGCAGTTCGGCAAGTACGTCGATCTCTACGAAAGTATTTTGAATCAATAAAATATAACTATATATGTCAGTTTTTAAGGACAAGACGCTGCTGATCACCGGTGGTACGGGGTCGTTCGGCAACGCTGTGCTGAGGCGTTTCCTCAACACGGATATCAAGGAGATTCGCATTTTCTCGCGCGACGAGAAGAAGCAGGACGATATGCGCCACGAATATCAGGTGCGCTACCCTGAGGTGGCCCACAAGATTAAGTTCTATATCGGCGATGTGCGCGATTTGCAGTCGTGCAAGAATGTTATGCCGGGTGTCGACTATATTTTCCACGCTGCGGCGCTGAAGCAGGTGCCTTCGTGCGAGTTCTTCCCCATGGAGGCTGTGAAAACCAACGTGGTGGGCACCGACAATGTGCTCACGGCGGCCATCGAGGCCGGCGTGGAGGCTGTGATCTGTCTTTCGACCGACAAGGCGGCCTATCCTATCAACGCCATGGGTATCACCAAGGCTATCGAGGAGAAGGTGGCCGTGGCTAAGAGTCGCTACTCGGGCAAGACTAAAATTTGCTGCACGCGCTATGGCAATGTGATGTGCTCGCGCGGCTCGGTTATTCCGCTTTGGATAGAGCAGATTCGTTCGGGCAATCCGATTACTCTCACCGACCCGAGTATGACCCGCTTCATCATGAGTCTGGAGGAGGCGGTCGACCTGGTGCTCTTTGCCTTTGAGCACGGCGAGAACGGCGACATTCTTGTCCAAAAGGCTCCGGCGTGCACCATCGGCACTCAGGCTGAGGCTGTCTGCGAGCTTTTCGGGGGCCGCAAGGAGGATATTCGCATCATCGGCATCCGCCACGGCGAGAAGATGTACGAGACGCTGCTCACCAACGAGGAGTGCGCCAAGGCCGTCGACCTGGGCGACTTCTATCGCGTGCCGGCCGACAACCGCGGTCTGAACTACGACAAGTTCTTCCGCGAAGGCGACGAGACTCGCAATGTGCTCACTGAGTTCAATTCCAACAATACTCGTCAGCTCACCGTGGCCGAGGCCAAGGAGAAGATCGCCGCCCTCGAATATATTCAGAAGGAGCTCTCCGGCGAAGGCAATTTTGTGCAGTGATTTTTTCGGACGGGAGAACGGGAGCAACGGGAGTTCTGCCGTGATGCTGTCATTTTAATTAAGGGAAAAATGAAAATTTTGGTTACTGGTGCCAAGGGGTTTGTCGGCAAGAACCTCTGCGCGCAGCTGCGCTGCATCAAAAACGGCACCGACCGCCGCTTTCCGGAGTTGAAGGTCGACGAGGTGTTCGAGTACGACATCGACTCTACGCCCGAGGAGCTCGACCGCTATGCCGCCGAGGCCGACTTTGTGTTCAATCTCGCCGGCGTGAACCGACCCGAGAATCCGGAGGACTTCCGCAAGGGCAATTTCGGCTTTGCCTCGCAGCTGTTGGCCGCTTTGGAGAAGCACTGCAACCGGTGCCCGGTGATGCTTTCGAGTTCGATTCAGGCCACGCTGATAGGGCGCTACGCCGGCCATCCCTACGGCGAGAGCAAGAAGGCCGGCGAGGAGCTTTTCTTCGATTATGCCGCCCGCACCGGCGCCAAGGTGCTGGTCTACCGCTTTCCGAATCTCTTCGGCAAATGGTGTCGCCCGAACTATAACTCGGCTGTGGCAACTTTCTGCAATAACTACGCCCACGACCTGCCGATTCAGGTCAACGACCCGGCCGTTGAGCTGGAACTGCTCTATATCGACGACCTCGTCGACGAGATGGTTGCCGCCCTGCAGGGTCGAGAGCATCACTGCGAGTTCGACGGCGTCGAGACGGTGCTGACCCCGGCGGGCCGCTACTGCGCCGTGCCGCGCACCCATTGCGCCACTCTGGGCGAGATCGTTGCGCTGCTCGACAGCTTCAAGGCGCAGCCCGCCACTCTTGTGGTGCCCGAAATTCCGGAAGGCTCGTTTGCCAAGGCTCTCTATTCCACCTATCTGAGCTATCTGCCCAAGGAGAAGGCGGCTTTTGCGCTGAAGATGAACGTCGACGCCCGCGGCTCCTTCACCGAGTTGGTCAAGAGCGCCAACGTGGGCCAGGTAAGCATCAACATATCCAAGCCCGGTATCACCAAGGGCGAACACTGGCACAACACCAAGTGGGAGTTCTTCATCGTCGTTGCCGGCCACGGCAAGATTCAGCAGCGCCGCATCGGCTCCGACGAGGTCCTGGAGTGGGAAGTGAGCGGCGACCGCATCGAAGCAATCCACATGCTCCCCGGATATACACACAATATAATCAACCTCTCCGACACCGACGACCTCGTAACGGTGATGTACTGCAACGAATGTTTCGACCCCAACCGCCCCGACACCTTCTTTGAGCCGGTGGCTCAAAGAGTTAAAAACTAAGAGTTAATAGTGAATAATTGACCGCCCGGAGCGCTTTCATTATTCACTATTAACTTCCCTTTGAGCCGGTGGCTCAAAGAGTTAAAAACTAAGAGTGAATAGTGAAGAATTGGCGGCCCGGCCTCAACCCAATTATTTCTTATTTGTCGCTACTGCCTTTGACAGTTTTTAGACTTGCGGTGAGAATTCGCAATAATTCTTCGCAATCTTCTTGAAGTGACTCCATTGCGGACAGACTGATATAATCACTTTCGCCAAGCAATTCTATCCAATATCTTGTTTCCGCTGCCTCTTTCAGCGAAATATGGAGTTTGGTGACGAAGTCGGCAGTTGTCTGTGCATAGCCCGCTTCGGCGATGTTCGCGCCAATCGAAGTCCCGGACCGGAGTATTTGTGAAGACAAAACATGTTCCCGGTGCTCACACTTGAGGTACTTGTATAATTTAATCACTCGCAATGCAAAAGCCTTGCTCTTGGTTCTCAGTATACTTTCTTGATTATACATGGCATTTTTTGCAAAGTTACATAATAAAACCGCATAACCAAAGCAAGCGCATTCACTATTCACTATTAACTTCCCTTTGAGCCGGTGGCTCAAAGAGTTAAAAACTAAGAGTGAATAGTGAATAATTGACCGC
>UQLO01000057.1 GCA_900541865.1 uncultured Porphyromonadaceae bacterium | reverse complement strand
ACAGGGGGTTCAAGACCTAAAAATCGCGTAATCAGATAATAAAAATCAGAATTAACTAATTTTAAGAGACACTAGTGGTCCCCCAAAATTTTTACTTGCCCTTCTTGCCGAAATTTCATGGAAACATCACAAAAAATGAAAGTGCGCTACTTCACAGTAACGCACCTCCCTCATAACCAAAATTCAAGTATATTGTGAGTCTAACAAAACGTTGATCTTTTCTTTCTCGCGGTCCGACCTTTGGAGGTCCTGACCCTTTTTTCACGTTGCAAAGTTAGTGAATTTCTTTATACGCGAATATTAAAAGCAAGCCAATAAAACATAACAAATGTTAAAGATTGGACTTTTGTGCTCATTTTCAGGCCTCGCAAAGAAAAATAACTAAAAATTACCCCCTTTGCAGAACAATCTATACCCTCTTTGGGAAAGAAATTGAACCTATTGTTCGGCGGATAAGCAGTAATTTTGCACTAAGAAAAAAATCCGAATAAATTTTCATAACAGAGACCATGAACACATCAGCAATGAACCGCGCGGCAGACACCATCCGCGTTCTGGCCGCCTCCATGGTGGAAAAAGCCAAGTCCGGGCATCCCGGCGGCGCTATGGGTGGCGCCGACTTCGTCAACGTGCTCTATTCGTCCTTCCTGGTCACCGACCCCGACGATCCCACTTGGTTTGCCCGCGACCGCTTCTTCCTCGACCCCGGCCATATGAGTCCCATGCTCTACAGCGTGCTCGCCCTGACCGGAAAATATACCCTCGACGAGCTTCAGCAGCTGCGCCAGTGGGGCAGTGTATGTCCGGGACATCCCGAGCTCGACCCGCACCGTGGCGTGGAGAACACTTCGGGCCCGCTCGGACAGGGCCATACCATGGCCGTCGGCTGTGCCATCGCCGAGCGATTCCTGCAAGCTCGATTCGGCGACGTCGTTGCCCACAAGACCTACGCCTTCATCTCCGACGGCGGTATCCAGGAGGAAATCTCGCAGGGCGCCGGCCGTCTGGCGGGGTACCTCGGTCTGGCGAACCTGATAATGTTCTACGACAGCAACAAAATCCAGCTCTCCACCGAAGTGGCCGCTGTCGACGATGAGGACGTTGCCGCAAAATACCGCGCCTGGAACTGGAATGTGCTCGAAGTCGACGGCACCGACCCCGAAGCCATCGCCGGCGCTCTCGCCGCAGCGCAGGCCGAAACTGCACGACCCACCATTATTATAGGTCACACCGTGATGGGCCGCGGTGCCGTCAAAGCCGACGGTTCCAACTTCGAAGGGCAGTGCTCGACCCACGGGCAGCCCTTGAGCAAGAGCGGCGCCGACTATGCCGCCACCATGCGCAACCTCGGCGCTGACCCCGAAAACCCCTGGGTGATTCCGGCCGAAGTGAAGGCCCTCTACGCCGGGCGCGAGGCCGAACTGCGCAATATATGCGCCGCTCGCAAGGCTGAGCAGAAGGCATGGGCCGAAGCAAATCCCGCTCAAGCCGAGGTGCTCAAGGGTTACCTCGAGGGCAAGCTTCCCCAAATCGACTACTCCGCAATCGTTCAGAAAGCCGACGACGCCACCCGCTCGGCTTCCGCAAAGGTACTTGAGGTACTCGCCCAGAAGGTGGGCAATATGATTGTCAGCAGCGCCGACTTGGCAAACTCCGACAAAACCGACGCCTTTCTCAAGCATACTCATCCCTTCGTCAAGGGCGACTTCTCCGGCGCATTCCTCCATGCCGGCGTCAGCGAGCTTACAATGGCCTCCATCATGAACGGCATCGCTCTCCACGGCGGCGTGGTGTGCGCCTGCGGCACCTTCTTTGTTTTCTCCGACTACATGAAGCCCGCAGTCCGTATGGCAGCTCTTATGGAACTTCCCGTGAAGTATATCTGGACGCACGACGCCTTCCGCGTCGGCGAGGACGGACCTACCCACGAACCCGTAGAGCAGGAAGCCCAGCTTCGTCTGATGGAAGAGCTGCGCAACTTCTCCGACCGCCCCTCCATGCTCGTTCTGCGCCCCGCCGATGCTGTCGAGACAACCGTGTGCTGGAAGATGGCCATGGAAAACAGCGCTACTCCCTCCGCTCTCATTCTGAGCCGACAGAACATCAAAGACCTGCCTGCCGCCACCGGCTCCCTCTATGAGCAGGCTCTCGGTGCCGAAAAGGGCGGATATGTGGTGGTCAACACTCCCGATGCCGACGTTACCCTGCTTGCAAACGGCTCCGAGGTGAGCCTTCTCTGCGAGGTGGCAGAAGCTCTGGCGCCGAAGGGCATCCGCTGCCGCGTGGTGTCGGTTCCCTCCATCGGTCTCTTCCTGGAGCAGCCGGTCGGCTACCGCGAAGCCGTCATTCCCGCCGCAATACCCGTGTTCGGCCTCACGGCAGGTCTCCCCTCTACGCTGCGCGGTCTCGCCGGCGCACGTGGAACCGTATTCGGCCTCAATCACTTCGGCGCCTCCGCACCCTACAAGGTGCTCGACGAGAAGTTCGGCTTTACAGTGGGCAATATCAGCGCCTGCGTGGAGAACTTCCTCAAGAAGTGATCAGGCTGCGGCGCCCGGCTCAAGCCGCGGCAAAGCGCGAAGTTGCCACCGGACCATACCCACGGTGATTACCGTGGCGAAAAGGTCGGAAATAGGAAATGAGAGCCATACGCCGCTCATGCCCGCATAACGCGGCAGTAGCAGCAGCAGAGGCACCATAAAAATAACTTGACGGACAAGGCCGAGGAATATCGATTTCCCGGCCTTTCCTATGCTCTGGAAAAGCGCTGTGGAGATAATCTGGAAGCCGACGGCGGCAAAGGCCCAAACCGAATGGCGGATGGCAAAGCAGGTGAAGTCGATGAGGCGCTCGTCGGCCGTAAAGGCCCGCGCAACGTACTGCGGGGCGACCAGGCCGACTATACTCGCCAGAGCCGTCAGCGCCGTAGCCACCGTTACTGCAAGTCCGTAGGTGCGCTTGAGGCGGTGAGCAAGCCCCGCGCCGTAGTTGTAGCCTAAAATAGGCTGAAGGCCCTGGCAGATGCCCAGCACCACCGTGACCGCCAGCGAAGTGAAGGTCACGAAGATGCCGGCGGCGGCAATGGCGGTGTCGGCCGTTCCCTCCGGCGCGTAGGCTGCCAGCGAGGTGTTGACGATGGCATTAATGCCGCACGAGGCGGCGTTGACAAGAGCCGGTGCCGCACCGATCGACACTATGCCCAGCACTATGGTGGTATTCAGACCGAAGGTGTGGCGCCGGAAGCGCACCGTGCTGTCGCGCCGTGCAAAATGAGCCAGCACAAACACCGCCGACACGCCCATGGCAATATCCGTGGCCAGAGCAGCCCCGACAATGCCCATGTCGAACACCCGGATGAAGATGGGGTCGAGGATCACGTTGACTATGGCGCCGATGATCATCGTGGCCATGGCCCGCTGAGGGTATCCCGAGGCACGCATCACGTTGTTGAGGCTGAAGGCAACGTTGATAAGGAGCAAGCCCGGCAGAAGTCGGTACATATACTCCGCCGCAATAGGCAGGGTGGCGGAGCTGGCCCCGAAGGCCCGCAGAAGCGGCTCCATCAGCAGTGCGAATACCGATATATAAATAATGGCATTAAGAATGGTCAGGGTCAGCGCATTGCCCAGATAGCGGTCGGCAAGCTCCCGGTCGCCTTTGCCCAGAGCTATCGAGATGCGCGAGCAAGACCCTACGCCGACCAACACACCGACGGCCGTCGCTATATTCATCAGCGGGAAGGTCACCGTCAGGCCCGCTATAGCGTCCGGTCCGCACCACTGGCCGATGAAGATGCGGTCTACTACATTGTAGAGCGCCTGCACGAGCATACCGACCACCCCCGGAAGGCTGTACTGCCACAGCAGACGCCCCACGGGCTTGTGGGCGAGTTGGTAAAGACGGTCGTTTTCGGTCATAGGCAAGTGGTTGGTAATAAGTATAGGTAATAAGTAATAGTGAATAGTGAATAGTGCGGCGAGGCCCAGGGAGGGCGAGCTTCCAGCTCGCAAGCCGCCAAAGTGTCGGCGACGTAGCGAAAGGAGTTCGGCTATCTAAGCTATTGGGAAAGAACCGCGTAGCGGTTCTATATAGTAGCCGTGGGTGACAACCCACGGTAAGAATCATATATCAAAGAGAAGCGACCCCTAGCTATGGGGCGGGGTTTTGCAAACCCCGCGGGACGGGCGAAGGTAATTATTTCAGCGAAAGGAGGGCTGGGGACGTCTTCGCGGCTTGCGAGCCGGAAGCTCGCCCTCCTTGTTCGTCTACGCGAAGGAAAAAGCGCGAACGGGAGCTTCCGTTGCCGGAGGCTCCCGCTCGGTGGATTTTAGCAACTGATTAGTTGGCCTGGGCGTTGGCGCGTTCGTAGAGGGCGCGGATGTCCTGCTGACCTGCCGTGAAGGTAGGATAGTCGTCCAGGATTGTCTTGTAGGCGCGGGCCTCGGCGGCATAGTTCTGCTGGGCGCGGTAGATGTGAGCTTCCTTCACCAGTACGAAGGGCACAATCTGTGGGTTGCCGTCGGCCTTGGAGATGGCGCTGCTGTAGGCGTCGAGGGCCTTGTCGTACTGCTCGAGGTTCACATAGCAGTCGCCTTCGAGCGTACGTACGCCGGCGGCGGCGATATTGTCGTCCAGCGAGCACTCGCTCAGATATCGTGCAGCCTCGGCATATTCGCCCTGCTGATAGAGGCGTATGCCCATTTCGGCCTTTGCGCGGTTGCCGCTGCGGTAGCCGGAGTTGGCAGCCTGGGCGTAGAGAGCCTGGGCTACGCTGTCGTTAAGCTCGATGTCGGCTTTGCCGATGGCCTCGTCGGCCTTGCGGGAGCCGTTCTGGGCAATCAGATACCATGCCAGGATGCCGATGATGATTACTAATACGGCAATCGACAGGCCGGCGATAGACTTTTTGTTGGCCTTAGCTTTGGCAACAATGTCTTCGGCCTCGGAGAGCTGCTCGGGATTGGTTGTGTTCTTTTCCATTGATATGTATGAGTTTTATTTCTCTGAGTGACAGTGGTTTAAGAAGATGTGCGCGCCCGCTGCAGGCGCAGCGGCACCCTTTCGAACTGCAAAAATAGCTTTTTTTCTCCAAAAAATAAAATCCTCACCCACAAAAATAGAAATTTTGAAAAACTGCGGAAAAATTTTGCGGCGGAGTAAAAAAAGTGTAACTTTGCAGGCCATTACTACGCGGCGGCCTACCACCGCCACAATCAAGTATCTGACTAATACGTATTAAAGAGACTATAGCAATGAAAAAAGACATTCATCCCTCCAACTACCGCGAGGTTGTTTTCAAGGACATGTCGAACGAGGAAATCTTCATCACCCGTTCTACTGTGGCCACTCGCGAGACCATTGAGGTAGATGGCGTTACCTATCCTCTGGTGAAGCTTGAAATCACCAGCGCCTCCCATCCTTTCTTCACCGGCAAGCAGAAGCTGGTCGACACCGCCGGCCGCGTGGACAAGTTCATGAGCCGCTACGCTGTTCGCAACAAGAAGTAACATGGAGCGCATTCCGGGTCGCCACATGCGCAGTGACGGCACGGAACGACTCTCAAGAGCATAACACGGGCTTCCGCCATGTGCCGACAGGCGCACTCGGAAGCCCGTTGCTTTTTCACTCCGTTATGAAACAATTTCTTTTTATCGCTCTGGCTATTGCTCTTGCAGCCTGCTCGAGCGGCGGTGCTTCCGACGTCGAGGACTACTCGGCCACGATCTATGCACCCGAATATGCCACCGGCTTCACCATCACGGGCGACACCGCCTGCGGCAACGTGATGATAACGACGACACGCCCCTGGCAGAACTGCGACAGCTCCGATGTGCGCCGACTGGTGGTGCTTGCTCCCGGCAGCGAAGCTGCGGCTCCGGCCGGCGTGCCGGCGGTGCAGGCTCCGGTGCGCCGTGTAGTTGCGCTGAGCACCACTCACATAGGTCTGCTGGACGCCTTCGGCGCCGACTCTGTGGTTGTGGGCGTTTCGGGGACGGACTATGTGTCTAATCCCAAAGTGAAGGCGCGGCTGGATTCCGACGCCGACGTTGGCTACGAAGGGAATATCGACTACGAGCGGTTGCTGGCTCTTCGGCCCGACGTGGTGCTTCTCTACGGGGTCAATGGGCCGAGCGGCATGGAGGACAAGCTCGACGAACTTTCTATACCTTATATATATATAGGCGACTACACCGAGGAGTCGCCCTTGGGCAAAGCCGAGTGGATGGTGCCGTTGGGCTATCTGGTCGGCGGCGCCGACCAGGCCCGCGTGGCCATGGAGGGCATCGCGGAGCGCTATCTGGAGCTCCGCGACCAAGTGTCGCTGCTGAGCCGGTGCCCAACGGTGATGCTCAACACGCCCTACAACGACACGTGGTTCATGCCGTCGATGCAGAGCTACTTCGTTCAACTGCTGCAGGATGCCGGCGCCATCTACATCTATCCCTCCAACGACAGCGGAGGCTCGGTAAGTGTCGACATGGAGACCGCCTATCTGCTTGCCGACCGCGCAGACTACTGGCTCAACACCGGGGCTGCCTCCACGATGGCCCAGCTGGAGCAGGCGGTGCCCCGCTTTATGGATGTGCCCTCGGTGCGCGCCGGACGCGTCTACAACAGCGTCAAGCGAATGAGCCCCTCTGGCGCCAACGACTATTTTGAGAGCGGGGCTGCGGCTCCCGACCGCGTGCTTGCCGACTTGGTGAGTATATTCCATCCCGGGGTTCGCTCCGACTCGCTTTATTACTATCTTCGCCTGCAGTGACCCGACGAGCGCTCATATTCACCGCCTTATCGGCTGCTATGGTGGTACTTTTCGCCGCCGACATGTGCTGCGGGGGAGCCGACATCTCGCCTTCTCAGGTGTGGGCGGCCCTCACCGGCGGCGAAGTCAGCCCCTCGACGCGCACCATAGTGGTGCAAATCAGGCTTATAAAGGCCGTGGTGGCCCTTTTGGCGGGCGCTGCTCTTGCAGCAAGCGGTCTGGAGATGCAGACCCTCTTCCGCAACCCTCTTGCAGGCCCGTACGTGCTGGGCATCAGCTCGGGAGCCAGCCTCGGCGTGGCCATCTTCATACTGGGGGCGCCTTCGCTGGGCGTCACGGCCTGGGTCGCTGGCCTCGGCATGGCCGGGGCGGCATGGCTGGGAGCTGCCGCCGTGCTCGCGCTGACGGCGGCTGTCGCGGTGAGGGTCAAGGACATAATGGTGCTCCTCATCTTAGGCATGATGTTTGCCTCCGGCGTTGGAGCCATAGTGCAGATACTTCAGTATCTCAGCGATGAAGATTCGCTGAAAGCATTCGTGATATGGACAATGGGCTCGCTGGGCGACGTCACGGCCGCGCAGCTCGCCATCCTCGTACCGGCGGTGGCCGTGGGGCTGGTGCTGGCTCTTTTAGCCTCCAAACCGCTCAACCTGCTGCTCTTCGGGGAGGACTATGCGCGCACTATGGGTCTGAGCACCATGCGCTCGCGGACGCTACTCTTTGTCTCCACAGTGCTTCTTGCGGGCAGCGTAACGGCATTTTGCGGCCCTATCGGCTTCATTGGCCTTGCGATGCCGCACGTGGCCCGTATGCTGGTTTCCGACAGCGACCACCGCGTCCTCATGCCCGCCACTATGCTGACGGGCGCAGCCGTGCTGTTGGGATGCGACATAATATCGAAATTTTTTGTCGTGCCCGTCAACGCCGTCACGGCGCTGCTCGGCATACCTATTGTGATATGGATCGTGCTGAAAAACAGATGACAGAGGTCGCCATGAGCCTCCGCGGCTTCGGGGCCGGCTTCGGCCGACGTACCCTTTTGCGGGGCGTCGACGCCGACTTTCCCGCCGGCACGCTGACGGCACTTCTGGGACGCAACGGCGCGGGCAAGTCGACCATGCTGCGTGCCATGGCCGGGCTGGGCGACTACTCGGGCACGGTGGAGATTGACGGCCGGGACGCGCGGCGTATGACACCGCGGGAGCGGGCACGCGCCGTGGCCTATGTGGGCGCGGGTCGCATACGCGTGGCCGCGATGAGCTGCCGGGCTGTCGTCGAGATGGGCCGGGCGCCCTATACCGGCTGGACAGGGCGCCTGAGCGAGCCCGACCGCGCCATCGTAGACCGTGCCTTCGAGGCCGTTGGCATAGCAGCTCTTGCCGAGCGCACCGCCGACACTCTCAGCGACGGTGAGTTTCAGCGCGTCATGATAGCGCGCGCCTTGGCGCAGGACACGCCCGCGATAATACTCGACGAGCCGACATCATTTCTGGATATTCCCAACCGCCTTCAGCTTTGCAAGCTACTGCGGGATTTGGCGCACACAACGGGCAAGAGCGTCCTGTTCTCCACCCACGAGCTGGACCTCGCCCTGCGACTCGCCGACCGCATCGCCCTAATCGACACGCCCCGGCTGATAGTCGACGGCTCGGAAGCTACGGCCGCTTCCGGCGAGATAGAGCGCGTGTTCAGCCTCCCGGAGGGGTCACTCGGGAGTGGCGACAAAAGCTGAAGCCGCTGTCATGGCGACGTGATGCGGCTTCGGGGCGGGCGACTCAACCTTGTGGTCGGCATACTCCACCTTTGCCGGGATTTTGTCGAAATCGCAGGTGCACACGTGGATGACTATTGCAATCAGGGCGATAGTGAGGATGGCGATGGTGCTGTGGATGGCGTTGAGGGTGGAAATCTGGCGCGACATGGTTTTTGAAACGTTGTGCTTCCGGAGAGAGTCCGCGGAGCGGTTGTTTTATTATTATTACAAGCGCCGGGCCCCGATAGTTCGCAACATATGTTTTATAACATGTTAATTTTTTGAGGAAAAAGTTTTTTTATCGGCAAAATAGGCATACCTTTGCGCACGGCTCCCCCCCCCCCATTGGCCTCAAATGCAAGCCCAACCGATTTACCATGAAAAACCTGCACCTCATATTTTTAGCTTTTCGTGATGTAAAGAAGTTGGGCGAAACCACCTCCATCACATCTTTTTACAATACCGATAATTCTACTGCTGCTGTAAACTCAATCATTGATTTGAACGACAATCAAGGAAGAGTTTTCTTGCTCCATATTTATTTGGGGAGACCCTCGCT
>UQLO01000056.1 GCA_900541865.1 uncultured Porphyromonadaceae bacterium | reverse complement strand
ATGGGGGGGGGGCCCACCCCGGGTAATACGGCATTAATCTCGCCCGCGCCACCCCGTAGGGGGTCCAACACGGGCCGCCCTTTTCGCCGGTGTTCGACCCCTACGGGGTCGCCGATTCGGGGGGGAGGCCGGTTATCCCGGGGTTGTCACCCCGCGCTACTCTCTGGAACCCCTACGGGGTTCTCCTTCAGCGGTTTGCGTCGGCGGGTGGGAGGCGCGGCTTGTGGGCGCCCTTGCCGCCCTTCCTGCCGCGTCCGACGGTTTTTTAGCGGCGAAGGTCCAAGGAGGGCGAGCTTCCAGCTCGCAAGCGTCCGCCTGACGCTATTAAAAAAATGTAAAATGTAGGGGCGGGCCCTGCCGACAGCCCTCTTATCGCC
This sequence comes from uncultured Porphyromonadaceae bacterium, assembly GCA_900541865.1. Taxonomy (GTDB): domain Bacteria; phylum Bacteroidota; class Bacteroidia; order Bacteroidales; family Muribaculaceae; genus CAG-873. The sequence continues at coordinate 9,470 of UQLO01000056.1, read as the reverse complement.
GAAGAAGTTACCTTCGCTTCACCGCGGGGATTGTAAATCCCCGCTCCATAACGCCGCCGCAAGCCTCTGGAAGAGAGCCCTGTAAGGGTTCAATAAAGTAGCGCGGGGTGACAACCCCGGGTATACGGCCCACACACGCATTAGCGACCCCGTCAGCGGTCGAACCTTCGCGAAGGTGTGCGCGAGGGCGGACCATGTTCGACCTCGCCGGGTAAAATGCAGGTCGCCCGGGTTAGGCGCAAAAAAAGAGAGCCTGTTCAGACTCTCTTGTGATCCGGACGCGATTCGAACGCGTGACCGTCTGCTTAGAAGGCAGATGCTCTATCCAACTGAGCTACCGGACCCTTTAAGTCCGGCGAAGGTGGGCTCCGCCGGACTTGTATTTGCTGACCTGAGGGTCGGAGATTATGTCAATCTCTTAGTCCTGGTTGAGGTTTACTCGCTTGAAGTCTACTACAAGGAGGCCTTTTGCGGACTGCTCGAGGTACTGGCCGATGGTGAGGTTTCCGTCTTTGACGAATTCCTGCTCCATGAGGCAGTTCTCTTTGAAGAACTTATTCAGACGGCCTTTGGAGATGTTCTCGATCATTGCGGCGGGCAGGTTTGCAGCTTTTGCGGCGGAGGTTTCGGCGATGATTGCCTTTGCCTTGTCGGCTTCTTCGCGGGTCAGCCAGCCCTTGGTGATGTTAGATTCGATGTGGTCGTCGGAGTCTACGAGGTTGGGGTTGATGCCGGCTTTCTTGAGGGCTGCGTCAACGGCTTTCTGCACCTGCTCTTCCTTGGTTTTTTCGATTGCGACGTGGAGTTCGGAGTCGATGGTTGCCTGAGGCACGAGGTCGCGGCTGATTGCTACGGGGTTCATGGATGCAATCTGCATTGCGACGTCGCGGCCTACCTGGTAGTCAACGCCGGTCTGGTTGAAGCCGGCGATGGTGGAGAGCTTGTTGCCGAGGTGGTTGTAGGAGGTGGTGGAGGCGGCGGTGAGGCACTCGTAGCGGCCGAGTTCGATCTTTTCGCCGGTTTTGCCGGACTCTTCGGTGATGAGGTCGGCTACGGTCTGACCGTCGAGGACGAGGGCTTTGAGGCCATCGAGGTCCTTGACGCGGTTGGCGATAGCGGCGTCGAGCAGCTTCTGGGTGAGGGCCACAAAGCCGGCGTTCTTTGCCACGAAGTCTGTTTCGCAGCAGAGGGCCACGATGGCGGCGAAGTCGCCTTCGTTCTTGGCGAGCACGCAGCCTTCGGAAGCCTGACGGTCTTCGCGCTTGGCGGCGATGGCTTTGCCTTTCTGGCGGAGGATTTCTACGGCTGCGTCCATGTCGCCGTTGGTTTCCTCGAGGGCTTTTTTGCAGTCCACTATGCCTGCGCTGGTGAGGTTGCGCAGTTTAGTGATTTCTGCCATTGAAATTGCCATATTGTCGGTGTTTTTTTCGTCTGTGAAACAATTTGTATTATTCGGCTGCGGGAGCTTCGGCGGCGGGAGCTTCAGCTGCGGGAGCTTCGGCGGCTTCGGCGGCGGGAGCTTCGGCGGCAGCGTCGTTGCGGCGTACGCGGCGACGTTCGCGGCGGGGAGCTGCGGTTCCGGCGGCGGCTTCGGCTTCGGCGGCATCGGCGTCGGCCTTCTCAACTTTGTGCTCGGCGAGGCCTTCGGCGATGGCGGCTACGAGGGTTCCGGCAATGAGTTCGATGCTCTTGGAGGCATCGTCGTTTGCGGGAATAACGTAGTCGACGGTGGAGGGGTCGGAGTTGGTGTCGACCATGCCGATAACGGGGATACCCAGGCGGTTAGCTTCGGCCACGGCGATGCGCTCTTTGAGCACGTCGACTACGAAGAGAGCTGCGGGCAGGCGGTTGAGGTCGGCGATGGAGCCAAGGGTCTTTTCGAGTTTGGCGCGCTGACGGGTTATCTGGAGGCGTTCACGCTTGGAGAGGTTGTCGAAGGTGCCGTCTTTGCTCATCTTGTCGATGGTGGTCATCTTGCGAACGGCCTTGCGGATGGTGGGGAAGTTGGTCAGCATACCGCCGGGCCAGCGCTCGATAACGTAGGGCATACCAACGGAAGCAGCAAGGTCGGCGATGACCTGCTTGGCCTGCTTCTTGGTGGCTACGAAGAGAACTTTCTTGCCCTGCTTGGCCATGCCGCGAAGGATGTTGGCGGCTTCGGCAAGCTTGGCTTCGGTTTTGTAGAGGTCGATTATGTGGATACCATTGCGCTCCATGAAGATGTAGGGAGCCATCGCGGGGTTCCATTTGCGCTTGAGGTGGCCAAAGTGGCAACCTGCTTCAAGGAGCTGGTCAAAAGTGGGATTTGCCATTTTTCGTTTGGGTTGTTTACGTTCTTTGAGTTATGCAACCGGAGGGTAGGGAACGCAGGTCCATCTCACCGGTTTAGATACTAAACACTGTTTGTATAGGTTCTGCGGCCGCTTAAGCTGCCCCAGCACCTGAATAGGGTCTTTAACGCTTGGAGAACTGGAAGCGCTTGCGTGCTTTGGGCTGACCGGGTTTCTTACGCTCTACGGCGCGCGGGTCGCGGGTCATGAAGCCGTTCTTGCGCAGGATAGCCTTGTCCTCGGGGTTGATTTTGACCAGAGCGCGGGCGATGCCCAGGCGGAGAGCTTCTGCCTGGCCTTTGTAGCCGCCGCCGTCGAGGTTGACGTGGATGTCGTACTTCTCGGCTGCTTCGAGGGTGTTCAGGGGCTGTTTTACGATGTACTGAAGGATCGACGAGGGGAAGTATACGTCGAGGGGGCGCTTGTTGATGGTGATCACGCCGGTACCTTCTTTAACGATGACGCGGGCAACGGCGGCTTTGCGGCGGCCTACTGCATTTACTGTTTCCATATCGTCGGTTTATTTCAGTTTGTTAATGTCGATTGCAACGGGCTCCTGGGCTTCGTGGGGGTGGTTGGGACCGTTGTAGACGTGCATGTTCTCAATCAGACGGCGACCCAGACGGTTTTTGGGGAGCATGCCCTTCATAACGCGTACGAACAGGGGGTTGATGCCGGGTTTGAGGTGCTTGTTGAAGCTTTTCTTCATGAGCACTTCGGGGGTTGCCTGGCGCTGACCGCCGGGGTAACCGGTGTAGTTGAGGTAGATGCGGTCGGTCATCTTTTTGCCGGTGAGAACGACTTTGTCGGCGTTGATGATGATGACGTTGTCGCCGCACTCCATGTTGGGGGAGTAGCTGGGTTTGTACTTGCCGCGCAGGAGCTTGGCTACTTTGGCGCAAAGGCGACCCAGTACCTGGTCGGTTGCGTCAATAACGACCCACTGGTGTTCTACTTCCTGGGCGTTGGGAAATTCGGTGCGATAGCTTATGGTATCCACTGCGTAATTTGTTGATTAATAGTTAACTAATCCGGGCATTTTTGCGAAGGCCCTCGGCCAAAAGGACACATCCGCAACCTTGCCCAAAAGGTTTGGACATAATCGGTGCCGCAAAGGTACGACTTTTTTCCGGTCTGACAATGTTTTTTTAATACTTTTTAAATAAAAACATCCGTCGACGAGCCATGCGCGCATACTTGGGGCTCTTTCGGGGCGGCAGTGTACACCTTATTCTATATATAGGCTTTTCGGGCGGGCGCCGGATTCAGTTGTTGCGCGGGTCGGCGGGAAGGAGCTGCCACGATCGGTAGCTTTGGCCCATTGCGCGGACGGCTCGATGCCAGTAGGGGTCGCCCTCAAGGGTGAGGAGGCTTTCGGGGGCACCCCAAGAGGGTGCCTGGGCCCATGTGTACTCATCAATCTCATTTTCAAGCTGTCCGGCCGTCCAGCTGGAGTAGCCGATGAAGAAGCGGACGTTGCCTTCGAGGGGGTATCCGGCGTTGACGTAGGCGGTCATTGCGTCGAAATCGCCTCCAACGTATATTCCGGGTGCAAACATCCGCGCACCGGGTATTATCTTGTCGCCCAGGGTATGAAGGTAGTATAGTCGGTCCTGCCCCAGGGGTCCTCCGCAGAAAACGGACACCGCTTCTTCGGCGCTGATGCCTTCGAGGAGGTCCTGTAGGTTGTAGCCCGTGGGATGGTTCATGACCACTCCGGTTGCTCCTTCGCGGGGCGCGTAGTCAATCAAGGCTACTACGGAGTGGCTGAAATAGGGTTCGTCCAGAAAAGGCTCGGCCACCAGCAGACTGCCGCTGCACGGTGTGATGCCGGAGTTTGCAACTTTGAAAAGGGTGGTGGCTATGTCTTTCATTTTGCGGTGGAGTTAAAGCGTGTTATACTCAAAGAACGCGCGAGGGTGCCTTTCGGTTTGCCGGCGGAGGTGCTAATTGAGGCAACGGGCGTGGCGAAGGAAGGCGGCGTAGTACTCCGCTTTCTTTTGTGGCGGCATGGGGTAAGCCCGCGATGTGGAAGGCAGGCGCCACAAGGTGATGTCCGCCTTGCCCGGGCGCCGCCATACCGCATACTGCCCCATCTTGGGAGCTTCAGTTCCGGTCAAGGCGGCAAGCACCCCGGCGGCCTTTTCGCCGGTGGTGGCTATTGCTCGGCAGTCGGGCATGCGCTCAAGTATGGCGGCAAGGTCGACCGGCTCTACTATTTCGAGAAATTTGTCCGAGGCATTGCCTTTGAGGCGCCGCACTTTGTGGCCGGTGTCGCCAAGGGCTATGGCGTTGTCGCACAGCAGCTTTTTGATTTCGTCCAGCCGGTAAGTGCGTGTGCTCCGGTCGTAGAGCGCTTCCGACTGGCCGTAGTAGAGCATCCCCATCACTTTCCAAAAGTCGTTGGTCGGATTAGGATAGAAAAAGTCCATCGCCCGGCGGTGCGCCCCGGGTGGGAATGTGCCCATAATCAACGCCTTGGCACCCTCAGGCACGAAAGGCTGCCAGGGGTGTGTCTCAAGCGGTTCGGTTGTCTTGTCGATTAGTTCGGTCATGTCGGTTCAACATTTTTCGCCCGTTGCGGGTTATAGGATTCTGAGTAAAGTAAAATTAATCAAAAACAGTGCCAAAACCAAATGAAAAATTGATTTTTTCGCCGCCCGGCCACCCCGAAAGAGGCCGTCGGACAATTTTATTTTAAATAAATAACGGCCAAATGAGCGAAAATTTTGCTCATTTGGTGAAAAACAATTAATTTTGCAGCGCATTACGCCTTGCGAGTGCCTTTCACCACATTGACGTTCTCATCAGTCAAGAACTTAACTTACGATGACAAAGATATTTAAAGCCTTAAGTATTCCTGTTGTGTGTCTTCTGCTGGCCACAAGCTGCTCAGCGCCCAAAAAGGTCCCCTATCTTGTAGATGCCGAAAGCATACCGGCAGAAATCCTGTCGCAGACCCCAACCGTTGCCGACCCCATCATTACAGCGGGCGACCTGCTGAATATAGAAGTCACTTCGCCTAACATGGCCGCCGTTGCCCCCTTCAACAAAGGCCGCTACGTGGATGCCGACGGCAAAATAAACATCATCTCCCGACAGACCACTTCCTACAACAACGTCGGCATAGAGGTTTCGACCGACTACTACCTGGTCAACGCCGACGGCAACATCGAATTCCCAATCGTAGGCAAGATTCATGTGGGTGGCCTAACCAAGGCCCAGGTAGCCGAAGCGGTTGTCAACGCGATATATCCCCGATATGTCACCGAGCGACCCAACGTCGACATCCGCCTGATGAACTTCCGCGTCAGCGTGGCCGGAGCCGTCAAAACCCCCGGTATGTACCAGAGCCGCAACGAGCGCATGACCTTCCTCGAAGCCATCTCAATGGCCGGAGACCTCGACATCAAGGGCGACCGCGAGAATATCCTCCTTTACCGCACAAACCCCGACGGCTCGCGCGAAGTACATCGTATCAACCTGCAGGACAAAAACTTCCTCCTCTCCCCTTACTTCACTCTCCAGCAGAACGACTTTATCTACGTGCAGCCGAACAAATCCCTCAGCGCTCAGGCCTGGCAAATGAATCCCGGCGTCCAGAGCACTATCACTATCGTGGGCGGCATTTCTTCGCTTGCCTCTCTTGTCATCGGCATTCTTAACCTCACCAAGAACTGATCATGGCGGAAGAACTCAACAAGACCAACAACGCGGCCGAACCTGAAAATTTCGATACCACCGGTCTCCTGCTCGACTACATTTCCCACTGGAAATGGTTCCTCATCAGCGTTATCGTCTGCCTCATACTTGGCTACTTCTACATCGCGACCCGTATTCCAACCTACCGAATCGAGTCCAGCATCTACCTTAGCGGAAACACCGAAAGCACCGGCAGCGCTTTCAGCCTCGACGCCTCCGACGCTCTGGTCAACATGAAGAGCTTCATCGACGAAACCGAGCTCGAGATCCTCAAGAGCCGCAACAACGTTGTCCGCATCGTCGACTCCCTCAACCTCTGCTATACCTACTACCAGAAAGGTACCCTGCGAAACATTCCCCTCTACGAGAACAACCCCGTCGTTGCTTCGCTCGACTCAACTTCGCTGCGAAGCCTCCGAAACCCTATCAAGGTCTCCGTAAAGGCAAACGGCAACGACACCTACGACATCGACGTAAAGACCAAGTTCCAGGAAACAAAAGAAGAAAAAGAGCTTCGCGACGTCACTCTGCCCTGCACCATTGAGCTTTCGCACGGCGTGCTCACCCTCACCCGCTCCGCCATGATTCCCGAATTCGAGGGTACTGAACTAATTACCATCGTCGGTCCGCGGGCGCGTGCTAAGCAAGTGTCGATGGCCCTCAACATCGAATTTGCCAAAAAGTCCGACAAAATCATTCGCGTGAGCTACACCGACAATGTCGTGGCCCGTGGCGTCGACGTCATCAACGCTCTGCTCGACTTCTACAACCGCGACATCATCGAGGACAAAAACCGCTCCGCTATCCAAACCGAAGCCTTCATCCTCGACCGTCTGGTGATGATTTCCGACGAGCTCCGCGACGTCGAAAACCGCCTCCAGGCTTACCGCCAGGCCCACAACATCACCGACATCCAGGCTCAGAGCAACCTCAACCTCAACCTCCAGAGCAACTACCAGGCTCAGCTTGCCGACGCCGAGGCCAATATGGCCGTGCTCGACGACATCGAGCGAATCGTAAGCACAACCGGCACCTACGAGCTTCTGCCCTCGGCCGTGCAGGACCATACCATCTCCGAAGCGGTCGACCAGTACAACCTCCGCGTAAACCAGCTTCACCGCGCCCTCGACGGCAGCACGGAGAACTCTCCCCTGGTAATGAGCATGCAGGACGAGCTAAACCGCCAGAAAGTCCGCATCATGCAGACCATCGTCTCGGCTAAGCGAAACCTCAACGCCAAAATCGCAAACATCCGCGACCTTGAGAACCAGAGCCTCGGTCAGCTCGCTTCCACTCCCACCATCGACAAGGGCCTTCAGGAAATCTTCCGCGAGCAGACCGTAAAGGTCAACATCTACACCTTCCTGCTCCAGCGCCGCGAGGAAATCGCCCTGCAGAAGACGCTGGCCACCAACACCGCCCGACTTATCGACGACCCCATCGGCGAAACCCCCGTTTCTCCCAAAAAGATTCTCATTCTGGCCGCCGCTTTCCTGCTCGGCCTCGCAATACCCGCCGGTTTCATCTTCGTACGCCGCTCGCTATTCCCCATATTCAGCGACCAGGAAGAACTTGAGCGCATGACAAACGTGCCCGTAATCGGCGAGATTTGCTCCTACGACAAAGGCTCGCACGACGACATCGTGGTGGGCGAAAACGTTTCGACACCCATTGCTGAGCTATTCCGACTGCTGCGAAACAACATCAACTTCGTAAACCGAGGCAACCCCGTCAAGGTCCTCCTGGTCACCAGCGCAATCTCAGGCGAAGGCAAGTCGTTCGTAGCCACCAACCTCGCACTAACCTACGCCCTGGCCGGAAAGAAGGTCCTCGTTATTGGTGCCGACGTCCGCCGTCCCGTGCTTGCACGCCGCTTCGGAATCGACAACCAACGCGGCCTGACCACCTACCTCTCCGGGCAGGAGCACAACCTCGACCGTCTCGTAGTACAGAGCGCCCTAAACCCCAACCTCTACATCCTCCCCGCAGGTCCCGTGCCCCCGAACCCCAACGAGCTGCTCATGTCGCCCAACATGGACAAGCTCATGGAAATCCTCCGCCGCGAGTACGACTTCGTCGTTATTGACTCCGCTCCCATCGGCGTCATCTCCGACAGCTTCCTCATCGTTCACCACACCGACCTTCAGCTCTTCGTTTCCCGCGCAAACTACTCCAGCCGAGGTAGCCTCAAAGCTCTCCACTCAGCCGTCAACCTCAAGAAGCTCTCAAATGTCTACATCGTAGTAAACGGCGTCGACATCCACTCCAGCGCATACCTCTACCGCCGCTACGGCGCATACTCCACGCGCCACAAGAGCTACGGCTACGGCTACCCCGAAACTAAATAAAGCACTCCACAGCATACCTAAAGGCCGGTGAGCGAAGTACCCCTCACCGGCCTTCTCTTTTTTCCTCAAAGCCATGCCGAGCGGCTGAACACACTCGCCCCCGTACGTGTTTAAATATATATCACTTCCGACAACCAATGATATTCATCCACCTTTCAACTATAAAAGCTTATGATTAAAAAATTCTTGGCAGAAGGCATCGGCACCATGTTCCTGGTGCTTCTTGCCTGCGGCAGCGCTGTCCTCGCCGGTCCTTCTATCGGCGGTCTCGGCATCGGCTTGTGCTTCGGCCTCGTTCTGGTGTGCCTGTGTTATGCAATCGGCAACATCTCCGGTTGCCACGTCAATCCCGCCGTTTCTATCGCTGTATTCCTCTCGGGCCGCATGAGCGCCTGGGAATGTGTGGGATACATCGCCTTCCAGCTCCTCGGTGCAACCATAGGCGCCGGACTCCTCTATGCATTTATGGAGCTCGGCAACGGCACCTTCGCCTACGGCGGCATAACAGCCCAGTCCGGCAGCTACCTCGCTACCAATGTGCTCCAGCCCGGCGCAACCACCGGCATGGCTCTGCTGGCTGAGGGGCTGCTCACCTTCTTCTTCGTCCTTATTGTGCTCGGCGCCACCGACCCCTCCAAAGGCTTCGGAAAGTTTGCCGGTCTCGCCATCGGCCTCGCCCTCGGCCTGGTCAACATCGTCGGAATTCCCGTCGACAACTGCTCCGTCAACCCCGCTCGCTCCTTCGGTCCCGCTATATTCGACCCAACCGCATGGGGCGACTTCTGGATTATGGTCGTAGGGCCCGTTGTTGGAGCCGTCATCGCCGTGCTCTGCTGGAAAGCAATAGCCGGCGGACGCAAATCCGTAGAATAACCTCCAACGTCGTCATACCACACACAGCGGGTCCGGCCTCACCGGGCCCGTTTTTTTTGACCCGATGCGCCTCGCCCTTTTCCCATTCGGAAAAACCATTGAGTGAACTTGTTGGCTCAGGGGGCGTTACTAATATATAAATGAACTCGTTTAAACTTTTCGCAAATAGGTAAAAACGAAAGATTTTTTAGGAAATCATAAGACTTTTGAGGGCGTT
>UQLO01000055.1 GCA_900541865.1 uncultured Porphyromonadaceae bacterium | reverse complement strand
GCGCGAGGGCGGACCGTGTTCGACCCCTACGGGGTCGCTGATTTTCAGGAGGATGAGCTATCCAGGGGTTATCACCCGTGGCTACTCTCTTGAACCGCTACGCGGTTCTTTTCCAACGGCTTGGGCTCGCCGGTCGGCGAATCATTATGAACCGCTACGCGGTTCTTTTCGAGCGAATATGGGGCGGTGATTTCAAATCGGCGCCCGAAGATTGTCTGGCGCTTTTCGGGCTTTGGCGAAATAAAAAAGCGCCGGCGCGGTGGCGTCGGCGCTTTTAGCGGCCTCGGTGAGGCGTTAGTCGTTGTTGACGAGCGAGATGATATATTCTTTTTCGTCGGCGGGGTCGGGGTTGATTGCTACTTTGCCTTCGCGAGCGAGCCAGCCGAGAGCGGAGTATACTTCTTTGTCTTTGAGCTTAGTGATTTTCTTAAGCTGCTTGATGCCAAGTGCGTCTGCGGTGTTGAGGGCTACCCATACTGTTCCGGCGTTTGCACCGATTGTTTCTGTGTTCATTGCTTGTGTATTTTGAGTGTTTTGTCAGACTTTTTTTCTTGTATTTATTTCTTTGTCGGAATAGCGCCACAAAGATATAAATAATTCTTTAAATAAAGAAAATTTCTTTATTTTAGTTGTAAACAATTATCGTGGGTGAAAAGTTCGGAGAGTGAGGTCAGTCTTTTCGCAGGGGCAGTTCAATTCGGAATGTGGTTCCTACGCCGACTGTGCTTCGTGCGACGTATATTCGTCCGCGGTGGTACTGCTCGACGATACGTTTTGCGAGTGTGAGTCCGAGTCCCCATCCTCGGCTTTTGGTGGTGAATCCCGGGTTGAATACTGTTTTGAAGTTTTTCCGGCTTATACCTTTACCGGTGTCTGTGACTTCGATTATGGCATTTGTGGGGGTGTTGGCCATTGTGACTGTTATTGAGCCCCGTCCTTCGGATGAGTCCATGGCGTCGACGGCATTTTTGACGAGGTTTTCGACTACCCATTCGAGCAGGGGCGTGCAGGCCAAAACGGGTGCGGAGTCGGGCTTGGAAGCGAGCGAGAGGTTTATTCGACCTGATATTCGGGTGCTCATGTAGCTGACTGCGTCGGCGACCACTTGGCAGGCGTCGGCGGGTTCCATTTTGGGCTCGGAGCCGATTTTGCTGAAACGTGAGGCAACGGTGCTGAGACGGCTGACGTCTTTGTTCATTTCGGCAATGGTGTCCTGGTCGACGCCCATTTCCGGGAGCCATTCCATCCATGCCATCAGGGATGATATGGGAGTTCCGAGCTGGTGGGCAGTTTCTTTGCTCAGTCCGACCCAAACTTTGTTTTGCTCGGCTTTTTTTGTTGAGAGAACGGCGAAGTATACCACAGCGATGAAAGCGAGCATAACCAGGAGCTGGATGTATGGGAAAACGCTCATTCTGCGCAGCAGCGTCGACTCTTCGTAGTATAGGAATTGGGTGACTCCGGGAGCGATATTGATTTCGATGGTGCGTCCGCTGCTACGCATGGCGTGGAGGCGTTGCTGGAGGAAGTTTAGGTTTCGCTCGCTGTCGGGGTCTGTTTTGTCGGGGAGGTTGAAGTTACGGTAGTCGAGAATGTTTCCTTCGCTGTCGGTCAGTAGTACGGGAATGGTGGTGTTTTGCTGGATTATTCGGAGGAGGAAGTCGATGTCTGTTGCGGGGAGGTCGGTTAGAGTTGAAGCGGCGAGTTCTCTGGTAGCCCCGGCCCATATTTCCATTCGTTGTTTTTCCTGGATTTCGAGGTCGGCGATCAGGCTTGACGAAAAGTACAGGAAAAGAGCCACCACCGCCGCCGTAGCGACGAGGAAGGCTACTTTGCCGTATCGTCGGAGTTCATAGATATTTGCCACGCTGCAAAATTAGTCTTTTTCGGCTATAAAAACAAGAGCAGACCGCAACGGCTGTCTTCCGGGGCGGTCTGCTGTGCAGGGTCATAGAGGGCGTCAGGATCAGTCGCCCATTGTGCGGAGGAGTTCGTCGTTGTCGCGGGTTCTCTCCATTCGGTCTTTGATGAATTCCATAGCTTCGACGGAGTTTCTGTCGCTGAGGAAACGTCGTAGGATCCACATGCGGTCCTGTGTTTCTTTGCGTAGGAGGAGGTCGTCGCGTCGTGTGCTTGATGCCATGATATCGACGGCGGGGAATATTCGCTTGTTGGAGAGTTTTCGGTCGAGCTGTAGTTCCATGTTGCCGGTGCCCTTGAATTCTTCGAAGATTACTTCGTCCATCTTGGAGCTTGTTTCGGTGAGGGCTGTAGCGATTATGGTGAGAGAGCCGCCGCCTTCGATGTTTCGGGCAGCGCCGAAGAATCGTTTTGGCTTCTGGAGGGCGTTTGCGTCGACACCGCCTGAGAGGATTTTGCCGGATGCGGGCGCTACGGTGTTGTAGGCGCGTGCCAGGCGGGTTATGGAGTCGAGGAGTACTACGACGTCGTGGCCGCACTCGACCATTCGTTTGGCTTTGTCGAGTACTATACCGGCGATTTTGACGTGTCGGTCGGCGGGTTCGTCGAAAGTGGATGCGATAACTTCGGCGTTTACGGAGCGCTGCATGTCGGTCACTTCTTCGGGACGTTCGTCGATGAGAAGAATCATGATGTACGTCTCGGGGTGGTTCTCGGCGATGGCGTTGGCGATATCTTTGAGAAGGAGGGTTTTACCTGTTTTGGGTGGTGCGACGATGAGGGCTCGCTGGCCTTTTCCGATGGGTGAGAACATGTCGACCACACGGGTGGATAGTGTGCAGGAGCGACCTGAAGTGAGGTCGAATTTTTCGTCGGGGAAGAGGGGTGTGAGGTGTTCGAAGGCCACTCGGTCGCGGATGAATTCGAGAGAGCGGCCGTTGACGCGCCTCACGCCGGTGAGGGGGAAGTATTTTTCGCCTTCGCGTGGCGGGCGGATTGAGGCTTCGACGAGGTCGCCGGCGCGCAGCCCGAAGGTTTTTATTTGCTGCTGGGTGACGTAGATGTCGTCCGGACCTGCGAGGTAGTTGAAGTCGGCCGAGCGTAGGAACCCGAACCCCTGGGGGTCGATTTCAAGCACGCCGGTGGCTTCGAGCATATTGTCGAACTCGTAGCGGGGCTGTTGGCGTTGCTGCTGGTTGAATCGGTTTTTCTTGTTTTTCTTGCCGCCCTGCTGGGGGTTCTGCTGCTGGGCGCCCGGTTCGGAGAGTACGATGGGTCCTACCTGGGGCGCGGGCTGCTGACGGTGCTGCTGGGGCTGCTGCTGTGGCTGGCGCTGGGGTGCGGGGTTCTGTTCGGGAGTTGATGTCTCGCCTTCATGGCCTTCGTGCTGGCCGCGGGGCACGAACTTGCGGCCCTGGCTGCGGGGGAAGAAGTCGCTGAAGCCGCCGGTGTCGGCATGGGGGCGGAAGTCGCGGCGCGGTGCTGCCTCCTGCTCGGCTTTGGGGGCTTCGGCGGCGGGAGCGTTTTCGGCGGGTGCTTCGGCGGGAGTGTTTTCGGCGGGCGCGGGGGCTGCTGCGGGGGCTTCGGGGGATTCGTCGGGGCGCCCGCTTTCTGCCGGGGTTTCAGCTTCGGGAGCTTCGACTGCTTTCTTGGGCGGGCGGCCGCGACGTTTGCGCTCGGCCAATGCCGGGGCTCCTTCGGCGGGTGCTGAGTCGGCGGCGGGAGCCGCCTCGGGGGCTGGCTCGACGGTCTGGGCGGCGCGTCCGCGCTGTTTTTTGGGTGCGGGAGCCTCCGCGGGGGTGCCTTCGGCGGCCGGCTCTTTTTTCTTGCGTCCGCGCTTTTTGGGGGCGGCCTCGGCGGAGCCTTCGCCGCGCGAGCGGCCTGCCTGCGAGGCGCCTTCGATGGCCTGCAGGTCAAGGAGGCGGAACACAAGTTCTTCTCGTTTAGTAAGGTCTACTTTTTTCAAACCCAGGCCTTCGGCGACGCTTCGGAGCTGTTCGTCGGGCATGGAGTTAAAATCGTTTATGCTGTACATCGCACAAAAATTGGATGTGAGGGAAAAATCTTGATGAAAAATGATGGAAAAAACTCCCCGAGGCGAATCGGCGCAAAAACCGGCGCCAAGGCGTTGGCTCCGCGGCGGGAGCCTCGCTGAGTATTCGGGAACGCTACGAAAGCGGATTCGGCGGCGTTCTAAACGTGGTAACCAGGGAGAATTAACGGAGGAGAGGAGGAGATGCCGGGCAGCCACAGCCCGCGATTCCGACGACAAAGTTAATACCTTTTTTTCAAATTAACAAAAAAATCGGCCGCCCGGTTCGCAAAGTACTGTTAGCAAATTGAGCAAATTGTGCATGTGAGTTTAAAAGGTGTTTAAAAGGTGTAAGTTTAAGGTGTAAGTTTAAAAGATGCCGAAAAAGCGACAGATTCTTGGTGCGTTCGGGAATTTTAACTAATTTTGCATCGTGCCGCGTGTGCGGCCATCATTATCATACTTACTTAAACACCTAAAAGTACCTTTCAATCAGTACAATGAACCGTTTTACCCGATTTATGGCCGGTGCGGCCGTAGCTCTGGCATCTCTGACGGCAGCAGCGGCCCCGACTTTCGTGGGCGCCCGCAATGACTTCCGCGACGAGACCATCTACTTCGCCATGACGACCCGTTTCTACGACGGCGACCCGCAGAACAACACCTACTGCTGGGACGGCATTCAGAATGTGAACGACCCGGAATGGCGCGGCGACTTCAAAGGCCTCATTTCGAAACTCGACTACATCAAGGCACTGGGCTTCACTGCCGTATGGATTACTCCGGTAGTGGAAAATGCCTCCGGACTGGACTACCACGGCTATCACGCCTTCAACTTCCAGAAAGTGGACCCGCGCTATGAGAGCGAGGACTGCAAGTTCCAGGACCTCATCGACGCCGCCCATGCCCGCGGCATGAAGGTTATTCTCGACATCGTTCTGAACCACACCGGCAACTTCGGCGAGGAATACCTCTGCCCGATGTTCGTAAAGGACTATTCCGCCAATCTGAGCAATATCCACGGCTCGCTGAAGCTTCACCCCAACACGGTGCTTCCGGCGGACTACTCGCTGGCTTCGCCCCGCGCCCACGACTACCGCATCGCCGCTCTTAAGAACGAGGACGGCGTCAACCACGACACTCACAACCACTATCACCACGTCGGCAACGAATGGAACTGGGACGACTACTCGCGCTGGTATGCCCAGATTGCGGGCGACTGCGTGGACCTCAACACCGAGAATCCGCGCGTGAGCGAATATCTGGTGAACTGCTACGGCAAGTTTATCGAAATGGGCGTCGACGGTTTCCGCATCGATACTTCGGGCCACATTTCGCGTCTTACTTTCAACAAGGCTTTCATACCCCAGTTCACCCAGCTTGCCGAGCAGCACCGCGCCAAGCGCAACGGCGGCGAGTTCTTTATGTTCGGCGAAGTGTGCGCCCGCGACCGCAACGTAACCTACCGCAACCACGCCAACTGCTCGCCCTACTTCTACACCTGGAAGGAAACCAAGGACTACGCCTGGGACTACTCGACAACGTCGTGGGATGCCGTTGTGAACGTTAACCACGGCCACGGCGACCACACCAACACCAAGAGCCAGGACCAGCAGGGCGAAGACTACCACGGCGACAGCAACCTCGCCACCAGCGACAACGCTTTCCTGCAGGGCAACAACTACCATACGCCCGACCACAGCCAGTACTCGGGCTTCAGCGTGATCGACTTCCCCATGCACTGGAACTTCCGCTCCACCCGCGAGGCCTGGGGTGTGCGCGGCGGCGACAAATACTACAACGACGCCACCTACAACGTTACCTACGTCGACTCCCACGACTACGCTCCCGACGGTGCTCCCGAAAGCCAGCGTTTCGCACAGAGCCAGGGCACATGGGCATCGAACCTCGACCTGATGTTCACCTTCCGCGGTATTCCGTGCCTCTACTACGGCTCCGAAATTGAGTTCAAGAAGGGCTGCACCATCGACAAGGGCGCTCTGATAGCGCTTAAGAACTCGGGCCGCGCCTACTTCGGCGGCTACATTGAGGGCAACATCAACGTGAGCGACTTCGCCCAGTATTCGGGCGCCACGGGCAATATGGCCGCTTCGCTGGCCCACCCGCTGAGCCTCCACATCCAGCGCCTCAACCAAATCCGCGCTGCAATCCCCGCCCTGCGCAAGGGTCAGTACAGCACCGACGGCTGCTCGGGCAGCGGCGTGGCAGCCTTCAAGCGCCGCTACACCGACAGCACCACCGACTCCTACGTACTGGTGACCATCGGCGGGGCCGCTACCTTCTCGAATGTGCTCAACGGCACCTACACCGACGCCATCACCGGCGACGTGAAGACTGTGACCGACGGCAAGCTCACCACCGCAGCCTGCTCCGGCGAGGCAAACATGCGAATCTACGTGCTCTCCACGGCCCTGACCCCGGCTCCCGGCAAGGTGGGCACCGACGGACAGTATCTCTACACCACGGCTCCCGTGAGCGTGGCGCAGCCCGGCTACGACGGCAACGAAGAGCCTGAAGACACCTGGACCGTACGCGAAACCTCCAACGGTGGCGGCGGCGAAGTCGACGAGCCCGAGAATCCCATCGAGCCTTCTATGGCCGACGGCGAGCAGGCCGTATTCTTCGAGGACACCAATGGCTGGGGACGCATCAACGTCTACGTCTGGAGCGGCGACGGCGCCACCAAGTACGCCGGCGCATGGCCCGGTTCGTCGATGACATACCTGGGCAACAAGGTGTGGAAGTGGACATTCACCGGCAGCGGAAAGATTGGCGACAATGCCGGAGTGATTTTCAACAACGGCAGCTTCCAGACCGCTGACCTTGTTTGGGTCAACGGCGGCTACTACACCTCGGCCGGCTATGTGAAGACCATCGAGGGGGCCGGTGAGATACCCGACGATCCCGTCACCCCCGTTGATCCCACCGAGGCTTTCACCGTCTACTTCGACAACAGCCTCGACAACTGGGCAAACGTCAACGTCTATATGTGGGACGCCATGGGTACCCTCACCAAGGGCTGGCCCGGCGACGCCATGACCGAGACGGCCACCGTCGACGGCAAGCAGCTCCTGGCCTACACCTACACCCCGACCCGCGAGCTCTCCAACCCGATGATAATCTTCAACAACGGCAGCCAGCAGACCGCCGACCTGGTTCTCCAGCCCAACGGCATCTACACCAGCCAGGGTCTGAACGGCACGGCAGGAGTAGGCCTGAACAGCTATAGCGAAGGCATCACCGTAGCCGTTGCGCAGGGTCGCCTGGTAGTGTACGCCAATGAGCACACCAGCATACCGGCAGTCAGCGCCGACGGCCGCTGCCGGATGCTCGACCTTCGTCCGGGTCGCAACATCTTCGACCTGCCCCGCGGCTTCTACATCGTCAACCGCGCCAAGGTTATCCTCTGATAGCTCAGAGAACGCATATATTGGAGACCGCATCCGCCCGGGTGCGGTCTCTTTTTGCCCTATTGCGTTTTTTTACTAACTTTGCAATATGGAAACTAACAGTTTGCGAACCGTTCCGCCTCAGGTGCAGCAGGCCAAGCTGCGCTTCGGCATCGTCGGCAATGCCCCCGGGCTTATTGCCGCCGTAGAGCGCGCCGTACGCGTTGCGCCCATCGACCTGTCGGTGCTGGTCACCGGCGAGAGCGGCGCCGGAAAAGAGTTTTTCCCTCAGATTATCCACGCTTTCAGCCCGCGAAAGCATGCAAAATATATAGCAGTCAACTGCGGTGCCATCCCCGAGGGCACCATCGACTCCGAGCTGTTCGGCCACGAGAAGGGTGCCTTCACCGGCGCTGTCGACTCCCGCAAGGGCTACTTCGAGGAGGCCTCGGGCGGCACTATTTTTCTGGACGAGGTCGCCGAGCTGCCATTGACGACCCAGGCGCGTCTGCTGCGTGTGCTCGAAAGCGGCGAATACCTTCGTGTGGGCTCCTCGGAGGTGCGTCGCACCAATGTGCGCGTGGTGGCCGCTACCAACGTCAACCTCGCGCAGGCCATCGCCGAAGGGCGCTTCCGCGAGGACCTCTACTACCGCCTGTCGACGGTGCTGATAACCGTTCCTCCGCTGCGCGACCGCGGGGCCGACATCCGCCTGCTGTCCGGAAAGTTTGCCGCCGACTTCTCCGACAAGTACCATACGCCTCCGGTTGCCTTCTCGGCGGAGGCCGACATCCTGATGCGCCATTACCGGTGGCCGGGCAACGTGCGTCAGCTCAAGAATGTTGTCGACCAGCTCTCGCTCTTCGAGGCCGGCTCAGAGATAACACCCGAAATTCTGCGGACTTACTTGCCGGCCGGCGCCGACTCCTATATGCCGACGGCGCCGACGCCGGGGGCACATTCCTACGAGCGGGAGCGCGAAATGCTTTTAGGAATGATTCTTGGTATGCAGCGTCGCATCGACGACCTCCAGAAACGCCTCGACGAAATGGACACACCACCGGCTCAGTTGCTTACCGACATCGAGACGCCGCAAGCAGCCCGGCAGCCCGTTGCCGCCAGCCGTTCGCTGATAGTTATTCCGCGCGCCGAGGCTACCGCCGCCGAAGCCCGCGAAGCCGTAGAGCCGCAGCCCGACGCGAGCCTCCACTCCCTGGAGGAGTCGGAGCGTCGGCTCATAGAGCGCGCACTGGAGGCTTGCGACGGGCGCCGCAAAGCCGCAGCCGCGCAACTGGGCATCTCAGAGCGTACCCTTTACCGCAAAATCAAAGAATATGGGCTGGAATAAGTTTTCCCGAATAGTGGCGGTGGCCGTTATGGCAATAGCGTCGGCCGGTCTGCCCGCCTGCCGCATCAGCTTCACCATGAACGGTTCGGCGATAGACTATACCGTCTATAAGACGATATCCGTCAGTGAGTTTCCCATACGCGCGGCCCTCGTCTATCCTCCTTTGCAGCCGATGTTCGAAAACGCGCTTCAGGACTATATATCGCGCAATACGCGCCTTCAGATGACCGACGGCGCCTCCGACCTCCGCATAGAAGGCGAAATAACCGGCTATGCCTTGTCGCCGCAGGCCGTCACGGAAGATGCATATGCATCGATGACGCGACTGACAATAACGGTGCGCGTTAAGTATACCGACGAAAAGGCCGAGGGCAAGGACGTCGACCAGACATTCAGCGCCTACCGCGACTTTTCAAGTTCGGAGATGATCACCGACGTTCAGGACAGCCTGTGCGAGGAAATATGCGATGAACTGGTCGACCTTATCTTCAACGCGACTCTCGGCAACTGGTAATAAAAATGGAATGAGTTATGAACCGGGATGAGGCACACCAAAATATCGCTCCGCAATTCGCACAGCTGCTGGCCAAGGCCGCGCGCAACCTGCAGGAAGTAGGGCCGGCCGACGATTCGGTGTCGCAGGAGGCACTAAAAGAATGGCCCTACTGCGTGGCCGCTCAGATAATAGCGCTTCAGTGCCGCCCGGCCGGCGAAGAGTTGCGGGCCCGCATAGCACTTGCCGTCGACTGCCCCGCAACAGTCGACCGGCTTCGCCGCGCAGGCTGGAACGACTTCTACCCGCCGCAACCCGAGCCGGACAATACACCCGACACTACGGACGCCATATCGCTCTTTCTCGATAAATACGGTCATCAGAGCCCCGAGGAGGACGCTCTGCTGGAGCGCATGATATTCAACCCCACGCCGGACTACGCCGAAGTCCTCGCCCGCGAGGAGCAGGAAAATCTGCCGTCGGAGCCCGTCGACCCGGACTCACCGGAGGGTCGCATAGATGCCTTC
The DNA here is from genome assembly GCA_900541865.1 of uncultured Porphyromonadaceae bacterium. Classification (GTDB taxonomy): domain Bacteria; phylum Bacteroidota; class Bacteroidia; order Bacteroidales; family Muribaculaceae; genus CAG-873. Next base: position 490 of record UQLO01000055.1, on the reverse strand, counting down.
ATCCTGAGCAAGCACCCGGCAGCGGCGCCGACGCCCGTAGAGCCGCCCGAGCCGGCCGAGAACCGTACGCCGGTCCACAAGCCGACCAAAGATGTCGCCGGCGAGAGCAACGGCAGCCTGCTCTCCGAGAGCCTCGCCGCAGTCTATATCCGTCAAGGCCGCTATGAGCGCGCCTACGATATTCTGAACGAACTCAGCAAAAAGTACCCGCGCCGAAACGTAATCCTGCTGCCCCAGCTCGCCTTCCTGCGCAAGCTCATCAAAAACGCCGCGGCCGGAGGGGAAGGTAATTGATAATTGATAATTGCTGAGGGCTATAGGGCGGTTGGCGTTGTGGGGCGGCGGTAACCTTGGGGCGTCAATGCTATGGGACGGCGATTAATCTATTGAAAAAGAACTCCGGAGGAGTTCAATATGGTAGCTTTACCTTTGCAGCGTCGGACGACAGACTATCAAAAAGTCAGAGTTCGACGCTGGAAAATTATATGGT
>UQLO01000054.1 GCA_900541865.1 uncultured Porphyromonadaceae bacterium | reverse complement strand
CGAGGCATTCTTTTTCGCCGGCATTCCCTTCGGGATGGGCGAGGGCTGAAGCCCTCAGTCCATGCGTTGGCGGCGCTTTCGCGGATTTATAATGGCAACGGCGGACGCTTGCGAGCTGGAAGCTCGCCCTCCTTGGAGCCTCGGTCCATGCGCTGGCGGCCCCTTTCGCGGCTTGCGAGCTGGAAGCTCGCCCTCCTTGGGCCTCCAACGGGATGGAGGCTTCGGTCCGGGTTTCCCCGCGGGGGTCAGCGGCTTTCGACGAGGTTGGCGGCGCGGCGAAGGTATACGGCGGCATCGGCATCGGCTCGCTCTGCCCGGCGGGTGTAGTCGCGGGCGCGCTCCATGGCCTGCTCGGCGCGCTGCTGATAGCGTCGGGCGCCGTCGAAGTCGTTGCGGCGGTTATAGCTCTCGGCATCGCGCAGATAGCGGTCGGCGTCGCGCTGGTAGGAGGCTGCCGAGTTGCGGTAGCTTTTGGCGGAGGAGATGTAGCGCTCGGCCTGGCTGATGTAGGACGCCACTTGGGTGTAGCGGCGAGAGTCGTCGTAGGCACAAGCGGCCGGAGCGGTGAAGGTGAGTGCACTGCCGGCCAGTATGGTCAGCGCGAGGAGGCGGAGGATTGCTTTCATGGAGGTGAGATTTTTGGGAGTTGAGGTTTTATGTCAGAATTCGCTGGAGAAGTGGAAGCGTATCTTGGGGAAGTCGTTCTGGGCCATAGTCAGCACAAAGGCCGAGTCGGCAAGGAAGACATCGCGCCCCTCGCGGTCGAGGGCCATGAACTGGTGTTTGCGCTTCTTGAAGGCTTCGAGTGCGGCGGGGTCGTCGCTTTCTATCCAACATGCCTTGTGCATGCTCATCGGTTCCCAGCGGCATTGTGCGCCGTACTCGTGGAGGAGGCGGTACTGTATGACCTCAAACTGAAGCTGCCCGACGGTGCCGATGACCTTGCGGCCGTTGAACTGGTGTGTGAACAGCTGCGCAACACCCTCGTCCATAAGCTGCTGAATGCCCTTCTCGAGCTGTTTGGACTTCATGGGGTCGGCGTTTTCGATGTACATGAACAGTTCGGGCGAGAACGACGGCAGGCCCTTGTAGTGTATTTGCTCGCCCGAGGAGAGGGTGTCGCCGATTTTGAAGGTGCCGTTGTCCGGAATGCCCACTATGTCGCCGGGAAAAGCCTCGTCGACAATGTTTTTCTTCTGCGCCATGAAGGCCGTCGGTGCCGCGAAGCGCAGCGTTTTGCCGGAGCGCACGTGCAGATAGGGCGCGTTTCGCTCGAAGCGGCCGGAGCATACTTTGACAAAGGCGATGCACGAGCGGTGGTTGGGGTCCATGTTGGCATGGATTTTGAACACGAACCCGCTGAAGGGCTCTTCGGATGGCTCCACGCGGCGCTCTACGGCCTCAATGGGTCGAGGAGCAGGTGCGATACGCACGAAGCAGTCCAGCAACTCCTTGACGCCGAAAGTGTTGAGCGCCGAGCCGAAGAATACCGGAGCCACTTCGCCGGCCAGGTAGCTGTCGACGTCGAACTCAGGATAGACACCCTCGATAAGCTCGAGGTCCTCGCGGAGTTTGGCTGCGTCGGCCTCGCCGACGGCGGCATCGATGCGGGGGTCGTCGACGTCGTCGATTTCAACGCGTTCGGTGGCCTTCTGCTTGTCAGGGGTGAAGAGGTCGAGGGAGTGCTCGTAGATATTGTAGACACCCTTGAACTTGGCGCCTATGTTGATGGGCCAGCTCAGCGGTCGCACAGCGATTTTGAGCTCGGACTCCAGCTCGTCGAGGATGTCGAAGGGGTCGCGGCCCTCGCGGTCGAGTTTATTGACGAAGATAATCACCGGAGTGCGCCGCATGCGGCATACTTCCATGAGCTTTCGGGTCTGCTGCTCGACGCCTTTTGCCACGTCGACGACGATAATCACGCTGTCGACCGCCGTTAGCGTGCGGTAGGTATCCTCGGCGAAGTCCTGGTGGCCGGGAGTGTCGAGGATGTTGATTTTGTAGTCGCCGTAATTGAAGCCCATCACGGAGGTGGCCACCGAAATGCCGCGCTGCTTTTCGATTTCCATCCAGTCGGAGGTGGCTGTTTTCTTGATTTTGTTGCTCTTTACGGCACCGGCAATGTGGATAGCGCCGCCGAAGAGCAGCAGTTTCTCCGTCAGGGTAGTTTTGCCGGCGTCAGGGTGGGAGATGATGGCGAATGTGCGCCGACGCTGTATTTCGTCTGTAAGATTGCTCATTGGTTGGAGTTGATGCGTTTCACGCACCGGCGCAGGGAGGCCTGCCAATGCGGGGTGCGCACGTTGAAAGTGGCGCGGATGCGGCTCTTGTCGAGCACGGCGTAGGCCGGACGGGACGCCGGAGTGGGATAATCGGATGTCGGCACCGGAACAACCTGAGCGGCAGCTTCTTCGAGACCGGCGCTCTCCAGAATGGCAACAGCGAAGTCGTACCACGACGCCACGCCCTCGTTGGAGTAGTTGTAGATGCCCGGTGTCCATGTCGGAGCCGTCAGGATGGCCACTATGGCGGCAGCCAGGTCGGCGGCATAGGTAGGAGTGCCGATCTGGTCGGAGACAACCTCCAGGCGCTGGCCCTTGGAGCCGCGTTCGAGGATGGTCTTGACGAAATTATGGCCGTGGGGAGAGTAGAGCCAGCCCGTGCGCACAATCACCGCCGTCGGCGCCAGGCCCAGCAGGGCAGTCTCGCCTTTGCGCTTGGTGGCGCCGTAGACGTTGAGCGGGTTGGGCTTGGCCGATTCGGTATATGGGCGGCAGGCCGTACCGTCGAAAATATAGTCGGTGGAGATATGGACTATGCGGAGGTCGAGCTCGTCGGCCAGACGGGCGATGTTTTCAACTCCGGTGTTGTTGACGGCGGCACACTCCGCCTTGAACTCCTCGGCGCGGTCGACAGCGGTATAGGCAGCGCAGTTCACAACGTGTGTGAAGGCGCCCTGGCGCAGAAAGCGCTCTACGGCGCCCGCGTCGGTGATATCAAGAGAGTCGGCATCAGTGGCCACGACCTCGGCTTTGGCCACTGCATGCAGCGCCTCCACCAGTTCGCGTCCCAATTGTCCTTGACTTCCGGTAATGAGTATCTTCATAGAGATTTTTGCTTTCAGCCTGCAAAGTTACAAAAAATTCCCCACCCGTCAAATACCCTTCTCAGTCGATGTGCGCCGCTTCGCGCTCTTTTGTCAGAAGAAGCGGGCCAGGGTAATGTACAGACTCAAAAGACATAGTATCGCCGACCCGGCTATAATCATCCGGTTGTCGATCTTTTTCAAGACGGTGTAATGGCGGATATCCTCTTTTGCAATCAGATAAAGTGCCCTGCACCAACAAATGGCGAATAAAAGCAGAAGAATAAGACGAACGAAAAGGAATATACCCATCTCTTGGGCTAAAGCCGGAAAACTTAACAACAGAGATACCAATGCCAAGGCGCCCGTCAGCGATATTATGCTGTTCACAATCTCCCATAATCTTCCAATTTTGGAATAAAAACGAATCAAACCGATTGTAAACAACACTATCCCGGGTATTTCGAAAACCGGAGAATAGGTGCAAATCACCAGTCCATGAAGTGCTATTGGCCCTAAGGTGGACATAAACAACAATCCGACGAAATACAGGGCAGCCCCAGCCAACAGATTTTTGGAAGCTTCCAGACACTTTTGGTTGGAGGCGGCGAACAGCGTCAAGGCTGTCAATGCAAGAAGGCCGGGAATGACGCTGTCGAAGATAATGCCGACTTCCAATTCCGGGTAGCCACCCGAAAGGATATTGTAGATGACGATAGGGTAAGCTATCGGAATCAGGCAGGCGAGGGCCATAAGGACGGCGCTTGCCGTCAATAGTCGCTTGTTGAAGTAAAGAATATTAGCATACTCTGCTTTTTGCGAGGCTTGCTGCGAAGCAGTCGGCTTGCGGGCGGCAGACGCTTGCCGAGGGGCTTCAAATACATGGGTAGCCCTTTGCTCGCCGCGGGGCATTTGCGGGGCAGCGCCGACCGGGGCTTTCCGGAGATTCCGCAAAGCGGCGGAGTAGGCATCTGAGGCTGCCGTAGGGGTGTGAAGCGGCGTATGGTGGATGGATGCCTCGGTCTTTTGTGCTACATATTCCTTCGGTCGGCAGACATAAGTCGGTTCCGAAGGAGTATGATTCGGCTTCACCGGCTCGGACACGAACAGACCTTCCAGACATTGAAGCAGAACATCTGCGGTCGGGTACCGTTCGGCGGCCGTCAGGCTCATAGCCTTGAGGACAATGGACTCAAGCTGGGCTGTTATGGGTACTTTTCTCAGACTCGCCCGGGGCTCGCCTTCTTCCCAATGGAATGGCTCGGCGGGTCGATGGTCGGTGATCATTCTGTACATCGTCGCCCCCAAAGCGTAGACATCGGCCGTAGGCGAAAAAGTCTTGAGGCCGACATACTGTTCTATGGGCGCATAGCCGGGCGAATATGCAACTGTGTTCAGCGTGGAGGTCGCGTTGCCGTCGTGGTCGTAATGTTTGCTCAAGCCGAAGTCTATAAGAACCGGACGCATGTCGGCGGTGAGCATTATGTTGTCGGGCTTGATGTCAAGATGGGTCAGGCGGTTCATGTGCAGAAAAGCCACCGCCTTGACAACCGGGGTGATGAGCTTCAGGGCCTGAGGTTGGATAATGGGCCCGTGGGAACGGATGTATTCCTCGAGGGTCTGCCCCTCGAGATATTCCATCACATAGTATGCGGTTCCGTTTTCCTCAAAGACTTCGTTGACCTTCACGATGCCGTCGCAGTCGCGGGATATGTCGGCCAAACGTCGAGCTTCCGAAAGGAAGTCCTTGCGGGCATTGGCCATGTTTCTCCGCGCCGTCTCGTTGTCGGCGGTCAGCACGCGGCCGGTAGTGCCGTCGCGGAGGCAGTCGTCGCGGCGGTAAAGCTCTTTGATGGCCACTTTGGCCTCTGTGGAGAGGTTGCCGAAGCGGACCTGCGTTGTGGCCAGATAGGTAATGCCGAAGCCTCCGGCCCCCAGCACACGCTCTACACGGTAAGTAAACTTGCCGTGCAGTTCGGTGCCTGCGCTGAGGGTGTACGGGGCTTGGTCCATAAATTATCGGAGGGAATTGCTTTGGCCGCAAAAATCGACGCCGTAGAGCAATTGTGAAGGCTGAGTCGGCCAATTTTTTGCCAAGTCTTCGTAGTACTGCGCTTTGGCCGGGTCGCGGGGAAGGCCGTGAGAGCCCTGTCGGTATATTTCAGCGAGCTGGCGGCAATAAAGATTGCCCAAGTTGTTTCCGTTTTCAACTCCGGCAATAAGCCAGTCGGCGGCAGCGCGTTTGTCTTTTGCGAGGCCATAATTTCCTTCCGAAAGGGCCTCATACATAAACATAGGGTCCGGAATGGTCGTCGACTGCCATTTGATAAACCATCTGCGGGCTTGGTCCTTATCCTCTCTAAAGCCGTTTTCGCCCTTGGCATAACGATATGCAAGGGTCAACATGGCCGAAGGGTCGCCTTTTTCGGCAGCGTCGATCAAGAGTGAGTTTATCTCATCCTGAGTTTTGCCGCCGTTGCGTTGATAGAAGCCGGCCAGAATTTCGCTACATTCGCCACTTCCCATCGCCTGGCCGAGTTCGGCGTAACTGATGCACTTTATTTCGCTCAAAGCCTTTTCAGCCTCGGTGGAAGCAAAGCGGTTGATATGGTTAAACATAGCAGCGGCCTCTGCGTATCCCTCAGCGTTGCCTTTGCTTCCGGCGAGCCGGAATGCCCATGCGGCCAGTTCGGTATTCTGAAAGCCTTCTAACCCGGCACGACCGGAATGGTTGGGATTGAGGCAATCGCCCAGGGCGAGCATGGATTCCACGTCGCCGGCGCCGACGCCCTGCATAAGCATGCGCAGTCCGGCCTCAACGTCTGCTTCGGTTCCCAGACCGTTGATGGTGTTTTGGGCAAGCTGCCGCAGGCCTTCCATTGAGCCGTTTTCGGCGGCTTTGAGGAAGAGTCGGTTTGCCTGTGCGTGGTCGGCGGCGGCACGGCGCCAGTCGTTGGCTTCTTTGCCGAGGCGTACCAGAGAATCGGTCTGCACTTGATTGTACTCCGGAACGGCTTTAAACTCTATTACGGGAACACTGAGGACTGCCCGGAGGCTGTCGGCCGACGAATCCGCACAAACAGTCAGCGGCAATGCCATAATGGCGCAAATCGCTATTGCGAGAAGTGTGAATCGGTTTAGTTTCATGGATTTGCTTTTAAATATGTCGCAAATGTACAACAAAAATTACATAATGCAAGCCATTGATGCCAATTCGGCCTCACTTTTTTATTCTCGGAGGCGGGAGTCTATTATTATTGTCACAGGGCCGTCGTTGACCAGACTCACGGCCATGTCGGCTCCGAAGATGCCGCGTTGGGTAGGTCGCCCCAGCAAGTGTGAAGTCTCGGCTAAATAGAGCTCGTAGAGTCGTGTGGCCAAATCGTGGCCGGCGGCGCGGATATAGCTCGGGCGGTTGCCCTTGCGGGTGGATGCCGTCAGCGTGAATTGGCTCACAGCCAGAATTTGGCCGCCCACGTCGACCACAGAGCGGTTCATCACCCCGGCGTCGTCGGCGAAAATGCGGAGGGCCGCCGTCTTGGCGGCAAGCCAGCGGCAGTCGTTGTCGTTGTCGCCTTCTTCGACTCCCACCAGCACCATCAGCCCGCGGCCTATGCTGCCCACGGTGCGCCCCTCGACCACCACCGAGGCCTCGCTTACTCGTTGAATTACTATTCTCATTCTGCAAAATTAGCAAATATTTTGCATCTCCAAGTTAAAGCCGTACCTTTGCAAGCAAATTCCGGAGAATATGTCTGAGAAAAAATTGTTTGCAACCAAAATAGGTCTCATCGCGGCCACAGTAGGCTCCGCAATCGGCCTCGGCAACGTATGGCGTTTCCCTGCTGAAACTCAAGCCAATGGAGGTGCGGCCTTTCTGCTTCTTTATATTGTTTGCGTGGTCGCACTCGGCGTGCCCGTCATGCTGGCGGAGTTTGCCCTGGGCCGCGCCGGCCGCAGCGATGCCGTGGGAGCGTTTATGAAGCTCTCGCCCGGCAAGCCCTGGTGGCTGGTGGGCGCCCTTTCGGTGCTTGTGCCCTTCCTGATAGCGTCGTACTATATGGTTGTTGCCGGTTGGACCCTGGAGTACCTCGTGGAGTCGGTCACCGGCGGCCTCTACGACGGCGGAGCGGCCCGCAACGCCTTTACCGCGCGAATGGAGGACTACGTCTGCTCCACGTGGCAGCCGCTGGTCTACACCCTCATATTGATTGCGATGAACATCGGCGTGCTTTTGGGTGGCGTGCAGAAAGGCATCGAGCGCCTCAGCAACATCATGATGCCCATCTTCTTCGTCATCCTGCTGGCCATGCTCGGGGTGACTTTGACCTTGCCGGGGGCCGGCGCCGGTGTGCGCTTCTTCCTTGAGCCGGATTTCTCCGCAATAGATGCCTCAACGGTCATCAACGCTCTGGGGCAAGCCCTGTTCAGCCTCAGCGTGGGCATGGGCATTCTGGTGACCTATGCGTCCTACTATCCCGACACCACCCGCCTGCCGCGCACTGCCATGACCGTTTCGCTGCTCAGTGTGATGGTGGCGGTGCTGATGGGTCTGATCATATTCCCGGCCGTGACCAGCTTCGGCCTCGAAGGCGAGTCGCTGCGCGGGGCAACTCTGGTCTTCGTGACCCTGCCGGAGGTGTTTGCCCGGCTGCCGCTGCCCCAGCTTTGGTCGTCGCTCTTTTTTGTGCTGCTCCTGCTTGCTGCCCTCACCTCGACGGTCAGCATCTGCGAAGTACCGGTTGCCATGCTTCAGGACCGGCTGCGGATGAGCCGTCGCGGCGCCGTGCTCACTGTGATGGGCGCCCTGACGGTATGTTCGGCACTGTCCTCCCTCTCAATGGGGCCGCTCGACAGCTTCCGCATCGCCGGCCTCAACATCTTCAACTTCCTCGACACCATAACCACCGACATAATGCTGCCGACGGTGGCCTTCTTCCTGTGCATCTTCATGGGATGGTTCGCACCGCCCGGGCTGCTGCGCAACCAGCTCACCAACAACGGTGAACTGCGCGGGCGCCTCACCGCCGCCATCGTCTGGGCCATCCGCGTGTTCGCCCCCCTGGCAGTGCTTGCAATCGTTTTGGCCAACTATCTATGAAAGTAAACCAAAGATATCTGCTCAATATAGCACTGTGGTTCTGCATATTGGCCCTGATGGTGGGAATTTCCGTCTATGCCGTTCTCGACTACTCGGAGGAGACGCCGAGTTCAGCACCGGAGCCTGCGGCCATCGTCGACACCATTCCGGCCGACACTGCGGCACCGGCGGTGCCCCGCAGAGCAAAAAAGGAGAAGCCTCCTCGGCGGGGACCCCGCGTGCGCGACATCCTCAGCGAGGAAGTTCCGACGACGGAAGACCAACTTCAACAACAAGTGTCAAGATAAGCTAACTACCTCTTCCCCAATAAGGTATATATAGTATGGAAAGAGATAAACTCGATTTTGCCAACGGTAATATCGGCAAACTGTTCCGCGCCATGTTCTTCCCGACTCTGGTAGGCATGGTCTTCAATTCCGTTCTCAATATCTGCGACGGCATGTTCGTCGGCCACGGCGTCGGCCCCGACGGTCTGGCCGCCATCAACATTGTGGCGCCACTCTTCTTAGTGTGCACCGGCATCGGCCTCTGCTTCGGCATAGGAGCCTCCGTGGTCGGCGGCATACGTCTTGCCGAAAACAATGTCAAGGGCGCCCGTATCATCATGACTCAGGCCTACATAGTGGGCTTTATACTCTTCGGGCTGGTTATCGCCGCCTCGCTGCTGTATACCCGCCCCCTGCTCTACGCCCTGGGCTGCAGCCCGGCCCTGGAAGGCCTCGCCCGCGACTACCTTTTCTGGCTTCTGCCGGGCCTGATGTTCTTCTACCTGCAGTGTGCCGGCATGATGCTCATTCGCCTGGACGGCTCGCCGCGATATGCTATGGCGGTGCAGGTAGTGTGCGCCGTAATCAATATTTTTCTGGACTGGCTCATGGTCTTCCCTCTGGGAATGGGCATCATGGGTGCCTCGCTGGCAACTTCGATAAGCTGCATAGTGGCTGGGTGCATGGTGCTGTTCTACTTCCTTTTTCTCTCCGACAAACTTCGCTTCTGCCGCATCAAGCTCAGCCGCAAGAGCCTAATGCTCTCCCTGCGCAATGTGGGGTATATGGGCCGCATAGGCTTTGCCACCCTCCTTGCCGAGCTGGCCATTGGCGTCACCATGGTCACGGGCAACTTCACCTTCCTCGACAGCCTCGGCGAGGCCGGCGTGGCGGCTTTCAGCGTGGGTTGCTACCTCTTTCCGCTCATCTTCTCGGTTAGCAATGCCGTGGCCCAGTCGGCCCAGCCAATCATCAGCTTCAACTATGGCGCCGGCAGCTCCGAGCGTGTGGCCCGAACGCTCCGTCTTTCGCTGCGGGCCGGCGCTGCCTGCGGCGTGTGCATCAACATCGTGATGTGGCTCGGCGCACCGGGTCTGGCTGCCGTCTTTCTGCCTACCGGCACCGAGGCGTACACCATCGCCGTGTCCGGCTTGCCGCTGTTGGGTTGCTGCGCCGTCTTCTTCGCCCTCAACATCGCCTATATCGGCTACTACCAGAGCATAGAGCAGGCAGCCCGGTCTACGGTCTACTCCCTGCTGCGGGGTATGGTTTTCCTGGTGCCCTGCTTCTTGCTCCTGCCTCGTGCTCTCGGCGTGCCGGGCCTGTGGCTGGCCATCCCTGCGGCCGAACTGCTTACCCTGGCGGTGATTCTCGCCATGCGCCTTGCAAAAAAATAGGGTGCCCGGGGTGAACAACTCCGAAGCGTGCGTGGTTATAATGTCGATATTTGATATTCACCACATGAACGTATTCGGAAATGGACAACTTCTCTTATTACAGCCCTACATTGTTTGAATTCGGTAGAGGTACCGAAGAGAAAATTGGCATGCTCACCTTTCTGACCGGGGCTTCCAAGGTGATGGTGGTCTACGGACAAAGGTATGCCAAAAACAACGGCCTTATCGACCGCGTCAATGCCGCCCTGGATACCATCGGCATCGAGCACATCGAACTGGGAGGTGTCCAGCCCAATCCCACCGATACCCTTGTCTACGAAGGCATACGGGCCGGCCGCGCAAAGCGCATCGACGGCCTTGTAGCAATAGGAGGCGGCAGCGTGATCGACACCGCAAAGGCCATCGCCGCCGGTATTCCCTACAAGGGCGACTTCTGGGATCTTTTCACCGGCAAGGCCCAGGTGGCCGAGGCGCTTCCCGTAGGCGTGGTTCTGACAATACCCGGCTCAGGCAGCGAAGCCTCCGGCAACTGCGTCATCACCAAAGCCGAAACCTCCACCAAGCTCACCTTGCGCACCGACTCGCTCCTTCGTCCGCGCTTTGCCATTCTGAATCCAGGGCAACCGCATCAAAATTTAGCCGAGAGCAATAGTTCCAGTAGATAGTCTTGAGATAATGCCGCCCTGAACAA
>UQLO01000053.1 GCA_900541865.1 uncultured Porphyromonadaceae bacterium | reverse complement strand
TTTGTTCAGGGCGGCATTATCTCAAGACTATCTACTGGAACTATTGCTCTCGGCTAAATTTTGATGCGGTTGCCCTGTGCGCGGGCTGCGGGCTGTTGTGCGGTCCGGATTTTTTTTGTACTTTTGCACTTGACGGCCGCATGCCTTGCATCGCCGTTTTCATTTTCATCAGTATTTCAAGCAAAAGAATATGAATAACCTCCACCGCACGCTGCTTGTGGCCGCCGCCCTCGGGGCCGGCGTTGCCGGCGCCGACGCCTGCACCAGCCTCATAGCCGCCAAAGGCGCCACTGCCGATGGTTCGACCATGATAACCTATGCCGCCGACAGCCACACCCTCTACGGCGAGCTCTACCGTCAGCCGGCCGCCGACCACGCCCCGGGCGCCATGCGTGCCGTCGTCGACTGGGATTCGGCCAAGCCCCTGGGCGAAATCGCCGAAGTGGCCCACACCTACGCCACCATAGGCAATATGAACGAGCACGGCCTCACCATAGCCGAGAGTACCTTCGGCTGCAAGCCCGAAGTGGAGGGCTCCGGGCTGATCGACTACGGCTCGCTCATCTACATCACCCTTCAGCGCGCCCGCACGGCCCGCGCCGCCGTCGACACGATGACGTCGCTGGTTGCGCGCTACGGCTATGCCTCCGGCGGAGAATCCTTCTCCATCGCCGACCCCGACGAGGTGTGGATTATGGAGATGGTAGGCCGTGGCGCCGACGACCCCGGCGCTCTGTGGGTTGCCCGGCGCGTTCCCGACGGCCACATCAGCGGCCACGCCAACCACTCGCGCATACACCGCTTCCCCAAGGACGACCCCCAGACTCTCTACAGCCCCGATGTTGTTGACTATGCCCGCGCCCACGGCCTCTATCAGGGCAGCGACGACGACTTCAGCTTCTCCCGCGCCTACGCCGTCACCGATGCCGGCGCTCTGCGTGGCTGCGACGCCCGCGTGTGGGCCTACTTCCGCAAGTTCGCTCCCGAAGGCACTATGGATGCCTACGAGAGCTGGATTCTGCGCGGTCAGGGCGACCCCATGCCCCTGTGGGTGGAGCCCAAGGCTCCCTTGAGCGCCGACGACCTTAAATGGATGATGCGCGACCACTTCGAAGGCACCTGTCTGGACATGACGCAGGATGTGGGCGCCGGACCCTTCAAGGTGCCCTACCGGTGGCGCCCTATGGAATACGAGGTCGACGGCAGCACCTACACCCACGAGCGCGCCATAGCCACCCAGCAGACGGGTTTCTCCTTCGTGGCCAATATGAACTCCGGGCGCCACGACGCCATGAAGGGTATACTCTGGTTCGGCGTCGACGATGCCAACACCTGCGTCTACGTGCCCGTGTTCAGCAGCGTGGATGCCATTCCGCCCTGTCTGGACGGTGCCAACGCCGACCTGCTGCGCCTGAGCTGGGACTCGATGTTCTGGGTGAATAACTTCGTGGCCAACCAGGCCTACAACCGCTACTCCGCGATGATAGGCGACATCCGCCGCGTTCAGTCCGACATCGAAAGCCGCGCGGCGGCCGCCGTCGACTCGGCAGCCGCCGCCGTGGCCGAGATGGACTTTGCCGATGCGCGCCGACATCTCACCGACGTCACCGTGGACTTTGCGCAGACCACCACCGGCGAGTACCGCGACCTGGGCCAATACCTCTTCGTGAAGTATCTCGACGGCAACATCAAGCGCGAGAGCAACGGCGCCTTCGAGCGCAACGAGTGGGGCACGCCCGTACAGCCCGTATTCGGCGGCTACGACGACGGCCGCTACTTCCGCGCCATCGTCGACGACGCCGGCGAGCGCCTGCGCGTTCAGCCCGTGGAGCTCTGATTATCCTTGTACCGACACAACAAAAGGCACTCCGGTGTCGTTAATCACATACCCGCCTCCAAAGGCGACTTAACATAAAACAACCCCCCGACGACTATGTCTGAAAAAGAAAAAATAGAACCCGGCAAATACTTCGAGCTTATCTACAAGCTCTACCGCATAAACCCCGACGGCACCGAAACCCTAGTGCACGAAGTTGAATCCGACGACCCCGACCGCGCCATACTGGGCATAACCCCCGGATTTGTGGTGGCTCTGGAGAACGCCGTGCTTGGCCTTGGCGCCGGCGACAAATTCGACTTCACCGCCGACCCCGACAACGCCTTCGGCCCCTACGACCCCGAAGAGGTGATGAGCCTGCCCCGCGACCGCTTCCTCATCGACGGCAAGTTCGATGAAGAGATGTTCGCCCCCGGCTCCTATATACCCCTGATGACTTCCGACGGCTATCGTATCGACGGTCAAGTTGTCGAGCTGACGCCCACCGACGTAAAGCTCGACTTCAACCATCCTCTGGCCAAGGACCGCGTGCACTATGTAGGCGAAGTCACCCTTGTGCGTCAGCCCACCGACGACGAGCTTCGCCCGGCCGATAGCTGCGGATGCGGCGGATGCGGCGGCGGCAGCTGCGGCTGCGACGACAACTGCGGCTGCGGCGACGGCTGCGGCGACGGCTGCGGCTGCAAATGACCCTCCCCACGGCTGCATTGTGTTGATTCAGGCACGCGACATACACCGCCGCTTCGGCGACCTCGAAGTCCTCAAGGGCATAAACCTTGAAATCGAGAGCCGACGCGTAACGGCTATCACCGGTCCCAGCGGCGCCGGCAAAACCACTCTGCTCCAGATACTGGGAACCCTCGACGCTCCCGAACCGGAAGGCGCCGTGCTCTACGGAGGCACCGACGTGACGACGCTCTCCGACGCAAAGCTATCCCGGTTTCGCAACGCCAACATCGGGTTCGTTTTCCAGTCGCACCAGCTGCTGCCGGAATTCACCCTGCTGGAGAACGTGGCAATGCCCGCTATGATCGGCGGAGCCTCCAAAGCCGACGCCGAAACCCGCGCCGCCGACCTGCTGCGGCAAATGGGCCTCGACGGGCGCCTTGCCCACCGGCCCTCGCAGCTCTCCGGCGGCGAGTGCCAGAGAGCCGCCGTGGCCCGTGCGCTGGTCAACCGCCCCAAGGTTGTGCTTGCCGACGAGCCTACCGGCAGCCTCGACTCCGCAAACCGCACGGCCCTGCACCGACTCTTCTTCGAGCTGCGCGACCGCCTGGAGGCCACCTTCGTAATAGTGACCCACGACGAAGGGCTCGCCGCCGACGCCGACACCGTGGTTCACCTCGCCGACGGAACCGTCAAAAAAGTCGACCGCCGAAAATAACGCCACAAACCTTTCTCCAATCATAAACATTTCCAAGATGAAAACAAGATTTCTAAGCATCCTCCTGGCTGCCGCTGCAATAGTCGGCATGACCTCGTGCAACTCCAACGACGATCCCACCGGCAGCTATGAGTATATATGCAACGACATCGTGACCTACCTGGGCAATGCCGACGGCAAGAGCACCTTCACCTTCCGCAAGGAGGGCGATTCACCTCTGGTGACTCTTACCTCGCCGCAGATGCTCCAGCAGAGCCAGTTCAAGCCCGACTCACGTATTCTGATCAGCTACTCTCCCCAAAGCGGGAAACAGTACACCAGCGGCCCCATCACCCTCATAGCCGCCATGAACGTAGAGGGCAACGGCGATCCGGTCAAAACCGCCACCGCCGAATCGACCTCCAACTGGCGCTCGGAGGAAATCAACGTTGCAAGCCTCTTCCGCTCCGGTGAGTATCTCAACGTGCAGTTCACCGGTGCAGTGGGCGCCGATGTCCCCGTGACAAACCTCTACGTCGACGAAGCGACCCTCGAGAGCGAATGCCCCGAACTTCATATCGTCTTCGGACCCTTCAACTCCGTCACCCAGACCACTTATGTGTTCTACGGCTCGTGGAATATCTCTTCGGTGTGGAACCTCCCCACCTGCAAGAGCATCAAAGTGTGCTACAAAAACGCCGGTGGCGCCATGGGCGGCTCGGTGACCATCGTAAAGGAGAACGGAGGCCTCATCAAGCCCGGACAGGACGTCGAAGCCTGAGCACACCTTATATAATATAGGAACAATAAACCCCAAAACAACATAATAAAAATGGAAAACCAGCAGAAAGAAATCAAGATAGAGCTGACTCCCGAAGTAGCAGCCGGCCACTACTCCAACCTCGCAATGATTGCCCACAGCGCCAACGAGTTCTTCGTAGACTTCATCGCTCTGGCTCCCAACATGCCCCAGGCTAAGGTGCAGAGCCGAATCGTGATGACTCCCGAAAACGCCAAGAACCTCCTCTTCGCCCTGCGCGACAACATTGCAAACTACGAAAAAGCCTTCGGCGAAATAACCCGCAAGGCTCCCAAAAACGCTCCCAAGGGCGGCGGCATTCCCAACCCCTTCGAAGCTTAAGGCCAACGGCTGAAAACCCGACCGACCATGCTCACCATCTACAATTCGATGTCCCGCGAAAAGGAGACGTTCAAGCCCCTCCATGAAAAGATGGTGGGCATGTACGTCTGCGGGCCTACCGTCTACGGCGACGCCCATCTGGGCCACGCCCGCCCTGCAATAACCTTCGATATCCTCTTCCGCTATCTGCGCCACCTGGGCTACAAGGTGCGCTACGTCCGCAACATCACCGACGTTGGCCACCTCGAGCACGATGCCGACGACGGCGAGGACAAAATCGCCAAGAAAGCGCGCCTCGAGCAGCTCGAACCCATGGAAGTGGTGCAGTTCTACCTCGACCGCTACCACCGGGCTATGGATGCCCTCGGTGTGCTGCCTCCTTCCATCGAACCACACGCCTCCGGACATATCATCGAGCAAATCGAGTACATCAAGAAAATCCTCGATGCCGGATATGCCTACATCAGCGAGGGAAACGTTTACTTCGATGTGCCGAAATTCAACCGCGAAAAGGGCTACGGCCGCCTCTCCGGACGCAACATCGACGAGCTGCTGGCCACCACCCGCGCCCTCGACGGCCAGGAAAGCAAGCGCAATCCTGCCGACTTTGCCCTGTGGAAGAAAGCGGCCCCCGAGCACATCATGCACTGGCCCTCGCCATGGAGCGAAGGCTTCCCCGGCTGGCATCTGGAGTGCTCGACCATGAGCGAGAAGTACCTCGGCGAAGTGTTCGACATCCACGGCGGAGGCATGGACCTCAAGTTTCCGCACCACGAATGTGAAATCGCTCAGTCGGTGGCCCACAACAACCACCCCTCGGTGCGCTACTGGATGCACAACAACATGATTACCATCAACGGCAAGAAGATGGGCAAGAGCCTGGGCAACTTCATAACCCTCGAAGAGTTCTTCGAGGGCAGCCACCCTCTGCTCGAGCAGCCTTACTCGCCGATGACGATCCGGTTCTTCATCCTGCAGGCTCACTACCGCGGAACCGTCGACTTCAGCAACGAAGCCCTCAAAAGCGCCGAAAAGGCCCTCGAGCGAATGACCGACGGCTACAACCGCCTCGCCGCCCTCAAGGCTACCGAAGGCGCCCCCTCCCTTGCGCCTCAAATCGACGACATCCGCAAGCGCGCCTACGAGGCTATGGACGACGACCTCAACACGCCCGTGCTCATCGGTGTGCTCTTCGACGCCGTGCGCCTGATCAACCAGATCAACGACGGTGCCCTCGCTGCCACCGCAGACGGCATCAAGGCTCTGCGCGAGCTCATGGACACCTTCCTGGTCGACATTCTCGGCATACGTATGGAGGCCTCCGCAGCCGACGGCAGCGCCGACACCAAGGCCTATGCCGCCGCCATGGACCTTATCCTCGAGATTCGTGCAAAAGCAAAGGCCGCAAAGGATTGGGGCACCTCCGACCTCATCCGCGACCGCCTCAACGAAGCCGGCTTCGACGTCAAGGACACCAAGGACGGCGTAGAGTGGAAAATACGCCGCTGACCCGCGCCGAAAACCACATAAAAATGGAGCGACGAGTATTCCCCGCCGCTCCATTTTTTAGTACCCATCCGTCAGTACTATCTAACCAAAACCTTGTGAGTGAGACCGTTTACAACAACCAGATACAAGCCGGCACTCAAGTCGTCGGCCACTACGCCTGAGCGATGTGCCATTGTGTGGGCCAAAGTGCGGCCGGCAAGGTCCGCCACCAGAACCTTGACCTCATTTTCGGTGTCGACGACGATGCTTCTTCCGTCGACGTAGACTCTTGCAGATGCTTGCTCAGGGCTTTCGATACCGGCAGAGCCTTGGGAGCTGACGACGTTCTCGCTATCGCCGAAATACTCTGAGGTGAGGGTCTCGGTGCGTGTGTTGAGCGTGAGGCGGTAGTGTCCTTCTTTTTTGATAGTCCACTTGAGGTCGTCGCCGCCGGAGATACGTGCGTCGGTCACACCCTCAGCGAGAGCATCGGCGATATAGGGATGGTAAGTATCGTTGGTCCAGCTTTCGGCGGTGAGAATTTTGAAGCGGTCGGGCTCTTCGGCCGAGCCAAATCGCAACTCCCCTTCCCATATCATTTCGTCGGGATTGTCGGGGTTGGGCACGAAGCGCTTGTTGCTTTCATCCCAGTAGTTCCAGTTCAGTTCGCAGCAGCCGCCTACTATGTAGAGCACCTTGAGCGGGGCGTACTTTTTGGCTTGATAGGTGAATTGGTTTCGGTCGACATAAATAGAGTAATCGCCGCCGGTGGTAACGCTCCAGCCCCAAGCCTCCTTGTCGACCGGACACAGGGCGGTGGTGTATCCCTTTCCGAAGGAAATGTCGACAGCGTCGAACATAGGCCCGTAGTAATTGGTTTGGTCGGTTATTGCGGGAGTGTCGATAACAATAAGGTTTCCGGGGCGGCAGCTTATGGTCTTTTTGTGCTCTACGCCGTACATCTGCGAGAGTTCGACCACTTCGCCGTTTAAAGCCGAACCGGTGACGTAAAGAGCCTCGGGGCAGGAGGGCGCCTGAGTTGCTTCTGTCACTTTCATCTTCATATTGCGAAGGTCGACAATGACGGTGTACACTGCCGTGGTCGGCATTTTGAATTTCCAGTCCTTGCCGTTGAGATCCCAGGCGGCATAGAAGTCGAGGCTGTAGTTTTTGTCCAGGTCGACCACTACGTCGGGGGCTGCCGAGAGGACATTCTTGTACCAGCTGCGGGTGTTCAGAAACTTAAACTCCTCGCCGCCCTTGAGAGTACCTGTCCAGGAGAAAACGCCATAATCTATGGGCGACATCTCCGGTGCATTCGTATCGCTCCAGCCCGCGTCGGTGGCAGAACCTACGATATATAGTTGGCTGTACTCTATGGAATTGCTCATATCCTGTGCTTTGGCAGCCAAAAGAGCCAGGAGCACAAAAAGTGTGGAAAGTATTCTTTTCATGGCGCTTATTTTACGAATTTATTGGACAAGACGGTGTTTCCGGCCACTATACGGCAGAGGTAGAACTGCGAGGGAAGGTGGGAGACATCTTCGGCCAGGAACTCGACGTCGGCATAGTGATATTGCGCATACACCGTTCCGGTGAGGTTGCATACCGAAAGATCGACTGAGGCCATCGTCTTGCCGAAGTCGGCTTGAATAGTCTCTGAGTCCCTGTTGTACAGTAGGTAAGCGGGCCGTGAGTACCCCGACTCGGCAATACCGGTGGTGGGCTGTTTTACGGCGACCCGCAGCTCTTGGTCGCAGTTTGTGCGGGGAACATTCACAGAGAGAGTGCGTGCGGCGGGGTCGTAGCTGTAGCTGCCGGCATCGAGGGGGCGGCCCGATACCGTAACAGCTTCGGGATTGCCGGTGTTGTGAATGTTGAGCACATATGAGCGGGCGCTCTTGAGTCCCTGCACAGAGCCTTTGAGCTCGCGCGGAGATATTATGAACTCGTTGTTGACACCGTCCGATGCCGATGTGAGTTTGGTGACGGCATAGTTGGCGTCGTAGTTGGCATCGTTGCCATTGTCCTCGTACACAAAGCTTTCGCCGTCAGCTCCGGCGACGACGTTTATTATCAGTTCGTCGGGTCGCTCGGTGACATTCTTTATGGTCGCGGGATTGAAGGGAATCATAGCCCCCTGGCGGAAGAAATACGGAATCTGCGACTGGCTGAACTGCATTGTCTTCACGCACGGGCCTTCGATAAGTTCATTGGTCGACGCACTCCACCAATTACCTTCCGGGAACCATATCTCCTTGGTGCTGACCCCGTTTGTCGAAGCTTCGGTGATGGGCGCCACAAGGATATTGTCGCCGAACATATATTCATTCTCATATGTGTATGCCTCTTCCGCATCGGGGAACTCGTAGTAAAGGGGGCGACAGATGGATACACCGGTGTCGTACGTTTGGCGTGCCATGGTGTAGATATAGGGGAACAGCGCATAGCGGAGCTTGACGGCTTCGCGCATGGTGGGGAAGTTGGCAAACTTCCATATCTGTCGCTCTATGCGGCTGTCTTTGGTGGCGTGCGTGCGGAAAATAGGAGTGAAAACGCCGAACTGCAACCAGCGGAGCACCAGCTCAGGGTCGTTTACTATACCTTCTTCGGTGAAAGCATGGCCGCCAAGGTCATGGCCCCAATAGCCATAGCCTACATTAGCGGCTGTAGCCGTGAAATAGGGCTGGAAGGCAAGTGTGGGGAAGTTGATGAGGGCGTCGCCCGAGAAACCCAACTGGTAGCGATGGCTGCCCAGACCGCCCCAGCGGTGGAAGATAAGGGGGCGAAGCTCGGGTCGATTCTTGGCCATATCGTTGAAGAACACGTAGTTGCACCAATAAGTTTCTCCGAGACCATTTGTGTAGGGGCTGGTGAGATGCTGCTGCCAGTCGAGCCACCAGAAGTCAACGCCCTCGCCCTCGTGGTCGCGAAGTATGGTATTGGTGAAGGCACGGGTAAAATCCGGATAATCAAGCATCCAGGGTATGCTGTTCTCGTCGCCGTACTTGCCGCCTAAGGTGGCGTTCATCTGCGCGAAGTACTCCGGCGACTCTTCCTTGCCTATGCCGTAGGCCGGATGCAGATTAAGGCCGATTTTGAAGTTTTTGGCGTGTATGTCGTTCAGAAGGCTCTTGGGGTCGGGGATGAGATTGGTGTTCCAGCTCCAGCCGGTCCAACCGCCGCGGCCACCGCTCTCGGTTTGGTCGCCGTTCCAGTGCCAGTCCATGTCGAGAATCATAACATCGCAAGGTATGTCGTTGGTGGCCAGGTCGGTCATAATATTGCGATAGTCATCTGCGGTATACGATGCATATTTGCTGTACCAATATCCGAAGGTAAAGGCCGGAGGCAGAGGTATCTTGCCGGCAATCTTGGTGAAGTCGGCAAGTGCCTTGGTGTACTCCTTGCCATATCCGAGGAAATATATGTCGAGGGCGTGCGGGTCTTTGCGCTCGGCCCACCAGTCATAGCCCAGCTCGTCGTTGGGTTCCAAGGCAAAAGAGCGGCTGCCGTCGGGTCGTGCCGAGGTCCACGAGTCCTCGATAACGGCCCAGCCGGAGCGCGACACCAGGCCGTTTTCGAGCTCACTGCGCTTGTTGTCGCCGTTGCTGCCGTCGAGGGTGCGACATGTGCCTTTGAGGTTTAGCGGGTCGGGCTTGCCGGGATACCACAGCACCTCGGCGCCGTTGTGCTGCATCGTCACCGACAAGTTGCGTGCCGAAGCGGGGAGGGTGACGGGGTCAGTGCCTTTGCGATATTTCAAGGACAGTTTGTCGGTGGTGATATATACAAAGTCTGCATCCTCAGTTTTTTCAAAGGCGGGAGTGTCGAGCTGACGGTTTACGATGGTGAAGGTGGCCCTGTCCTCAAAGACGCCCTTGTCGCTGTACTCTATACGGATCATCTCCGGAGTGAGGACGGTGAACCGGGCGTTGCCGCACACTACAGTTGCGTCGGCATTGGCCACCGGATTGTTCTGTGCCCCGACGCTGATGCCAAGAGCAAGCAGAATCGTCAGGATTGCGCTGAGTAATCTTTTCATGGTTTTGGTATTTGTGTTGTGAAGCATTTTTCGGTGGCAAAATTAGGATGCGATAAAGCTGCCGCAAAGGCAGAGTAGTAAAAATATAGCGGCTTTTGGAGGAAGTATGTTTGATTCTTAGAGAATTAGCCATTTTCAGGGAGCTTAAAAATATAGTGGCTCTCCCAGCTCGCCCCCGATTCATGCTCATCGTTGCCGACGCCTCAGCGCAACCAAAAAGGCCCCTCCCGAATCAAGGTTAACATCCCCCAAAGGGGAATTGATAATTGATAATTGGCCGGGGGGGCAGGGACGTGGTCTGACGAGGGCGCGAGAAAGGTCGCAAACCTATGGACCGAGGGCTTCGGCCTTCGCCCCTCCCGAAGGGGATGTCGGCGGTTTAAACCATTGAGGGAGAACCCCGTAGGGGTTCAATATAGTAGCGCGGGGTGACAACCCCCGGGTATATGCACCCCACACGCATCGGCGACCCTGTAGGGGTCGAACACGGGCCGGCCGACGTTCGCGAAGGTTCGACCCCAACAGGGTCGCCAATTCTCAGATGGTTGACATTCCCGGGGTTGTCACCCCGCGCTACTGTATTGAACTCCTACGGAGTTCTCTTTCGGCGGCACTTTCGCGGCTTGTGTGGACCCTTTCGCGCGGAGCGGCATCCCGTTGGGATGCATGCCTTCGGGCGTTTTTTTCCGACGGATGAATCCGCCGGCTAACATAAAGCGGGGCGGCGTTGCTGCCCTCCCCGCCGGGTCCTTTCGCGGCTTGCGAGCTGGAAGCTCGCCCTCCTTGGGCGCCTTTCGCGGCTTGCGAGCTGGAAGCTCGCCCTCCTTGGGCTCGCATTTTAAATTTTTGCAGATTCCAAATCGAAGTGCAAAATTTGAGGTGGAATCTGTATCGACGAAAAGCCCCCTCTCTCCTTCTG
>UQLO01000052.1 GCA_900541865.1 uncultured Porphyromonadaceae bacterium | reverse complement strand
TGTTGCCCATGCCCCTAATCCAGATGCTTATCCTCCTCGGCATCATATACCACTGCATTCCCGACATCTACCTCTACAAGTAATATGCAAGATTAGCGGGGATGGCGGGGATCTGGCGTCCTCGACGATATTGTGCAGGCGCTTTTGGTGGATTTGGGTCTTGTGGTTCGGGGTAAAGCGCAAAAATAACGAACTTTAAGAGAGCGCGGCGGGTTTTTAATAAAGAACATACTAAAAGTGAATATGAACTACATATCAACCACCCTGCGCGTGCTGTCGGCGGCGCTTGTAATGTTTTTTGCCTTTGATGCCTCCGCCAGGGTCAACCTCCGCAAGCTCTTCGGTGCTGCCCAGCAGAGCGTGCAGGCCCTCACCCTGAGCGACGACCAGATTGCTCAGTACGTTCATCAGGCTGTAGAGCAGATGGACTCCGCAAATACCGTTCTGCCCGCTTCCAGCCCTTACTCCAAGCGACTGGCGAGCCTCACCTCGGGAATCACCGAGGCCGACGGAATACCTCTTAACTTCAAGGTTTATCAGACCGAGGATGTCAACGCCTTCGCGTGCCCCGACGGCAGCGTGCGCGTCTACACCGGGCTAATGGACATTATGACCGACGATGAACTGCTCGGGGTAGTTGGCCATGAGATAGGCCATGTGCTCAAGCACCACTCGCGCAACGCCATGCGCACCCAGCTGCTCACCGGGGCTGCCCGCGAGGCCATAGCAAGTGCCGGGGGCGCTGTTGCCAATCTCTCCGAGGGTCAACTTGGCCAGATCGGCGATGCATTGGTCAACCGCAGCTACTCGCGCAAGCAGGAGGCCGAGGCCGACGATTGCGGCTACGACTTCCTGGTTGCCAACGGCCGCAATCCGTGGGGCATGGTGAAAGCCTTCGAGAAGCTGCAAGCCCTTGAGCAGCAGTCGGAAAATGCCGGCCCGGTGGCGAAAATGTTCTCCGACCATCCCGACACGGCCTCGCGCATCGAAAAGATGACCGAACGCTGCACCCGCGACGGCTATCCCCGTCCCAAGTGACCCGTCGGCGCCCGGGCTGAAAAAAAGTTGACCGACTTTTTGCTTTTCTGCCGGAATGGCATTAACTTTGCGATGCAAATCGCACTCGCAAGGGCGCGAGGAAAGTTTACACCGCCAAGGCAATTCATCGGCAGAGGGATGAAAGCGGTGTGACGGCTCAACTTTCCGGTGGCAACGTCCTGTTGTCCGAAATATCATATACTGCGCACCGTCTTGCAGACTATCATACCCCCGCGGCCTCCGCCGCGCAAGACACCGTGCGCCCAAAATGTCAACAAAAATAAACAAACCCATACCCCCGAGCAGCAACGCCTCCGGCGCTGCTGCCCGGGTTTCTACGTTACGGTCATGATAGACCCTATCAACATCTGAAATTCAAGACCCCACAAACCGATAAGCTGCCAGCGGCCCGTTCCTCGCGACGGGCCGCTGCTTACAGTTGAATAATTATTTGGTGGATACGCAATTTCTTATTACTTTTGCACGGCTGAGTACGCAAGCGCCTGTGCGAAGGGAGTACGCGCCACTAACCTTGTTATCTAATAAACTGAAATACACATAATTAATCATATGGCAGAAAATAAAGAAAGATTGTTCGACCAGTTCCCGCCGACGAGCTACCAGGAGTGGCGCGCCAAGGTGGAGGCCGACCTCAAAGGGGCCGACTTCAACAAGAAACTGGTCTGGCGCACCAACGAGGGCTTCGATGTGCAGCCCGTCTATCGCGCCGAAGACATAGCATCGCTTGAGACTACCAAGAGCCTGCCGGGGCAGTATCCCTACGTCCGCGGCACCCGCACCGACAACGACTGGCTGACCCGCCAGAATATCGTTGCCGACAGCGCGGAAGAGGCCAACGCCATCGCTCTGGATGTACTCACCAAGGGCGTAACGTCGCTGGGCTTCAAGGTTAAGGATGCGGCCGACGTTGCCACCCTTCTCAAGGGCATAGACCTTGCCAAGGTCGAAATCAACCTTGACTGCTGCCCGCGCAATGCCGTAGAGGTGGCCAAGGCTCTTGTATCCGCCGTAGAGGCAGCCGGTGCCACCGCCACCTTCCGTGGCAGCGTGGCTTACAACCCCCTTCGCAAGCAGTTCAAGCACGGCGCCGAAGGCGTCGACACCGCAGCCATCGCCGCCGAAGCCGGCGAGCTGCTCAAAGCAGTTGCTCCGGTTGCCGGCCTGCGCTGCCTGAGCGTCGACAGCGAGGTGCTCGCCAACGGCGGCGCCTTCATCTACCAGGAGCTGGGCTATGCTCTGGCCTGGGGCGCCGACTGGATGACCCTGCTTACCGAAGCCGGCTTCAGCGCCGACGAAGTTGCCGACCGCATAAAGTTCAATATGTGCGTGAGCAGCAATTTCTTTATGGAGATTGCCAAGTTCCGTGCCGCCCGCATGCTGTGGGCGCAGATAGTGGAGCAGTACAAGCCCGCCAATATCGACAGCGCCAAGATGATGGTGTGCGCCACCACGAGCCGCTTCAACCAGACCATCTACGACGCCCACGTCAATCTGCTTCGCAGCCAGACCGAGACCTTCTCGGCTTGCGTGGCCGGTGTTGACTCCATCGTCACCACTCCCTTCGACGTGCCCTACCAGCGTCCGGACGCCTTCAGCGAGCGCATTGCCCGCAACCAGCAGTTCCTTCTCAAGGAGGAAAGCCACATGGACAAGGTAGTCGACCCGGCCGGCGGCAGCTACTACGTAGAGACCCTGACAGTGAGCATCGCCAACGAAGCCTGGAAACTCTTCCTGGCCGTTGAGGACAATGGCGGCTTCTTCGTCCAGGTCGGCGAGGGTGCGGTCCAGAAGGCCGTCAACGAAAGCTGCGCCAAGCGCCACACCGACGTTGCCCGCCGCAAGGAAATCCTGCTGGGCACCAATCAGTATCCCAACATCAACGAGAAGGCTGCCGACAAAATCAAGACCGGCGCCGGCTGCTGCAAGTGCGCCTGCTCTGCCGAGCAGGGACCCAACGCACTGAGCATGAAGCGCGCCGCCACCGACTTCGAGGAGCTGCGTCTGGCCACCGAAGCTGCCGCAAAGCGCCCCAAAGTGTTCATGCTGACCATAGGCAACCTGGCCATGCGCCTTGCCCGAGCACAGTTCTCGACCAACTTCTTCGGCTGCGCCGGCTACGAGATAATCGACAATCTGGGCTTCGACACCGTAGAAGCCGGCGTCGACGCCGCACTGGCCAAGGAAGCCGACGTGATAGTGCTCTGCTCGAGCGACGACGAATACGCCACGCTGGCTCCTGAGGCCTACAAGTACCTTGCGGGCCGCGCCGAGTTCGTTGTTGCCGGCGCCCCTGCCTGCATGGACGACCTCAAGGCCGAGGGCATCAAGGACTTCGTGCATGTGCGCTGCAACGTGCTCGACACCCTCCGCGACTTCAACAACCGCCTTCTGAACAAATAACCCCACTCCCGAAAAAATATGAAACCCGATTTCAAAAATATCGACATCACTTCCGGGAGCACAGGCCCCCGTCCGGCCGCGCAGGCCGGTGAGGATTGGCTCACCCCGGAGCGCATCCAGGTGAAGAGCGTCTACACCGCCTCCGACCTCGAAGGACTCGAACACCTCAACTATATGAGCGGCATACCGCCGTTCCTGCGTGGCCCGTACAGCGCCATGTATCCCCTGCGACCCTGGACCATCCGCCAGTACGCCGGCTTCTCCACCGCCGCTGAGTCGAACGCTTTCTACCGCCGCAACCTCGCCTCGGGCCAGAAGGGCCTCTCGGTGGCTTTCGACCTCGCCACACACCGCGGATACGACGCTGACCACGAACGTGTTGTCGGCGACGTCGGCAAGGCAGGCGTATCGATCTGCACCCTGGACGATATGAAGGTGCTCTTCGACGGCATACCTCTGAACAAAATGTCGGTGTCAATGACCATGAACGGTGCCGTACTGCCCGTACTGGCCTTCTACATCAACGCCGGCCTTGAGCAGGGCGCAAAACTCGAAGAGATGGCCGGTACCATCCAGAACGACATCCTCAAGGAGTTTATGGTGCGCAACACCTATATCTATCCTCCGGAGTTCTCGATGCGCATCATCGCCGACATCTTCGAGTATACCTCGCAGAACATGCCCAAGTTCAACTCGATCTCCATCTCCGGCTACCACATGCAGGAGGCAGGCGCAACCTGCGACATCGAGCTGGCCTACACACTGGCCGACGGTCTTGAGTATCTCCGCGCCGGTGTCAACGCCGGTATGGACATCGATACTTTCGCTCCCCGCCTGTCGTTCTTCTGGGCAATCGGCATGAACTACTTCATGGAAGTAGCCAAGATGCGCGCCGCACGTATGCTTTGGGCAAAGATTGTCAAGAGCTTCGGCGCCAAGAACCCCAAGTCGCTGGCTCTGCGCACACACTCCCAGACTTCCGGTTGGAGCCTCACGGAGCAGGACCCCTTCAACAACGTTGGCCGCACCTGCATCGAAGCCATGGGCGCCGCTCTAGGCCACACCCAGAGCCTCCACACCAACGCGCTGGACGAGGCAATCGCGCTGCCTACCGACTTCTCGGCTCGCATCGCCCGCAACACCCAGATCTACATCCAGGAGGAAACTCAGGTTACCCGCGCCATCGACCCGTGGGGTGGCTCGTACTACATCGAGGCCCTCACCGACCAGATCGCACACCGCGCCTGGGAGCACATCCATGAAATCGAGAAACTCGGCGGCATGGCAAAGGCCATCGAAACCGGCGTGCCCAAGCTGCGCATCGAAGAGGCCTCGGCCCGCACCCAGGCCCGCATCGACTCCGGCCGGCAGACCATCGTGGGTATCAACAAGTACCGCCTCGAGCATGAAGATCCCATCGACATCCTCGAGATCGACAACACCGAGGTGCGCCGTGAGCAGATTGAGCGTCTCAACGACGTAAAGGCCCACCGCGACGAGGCTCAGGTAAAGGCCGACCTGGCCGCCATCACCGAGTGCGTACGCACCAAGGAAGGCAACCTGCTCGACCTTGCCGTCAAGGCCGCCGGCCACCGCGCCACCCTGGGCGAGATTTCCGATGCCTGCGAAGAAGTCGTGGGCCGTTACAAAGCAGCAATCAGAACAATACAAGGCGTGTACTCCTCCGAAACCTCCAAAGACCCGGACTTCCGGAAAGCACAGCAGATGTGCGAGGAATTTGCAAAACGCGAAGGCCGCCAGCCTCGCATCATGATAGCCAAGATGGGCCAGGACGGCCACGACCGCGGCGCAAAGGTAGTGGCCACGGGCTACGCCGACTGCGGCTTCGACGTCGACATGGGTCCCCTCTTCCAGACGCCGGCAGAAGCTGCCCGCCAAGCCGTCGAGAACGACGTTCACATTTTGGGCGTATCGTCGCTGGCAGCCGGCCACAAGACCCTCATTCCCCAGGTTATTGAAGAACTCAAGAAACTGGGCCGTGAGGACATCATGGTGACCGCCGGCGGTGTAATTCCCGCACAGGACTACGACTTCCTCTACAAGGCCGGTGTAGCCGCTATCTTCGGCCCCGGCACCCGTATTCCCGTGTCCGCCATCAAGATGCTCGAACTCCTCCAGGAGGGCGAGTAAATACCATACATTCCCCCCGGGCCTCCCGGCTCCCTCCGGGAGGCCCATCCCACAGAGCGGTGACCGTCGCGACGACGGGCACCGTTCCGTGTATTTAGCTCGAGGAAATGCGATTTATCCCGTTAAAACGGGGGAGGGAGGGCTCTAAATCAAAAATTAATGACTATATTTGCCACATGTTTTACCGAGGACACGCCCGAATTGCGCAAGCACCATGGATAGTGCTGATAATGTGCGCATTGCTACTGCTGCCTTGGCTTGGCGAAACGCTCTTCAACTCGAAGGGAGAACCGCGCGAGGCCATGGTGGCTATGTCTATGCTCCAAAGCGGCGACTGGGTGCTCCCTGTGAACTTCGGCACCGACTTGCCGTACAAGCCGCCTTTTATGGCGTGGCTGATAGCCGTTTTTGCACTGATTTTCAACGGAGGAGAGGTCACCGAATACCTGTCGCGCCTGCCGTCGGCCCTGAGTGCCATCGCGCTGGTGATGTGCAGTTTCGGCTGGGCTCGGCGTGTTCGCGGCGACCGCTTTGCAATGATTTTCGCGCTGGTGCTTCTGACGTGCTTCGAAGTGTTCCGTGCCGCTATGGCCTGCCGCGTGGATATGGTTCTGACGGCCTCGATGGTAATACCTTTATACCTCATTTTCAGGATAGAGGAGCGCGGCGACAAGCGTCATCGCGGTGCTGACACCGCTCTTTGGGTCGGTGCGTGGCTGTTGCTGAGCTGCGCCGTGCTCACCAAAGGCCCGGTTGGCTCGCTGCTGCCGTGCTGCGTGGCCGGAGTATACCTGCTGCTGCGTCGGCGCCGTTTCGTGCCTACCTTCTTCAAGATGCTCGGGCTGGCCCTTGCGGCCATGCTTATACCGGCGGTATGGTACTATGCGGCATGGAAGAGCGGGGGAGAGGGCTTTATGGACCTGGTGTGGGAGGAAAACATCGGACGCCTCACCGGTACAATGAGTTATGAGAGCCACGAGCAGCCTTTCTGGTACAACTTCGTGACCCTCGTGGCGGGCTGTCTGCCTTGGACGGTGCTCTGCCTGATAGCACTGAGCTGCCTGCGCAAGTCGCTCCCCCGACGGCCCCTTCAGCCGGCCGGGTTGCTTGCTTTGGTGGCTGCCATAGTCATCGTGGGCTTCTATTGCATCCCGTCGAGCAAGCGCAGCGTGTATCTTCTGCCGGCATATCCCTTTGTGTGCTACGCCATTGCAAGTATCATCGACAGCCCGGCAGCCCGCGGCCAAGTGCGGGTGTTCACCTGGATTGTCGCCGTGGTGGCCGTGTTGGTGCCGGTGGCTTTCGTAGGGCTCTACTTCGTTGATATACCGGGGGTTCGCCTCGGCTTGCCCAACTGGTACGGCTGGCTTATGCTTGCCATACCGTTTATGTGCGGCTTGGCGTGGATGGCAAACCGCCATTCTGCCATCGGACATCTAATGCTGACCGTGTGGGGGCTTTATCTTGCTTATATAGCGTGCGTTATGCCGGCTGTGCTCAATCCGCGCAGCGACCGCAACGTCCTCGAAGCGATACCTGCCGCGGCGCACACACCCATAGTAGCCCTCCCGTGGGGCGACGGCACACCCTTCCGACCCTATACACTCGACTACTATCTCGGCGACAGAGTGCGCGACGCCGCCTCCGTGGCAGCACTCGACACGCTGCCGACGGGCGCCGTGGTGCTCATTCCGCACGACGCCGACACCACCGGCCTGGCTCGGAACTTCTCCTACAGAATACTCACCGAGCGCGGATGCGACTTCCGGCGGCCGGTGGGCATTGCCGTGAAACACTGAAAAATCCACAATATCTAATAAAACTCCATTATCTAATAGACTGCAATGAAAAACATAATCAAGGCAATCATCCTTGCGCTGGCGCTGCTTGCGCCCCGCGTGGCCAACGCTCAGACCGCAACGCCGCCGGACCGCGAGTTCCGCTCGGCTTGGGTGGCAACCGTATGGCGGCTTGACTGGCCTCAGAGCACCATCTCCTCCACAGGCAACCAGACTCAGATTCAGAAGCAGAAGGATCAGATGATTCAGATGCTGGACTCGCTGAGTCTCAACAACTTCAACGCCATAAACTTCCAGGTGCGCTCGCGCAGCGACGCCATGTACCGCTCGTCGTACGAGCCGTGGAGTTCCGACCTTGTCGACACCCGCGGCATGGATCCGGGCTGGGATCCGCTGGAATTCGTTGTCGAAGAGTGCCATGCCCGCGGCATGGAGTGCCATGCATGGGTCAACCCCTACCGCTTCGAGAGTGTTGCCCACCAGTGGGACGGCACGCCTCAGAACTACCGCGAGACCCATCCCGACTGGGTTATGGACGTCACCAACAGCAGCGGCACCACGGCCTCCATCCTCAATCCCGGCATCCCTGAGGTGACCGAACACATCTGCAACATCATCCGCGAGATAGTGACCAACTACGACGTCGACGGTGTTCTCTTCGACGACTATTTCTACCTCTCCGGCACAGGCACGCAGCACGACGGTGACCTCTACAACGCTTACAAGGCCGCCGGCGGCAAGCTCGAGATTCGCGACTGGCGCCGCTCCAACGTCAACAATATGATAGCGCAGGTCAACAACACCATCAAGGCCGCCAAACCCTGGGTGCGCTTCGGTGTGTCGCCCGCCGGCATAGCCTGCACAAGCTCGTCGGTGGCCGCGCAGTACGGCATCAACCCGTGCCCGACCGGCTCCGACTGGCAGTACAACGACATCTACTCCGACCCCATCGCCTGGATTTCGGAGCAGAGCATAGACTTTATCTCGCCTCAGATTTACTGGACCATAGGAGCCTCCACCGACTATGACCGCGCCACCCGCTGGTGGAGCGAAGTTGCGCACAAATGGGACCGTCACCTCTACGTTTCGCACTCGATCAGCTCCCTGACGGCTTCGAGCAAGGCGCCCGGCATGAGCGGCCTGGAAAACGCCATCTCCGAGCTCAGCGAGCCCGAAAACGGCCCGGAGCGCGCCTCCGGCCCCAACAACGCCAGCTTCCAGGAATATGTCGACGAGATTATGCTCAACCGCGAGTACAACCTCGACAATGCCCCCGGCTCCATATTCTACTCGGCCAAATACCTCTACCGCACCGCCAAGCTCTTCAGCCACTACCTCAAGCAGAAGGCCTTCACCACCCATTGCCTGCCTCCGGCCATGACTTGGTGCGGGGCGCCCACACCCGAACCGGTCGAGAACGTTGCTATGTCGGGCTCGCGCCTTACATGGACCGAAAAACCCGGCATGCGCTACACCGTCTACGCCTATCCGGCCTCTTTCAGCGACCGCGACAAGGTGCGCATGCCCGAATACCTCATCGGCGTGGCTTACGGCCCGGAATATACCGTCGGCGAAGCCTATCTGAGCGGCTACACATTCGGCGTTTGCACCTACGACCGCTACGGCAACGAGTCCTCGCTCTCCATCCCCGGCAGCACCGGTGAGGCTCTGCCCGCTCCGACAATCGTCTTCCCGGCAACCGACGGACTTGGCGAAGCCCCGTTCGACTTCAGCTGGGAGCCCGTCGACGGCGCTTCGGAATATATAGTTGAAATCGCCACAGACGCCGCCATGACTCAGCGCCTTGACCAGCGGTCGAGCACGACGCCCTCGATCAGCACATCGCGCTTCGTGCAGCTGCCCATGGAGACCACGCTCTACTGGCGCGTGCGCGCCTGCGGCCCCGGCTACCGCGACGGTATAGGCTCGGCCAACGCATTCACGCTGACCCAGCTGCGCATCATCGCGCCGGCCCATGCCTCCACCACGGAGAACCTCACCCCGACCTTCGAATACTCCATCGCCGACCGCGAGGTGACCCTCGAGATAGCCGACGACATGGCCTTCGACGAAGATGACATCGTCTACACCAACACCCACAGCGGCTCGCACGCCATACCTAAGTACACGCTCTGCTCGGGCAAGCATTTCTACAGCCGCGCCAAGTACGAAAAGAACGGCGAGGCACAGATTTCGCCCATCGTAGAGTTCACCACACCGGAATTTGAGGCCGCAATACCGGCGGTTGCCTACCCGCTGCCCGGCGGCGAGCTCCACTCCGACGAGCACATCGCTCTTGTGCCCGTCGAAGGTCCCTATCAGCTTCGCGTCGAGGTGTCGGCCTCCGACAGGTTCCCGGCACGCTCGTCGTACAGCACGGCCCGTGTGAGCACCCTCGACTTCACCGACCCCACGGAGGCTTCGCAGATTAAAATCTCCACCAAGTACCTCGAGGACGGCGCCACTTACTACGTTCACGCCCGCGCCCGCTACTGGATAGGTGGCGAAGGCATAGTGACGGGCTATTCCGAGGCCATTCCCTTTGTCTACCGCGCCTCCAGCGCCGGCATCACCTCGGCGGAGGCCACCGTATGCGCACTGCGCTTTGAAAGCGGGCGCCTTGTGGCCGGCTCCGATGTCGAAGCAGTGGCCGTGAACGCCGCCGACGGCCGCACCGTGGTCGCCATAGAGCGCCTTGCCGCCGGCGAGAGCGTAGAACTTAATCTGGCGCCCGGTGTTTACATTGTCAGTGCAGACAATGTGAAACCTTTCAAGATAAACATCCACTAACATATTACATACTGTTATGATTAGTCCTAAAATACAAGACGCCCTCAACACCCAGATTAATGCCGAGTTCTGGTCGGCATATCTCTATCTGGCCATGGCAATGCACTTCGAGAACGAAGGCCGTGCCGGAATAGCAAACTGGTTCCGCATACAGTTCAAGGAAGAGCAGGCTCATGCCGAAATCTTCATCAACTACCTCAACAGCCGCGGCGGCCGCGTGGTGCTCAAGCCCATCGCCGGTGTGCCCGAAAGCTGGAGCAGCGTGCTTGCCGCCTTCGAGGACACCCTCGCGCACGAGCAGAAGGTAACGGCAATGATCAACAACCTCTACGCCCTTGCCGAATCCGAACACGACTACGCCACCCGCGGCAAACTCGACTGGTTCGTCTCCGAGCAGGTCGAGGAGGAGGAAACGGCTCAGGGCCTCATCGACCGCCTCAAGCTGGTCGGCGAGGAAGGTCTGGCTCTGTTCATGTTCGACCAGGAGCTTGCCGCCCGCGTATACAACGTGCCGGCGCCTCTGGCTTCGGCAGAGTGAGTAACTACTCAGCTATCGAACCTCTTTATTAGGAGGCACGCCGATAACAGGGTTGCGCCCTCCATTTCGCCTCTTGT
>UQLO01000051.1 GCA_900541865.1 uncultured Porphyromonadaceae bacterium | reverse complement strand
AAGCGCTTCAAGATGGACTCGAACCAACGACCCTCTGATTAACAGTCAGATGCTCTAACCGACTGAGCTATTGAAGCAGTATCAGCACCCCTCCGGGTTGCTTTTGCGGTGCAAAGATACGGCAATATTTTGGTCCGGCCAAACTTTCTTGCTTATTTTTTAGATTTTTTTGCAAAAGGGGCCACAAAATCGGCCATAGCGCGGGTTCTGAAAGCGGCCGGCAGGGGCTTGGGGAGCCGGCGGGGGCGCCGGCACAGGGGTGGGCAGGGCGTCGGGAATGGTCGGGAATGGTGCCAAATAAAATTTCCGTATACGACTAATTTTTTGTAATTTTGCGGCAAAATTGGAGGCGAGGGTCTCCGGAACTTTATTTTTTGAGATGGAAAGTTTGTTAGAGTTGTTTGCACCCCACAACACGGGGTTGGCCGCAACGCTTATCCTGCTGTCGTTTGTAATAGCGGCGGGTATCTTTATCGGCAAGATAAAGATTTTCGGAGTGTCGCTGGGCGTTACTTTCGTGCTGTTTGTGGGTATTCTGATGGGTCATTTTCAGTACGAGATCGACGCTTCGATACTGAAGTTTGTTCGCGAGTTCGGTCTTATCCTTTTTATATTTTCGATAGGTCTGCAGGTTGGTCCCGGTTTCTTTTCGTCGTTCAAAAAAGGCGGCGTCCGGCTCAACGGTCTTGCGCTGCTCGGCATAGCTCTCAATGTTGCAATAGTCCTTATTATATATTATGCGGGGTGGGAGCGCGACATTGTAGCTCTGGTAGGCGTTATGAGTGGTGCAGTGACCAACACGCCGGGACTTGCGGCGGCACAGCAGGCAGTAACGACGATGCCGGGAGCGGGCGCCGAGGCTGCCAATGTGATGGCCAACGGCTACGCAGCGGCCTATCCGCTGGGCGTGATCGGCATTATTCTGAGTATGTTTATCGTAAAGGGTATTTTCCGCATCAAGACCGACGAGGAAATCCGCAAGATAGAGACAGACCAGGAGGACAGCCATCTGAAGCCATATCTGCTTTCGGTGAAGGTTACCAACAGCCTTATCGACGGCAAGACGCTCTTCGAGCTTCACGACGTTGTGCAGACCAACTTTGTGGTTTCGCGCATCATGGGTGCTTCGGGCGAGATTACCATCCCGAAGTCGACCACGCAGATTCATACGGGCGACATCTTGCTTATTGTATGCTCGGCCCACGACGCCGACCGCTTCAAGGCCGTCATCGGCCCGCAGGTGGAGATGGACTGGGAGGCAATACCGGCTCCTGTCTACTCACGGCGCATACTGATTACCAAGAGCGAGTACAACGGCGTTGCGCTGGGCAGCCTGCGCCTCCACAACGGCTACAAGCTGAACTGCACGCGCGTCAACCGCGCCGGCGTCGACCTTCTGGCCTCGCCGAACCTTCGCCTACAGATGGGCGACCGCATCACCGTGGTGGGCAATCTGGAGGACATCGACCGCCTTGCCTCGCGCCTGGGCAACTCGCTCAAGCGTCTTGACCAGCCGAATCTGATTACCATCTTTGTCGGCATAATTCTGGGTATCGTGCTCGGCTCGGTAGACCTGGGCTACGGCATGAAGCTGGGGCTTGCGGGCGGTCCGCTGGTGGTTGCCATCCTTCTGAGCCGCTTCGGCTATAAGTTCAAGCTGGTCACCTACACCTCGAGCGCAGCCTCGCTGCTTCTGCGCGAGCTGGGCATCTGCCTCTTCCTTGCAGCCGTCGGCATAGCCGCGGGCCGCGACTTCGCCTCTACGGTATTTTCGGAGCAAGGCATGTGGTGGGTGATTTTCGGCTTCGCCATCACCCTGCTTCCTTTGGTGGTGGTTGGATGCATTGCCCGCGGAGTATACAAAATCAACTATCTGACCATCATGGGCCTTGTGAGCGGCGGCTGCACCGACCCGCCCGCCCTGGCCTTCGCCAACAACTCGACGGGCAACGACGCTCCGGCCGTAGCCTACTCTACGGTGTACCCTCTGACTATGTTTCTGCGCGTGGTGGTGGCCCAGGCCCTCATCCTCTGCCTGGTGTAGAATCGGCACTCACCCCGTAAGCTGTCAAACAAGTGTTTAAGGGCCTATCTGAAGCTGAAAACCACGTTTCCGAGGGGTTCGACATCCGCTGAAAACCACGTTTCCGAGGCAAAGGTTGGTGTTTTTTATTTAATATCCAAAGGAATTGGCGGTCGAAAGCGGCAAATTTTACCGGCAGCCTGCCATCGGGCCCTGTGAATACAAAATAGGGCGCCCCGGTCGGGGTCGCCCCATTTTGTATCTTGCATTCCGCGTTCTATTCGAAGCGGTGTATCATGTCGGTGAGCTCGCTCAGGGGCTTAGCGCCGCCGTCGCGCCACACTTCCTGGCCGTCCTTGAACAGAATGAAGGTAGGATATGAATGGACGTGGTATTTCTGCACGAGGTCGCCGCTGGCGTCTTTGTCGACGGCGACTACGTTTGCGCGGCCTGTGAACTTGTCGCGAAGTTCGCCCAGCACGGGGATTGTCTTAAGACACTTGTCGCAGTTGGGGTCGTAGAACTCCACCATGGTGGGTTTGGAGCCGCCAAGGTAGTCGACGAGCAACTTGTCCAGTGATTCGTTGGTTGTCATGGTTGGAGTGTTTTTTTAGAATTCGTCGGATTTGGTTTCCTGATGGTCCTTGATTTTCTGGACCAGGACGTCGGCCTGCTGCACGCCGACTGCGCGCCAGATGGCCTCGCCGTTCTTGAACATAATCAGTGTGGGCACGGACTGCACGCGGTACTGGTTTGCGAGTTCACGGTTGGCGTCGATGTCGACTTTGAGGATGTTGGCGGTGTCGCCGACGGTTTTCTTGACGTCCTCCAGAATGGGGCCCTGCACGCGGCAGGGGCCGCACCATGTTGCGAAGAAGTCGACCAGTGTGGGTTTGTTCTCCTGTATAAGTTTATTGAAATCGCTCATGTTGTTATGTTGATTTTATGATTGTTGCGGAATTGTGCGGCGTCCTCGGGGCGATGCTTTATTCGAGACCTTCGACGTAGTCCATGCCGACGTAGTGCTGGTAGGGATGGTCGCAGGCGGGGCACTTTGTGGGAGGCTCGGTTCCGACGTATTCATAGCCGCAGACGAGGCACTTCCAGGTGATGGGTTTGTCGCGTTTCCATACAGTTCCCTTCTGGACCTGGTCCAGATAGTGTAGGAAGCGCTGGCGGTGTTGGTTCTCGATGGTAGCGATGGCGCTGAAGTGGGCTGCTATTTCGGGGAAACCTTCCTCGAGGGCAACCTTGGCGGCGTTGGTGTAGAGTTCGACGCCTTCGACCTCTTCTTCGTGGGCGGCGGTGATGAGGTTCTGCTCGGTGGTGCCTATTACGCCGGCATCGGCATTGCAGGGCACGGTGATATTGCCTCCCTGGAGGAATTTAAAGAAGATTTTGCCGTGGTGTAGTTCATTTGCCGCGGTGGCGTTGAACACTATGGCGATGGGGAAATACTGTTCCTTGGTTGCCTGCTGGGCGTAGTAGGTGTAGCGCGTGTAGGCAGCCGATTCGGCAAGGTAGGCAATAACCAGGTTTTTCTCGGTCTGGGTGCCTTTGAGGGATTTTGTTGTCATGGCGGAATGTTTGTTTTGGACCCTCCCAAGCTTTTGGAAATGTGCCGGAAAGAGTATTGTTAGTCATGTATGTGGCGGCCGGAGGGCAGATACCCCGGCGGTGACCCGGATATCTGCTGCGGTTCACCAAATAAAACGCGTAGTCCCCGGCTATGGTTCGCCGGGAAGCCGCTTCGCGGAGCTCTTAAGGTTAATTAGGGGATTTTTTTTGCATATTCGCCGCTATTGGAGTATTTTTGCGCTAATTTGGTCAATCAGCACTTTTTGAGGCATGGAATACAATAGTAAAATGACCCCGGAGCAGGAGAAGCAAATGGTGGAGGACGCTTTCGCCGACCTCCTCGACGGTTATCTCAAAAGCAACCACCGCAAGAAGGTTGAGATTATCGAACGTGCTTTTGCTTTTGCCCGCGAGGCCCACAAGGGTATTCGGCGCCGCTCCGGCGAGCCTTATATCATGCACCCCATCGCCGTGGCTAAGATTGCCTCTCAGGAGATTGGCCTGGGCTCGACTTCGATTTGCGCCGCTCTGCTCCATGATGTTGTCGAAGACACCGACTATACCGTCGAGGATATTGAGCAACATTTCGGACCTAAGATTGCTCAGCTCGTCGAGGGGCTGACAAAGATTTCCGGCGGCATCTTCGGCGACAAGGCTTCCATGCAGGCCGAAAATTTCCGCAAGTTGCTCCTCACTATGAGCGAGGATATCCGCGTGGTGCTCATCAAGATGGCCGACCGCCTGCACAATATGCGCACCCTGGGCTCCATGGCCCCCAACAAGCGCTACAAGATTGCCGGCGAAACGCTCTACATCTATGCCCCGCTGGCCCATCGCCTCGGCCTTTTCGAAATTAAGACTGAGCTTGAGGACCTTAGCTTCAAACACGAGCATCCCGACATCTATCGCGAGATTTCCGACAAGATTCGCCAGACTCAGGAGCGGCGTACCGCCGTCTATACCGACTTCGCCGCCCCTATCAAGGAGAAGCTCAATACGCTGGGTATACGATATGAGGCAAAGGCCCGCCTCAAATCAATCTACTCCATCTATAAGAAGATGGAAGCCAAGCATTTGCCATTCGAGGAAATCTACGATCTGTATGCCATGCGCATTGTCTTCGACTGCGACGACCAAGCCAAGGAGAAGGGCATCTGCTGGAGCATCTATTCTGCCATCACCGACCTGTACCAACTCCACCCCACGCGAACCCGCGACTGGATTGTAACGCCAAAAGCTAATGGCTATCAGGCGCTTCACCTCACTGTTATGGGTCCCGACGGAAATTGGATCGAGGTGCAGATACGCTCGCGGCGTATGGACGAAATCGCCGAAAAAGGCTTCGCCGCACACTGGAAGTACAAAATCGGAGAGGGCGACGAGGAGTCGGAGCTCAACGCATGGCTCAAAACCATCAAGGATATTCTCGACAATCCCGAACCAAGTGCCATCGACTTCCTCAATACGCTGAAGCTCAATCTTTTCTCCTCAGAGATTGTGGTGTTTACCCCCGCCGGAGAGCTCCAGACCCTACCCTCGGGCGCCACGGTGCTCGACTTGGCATTTGCACTCCACACCGAAATCGGCATGCACTGCATAGCCGCCAAGGTAAACCACAAGCTGGTGCCACTCCAGCACGAGCTGCGCAGCGGCGACCAGGTCGAGGTGCTGACTTCGAAAACGCAGGTCCCGCTGCCCGAATGGGAGAATTTTATGGTCACTGCAAAGGGTCGCACACGACTGCGTAAAGCTCTGCGCGCCGAACGACAGCCTCTCATCTCCGCAGGCAACGCTATTCTCACCAAATGGCTCAAAGACAACGACCTGCCCGACAACAACCTGGTTATCACCAAGATTCAGGGCATCTACCATGTCGGCAACCGCGACGACCTCTGCTACCAGCTCGGCGCCGGCGAAATTGCCTTGGGCGACTACCTGCCTTCGCTCCTCAAGAGAGCTGTCAGCAATGCAAAACCCGGACGTACAAAGGCTATTCTATCCAAGATTTGGCCAATCGGCCTGGGGCGCAAGAAGGAGGACGAGGAGCCGGTTGCCGAGACTCAGCCCGAACCCATAAACCCCAAGCAGATATACTCCCTCAAGGTCGACGAGAACGGCGCCAACTTCCGCCTGGCCGACTGCTGCTCGCCTATTCCCGGCGACGACGTGATGGGCTTCATCAACGACGACGGACAGCTCGAAATACACTCCCTCGACTGCGCACACGCCCAAGTGCTGAAGGCTACATATGGTAGCCGCATTGTCGCCACTCAGTGGGAGAGCGTCGACGAGCGATTCCTGGCCCACATTCACATTGAGGGCATCGACCGTCGGGGCATCCTTCAGGAGCTTACTAACATGATTTCAACCCATTTGGGAATCGATATGCGTAAGGTCGACATTGAGGCCACCGGAGCCGTGTTCCACTGCGACCTCTGGGTGCGCGTGAGCGACGCCGACGTTGTCCGCGACCTCTGCTCCCTGGCCAAACGAATTAACGGCGTTCAGTCCGCCGCCAGGGTTAACTGATTAACAATCTTACTATGAGCGAAATAAACGAACCTTCGCAGCCGGCTGCCGGCTTCTCTCTGATCGACGAAATAAAAAAACGCTGTAAAGAAACCAAGAAAACCCGTTGGATTCGCTTTGCCGTCGTTTCTCTAATCTTTGTGGCTTGGGTGGCCTGGATGCAGTCCTGGTGGCTGCTCATTTTCTGGTTCCTTCTCTTCGACATCTACATTACCGGCTTCATCCCGCTCACTTGGTGGAAGAAAAGCAAAAATCCCGCCGTACGAGGCGTTATGAGCTGGGTCGACGCTATCGTCTACGCTCTGGTGCTGGTCTACTTCGTCTTTGCTTTCGTGGGGCAGAACTACCAGATTCCGTCAAGCTCCCTCGAAAAGACACTTCTCACCGGCGACTACCTTTGGGTGAACAAGGCCGTCTACGGCCCGCGTGTGCCCATGACCCCCGTGCACTTCCCGCTGGTCCACAACAAGCTCTTCGGCTTCAAGAGCTACCTCGACTCGCCAGCTCTACCCTACCGACGCCTCAAGGGGCTGCGCAACGTCGAACTCGGCGACATCGTGGTCTTCAACTTTCCCGCCGGCGACACCGTGATGAGCCGATATGAGGATGTGCGCGCGGAGTACTACGATATGCTTGTCGAGGACTTTGGCCGTGATTACATCGCCGCGAATCCGCAGGAGTACGGCGAGAAGATTTTCCGACCCGTCGACCGAAGGCAGAACTACGTCAAGCGAGCCGTCGGCCTGCCCGGCCAGCGCATCCGAATCGTCAACGACACTATCCTGCTCGACGGCGTCGCCCAGCCTTTCCCCGAAAACGTTCAGTTCGACTATCTCTTCTCCACCACCCGCTCACTCACTCAGGACGACCTCCACGACCTCGGAATCACGGCCTCCGACCTCAGTTT
Source organism: uncultured Porphyromonadaceae bacterium (assembly GCA_900541865.1). Taxonomy (GTDB): domain Bacteria; phylum Bacteroidota; class Bacteroidia; order Bacteroidales; family Muribaculaceae; genus CAG-873. Next base: position 4,385 of record UQLO01000051.1, on the reverse strand, counting down.
CATCACTCCATCCCAGTCGAACTACTTCGAGTGGGCCGCCCTCCTGCCGGACCTCCCCGATGGCGCCACAATCTACCTGGCGCCACTAACAGCCGAGATGCGCTCACGCCTAAGCCGTGACTACGGCATGACGGCCATACAGAAGCTCAACGAGCTCGGGCGAATGACTAAATACACTTTCCCCTACAGCTCCGCCGGCGACTGGACTATCTCTAACTTCGGCGGCGACGACGGGCTCCTCATTCCCGCCAAGGGGACAACCATTGCTCTCAACGCCGACAACTGGAAGCGATACCACCGCGCTATCCGAAACTACGAAGGCCACACCGACTCCCGGCTCGACGAGGCCTCAGGAACCGTCTACATCGACGGGGAGCCCGCAAGCGAGTACACCTTCGCTATGGACTACTACTTCATGATGGGCGACAACCGCGACCGTAGTCAGGATTCGCGATACTGGGGTTTCGTGCCCGAAGACCATATCGTCGGCACTCCTATGATTGTGCTCGTTTCGCTCGACAACGAGCGCGGCCTCTTCGACGGCAAAATACGCTGGAGCCGTATCCTTCGCGACGCCAACCCCGACAAATGAGCCATCCCCTGCTGTCCCGCTCCGGGGAGATTGTCCTGCCCCCCCGACTTTTCCCCGCCGCCGGATATTACGCTCTGATGGCTGCTCATCCTGCCGCTGCAATCCACCTGGGCGCACGCTTCGACAAGCGTCTCAAAGCCGTTCACCGCTATCGTATTGCCGACGTTCGCGGCCCGCTTGAGCTAACCGTGCCTATCGTCCGCCCCGAAGGCGCCGCTTCTCCGCAGGGCGTGCGCTGGGGCGACGTCGGCGTCTCCGCTCACGGCCGATGGTGGGAAGTGCACAGCGCCGCCCTCGAGAGCGCCTACGGCCGAACACCCTTCTTTGAGCACTATTGGCCGCGCCTGCAGCCGATTTTCTCCCAACCGCAACCCGGTCAGACTCTCGCAGACCTTATCGTGCGAGCCGATGCCGCCGTGCGGGCCATACTCGCCTTACCGACTGCTGTCCGCGCCGAGTGGGCATGCGCGCAAACCGCCGCCCCCGCGACAAATCCCGGACCATACTGGCAAATCCGAGCCGACGCGCTCGGATTCATTCCCGACCTTAGCATCCTCGACCTAATCTTCAACCTCGGCCCGGAAGCCCCACTCTTTTTAAAAATTGATAATTGACAATTGATCCGCCCCGGGACTATGGGGTAGGGATTTGCAATCCCCGCCGGCCAGGCGAAGGTAACTTTTTCGGAGAAAAGACGGCGTCGGGCCCTTTCGTGGCTTGCGAGCTGGAAGCTCGCCCTCCTTGGGCTCGCCACATCCCGAAGGGATTCCGCCCCGAAAATAATCCGACGTCGCCCGATTCATCGCGATATAACCCGATTCATCGCGATTTATCGATCTCATCCGCAAATGAAAATGGGGGCCGAGACCCCCATTTTACATTTTAAATTCTTAATTCTACATTTCCATCAGTTCACCTCCACGAGCTCCACGTCGAAGACGAGCATCTCGTTGGGGCCGATTCCGGCCTGAGGCTGGCCCTCCGGGCCGTAGGCGAGGTTGCCGGGGATGTAGAGTGTAGCGGAGCCACCTTCGCCGATGAGCTGCAGACCCTCGCTGAAGCCGGGAACGACCCCGCGCAGGTTGAAGCTCGCGGGGGTGTCGCCGCTCTGGTCGAATACCTCGCCGTTGAGGTGCTTGCCGACGTACTTAACCTTCACCGACGAGTTGGCGGTGGCGTGGTTGCCGTTGCCGGCGTTGGTAATCTTGTAGGTCAGGCCGCTCTCGGTGGTGCGTACCTCGGAGTCATTGCTCTTGAGGCGCTCTACGTAGTTGGCGGCGATGCGGCCGTTCTGCTGTGCTTCCGGAGAATTGAGTGCTTCGGCGCGACGGGCTTCCTGGGCGCGCTCCATTCCCTGCTCGTGAAGGGTGCGGAACTCGTCGGAGTATTTCATCACTACGGAGTAGTCTACCGAGTCGCGCATAAAGGCGCTGCGGAAGCCGCTCACTACCGGTGTTTTGGCGATGGTGAGGTCGCGGGAGCCGAACTGGTCGATGGCCTGCAGCATCTGGGCGGCAACAAGGGCACCCTGTCGCTCTGCCTCTGTATTGGCAGACGCCATAACTTTCTGATATGCGCTCAGGAACTGCTCCTTCTGCTCTGCGGTGTAGCCCTGGTTCTGCATTGCCAGAGTGGAACCTACATAGGCGCCGAAGGCGCTCGAAAGGGAGTCGGTGTAGGCGTCGATGCCCGACTCGGTGTTTCCACCGGGGGCTTTGCTGCACGATGCGGCGGCGATGGCGAGCAGCGCGGCTGCCCCAAAGATTAATTTCTTCATCTTTAAGATTGATATGTAGTTATTGTTTTTCTATTTACTGCGCCGATGCCGGCTTGATTTCCACAATTTGAATGGTGAAATCCAGAGGGGTGTCAGGAGGTATTACCCCTCCTGCGCCTCGCGAGCCATAGCCCAGCGCCGATGGTATGCTCAGGCGGTAAGTGCCGCCGGTGCGCATATGCGTCAGGCCCTGCGTCATTCCCGGCACGAGGTTCGACGCTACCGTGGTCAGCGGCTGACCGCCGGCCGTGTCGTCGAACACGGTGCCGTCGGGCAGCGCGCCGCGGTAGTTGAACACTACCACGTCGGAAGGCACTACCGTTGCGCCGGTGCCCGGCTCTAGGGTCTCCAGCACAAGGCCGCCGTCGAGCACCTCAGCGCCCGGACGGGCCGCAGCGGCCGCCAAAAAGGCGCGTTCGCGCTCGCCGCTGATGCGCTCCGCCGTCTCGGTGAGATACGTGCCGGCGCGGCGGTAGGCGTCCTCGTCCAAGGGTCTACGGATGCCCTCCGCAACCAAGTCGACAAGGCGCGCTGAGTCTGCCTCGAGGCCCATCTGCCGGATATTGTCCAACAGCACCTCAATGCCGTTTTTCATATTGGCCGTCACGAACACGGCCGCTGCCTCCGTGACGCTGTCGGTCAGCGTAGGCGTCGGTGTGGCGCCTACCGCACCGCCCGCGCCGAACAGCGCAGCGCATGCTAGCGTCAGCAGTTTGCGGTTCGTTTTCATCACGCCTCCACATTCAGAAGCTGTACGTCGAATATAAGTGTCTGGTTCGGGCCGATGGCGCCTCCTGCGCCGTTGGGGCCGTAGGCAAGCGCCGAGGGGATAAACAGTCGCCAGCGGGCTCCCTCCTTCATCAGCTGAAGGGCCTCCACCCAGCCGGGGATAACCTGGTTGACACCGAAAGTGGCCGGCTCGCCACGCTCCTCGCTGCTGTCGAACACGGTGCCGTCGATAAGCTTGCCCGTGTAGTGAACAGTCACGCGGTCCGTGGCGCTCGGCTGACGGCCGGTGCCCTCCTCGAGGACCTCATACTGAAGACCCGACGGAGTTGTCTTGACCTCAACGCGCTGGCCGTTTTCAGCCAGAAACTGCTCGCCGGCGGCTGCGTTGATGTCGGCCATCTTGGCCGCCTCCTCCTGCTGACGGCGCTGAAGGTCCATAAAGAACTTCTGCACTTCGGCCTTGGCCTCTTCGGCTGTCATCTTGGTGGTCTGGCCGTAGAACACAGCGCCGAGAGCGTCGGCGAAGTCCTGTATGTCGATTTTTTCGATTCCGGAAGCACGGAAGTTGTATCCCATGCTCACACCCAAGGCATAGCTCAGGCGGTCGAGTTCTTTTGTTTCCATGTCAGATATGTTTTATGCGATTGCAAAGTTAATAAAATTGCACGATAGAGTAACATAAACCCGCACGTTAAAGTTCGTTATCACCCCAAGGAGGGCGGCCTCCCGGCTCGCAAGCCGCGAAAGGCCCAAGGAGGGCGAGCTCCCGGCTCGCAAGCCGCGAAAGAGACCCAAGGAGGGCGAGCTTCCAGCTCGCAAGCGTCCGCCGATGCCATTATAATCCGCGAAAACGCCCTCAACATATGGACCGAGGGCTTCAGCCCTCGCCCATCCCGAAGGGAATGCCGACGAAAGAAGAATGCCCCGGCGGGTCGGTGACGGCTGAAGCCGTCACTCCATATCGCCGCGGAGTATTCACGCCCAAGAAAAAAAGAACCGCGTAGCGGTTCAAGAGAGTAGCCTGGGGTGACAACCCCAGGTAAAAATCACATATCCGGAACGGCGACCCCGTCAGGGGTCGAACACGTGCCGCGACCTTTCGCCGGGGTTCGACCCCTACCGGGGTCGCTGATTCTAAAGAGGCGAATCTATCCCGGGGTTGTCACCCCAGGCTACCTTTTTGAACTCCTACGGAGTTCTTTTTTCAAAAGATTGTCCGCAACGCTATGGAGCGGGGATTTGCAATCCCCGCCTACCAGACGAAGGTAACTTTTTACGACGAAAAGA
>UQLO01000050.1 GCA_900541865.1 uncultured Porphyromonadaceae bacterium | reverse complement strand
GGGTATACGGGCCGCACACACGCATCGGCGACCCTTTCGCGAAGGGGTATGCGCGAGGGCTGATCGTGTTCGACCCCACAGGGTCGCTGATTTTGTGGGTCGCGGTTTTCCCGGGGTTGTCACCCCGCGCTACTCTCTTGAACTCCTCCGGAGTTCTCTTTGGGCTGCCTTTAGCGGCTTGTGCGGGCGGGGCTTATTGGCGGCGGGGCGGCACGGTGAGGGCTGAAGCCCTCACTCCATAACGTTGCCGGCCTTCCCTGCCGCCCCCGACGGTTTTACATCCGGGCGCCTGGGTGCGTCGGTGATCCCCGCCGACCGGCCTTCACCACATTTTCGGCTTGTTAGATGGCTCCGGCGAGTCGGCGGGGATTCAAATCCCCGCCCCATAGGCTTTGGGGCGCCGACGGCTTGGTGAGGCCACTGAAGAGGAGCAACGTAGCGGTTCAAGAGAGTGCGCGGGGCGACAATCCCGGTATAGATTTGCCTCTTTTGAATCACCAATCCTGTTAGGAAGTTAGCTCCGGCGGGTAGTCGGAGATTGCAAATCCCTTTCCACCATTTTTACTGAGAAATACTTTGCTGTCGCGTTAAGATGTTGAAGAGAATGTTTGCGGTGACAGCTATTATGTAGCCTATGTTTCATGACAAATACGTTTTCTCCCAATTTGTCGCTTTACGCGACCGGCGCCACAAACTGGTAGCTTATTTGCGACGGGATTATGAGCGGCTAGTTGTTTTAAGAAACTCTCTTCTCTCAACTCAACGACCAGTTCATGATGATCCGAAACTACGCAAAGCCACCGACCGGGCTTTTTACCCGGACAGCAGCCAAGATTGCCGCTCTGACGGTGCTTCCTCCCTTCCGAGGGCCGCGACGATGCATAAAAAACGGCAGGCGGGGTGCCGTCTGCCGTTTTTTGAGGGGATTGGAGGGTTATTCCATAAACATTTTGACCAGGTTGAAGCGGCCGTCGAGGGCGTCGGGGACGTAGTCGATTTCTTCAGGCTGCTTGAGGTCTGCGAACTTGCTTTGGCTCCAGATGAAGGGGAGCTGGTTGACGGGCGCAGTACCGAACTTCATCCAGAAGCTGGTTTTGGTGCCGTTGATGCTGGGTTTGCGCGAGAGGTTAGCCAGAGTGTCTTTGATAATCTGGACAGAGCAGGCTTTTGCGTCGACAGAGCCGTCGGGGCGAACGCGTGGCAGCTCGGTAGTACCGTATCCGAGGTCCCAACGTCCGTAGATGCTCAGAGGCTCGCGGTCTTCGGTGTAGGTAATGAGGTTTTTGGCGGTCTCGATGCACTGAACGGTGTCGATGCGTTCCCAGAGTTGGTTGCGTCGCATGGGTCGGAGGTTCATGCTTTCGAGTTCGTAGCCTACCCACCAGCTCACGGGCTGGTTTACGCCGAAGATGTGGGTGGGGGTGATCAGATGGTGGTCGTAGTCGAGGAAGGTGGGCTCGTAGCCGGTGGAGTCCTTCATTGTTATCTTCTTGCCGTCGCTTTTGAAGAGGACGAAACGGTTGTAGCTCATATCGAGGAGGCCGATTTCGCCGGTGTTAGCGTCGACGAGCTGATAGCCGTTGAGGTATGTGCCGGTGTTGTCGAGAGTACAGTAGTCGTAGAATTCGTCGATGGAGCCGGCGAACTGTTCGGCAGCTGCGGAGCGCCATGCGAGGAACACGCCGTCGATGCGGGTTTTGTCGTATAGGTCGACGTGGGTTGTTTCGTTGAATCCGAGGCCTTTGCCGTTGAAGCCGAAGTCGGTGTTAGAACCGAACTGGCCGGGGCAGTTTGCGTTCTGGGTAACGAAGTCGTCGCCGATAACATATGTTACGGCGCAGCTCTGCGCCCAGAAGCAGCACCATGAGTTGTGGGTCCAGAAGATGTTTCCGTCGGGCATTTTCTTGACGAATGCGGTGCAGTGGTCGGGCTTTTCGTCCTTGCCGTTTTTCTTCTTTGCTGTACCGTAGCCCATAACGAGTCCGATTTTGTCGCCAACGGCGTCGAAGAGGTCGTACTGGGCGTTGAGGAAGTAGATATCCAGGAAGGTCAGAGGGGTGTCGCCTGCGCCAAGTTTGAGCTGTTCGGGAGCGAGTTTGTCGAGGGCAAGGTCTGCGTAGGTGATGTCCTTACGGGGTTCGAGGCCGAGTGCGCCTTCATAGATACCGAACATACGGAACATGAGTCGCTGAATGCCCTGAACTTTGATGTCGTCCTGACGCTCGAGTACCCACTGGTAGGTGTAGTTGTAGTTCTGCACCAGGGTTTCGCCGCAAGCGGTGAGGTACTCGGGTTTGACTTCGACGGAGATAGCGTCCTGAGGAGTGGCGCCGACGAGGAAGTTTTTCCAGGAGTTGTTTCGGGTTGCCAGCAGCATGGGTGCTGTCTGGATTTTTGCCTGGACGTAGCCGGCGTTGTATTCGTTCTGGAAGATGCTTACGGCAGGGTTCTGAGCGTAAACGGCGAAGTTCCAGTTATTGTCCACGCACTGGGAGTAGCCCTTGGAGTACTGGTCGAGGACGTACTCCTGAGCGGGAGTGTTCTTGAATTTTGGAATATATTTTGCCATGGGTTTTATTTTTTAATGGAATGTTAGAGATGGCTGCCGTAAGGTCATTCCATGAACATTTTGACTCTGTTCCAGCGGCCGTCGATGGCGTCGGGTATGAAGTCGACTTCTTCGGGGAGTTTGAACTTGGCCCAGATAGAGTCGGACCATACGAAGGGCTTGCCGTCGATGTAGGGCGTGCCGAACTTCATCCAGAAGCTGGTTTTGGTGCCGTTGATGCTGGGTTTGAGGCTCAGCGAAGCGAGTACTTCCTTGATTTCCTCGGTACCGAAGGCCTTTGCGTCGATTGCGCCGTGGGGCTGGTAGCGAATGAATTCGGATGTGCCGTATCCGAGGTCCCAACGGCCGGCGATTGAGATAGGCTCGTTGGAGGAGTTGAAGGTAATGAGTGCTTTGGCGGATTCCATGTCGGAGACGTTGGGGATGTTACGCCAGAGCTGGTAGCGGCGCTTGGGCGCTCCGTCGATAGTCTCAAGCTCTCGCCATATGCGCTTGTAGGAGGGGTTGTTGCATCCCAGCACGTGCTCTTCGGTGACCATGTGGTGGTCCCAGTCGAGGAAGTTGGGCTTGTAGCCGGTGGAGTCGGTCACGGTGAGCGTGGTGCCGTCGCTGCGGAAGAGGGCGAAACGGGCGTAGCTCATGTCGATCATGCCGAATTCACCGCGATAGGCGTCGACAAGCATGTAGGCGTTGAGGTATGTGCCGGTGTTGTCGATGGTAACGTAGTCGTAGAACTCGTCGATAGACTTAGAGAACATCTCGGCGGCGGCGGCACGCCAAGTCAGCCAGATGCCCAGGGTCTTGGACTCGTTGTAGAAGTATGTTTCGGTGGTTTCGTTGAAGCCGATGCCGTGCTTGTTGAAGCCGAAGTCGGTGTTGGAGCCGAACTGGCCGGGGCAGAAAGTGTTCTGGGTGAGGAAGTCGTCGCCGATAACGTATGTCATGGCGCAGGTCTGAGCCATCAGGCAGCACCAAGAGGTGTGCGTCCATAGGATTTCGCCCGAGGGCAGTCTCTTTACGAAGCCGGAGCAGTTGCCCGGTTTCATGCGGAGGTCTTCCTGGAGTTCTTCTTTCTCGTCGGCGAGTGTTTTGGCCTTGTCGTCGGCTTCGAGTTTGTTGAGGGCCACGCCAAGAGGTTTGGCGATGGCGTCCCAAAGGTCCATCTGGGCGTTGATGAAGTAAACGTCGATGAAGGTCAGGGGCTCGTCGTCGGTGTGCATCTTGGAATCCTCGGGATCCATGTTTGCGAGCTTTAGGTCGTCGAACTTCACGTTGGTGAGGGGTTCGCGGTCGGCGGCGCCATGGTAGATACCGAGCATACGGAACATCAGACGCACGATTGAGATGGTTTTCTCATCGTTGATGTTCTTCTCGGCCCAGTCGGTGAGGTAGTTGTAGTTCTCCACCAGAGCGGATGTGGCTATTTCGGTGCCGTTCGGGGGAATCTGTGTGCTGTTTGCGCCGGGGCCTTCGTCGAGGACGTACCAGCGCCAGGTGTTGTTGCGGGTGGCCTTTATGACCGTGCCGGTCTGGATTTTGCCTTGAACGTATCCGGCATTGTACTCATTCTGGTAGATGCTCACGGAAGGGTCCTGGGCGTAGACGGCATAGTTCCAGTTGTTGTCGATACACTGGGAGTAGCCGCGGGTGTGTTCGTTGAGGACGAACTCCTTCGCTTCGGTGTTTTTGAAATTGGGTTTGTACATGATTATAAACCTTTAGGGAGAGTTTTTTATACCTGAGGGGCAGTTGATTTATTTGCCGTTGCCCGGAGTTGTATTGTTGCCTTTGAGTTGGTCTTCGGCTTTGATGGCTGTGTCTTCCACCTTCTGTGCCACGGACTCGGCTTCGGAAGCTACGGCTTCGGCCTTAGCGGCGGTCTGCTCGGCTTTCTGGGCTACTTCCTCGGCTTTTGCGGCGGTTGCGGCTACTGTCTGACTCTGAGTACCAACGCTTGCGGCGGGCATGGGGTTTACGGAATCGCCCAGTTTTTGCGGTTCGTTGTCGTCTTTGTGGTCATGACGCTTGGCAGCGACGATGACGGAGCGGATTATAACGACGATGAGGGCGATGAAGCTCATGTACATGCAAATCTTGAAGGCCATCAGTGGATGAGCCGAAGTCGAGCTGTGGAAAATTTTGGCGATGGCGTCGATGACAAAGGGAGCCACGACGTTGCCGATGGAGTCCATAACGGCGAACCAGGCCATTGTAAGGGTCAGGGCCACGCGGGTGGAGACGATCGAAAGACGGTCGTAGTAGTAAGGCTGGGCTACGCCGTAGAAGTAGGAAGCGAGCAGGATGCCGATGCCGACGATAACAGCCTCGTTGGAGATGGTCATCAGTATGAAGCCGATCAGGATGAAGAGCATAACGAGCAAGGCAACGTTGCGTCGCAGGAACTTCAGTGCGAAGTTAAGGCTGAAACCGGAGGCCATGATGCCCAGGAAAAGAATCGAGGTGAGGTCGCCGGCGGTAGCGGAGTTGGTGTAGCGGAAAGGAATGTAAAGGCTGATGGCAGCGATTACCAGGGTGATGAAGAAGTAATATGCGCAGTAGCGGATGAGCATAGGCATATTGACGTTTTCGCTGAATTTATACTTCACCTTGGGGGCTTTGATTTTGGCTGCGTCGTTGGAGCGGATGGAAACCGGCTCCTTGATGTATTTCTTGAACTTGGCTGCAAAGAAGAGCGGCACGAAGGGCAGCAGGTAGATGAAGAAAGGCAGACGCCAGGAAATTTTTGCGAGGTAGCCGGTAGCGATTGTACAGCCCATCAGGACGAGGTTGAGCACGGCAGAGGTGTAGCCGTACTGCTCGGTGCGCTGTTTGCCGTTGAAGAGGTCGGCGATGAAGGCGCTGGCCAGAGGCGACATGATGCCGGCGGCAATGCCGATGGCGAAGCTGAGGATAATCAGGGTAATCATGTTTGGCGCGATGAAGAAGGCCGCGCCGCCGATGCCGTAGAAGAGGCAGGTCCAGTTCAGAAGCTTCATGTTGTTGAAGCGGGTGCCGATCCAGCCGCCAAGGAAGACGAAAGGAATGGCGGCAATGTTAGGACCCAGCGTAAGGAACTGAGTCTCGAGCTGACTCGTCCCGGGGAAGATGCGGGTGAGGTCGCCCATGATAGGAGAGATGGCCAGTCCCGGTATGGAGGTGCAGATGAAGATGATATACAGGTTCACCACCGCCCAAAGCGGCAACTTGGAAGTGCCATAGCCAGTAGAAATGCCGGACATGAGTTTTGGAATTTAGAAGGTGGATATTAAAGAAGGTTGATATTTTTTATGTCAGAATGAGAAAGCGATCTGGGTCTGGATGCGGTTGTCGTGAGCGCCTCCCATGTTCCAGGTCTGCTTGTGGCCCCAGAGGTATTCGATGCCCCACTGGAGGTAAGGGGTGATGTTGTAGAAACAGTTCACGGCGCCGTAGAGGGCATACTTGTAGTTGCAGCCGGAGTCGGGCGCAGTGGCGTAGTCCTTGACGCCCCATATACGGCTTTCGGAGAACATTGCGTTGAACTGCAGTTTCTTGGTTGGATTGAAGCTTACGCCGATGTTTGCGCCCATCATTGCGTTGGCTTTCATGCGGCCGGGCTCGGCGTTGTCCGGAGTGAAGGAGAAGTTCTTTCCGGCCAGGTCCTGAAGATAGGCTCCGACGCCCTTGCCGTAGGCGAACTGGTAGTAGAAAATGAGCTGCTTCACCGGCGAGAGGTTGCCCGAAAGCATCACGGCCCAACCGGGAGTGTAGCGCGTCTTGTTGGCAACGACGTCGCGGTAGTGGAAGTTGCGGAGCATGCCGCTGAGGCGCACGCGGTTCCACTGCGAGAAGGAGTATTCGACCCAGGCGGGAATGTCGGGAATGAACTGCTCGGAGGAGATGTCGACCTGACGATTGTCGTACTTGGGGAAGTCATGGCCCCGGTAGTAGCCGTTGGAGCTGTAGTAGGTGGGCATGTCGAGAGCGGCGGCGAAGCGGAAGCCGTCATAACTCTTGGATCGGTATGCTATTTCATAGGCCACGGTAGAAACGCAACCGGAGGGGCCTTCGGGGTCGATTGTGGGGGGCTGGCAGGCATAGTCGTCCTGCAGCAGGGTGAGCTGCATACCGGCCTGGAACCGGCGGTATGTGATGTATGCGCGCTGGAGCACCAGGCTGGAGGTTATGCCGTCGGTGCCGGCCTTGATATAGCCGGTGATTTCGTTGGGCGTTCCGGCCAGGCCGGTAATCTGCACGTCGAGGAAGCCGTTGATGGGGTTGATGTAGAAGTCGCCTTTGTGTCCCGGCGTTGCGGGAACGGGAATATCGGCCGTAACGAAGCTGATACCGGCTCCCGACTGCTTGTAGAGATTGTTGCCGATGTCAAAACCGAGAATGGGATTGATTTGGCCGCCGATGGCCATCACGAAGTTATTGTCGCGAGTCTTTATGACGAAGTTTGGGGCTTCGGCCACGGCCCGGCGCTTTTCGACGCGGCCGCGCTTGAGGATACGCCGCACTTCGGGTGTGGTTCGGCGGAATTCGATAGGATTACCGGAGTCAGTGCCGGGCGCCAGGGTGGTGTCGGAAGGCTCGGCGCCCATCCCGAGGAAAGTACCCAGCGCGAACACGGCGCAGAAAGAGAGTAGAGTCCGTTTCATAGAGGCTGTTGTTTGGTTGAATGCGTGTATTATTAATTGTATGTGGATTAACACTTTATTCCGCGCGCCTTCTCCAAAGGGTTTGTGCGCCGGTAGCGGTAACTATGTGTATCGTCAGCCAAATCGGACCATTTTATGGGAGGAGATGATTGCCGCATCGGGCATAATTACGTTACTCAATTAAAACATTGGGTACCACATAAAAGTTTGAGCCATAAAGGCAAAAAAACACGACCCCCGCAGGAACATCCTACAGAGGCCGTCGGAGGGAAATAAATTGGGTTTACCGGCGAATTCCGAGTATTCCGGACTCGCCCGAAACACCGGGTTGCTCAATGTCGATGGCCGGATCTATCTTCTTTCCGTAGCCAAAGGTGTAGGATGCGGTCAGAGTCACCGAGCGTCCGAGATTCCAGTGTTCGGTATTGTTTGTTTATGTCCGAGAGGCAAAATAATCCCGGACAATGCGGTGTGTACACATCATGTCGTTGACCTTGGCCGACAGGAAGAAGTTTCCGCAGCTGTAAGTGACGGTCGCGCTGAGGTTTCCCTGTTTTTCTTTTATGAGACCGTAGCCGGCCGCATAAAGATATTTTGCCGGTGAACGATATGACACGTTAAAGCTGAAATTACCTGTCCGGAAACTTGCCGAACCATTGTAAGAAAAAGCATTAAGGAAGGGCCTTTCCTCGACTTTTGTGTCGGTGCGTTTGTAGTCGGCACCGGCGTTGAGCGAAATGCGGCCACCCATTAAAGTCTGTTTGACACTTGCCCCGATTGAGGCTGTTGAAAAAGATGGGGCATTAAGTCGTTTCAATATCACCCCGCCAAGTTCTTCCGGAGCGGGGAAATATGTTTCGTAGTCCTGGTTGCGCTCGTGGTAGTACCTTGCGTTTATAGAAAAAGTTGTTCTTGTCCATGGGAACCATGCAACGTTCGCATACAAGTTGGTGTGTGGCTTGTTTTTGATTTCAGGATTGCCCTCCATCCACACAAAGTCCGAAACCTTCACCAATGCCGGAGTGGTAACGCCGCCCCCAGAGTTAATGTAATGACTCCCCGAGAACATTGCCGACACAGTCGGTGAGGCATACCAATAAATATCCAGATTTGCACGAGGCTCGACATGAGATTCGGTCGGCAGTCCGGGCGTTTTTCTGATATCGCTGTAGATGCCGGGTTTCAACAGCATAAATAACTGAGGCGAGAACTGCATAAACCATCTGATATCGGCGTTCAGATGTGCTCTTGTCTGCTTTTGTAATTGTGCGGACGAGCCGGCATAAACCACTTCTGAAATTCTGAACGAAGGAGAAAGATATAGCCCCAGAGTCCATTTTTTGCGTTGGGTGTGGACTACGAGATTCATCTTAAAATCATCGGACTTTTCCCGGCCCGTTGAATAAATGTCCTGTCGGTCTCCGATCCTTGAGGAAGACGTGTTTCGCTCATCCCATCTCATATAGTCCCAAGTAGCCCGCAGAAGCCACTTTGGGGTGATACTCCAATTGTACAATCCACTCAGCGAAGCTATGGTGAGGCGGTTAGACAGATGAGATGCAGAATGGGTTGATTTGAAAATATCGGGAGACCAATCCTCCGAACTATAAATTTCGTATCCCGGATTTATTCTGTTCGAGAAAGATGCGCTGTGGGTGCAGTAAAAATCCGTAGTCTTGAAAGTACAATCAAAGACAGCTCCAAACATCTGGCTGCGCTTGCCCCACTTTTCCGTTGCCGTTTTGGTGATTTCTTGATTTTTAACACCGTCAAAGAAAACATCTCGGAAGGTTTCGTCGGTAATGTTGCAAAAGTCCGGATTGCGGTCATAGCCTCCTGTAAGAGACAGGCCATAAGTCATTTTTTTGTAAACCAATTTGGCAGCGGCGCCATAATTGCCATTATTGCGTATAGTCTGGTCCGCAGATATTTTGGTCAGACCTCCAACAATGTAGGTTCTCATCACAAAGTTAATAACCGCCGAAGCACCTCCATAGCCGGCCGCGCGAGGATTTTCAATATATTCTACTCGGACAACGTCTTTTGGCAAAAACACCGACAAGTCAGTTTTCGACGCTTGCTGTCCATTGATGTAAATATCCACTGGGCCGGTACGACTGAAAATTTGGTCGTCGGTCGCTGTTATTTCCGGCAGATTCATCTCATTGATGAGCGTAAAAGGACTATTGGAGAATTTTTTCTCATAGCGATCCGGCACAAACACCATACGATTGTTGTCGACCCAAGCACGACGCCCCTCTACAACCACTTCCCGCAATTGAGTTGCAGCAGTGTCAACACTCAATGAGTCTTGTCCGCTGGAAACGCAGAACACGGCCAATAGGAAATACCCGATAATAAATAGTCTTCTACCCATAAGAACCGACAGTATTTTTGGGTAAAAAAATGGGAAATGATTTTAATCAAGACAGCTAATGCGCCTCGATGAGTTGCAAAAATAAGTATAATTTTAAAATAATACAAGCTTTTTGGGATTTTTTTAGAACTTCAGTGCTATTTTGATAAAATTTGATGTGGTGAGTATTGGAATCTTGTGCGGAATCAGCTGCAGATTTCTGTCTGAGATTTTTTTGTTTTTTTGCCGTTGCCGGGTGCAAAAATATTTGTGGGAGTGGAAATTATGTTGTATCTTTGCGGCGCAAAGGAGCGGACGCCGGTGGGCGCCCGTTGCGATGCGTCTGTAATTAACCTTATTATTAACACATTAAATGAGCGAATTGAAAAATTCACCGGTCGAGGATTTTGACTGGGAAGCCTACGAAAACGGCGAAACCGCCACCGGCCGCAGCCACGAAGAGCTGGCCCACGCCTATGAGGAGTCCCTCAACTCGATCAAAGACAAAGAAGTAATCGAAGGTACCATCATCGCCCTCAACAAGCGTGAGGCCGTGGTTAACATCGACTACAAATCGGACGGTATCATCCCCATGAGCGAATTCCGCTACAATCCCGACATCAAGGTCGGCGACAAGGTGGAAGTGTTCATCGAGAACCAGGAAGACCGCAAGGGTCAGCTGATTCTCTCCCACAAGAAAGCGCGCGCAAGCCGCAGCTGGGAGCGCATCAATGCCGCCCTGGAAAACAACGAAATCATCAAGGGCTTCATCAAGTGCCGCACCAAAGGCGGCATGATTGTCGACGTGTTCGGCATCGAGGCATTCCTGCCCGGCAGCCAGATTGATGTTAAGCCCATCCGCGACTACGACGTATTCGTCGGCAAGACCATGGAATTCAAGGTCGTTAAAATCAACGAAGAATTCAAGAACGTGGTCGTTTCCCACAAGGCCCTCATCGAAGCCGAGCTCGAAGCTCAGAAGCGCGAAATCATCTCCAAGCTCGAAAAGGGTCAGGTGCTCGAAGGCTCCGTCAAGAACATCACCACCTACGGCGTGTTCATCGACCTGGGCGGCGTCGACGGCCTCATCCACATCACCGACCTCAGCTGGGGCCGCGTCAAGCATCCCAGCGAAGTCGTTCAGCTCGACCAGAAGCTCAACGTCGTTATCCTCGACTTCGACAACGACAAGAAGCGCATCGCCCTCGGTCTCAAGCAGCTCCAGCCCCATCCCTGGGACGCCCTCGATCCCGACCTCAAGGTTGGCGACAAGGTTAAGGGCCGCGTAGTGGTAATGGCCGACTACGGCGCATTCCTCGAAGTGGCTCCCGGCGTCGAAGGTCTCATCCACGTCAGCGAAATGAGCTGGAGCCAGCACCTGCGCTCCGCTCAGGACTTCCTCAAGGAAGGCGACGAAATCGAAGCCGTTATCCTCACCCTCGACCGCAACGACCGCAAGATGAGCCTCGGCATCAAGCAGCTCAAGAGCGATCCCTGGGAGAACATCGAAACCAAGTATCCCATTGGCAGCCGCCACACCGCCAAGGTGCGCAACTTCACCAACTTCGGCGTGTTCGTCGAAATCGAAGAAGGCGTCGACGGTCTGATCCACATCTCCGACCTCAGCTGGACCAAGAAAATCAAACACCCCAGCGAGTTCACCCAGATCGGTGCTGACATCGAAGTTGAGGTGCTCCAGATCGACAAGGACAACCGTCGTCTCTCTCTGGGCCACAAGCAGCTCGAGGAGAACCCCTGGGACGTATTCGAAACCGTATTCACCATCGGCTCCATCCACGAAGGCACCATCGTCGAAATGCTCGACAAGGGCGCTGTCGTAGCTCTGCCTTACGGCGTAGAGGGCTTCGCAACTCCCAAGCACCTCGTGAAGGAAGACGGCACCACCGCCAAAGTCGACGAGAAGCTCAACTTCAAGGTAATCGAATTCAACAAGGACAGCAAGCGCATCATCCTCTCCCACAGCCGCATCTTCGAAGACGAAGCTCGCGCTGAGAAGAACCAGGAACGCCGCGCCAAGCGCGCCGCCGCTCCCAAGAAGCAGGAAGAGGCTCCCGTAGTGACCACTCCTCTGGAGAAGACCACACTGGGCGACCTCGAAGCTCTCGCAGCCCTCAAGGAGAAGCTCTCCAAATAAGAGCCCACTCCATAAGCCATAACACACCGACAAAGGGTGCGCCACCTCCGGGCCGCGCACCCTTTTCGCATCCCGGAATAGATAATTGAAATTGGGAGCGGTTTCCCCCTGCGGGAAAATTGAGATAGGGAGCCGCGAAAGGCCCAAGGAGGGCGAGCTTCCAGCTCGCAAGCCGCGAAAGGGCCCAAGGAGGGCGAGCTTCCAGCTCGCAAGCCGCG
>UQLO01000049.1 GCA_900541865.1 uncultured Porphyromonadaceae bacterium | reverse complement strand
ACAACCATATAATTTTCCAGCGTCGAACTCTGACTTTTTGATAGTCTGTCGTCCGACGCTGCAAAGGTAAAGCTACTATATTGAACCCTTACAGGGTTCTTTTCAGGGGGCCGGGAGGGGGGAGTGGAAAATTGAGAATTGATAATGATTTGTGCGAATGGGGGCGGTGGTTTGTTCAAAACGAAGGGTTTTGGGCGGGTTTGTTGCGGGGGCGGGGATTTTTTGCTAATTTTGCGGTGAGAGCGCCTGGGGGCGCCTTCCATATATCATACTTATTTAATACCTTACTAAAAAACACATGAACTTAAAGACACTACGCACACTTGCACTGTGCGGTGCGGCCACGCTGGGCGCTGTTGGCGCACAGGCAGAAAACGCCACGGGCTATCCCGTTGAGACTCGCGCCTACTACAGCACCAATGCCTCTGAGGCGGTCGGCAAAGCATCCGCCATCACCATCGACGGCAAACTCAACGAGTGGACAGATGATATGATCGTTGCGACCTGCGGTGCCAACGATGTTGCCAACGCCTTCAAGGGGAGCCACGAGAACTGCGTACTGGATCTCTACGCGGTGTATGCGTCGTGGGACGACAGCAATCTCTACCTTGCCTGGCAGATGTGCAACACGGGCGACACGTGGGCTCGCCCCGGCGACGGCCCGCTTACCGACAGCGGCCGCATCGGCGATGTGCCTCTGATTGTTGCTCTGTCGGTCGATCCGTCGGCCCCGGGTATGACGGGCAAGCTGGACAACGGCAACTTTATCTGGAGCTCTAAGTCGTCGAACGGCGTAGAGTTCAGCTCGCACGTAGACCACCTGTTCTTTATGAGCGGCAAGGTAGGTCTTGGCGAACCGGCTATGTTTACTGCAGTGGATGCGTCCGGCAACACCAACTATGGCTCCGGCTGCCACCCCTTCGCCAGCAACGGCATCCGCTATGCCATGGCCGAGGGCTTCGCACCTTCGCACCTGTGGCGTCAGCGCACCACGGCCGACTGGGCTGACCCGACGACGCTGCTGAGCGACCCCGAAATCATCAACAACATATACGACGCGGCCAACTACGACAACCTCAAGGCCGGCCTGCCGGAAGGGCTCAAGCAGCACGACTACTCGTACGACTCGTTCTACGAAATGAGCATCCCTCTGAGCCTGCTGGGCATCGACCGGGAATGGCTTGAGGCCAACGGCATCGGTGTGCGCGTAGTGGCCACCCGCGGCGAGAGCGGTCTGGACTGCTGCCCGTTCGACCCGTCGATGGTCGACAATGTATTCGGCGAATACGGTGCGGACAACTCCACCTCGCATGAGAAGGACGACATCGACATCATAACCTACGCCCTTGCCTCGGTAGGCAAGATGCGCACCGGCGAAGTGGGCCCTCTGCCCAACCCGAACCCGAATCCGAACCCGGATCCCAACCCCGGACCTGACCCCACTCCCGAGGACGGCAACTATGTTGTCTACTTCGACAATGCCTCCACGGGCTGGAATGTTGTCAAAACATGGATTTGGGACGCCGCCGATGGCAACCGCAACTTCACGGGGGGCACCTGGCCGGGCGCCGACATGACCCTCGACGCCGAAACGGGCTACTGGTTCTACTCCTTCACCTGCGAGGCCGCCGCACCGAAACTGATGTGCATCTTCAACAACGGCTCCGACCAGACCGCCGACCTTGAGCTCATCAACCGAGGCATCTACACGCGCGCGGGCTACACGGGCCAGAACGTTTCGGGCATAGAGAACGTTGCCGCCGAAGTCGCACTGAGCGTCGACGGCCTCAGCGTAGCCTCTGCGCAGCCCCTGCGCCTCTACACCATCGCCGGCGTATGCATCGGCGAAGGCACCGTGGTGACCGCACCCTCCCACGGCCTCTACATCGCCCTGGTTGGCGGCAAGGCTCGCAAACTGGCGCTGTAATTGGGAATAAATCCGTAACTTTGCAAAAAAGTTATGGATAAGAAGACCCAAAAGATAATCGAGCATCTGCATTCTCTGGAGAGAGTGCGGGTGCTCTTTGTTTGCCTGGGCAACATATGCCGTAGTCCGGCAGCCCAGGGCGTTATGGAAAATATAGTGGCGACGGCATCGGGCACCCACGCCTGGGAGATAGACTCGGCGGGCACGGGGGGCTGGCATATCGGCGACCTACCGGACCGGCGCATGCGGGTGCACGCCCTGCGCCGGGGCTACGAGCTTACGCACCATGCCCGGCAGGTTCGGGCTGCGGACTTCGACGACTTCGACATCATAGTGGCTATGGACGCGGCCAACGCCGCCGACCTGCGGGAGCTTGCACCGACAGTTGAGGCAGCCGCCAAGGTAGTGCCGATGATGGAGTTCTGCACGCTTGCAACACGCCACACGGCAGTTCCGGATCCATACTACGAGGGCGCTGAGGGCTTCGAGCTGGTGCTGGACCTGCTGGAGAACGCCTGCTCGGGGCTCTACGAGGCAGTTGAGCGGGGAGTATGAAGGGTCTCTACCGATCGATAGTGCTTCTGGCGCTACCGCTGC
The DNA here is from genome assembly GCA_900541865.1 of uncultured Porphyromonadaceae bacterium. Classification (GTDB taxonomy): domain Bacteria; phylum Bacteroidota; class Bacteroidia; order Bacteroidales; family Muribaculaceae; genus CAG-873. Next base: position 9,926 of record UQLO01000049.1, on the reverse strand, counting down.
TTGTCGGGCAGCTGGGCAACATCGCCGTGGGATTCGCCGACAATATCATGGTTGGTCGTCACAGCACGGCTGAGCTTGCCGCGGCGTCGTTTGTGAATAATTTCTTCAACGTAGCGCTGCTGGCTTGCGTGGGGTTTGCCTATGGGCTAACACCTCTGGTGGGCGCACTCTTTGCGCGGGGCGAAAAGGCTCAGGCCGGGCGCTATGTGCGCATAGGGCTTAGGGTGAACATACTGTTTACCCTGGTCGTGAGCGCCATTATGCTTGGCGTTTATTTCTTTTTAGACCGGATGGGTCAACCTGAGGAGCTGCTGCCCTTCATCCGGCCGTACTACCTTGTCGTGCTTGCGGGGATGATACCGGTGAGCGTGTTCAACGTCTTCGCCCAGTGGAGTTTCGGCATCGGCAACACGCTTCTGCCCACGGTGATACTCCTTGCAGGAAATGTTGTCAACATAGCGGGCAACTACGCGCTGGTCTACGGCCAATGGGGTGCCCCGGAGCTTGGCCTTCTGGGCGCGGGCCTGAGCACGCTTGGAACACGCGTGGCCGTGATGTTCGCCATGGTGCTGGTATTCATGGGCACACGTCTTGGCGCGGACTATCGTACGAGCTTCCGGCGTCCTGGGCCTACGCCGGGCATAGGACGGCGGGTCCTCCACACGGGTTTCCCGGTGTCGATGCAAATGTTTTTCGAGACGGCGGCCTTTTCGGGTTCGGCCGTCATGGCCGGCCTTCTGGGCACGGTGCCGCTGGCGGCCCTTCAGATAATAGTTACGATCGGCATGTTCGGCTTCTGCATCTACTACAGCATCGGAGGAGCCATGGCCATCGACCTTAGCCACGCCGCGGGCCGCGGCGACAATAGGGAGATGCGGCGATGCGCCCGGGCGGGCTACCACATCACCATAGTTGCCATGGTAGCTGCGTCGGCTCTGTTCGTCTTGGGCGGCCCGGAGATTATCGGGTGGTTCACAGAGGATGCGGCGGTACGAGGAGCTGCCGTCGGGGTTATCGTGCCGCTTGTGCTCTACCAGCTTGGGGATGCGACGCAGATATCGTTTGCGAATGCCCTTCGGGGCACCTCTCACGTGACGCCGATGCTCTACATAGCCTTTGTGAGCTATGTGCTCATCGGCCTGCCGACCACATATGCCCTGGCTATTTGGGGCGGCTTGGGGCTCTACGGCATCGTGCTGAGCTTCTCGGCGTCGCTGTTTCTTGCGGCGGGGCTCTACTTCGTCTACTTCATGCGGGCGACGAGGGGGAAAGCTAAATGTAGAATTTAAAATTTAAAATGTAGAATTGGGGAGGGAATTTTCAATTTTACATTTTACATTCTACATTTCCAACTGTCAGTGGGCGTCGAGCCAGTTTTGAGCGAGTCCGGAGGCGACTTCCATGGGTACTCGTCCGGAGTATGCTTCTTCCATTTGGCGCGTCACGAGCTGCTGGAGCTCGGCGGCTTCGTCGGGCTTGACGTTGAAAATGAGTTCGTCGTGAACCTGGAGAATCATGCGAGAGTGGAGGCCTCGGCGACGTATTTCGCTGTAGATCCGAATCATGGCGAGTTTGATGATGTCGGCGGCGGAACCTTGGAGCGGAGCGTTGATTGCATTTCGTTCGGCGTATGCGCGGACGGTGTTGCTGCGGCTGTTGATGTCGGGGAGGTATCTGCGCCGTCCCATCACGGTAGTCACGAAACCGTTTTCGCGAGCCAGGGCGATAGATTTCTCCATGTACTGAGCCACACCGGGGTAGGTGCGCAAATAGCCTTCGATGAGCTCCTTGGCTTCGCTACGAGGTATGCCGAGGCGTTCGCTGAGTCCGAAAGCGCTGATGCCGTATATAATGCCGAAGTTTGCCGTTTTGGCGTTTCGGCGCTGGTCGGCCGACACGTCGTCGGGGTCGACGTGGTAGATTTTAGCGGCCGTTGCGCGGTGGATGTCTTCGCCGTCGATAAAAGCCTGAGTCATAGCGGGGTCACCGCTGAGGTCGGCCATAAGGCGGAGTTCAATCTGGGAGTAGTCGGCCGATAGGAGCAGGTCGCCGGGTTCGGCGATGAAAGCACGGCGAATTTCGCGGCCGTCGGCGGAGCGAACGGGAATGTTCTGCAGGTTGGGGTTTGTGGAGGATATTCGACCGGTTGCCGTAACGGTCTGGCGATAAGTAGTGTGGAGCTTACCGGTTGTTGGGTTTATCAATTTGGGAAGAGCCTCGACGTAGGTTGCGAGCAGTTTTCGGAGGCCGCGAATATCGAGGATGAGACGCACCAGGGGGACATCGGCGGCATATTTTTCGAGCACATCTTCTGCGGTGCTCCAGGAGCCGCCCTTTGTTTTGCGAGCTTTAGGGTCGATTTGGAGCTCGCCGAAGAGAACCTGTCCGACCTGCGAAGGGGAGCCGACGTTGAAGGGGTGACCGGCGATAGCGAATGCCTCTTTTTCGAGGGCTTCGAGGCGCGATGACAGCTCCCGAGCCAGGGCGTGGAGCTCGGCGGGATTTATTCGGGCACCCTGCCACTCCATGTCGGCAAGCACCTCGACCATAGGAAGCTCAATGTCCTCGAGGAGCTTGGTTTGGTCCTTCCGAGCTGCTTCGGCCATCAGCAGGGGCCTAAGGCGAAGTGCTGCGGCGGCACGCTGGGCGGCATACCGCGGCAGGAGGGCGGGTTCAGCCATCATAGCGGCGTCGCGGCGGTTTGCGGCATGGTGATAAAGGGCCATACGTTCGCCGAGGTAAGTCATGGCGAGGTCTTCGATGTCGTGACGAGCCTCCGGGGAGCAAATATAGTGAGCCACGGCCGTGTCGAAATAGTTCGCGCCGGCAAATTCGACACCGAGACGTCGCAGCAGGAGCATGTCGCGCTTGATGTCGCCTCCGACGAGGGTCACCTTGGAGTCGCTGACCAGAGGTTGGATAAGCTCGGCGAGCGTGGTGACCCGGTCGGGCATGCCGTTGAGGGGAATGAATGCGGCCACGGGCGAGGGGATGTTGAATGAAAGCTCACCGGCCGCGGGGTCCGCTTCGGCGGCATCGGGAATGAAAGCCAACGCCATACCAATAATATTTGCGGAGAGAGCAGCGTCGCCGTTAGCAACCACGGTGATTCCGACGCGCCGGGCTTTGACAGCGTCAGCGATGAAGTCGGCCACCTCGGCGGGTTCTGACAGGCAGGGCACATTCAGTTCGGGAGCGACGACGGCCTCGGCCTCGGCCTCTTCGGCGTCGGCGATGTCGAATAGGGAAGCCTCGCGCGCGGGCGCCGGTGCGGGCGCTTGCGCGGCGACTTCGGCGGTGGTGAGGCCGAATTTCACCATGAAGGATTTGAATTCCAGCTCCTTGAAAAGCGCCTGCAAAGCGGCCGAGTCGGGTTCGCGGCGGAGAAGGTCGTCGGGTTGGACATCGAGAGGAACGTCGGTGTTGATGGTGACGAGCCATTTAGAGAGGCGAATTTGGTCGGCGTTGGCCTCAATTTTGGCCCTAAGGGCGCCTTTGAGATCGTGGGCGTGGTCGAGGAGGTTTTCTACAGAGCCAAACTCGGCAATCAGTTTTGCTGCCGTCTTCTCCCCGACGCCGGGACAACCGGGCACATTGTCGGAAGCATCGCCTTCAAGAGCCAGCAAGTCAATGACTTGTTCGGGTCGCGAAATGCCGTGACGCTCGCAGACCTGGGCGGGGCCGCGCACCTCGAATCCCTGACCCTTGATAGCGGGGCGGTACTGGAGGACGTTTTCGGTTACGAGCTGACCATAGTCCTTGTCGGGCGTCATCATGTACGTAACAAAACCCTGGCGCTCGGCGCGTCGGGAGAGAGTACCGATAACGTCGTCGGCCTCGTAACCCTCACATTCGATAACGGGGATTCGGAAAGCCTCCAGCAGACGCTTGATATATGGAATTGCGAGGGTAATGTCCTCGGGCTGCTTGTCGCGGCCGGCCTTGTATTCGGCGAATTTCTCATGCCTGAAAGTATGGCCACCGGGCGGGTCGAAGCACACGGCGATATATCCCGGATTTTCCTTCCGGAGGACGTCGTCGAGGGTATTGACGAAACCGAAGATGGCGGAAGTGTTAAGCCCGGCGGAAGTGGTGCGCGGGGTGCGCATCAGCGCATAGTATGCGCGGTATATAAGGGCATATGCGTCGAGCAGGAAAAGTTTTCGTTGTTCAGGCATGGTGTTTTGTGTTGGTAGTGCAAAGATATAATAAATTTGTAAAACGCGGCCAAGGCGATGTAAGTTTTGTTAAACGGGACTGGGGTTATGGAAAGAATGACAGCGAGGCGGTGGCGCGAGGGTATTTTTGCAGCGAAAAACCCAAAAACTATGGTACACACATTCAAACTGAAAGAAAGCCGCCTCACCAACCTGCGCCCTGTTGAGCGGTGCGGGGAGTGGGGGCTGGAAGTAGCGGCTCCCAAGAAGCGACTGGCGGCGTGGACGGGCTGGCGACCTCTTGTGCGGCTTGCCGACGGCGGCCGGGAAGTGTGGCTCTTCTGCAAGGGCAGTACACTCGCGGGAGGCGAACTCGGCGAGGGGAGCACCCCTCTGCCCTTCGAAAACGGCACGCCGGGCGAAGTAAGCGGCGCTGTTGCCACCGGGACGAGCACCGCACTGGTGATATGCCGTCGTGGCAGCGTTGAGGTTAGCGTGGCAGGCGGCGTGTGGAGCTGCCGGGCCACCAGCCGGACCTATCCGGCGGTGAGCTTCCGCGCCACGACAGAGGCTTCCCGCAGCGTGGTTGTCGGCGACCGCACAATGAGTCAAGAATTTACCGGAGGCACCACGTTGTCGCCGGCAACTCGGCAGGCTGTATGCTCGGACCTTGCCGGGGCCTACGAAAATGCGTGCGCCGGGGCAGCGGCCGACGGAGTTTTCACGGCTCCGGTGCTTGTATGGGCGCGCTATCTGGACAGCCGCAACCGCCTGCTGCTTACGACGCCACCGGTTGCGGTGAGGGCAACGGGGACCTTCTCGCCGTGGGTGGAAACGACGGTGGAGAATCTCAAAACCGTCAAGGGCTACACATTGAGCGTGCCGTGCTACGGCATAGAGGCCGAATTCGACGCCGAGAGTTGCCCGGATGTTGCCGCCGTCGAAATCTACGCCACCCCCGAGCTGCATCCTTACCGCAGCGGACGGACCGGGAGCGTAGCCATTACCCGGAGCACGGGGCTGCGTATCAGTCTTCCGGGGTTCGAGCACGACGTGACGGGCAGCAGTTCGGGGGCAGTATGCGCACTTCGCCGCATCGTCGGAGCATCGCCGCGCATGGGACGCCTTGTTATGCGCGTAGAGCGACCCTTCGGCGGCACAACGACGACGATGCGGGTGCACAACGTGGCCACAGGGAGTCCGGGCGCCGACGGAGCCGCCGTCGATACGGCACTTGGGCGAGGGTATGCCGTTCCGGATGCCGGGCGTGTGCTTATGGAGTCGCCGCATACCTTCGGCGCGGATGTTGTGGCCTCGGATGCCTCGGCGGTTGTGTTTGCAGGCATACACAGCGTTCGCAGCCGTGGCTTCCAGCCGCTCTTTTTCGCGTCCGAGACCACGACGGCTTCGGGCAGCGGCGCTCGCGCGATGGTGACGGTGACTTTTTCGGGCACCGGTCGGCGCGGTGTGGTGTGTTCCCACGAATTTAAGGGCAAGGTTCCGACGAAGCTTGGGCCGGTGCTGAGCTACCCCTCGCCGGATGCCACGAGCATGCGCATCACCATTTTCGACGGAAACGCCACGCGGTCGGGTGCTTTCGCGCTGAGTCCGGACCCCTCGGGATGTCGCTCGGTCTACATTCAGGCGGGGTTGGGGGCGATAGAGCTGCCGACGGTATCGGCTGCGCTGGTCAGCGATGTGGCCGAACCATCCGACGATTTCGACACCTTGGTTGCGGCATCGGCGGTGGGTTCTCCTCTGGAGGTGCTGGCCACCAAGGAGATGTCGGCGCCGTTGGCCGAAATTGCAGGCGCCGTTGGCTCGGACACGGCGTGGGAGTACGGGCGGAGCCGCTTCGTGGGCCGCGGAGCCTCCGGGTTGATTTCACTTACCGTCGACAATGGCTTCAAAAGCCTGAGCGCCAAGACTATCGATGAGCGGGAGCCTCATGCGCTGTGCGGTGGCGCGGGCTGTGTCTACGCTGCTGTGGCGGGGGAGGTGCTTGCCGTAGGGGCGACCTCGCGCAAGGTGCAGCGCGTGCTGGAGGGGGAGTACACGGCACTGGCATGGGACGGCCAACACCGCGAGTTGCTGGCAATCAATGCCGAGGGGAGCACGGCCCTGTGCGTCGACAGCGGAACAAAGTACAATCGACCGGAACTGGCCGGAGGTTCGGCCATGAATGCCGGCGGGGTTCATTTTGTAAGCCTGAACGGACTTCACCCGGTGCACGAGGAGGATTCGGCGTGCACCTCGACGGTGGCACTGGAGAGCATCTACGAAAGCGGTGGCCGTGACTTCAGTCCGCGCCGGGTGTGCGTGCACCTGTCGGGCTTTCTGGAAGAAGGCAAGGTGTCGCTGAGCGCCGGTGGTGGCCGTGTGTGCGAGCTGAGCCTTTCGGGCAATGTGCGCCATCCTCTGGTGGCCCGCCTGCTCCATCGGCGTGTTCAAGGCCTGACCTTCCGCCTGGAGTGCTCGAGCGACGACCTTCGTATAACCTCAGTGAAGGTGCAGTGATGGAAGCGAAGATAGCCGAAATACTTGCCGAGCACCGCCGGCGGGTTGAGCGCCGTCGCGCACGAGGCGCCTACGACCCGCTTAAGGGCCGGCGAATGGCCTTGCGCACGGGAAACCGCGTTGCGACCCCAGAGCCTGACGTCCCGCTTGCCTACCTCCCCAAGAGCATGGTTGCCGACGCTGACTACGAAAAGGCGCGGACAGACGCCACACTCTGGCGGTTGCTGCGCTGCCGTCATGACTTCGAGTACTGGTGCGTTAGGTGCGTGAAAATCAAGCACAAGACACGCGACGAAGACACACCTTTGGTTCTGAACGCGGCGCAGCGCGATGTCGTCGACGCACTGGAGCGGCAGCGTGCGGCAGGTCGGCCGTTGCGTCTTATAGTTCTTAAAGCGAGGCAGTGGGGAGCGAGTACGCTCATTCAGGCTTATATGGCGTGGATGCAGATATGCGTGCACCGCAACTGGAATTCGCTGATTTGCGCGCACGTCAAGGACGCAGCCTCGGCCATACGCGGGGCCTACACCAAGCTGCTGGAGAACTACCCCAAGGCATACTGGGAAGGCGACGAGGAGCCGGAATTCCGGCCCTACGAGCGAGCACAGAACATCCGCATGATCAAGGGTCGGGACTGCCGGGTCACCATAGGGTCGAGCGAGACGCAGGACTCATTCCGCGGCGCGGACTACGCTATGGCGCACTTGAGCGAGACGGCGTTCTGGTCGGCGACACCACAGCGTTCGCCGGAGCAATGTGTGCGCGCAGTTTGCGGAGCTGTTGCCTATATACCGGATTCACTGATAATTATGGAATCGACGGCAAACGGCGTGGGGAACTACTTCCACCGCGAATGGCTTCGCTGCAAGGAGGGCCGGGGCGACAAGGAGGCCGTCTTTGTGCCGTGGTACCGCATCGAGATGTACGCCCTTCGGCCGGACGACCCGGCGGCTTTGGCGGGGTCGCTGACGGAGTACGAGCGTCGACTATGGGATCTTGGTCTTGACCTTGAGCAGATCTACTGGTTCAGGATGAAGCTTCGCGAATACCCGTCGATGGAGAGCTTCCAGGCGGAATATCCGACTTCCGACATTGAGGCATTTGCTTCTACTGGCGACGGCATTTTCTCTGCGGCGACTGTGGAGGAGGTTCGGCGCAACTGTCGGGAAGCCGCCGAGATGGGCGAGGCGCATGCTCCGGGTGTCTTCGCGCCGGATGCTTGCGGCCGGCTCAAGGTCTGGGAGCGACCGGAAGTCGGAGCGAGCTATGTTGCGGCAGTCGACGTTGGCGGCCGGTCGGACAAGGCCGACTGGTCGGTGGTGCTGGTTATGCGTCAGGGTGAGGACGGGGCTCCGCATCGCGTTGTGGCCCAGTGGCGCGGGCATTGCGACCACGATGTGTTGGTCCGGCATGCCGAGGACATCGGCCGCTACTACCGCAACGCCCTCCTTATTATAGAAAGCAACACACTGGAGACTGAAGCCTACGGCGGCGTTGAGGCCGGCGGCGACGGCAATCTCTTTGTGCTCAACCGCCTCGCGGAGCGCTATCCGAATCTCTACCGACGGGAGAATTTCGACACGGTGACGCGGCAGCGCACTTCGCGCGTTGGTTTCCACACCAATACGGCTACCAAGGGAATGTTGATTGCCGGGCTGGTGGAGGCGGTGCGCACGGGGGCTTTTATCGAGCGCGACAACGATGCCTGCGACGAGTTGCTCACCTACGAGCGGCGCCGGAACGGGTCGTACGGCGCGCGGCCGGGTTGTCACGACGATATGCTGATGACGCGCGCCATGGCCTTGCATGCCCTGCATGGGTTGCCACCGCGCAGCGCGGTGGCCGCGCACGCGGCCAACACCGGCTGGCAGCGCCGGCAATGGTGATTCGCCTTTTTTCTGGGGGTGGGCGATGAATCCCGGTGAATCGGGATATATCGCGATTCATCAGGATAGGCGAAGGGGAGGCGGGCGCCTTTGCGGCCGGAATCCCTTCGGGATGAGGCGAGGGCTGAAGCCCTCGGTCCATACGTTTGCGGGACCTTTCGCGGCTTGAGGCGCCTTTGCGGCCGGAATCCCTTTGGGATGGGGCGAGGGCTGAAGCCCTCGGTCCATACGTTTGCGGGACCTTTCGCGGCTTGCGAGCTGGAAGCTCGCCCTCCTTGGGAGCGCCCCGTCTGGGGTATGTACACAGAATCAACCGGGTGGAAAATGCATCCATCCGGTTATTCTATTTTTTGAGCTTAGGAGGCGGGGCTTAGTCCTCTACGCAGCGGAGCTGCTGAACATAGACTGCCTTCATCATCTTCTTGCGGTTGGTGACGGAGGGCTTCTGGAAAGCCTGACGGCTGCGGAGTTCTTTTACGATGCCGGTTTTTTCAAATTTGCGCTTGAATTTCTTGAGAGCGCGCTCAATCTGTTCGCCTTCTTTAACTTGTACGATGATCATATTGTATGTGAATGATTGTATTTGCGTGTTTACTTTGCCGAGAGGTCCAAAACCGGAGGCGCAATGTATGCGGGCACCATTTGCGACCACTTTAGCGCGGCAAAATTAATAAACTTTTCTTATTCAGCCAAATTTTTTTCGATGCCGAATTGTTTTTTTTGCAAAAACAGTTCGAAAGGGCCATTTTAAGGGCCGGAGTACGCCAAGCGCCTCCGTGGCAAGCATGCAGCTGCGGCGGAGGCGCTCGGTGTTTTATGGTGTCAGGTCAGCTTAGTTTAGGAGAGCTTTTTGAGTTCGTCCTTGAAAGCGTTGAGCTGAGTAAGGAAGTTCTGGAAGAGAGCCGTCTGCTGGTTTTTCTTCAGAGCATGGTGGAGGAGGCGTATGCCAAGCACGAGCTCTTTAGCATACTTGTCTTCGCTGACTACGTTTGCGGCTTTGGCGCGCTCAACCAGCGCTGCCAGATCGTGATGTCCGCCGAAGTTGAAGTTCATCACTTCGGCCATTTCTCCGTCTTTAGCTTCTATTACGTTGAAGTAATAGGATTTCTTTACGTTATCCATAGTTAGTAGTACTTTTTAGGAGATTCTCAGATCGGGCACCGCCGGAAGGCGGCTTGGGGTCCGGGAACCCTGTTGTTATCGTTGTTGCTATGGATAAACGCCGGCTGGCGCGAAAGGTTGGGCATAACGATAAAAAAAGCGGACCGATTTACGAAAACCGATCCGCCAAGCGCTTCAAGATGGACTCGAACCAACGACCCTCTGATTAACAGTCAGATGCTCTAACCGACTGAGCTATTGAAGC
>UQLO01000048.1 GCA_900541865.1 uncultured Porphyromonadaceae bacterium | reverse complement strand
CTCGCGGCCCTCAAAAAGGGCACTTCGTTTGAGTATGTTTCCGAAAATAGAATGTTCAGCGGTAGCGACGGCTACACTCTGACCATCACCTTTCCGCTGAAAGATTGCCCGCAGAACTTGGCAATCTTCGGCCACATCAACCGCCCCGATGTGGCAGCGGGAAAGGTGGTGTTCGACTGCGAGATACGCGACAAAGGCTTCTACAAGTTCGGCTGTATCACCGTCACTGAGATAAACGAGGCCGAGGTCAAGACCCAGTTCCTCGACGGTCGCTCGGAGCAAAATTTTGACAAGACGCTTGACAAAATTTATATCAACGAGCTTGACCTCGGCAGACCGAACACAGTTTACAAGACGGCCATAACACCTGAAGAAGCCTGGTCCCCAATATCCAATCCCAACTTTGTTGCCCTGCCGTGGGTCAACGACTATTCGGGCAACATTCAGAACAAGGCCAACTGCGTCATCGACGACACAGTGCAGGACAAGTACCACTTCGAGTGGGACAAGGACACGACCGGCCTGTCGTGGCAGCCATATCTTCTTTACATCACCAAGAAGATATGCGAGGCTATCGGCTACGAGGTTGACTTCTCGGCGTGGGAAGCTCATGAGGAGTATCGCTACCTGCTTATTTGCAACACGTTGCCCCATGCGTGGTATCTCACTGACTTCGCCCGTGCGCTCCCGCATTGGACGGTCGAGGAATACTTCGAGAAGCTTGAACTCTTTCTGCAAGGTGAGTTCACCCTCGACCACCGGGGCAAGCGTGTGGCCTTCAATTTCACCAAGGCCGTGCTCAACGCTACGGCTCCCATCGCGCTCAATAATGTTATTGAGGAGCACTCTACGGAGGTGAAAGTTGAAGACGAGCAGTGCGAATACTCCGAAATGAAGAACCTTGTCTACAAGGAGTGTGACCACGATACGTGGAAATACTACTCCTGCGACTGGTTCATCAAGGGCCAGCAGTGGAACGTGGAGCGCTACAACTCTTTGAAGGAGTTGCTTGCTGCCGAGCGCAGCCATGCCACTTGGGATGGCCGTCGAGGTCGTGGCTACCGACCCATTGACCGTCTGCTTTACGCTGCCGATGTCGATGCCTACTTCATCGTGCAGACTATCAGCCGAACGCCCGTATCCTTCAACAACTTCCGTTGGACGTTCAAATACAAGTGCCGTCTGCGCCCTGTCAACCTCTTTGGTGGCCGTATCGTAAACGACGAGGAGGATGCCGACCAGGACGAAATCGAGTTTATCCCCGTCAGAGTTGACGATACCGATGCAACATTCGGGCGCCTCATGTTCCTCAATTTCAACGGCTACGACGAGGACAACACCGAGGGAGAGGACGACAGCAAATATCCATTCTTGCAGTCGCACACCGTCGAGACGCTGAAAGCCGGCGAAAAGGAAAAGAAAGCGGAGTATTACGATTGTATTTACGTTGCATGGTGGGATGGGGCACTGCGTCACGGCCACCAACTCCCACACCCAATCGTCGAAGACATCGAGATTGCTGACGATTGGAGCAACTTCACGCAATACCACTTCTCGCTCCGCATCAATGAACTCGCCTCGCGTTCCGGCGGCTTCACCCTCGACCCCAAGCAAAAGACCACCTTCAAGTGGCTCTCCGACTCCATCCCCGACGTCCGAGCCGTTTTCCACATCCGAGGCAAACGCTTTTTGGCCGAAAAAATAACTGCAACATTCACAGAAAACGGAATGTCACAGGTATTAAAGGGGGTCTTTTACCCGATTGAGGATTGACTTAGAAGCCTTTACCCTTGGTGCGCTCGTAGACTATCTCTTTCTTCGAGTCGCAGTTAGTGATGCGGAACTGAACTGCACACCCGGCAGGAATGGTTGTTCTCATCTGAGCTACAAGGGCTTTGATTACGGCATCAACAGTGCCGAAACCAATATCGGTGATTTCAGCAATCACCTTGCCCTTGAAGTAAGCTCGTCCGTATATCATCATCTTTTTCGATATACGGAACAACTTGTACTCTGACTGCTCGACATCGCGAGCTTTGCCTTGCTTGCTCGGCTTGTCGCTGAAGAACACAAAGTCAATCACCTTTGCGTTTAGAGTCCAAGCAGGGGAGTAATCGAGTTTCACATAGCCGCGGGTCACTTTGAGGCCGTGGCTATGGTTCATGCCGAATGCGACATCGAACAGGTTGGCGTCGCAGTCGTTCTGCGCTATCGTGCCCCATGTGTGGCGGAACGTATAAGCGCAGTAATAGTCCTCTTTCTTCATGCCCATATCCTTGCATATCTTCTTTATGCCGTTGTTTACGTTGGCACAGAAGCTATCCGAATCGCAGTAACGGATATGGAAGTTAAACAAGTACTCGTCACCCTCCGGGGCCAGGTACTTCTCGAACACCGGCATGATGAAAGGCTCTACTCGCATCTCGAAGTATGCTTCGTCTGAGCGCGAGTGACGTGTTTTGGCTCGCTTGTAGCAGAGAATACCATTGCGGTAATTCTCTTTCTTCATGTTGTAGAGGTCAACGGTGTTTATGCCTCCAATGCACAACACCATCATAGCTACATCGCGACCCAGCTCCGGCAGCGAAGAAATCATCTTCGTTTGGGGAAGTGGGCGATTGAAGAACTCGCGACATGCCTCCGCGCTTATAGCTCGTTGGTCGGCTTGGTCGCTCTTAGGTATCTGCACCTTTGGCCAGGGATTGAACTTGATCCGGACAATACCTCTCTCCTCATCATTGAGTTCAAGGAGCGCCGCCTTGAATATCTGACGGACGCAGACCGGGTACATTTCTTTTGCCCTCGACGTTTTTTCAAGTGTACGTATCCACTTGTTGAGAACGGTCGAGCTGAGGGTGTCGAACAAAACCTCCGTAGTGCCGAGGTATCGTTCGAGGTGCGCCACCGCCATTTTGTAATTCTTGGCGTTGCGCTCTTGGCCGCGATTTATCATGCGGCTGATGTGAAGTTTTGCGTAGTCGCTGAAACTTGGGCTTTCGTTTCCGTTGGTAAGGTACTCCACGACTTCCGCAACTGACATTTGAGAAATGTCCTTGCGGTTGATCAAGTCGGTGTAGCGGAGAATTTCTCTGCCGCAAAACTCAGTTACAACGGCATCTTTAATCTCGCCCGACTTGGTGAGTTGTTTCCCACTCACAATTTTGTCGGTCTTGATGTACCCCCAACGACTGCGATGACCGATGCGGATGTACACGGGGTAGAACCCATCCGCTCTCGCTTTTCTTACAACTGCTTTAAATGTAGCCATATGAGTGATTTTTTTGTGGTGTATGCTTTGGTGTATGTTTGGTGTATGCAGCCCGGTTTAGAAGTGTATGCCGTAGTGTATGCTTTTCCTGCACATTCTGCCGCAATAATCGTGCAGAATGAACGTACCCCCTAAGAATAGTTTAGGCTGTAATGCCCTGTTTTATGGAGCATTACAGCCTAAATTAGGTTATTGGGTCAGACTATGTCTTAGTCTTCTAAGTTGGCCTGGGCCGCTGCGACGCGGGCGATGGGCACTCGGAAGGGGGAGCAGCTGACGTAGTTCATGCCGAGTTTTGCGCAGAAGATTACGCTGGAGGGCTCGCCGCCGTGCTCGCCGCAGATGCCGACTTTGAGTTCGGGCTTGACGCTGCGGCCTTTCTCTACGCCCATGCGGACGAGCTGGCCGACGCCTACCTGGTCGAGTACTTCGAAGGGATCGGTCTTGATTACGCCGTGGTCTTTGTAGAACTTGAGGAACTTGGGAGCGTCGTCGCGAGAGAAGCCGAAGGTCATCTGGGTGAGGTCGTTGGTGCCGAAGCTGAAGAAGTCGGCCACGGTGGCGATCTCGTTGGCAGTGAGGGCAGCGCGGGGCACTTCGATCATCGTACCTACGAGGTAGGGCACGGAGTCACCCTTCTCCTGGAATACTTTGACTGCGGTTGCGTTGATGACGTTAGCCTGGTTCTGGAGTTCCTTGAGTGAGCCTACCAGGGGCACCATGATTTCGGGGTGAACGTCGATTCCGCGAGCTTTGCAGGCGAGGGCTGCTTCGATGATGGCGCGGGTCTGCATCTCGGTGATTTCCGGATAGGTGATGCCGAGACGGCAGCCGCGGTGACCGAGCATGGGGTTAAACTCTTCGAGGCTGTCGACTTTGGCCTTGACTTCTGCGAGGGTGATACCCATTTCATCGGCCAATTCCTTCTGGGTTGCGGTCTGGTGGGGTACGAACTCGTGCAGCGGGGGATCGAGCAGGCGGATGGTCACGCCATAGCCGTCCATGGCTTCGAAGATGCCTTCGAAGTCGCCGCGCTGCATGGGCAGGAGCTTGGCCAGGGCGGTGCGGCGTCCTTCGAGGTCGCTGGCGAGAATCATTTCGCGAACCGCCTTGATGCGGTCGCCTTCGAAGAACATATGCTCGGTGCGGCAAAGGCCGATGCCCTGAGCGCCGAATTTGCGGGCCTGGCGGGCGTCGCGGGGGGTGTCGGCGTTGGTGCGCACGAGTGTGTGAGTGAATTTGTCGGCCAGGTTCATGATGGCTGCGAAGTCGCCGTCGAGGGTGGGCTCGGTGGTGGGCACCTGACCGTCGTAAACTTCGCCGGTGGAACCGTTGAGCGAAATCCAGTCGCCTTCGTTGTAGGTCTTGCCGTCCATTTCGACTGTCTTGGCAACGTAGTCGACTTTGATTTCGCCGGCACCGGATACGCAGCATTTACCCATGCCGCGGGCAACTACGGCAGCGTGGCTGGTCATACCGCCGCGCATGGTGAGGATGCCTTGAGCGACTGCCATACCGCGGAGGTCTTCGGGAGAAGTTTCGATGCGCACGAGTACGACTTTCTTCTTCTTTTCGCTCCAAGCTTCAGCTTCGTCGGCGGAGAATACAATCTGGCCGGAAGCGGCACCCGGAGAAGCGGGCAGACCTTTGGCAACGACTTTGGCGCGTTTGAGGGCAGCTTTGTCGAAGACAGGGTGGAGGAGTTCGTCGAGTTTTTGGGGCTCCATGCGCTTGAGGACAGTCTTTTCATCGATTACGCCTGCACGGAGGAGGTCCATGGCGATTTTTACCATAGCTGCGCCGGTGCGTTTGCCGTTACGGGTCTGGAGCATCCAGAGCTTGCCGTCCTGGATGGTGAACTCCATGTCCTGCATATCTTTATAGTATGCTTCGAGGCGGTCGGCGATGGCGAAGAGTTCGTTGGCGCAGACGGGCATCGATTCTTCCAGCGACGGATATTTTGCGGCACGTTCTTCCTCGGAGATGCCCTGGAGGGCTGCCCAGCGGCGGCTGCCTTCGATGGTGATCTGCTGGGGAGTGCGGATACCGGCTACAACGTCCTCACCCTGTGCGTTGATGAGGTATTCACCGTTGAAGATGTCCTCACCGGTTGCTGCGTCGCGGCTGAAAGCCACACCGGTAGCGGAGTTGTTGCCCATGTTGCCGTAGACCATAGCCTGAACGTTGACGGCGGTGCCCCATTCTTCGGGAATC
Organism: uncultured Porphyromonadaceae bacterium; assembly: GCA_900541865.1. Lineage (GTDB taxonomy): Bacteria > Bacteroidota > Bacteroidia > Bacteroidales > Muribaculaceae > CAG-873. Next base: position 8,219 of record UQLO01000048.1, on the reverse strand, counting down.
TGGTTCATGCGGCGGTAGACGATGGCTCGTTCGTTCATCCAGCTGTCGAATACGGCGCAGATGCCGCCCCAGAGCTGTTCCCAAGCGTCGTCGGGGAAGTCCTTGCCGGTGTGCTCCTTAACGGCGCTCTTGAAGAGCTTGACGAGGTTTTTGAGGTCGTCGACGGTAAGTTCGGTGTCGAGCTTGTAGCCTTTTTCTTCCTTAACCTTGTCCATGATTTCCTCGAAGGGGTCAATGTCGGTCTTGGATTTGGGCTTCATGCCAAGCACAACGTCGCCGTACATCTGAACGAAGCGGCGGTAGCTGTCCCAAGCGAAGCGGGGATTGCCGCTCTTCTCAGCCAGGGAGGCAACGGTGGCGTCGTTCATACCAAGGTTGAGGACAGTGTCCATCATACCGGGCATTGAAGCGCGGGCACCGGAGCGAACGGAAACGAGGAGGGGATTTGCAGGATCGTTGAATTTCTTGCCGGTGAGGCTTTCAACGTGTGCTATTGCTTTTTCTACGTCTTTTTTGATTTTCTTCACCACTTCGTCGCGACCATACTGGGTGTATTCGTTGCAGACTTCGGTGGTGATGGTAAATCCGGGAGGCACAGGCATGCCCAGGAGATTCATCTCGGCGAGGTTAGCGCCTTTGCCGCCGAGGAGATTTCTCATGTCGGCGTTGCCTTCGGCTTTGCCGTCGCCAAAGGTGTAGACTCTTTTGGTTTCGTTACTCATAATATATATGTTGTGTGTCTTATGATCGATTAAGGATTACCCGCAGTATATAACGTCGGGATGGATTGCAAATTTACGAACTTTCCGCCAATTTTGGCCAACATTCGGCATAAAAAAAATGAAATAATGCGAATTTGCCTTTAGAGGGCGTCGGGCGGGGGGTGTTTATACCTCTACCCCGAAGGCGTTGGAGGTCGCAAGGAGTGCGAGCTTCCAGCTCGCAAACGTCCGCCTACGCCATTATAATCCGCGAAAGCGCTCTCAACGTATGGATCGAGGGCTTCAGCCCTCGCCCCATCCCGAAGGGATGGCCGGCGAAAGAAGCATGCCTCGGAGGGCCGGCGACGGCTGAAGCCGTCGCTCCATATCGATGCGTAGTGTTCGCAAGCAGCGCCTGTCTTGGCGAAATGGCCTGTCTTCGGGTCTTCGGGTCATGCCAGACGGGGTATGAAGCGCAGCGCGTTTGCCGTAGTGGCCTTGTCGACGTCGGCGGCCTCGATGCCGAGGCTGCGCGCTGTCTCGGCGGCTATCAGGGGCAGTCGGTAGCTTTCGTTGACCTTTCCGCGGTGGGGCGCCGGGCTGAGGTAAGGCGAGTCGGTCTCAAGGAGTATGCTGTCGAGTCCGATTGCCGGGAGAACGTCCCGCAGCCCTGAGTTTTTGAAGGTTACGATGCCGTTGATGCCGAAGTAGGCGTCGGTTACGCTGCGGATGGCGGCCACATCAGCCTCCGTTCCGCCGAAGCTGTGGAAAACTACTTTGACTTTGGGATGCCCTACGAGCACCTCGAGTGTCGGAGCCAAAGCTTCGCGGCAGTGAATCAGCACGGGCAGTGCTGCCGCTTCGGCATAAGCGAGCTGTGCATCGAAGACCTGCTGCTGTGCATCGAGGGTCGACTTGTCCCAGTACAAATCCATTCCGCACTCGCCGACAGCCACATAGCGGCCAGGGTTGTTTCGCAACTCATCCAAAATGATAGCGAGCCGATCGCGCCAATCGTCGCCAAGCTCTGTAGGATGAAGCGCCATTGCGAGCCGGACGTTCTCGGGGAAGGCGTCGGCAAGCGCCTTCATCGGGGCGATGCTCTGCGGATCTATGCCCGGCAGAAGGAGCCTGTCGACACCGGCCTCAATGGCGCGGCGCACTGCCGCCTTTTGGGCCGCCAGGTCGCCGAAGACGTCGTCGTAGAGATGAGTGTGGGTGTCTATCAATGGTTTCGGGTTGAGGCCTGTACGGCCAGTGATGTAAGATATTCTTTGGCTCGCTGGTCCATAGTCACCATGCCCAGACTCTCGATTGCCTTTGCGGAATACCTGTCGGCCAGTTCGTTGCAGCGGCGGTTTAGCGAAAGCGAGTCGTACACCTGGCGTATCTGGCGCACGAGCTCCTCGTCGTCGAGGTCTTCGCTGAGTATAGAGCGGGTGTTGTCGCCGTCTTCCTCAAGGGCGGTGATGAGGAGCCAGGTTTTCTTGCGGTTGCGGATGTCGCCGCCTATTTCCTTGCCGAACACGGCGGGGTCGCCGAAAGTATCGAGCCAATCGTCGCGGAGCTGGAAGGCAAGGCCGAGGTTTACGCCGTAATCATAGAAACTTCGCACGTCGTCCTCGGAAGCTCCCGCCATCATGGCGCCGACAGCGCAGGCACAGGCGAGAAGCACGGACGTCTTCAGTCGAATCATCTCGAGGTATTCCGGCACCGTCACATTCATTCGGTGCTCGAATTCCATGTCGAGCTGCTGGCCCTCGGTCACTTCCATGGCTGTGGTCAGGAATGTTTCCATTGCCTTTGGCAACTTGTCGGAGGGGCACTGAGCCATAAGTTGCACGGCGTAGGTGAACATTGCGTCGCCGGAGAGGATGGCCACGTTGTCGTTCCAGCGGCGGTGCACGGTAGGACGTCCGCGGCGTATGTCGGCTTTGTCCATCACATCGTCGTGGAGGAGGGTGAAGTTGTGGTACATCTCGATAGCCAGCGCTTGCGGAAGCGCCTTCGCCGGCTCCGTGCCTCCGCAGGCGGCGAAGGCCGCTAGCGCCAGGCAAGGCCGCAGGCGTTTGCCGCCTCCTTCGAGGGTGTAGGTCACCGGCTCAAAGAGGCGTGGTGCCGACTGCGGATATTTGAGTTCCTTCAGTCCGGCTTCTATTATGCCGGCGAAAAAGTCGGTGTTGAATTCCATAGCAGTTTGTATTTTAGGTGCGGTCGGTAGCTTGGGGGGTGTCGGCACATAGTGTGGACTCCCGCCGAACTGCAGACCAGTCAAATTCAGAAACTAATTCGTGGAGTTTGGCCGGAGCTGCTTCGGGACGTAAGCCCGCCAGACAGGCGAGGCGTCCGAGCAATTCTTCCGGTGTATACACTTTGCGCAAGGCTTCCATGCTCAGCGAGGCATCCCTTTTCGATAGGCGAACGCCGGAGCAGTTGCACAGCAGAGGCACATGCGCGAAATCGGGCGCATTCCACCCCAGAAGACTGAAAAGGTACAACTGCATAGGCGTTGAGCCGATAAGGTCGGCGCCTCGTACTACCTCGCTCACGCCCATCAATGCATCGTCGACGACCACCGCGAGCTGATAGGCAAAAGCACCGTCGGCACGGCGCAGCACAAAGTCGCTGCACTCCCGCGCAAGATTAAACGATGCAGTTCCTTGCACTTTGTCGGCGAAACGGACCGTTTTGTCGGGCGTCCATAATCGAAGGGTGGCGCCGGCGGGCACTTCGGTCGGAAATGGAGGACAGGGCGCCGGACGACATGTGCCTGCATAGACGATGCGTCCGTCGGAGGCGTGCGGAGCACCCACGGCATGCAGGTCGGCGCGGGTGCAACAGCAGGGGTAGAGCACTCCGGCCCGACGCAGTCGGTCGAGAGCCTCGGCATAGATGGCTGTGCGTTCGCTCTGCAAGTAAGGACCGTTGGGCCCTCTGCCGTCGAGGCCGCCTTCGTCCCAGTCGAGGCCGAGCCAGCGAAGGTCGTCCTCGATGAGCTCGGCCCACTGCCGACGCGATCGCTGAGGGTCCAAATCCTCGATGCGCAGCACGAACCGTCCTCCCGAGCTCCTTGCACTCAGCCACGCCAGCAGAGCAGTAAAAACATTGCCCATGTGCATCCGTCCGGTGGGCGAAGGTGCGAATCGACCTGTGCTGTCCGAGGATGACATGGGCAATATAATTGGTAACTTTCTGTTATCTGCGGCGGCGTGCCTGCTCGCGCTGAGCAGCCTGAGCCTGGCGCGACGCTTCTTCCAATCGGGCCATGAAGCCGCTTTTCTTGCGGGGCTTTTTGGCGTTTTCTGCCATTTGGCGACGAAGTTTATCTTCATCGGTGAAGTGGCGGAAAGCCCAGCTCTGAACTATGGTGATGAGCAGCGACAGGAAGTAGTAGTAGCTCAGACCGGAGGCGTAGTCGTTGAAGATAAACAGGAACATTACCGGCATCATATACTGCATGAACTTCATGCCGGGCATCGAGGCTCCGCCGGGCTGCGAGCTCATCGAAATCTTCATGTAGATGATGTTCACCGCCGTCATCAACAAGCAGAACAGACTGACGTGATTGCCGTAGAAGGGAATGGTGAACGGCAGCGTCAGAATGGAGTCCGGAGCCGATAGGTCGTGTGCCCACAGGAAGCTCTGACCGCGAAGCTCGATGGCTGAGGGGAAGAAGGAAAACATCGCAATCAGCACCGGCATCTGCAGAAGCATAGGCAGGCAGCCTGAGAAGGGGCTGGCGCCGGCCTTGGAGTAGAGCGACATCGTTTCCTGCGAGCGCTTCATGGCGTCGGCCTGGTCGGGGTATTTTTCGTTGATTTTCTTGATTTCCGGTGCCAGGGCGCGCATCTTGGCCTGACTCTGGAAGCTCTTGAAGGTGAAGGGGAAGATGATGAGCTTGATGAAGAGGGTCAGCAGCAGGATGATTATGCCATAATTTCCGATGGGGCTAAGCCAGTTGAACACCGGAATGACAATCAGAGTGTTGATCCAGCGGAATATACCCCAGCCCAACGGGATGAGTCGCGTCAGGTCGAGGTCTTCGCCGGCATCGAGGGTCTTGTCGAGCGAGCGGAGCAGTGAATAATCGTTGGGGCCGAAGTAGAAACTGTAGCGGCCGGCCACGCCGTCGGCCGGAGTATAAGGCACAGCGGCAGTCATGGTCATATCCTTGAGATAGTCGGGGCTGTCCTTGAGGATGGTGCTGTTGAGATGGGCGTAGTTGAAGGCGTCGCGGGAAACGATTACGCTGGAGAAGAACTGGTTTTTGAATGCGACCCAGCGCACGCGGCCGTTGAGTTCTTTGTGGGTGTTTTTGCCTGAGTTGAGGTCGTCGGGGCTTTCTCCGCAATATTTATAGTAGATTGCGGAGTTGCGCTCTTCGAAGGTGCGCCCTTTTTCGTTGCGGGCCATCTTCTGGTGCCATGCAAAGTCCATCGACGAAGTATTGGCAGGCAGGAAGTTGTCCATGCCGCTCTGCGAGATGGTCATATCCACCACGTAGCTGTCGGTGCGGAGGGCATAGCGGATGTCCCAGCAGGCCCCGGAGGCCGGCTCGAGGCGCAGCGTCACGGCGCTGTCGCCTTCCTGAGTGGCTACGCTGAAGTTGAATTCGCGGGTGTCGATGCGCTGGTCGTCGGTGGTAAAGGAAAAGCTGTAACCGTCGGTGCCGGGCGTGAAGAGGGTCACGGGGCGAGGCTCCTCGCCGACTTCTGTATTGTACTTCTTGAGGGTCACCTGGCTGACGATGCCGCCCAGAGTGCTGACGGTCACGTCGACCAGTTCGTTGCTGAGGGTGATTTCGCGGTTTTCGCCGCCGAGGTGCCGGGCAAGGCCCTGATAGCGGAGGCTGTTGTCGACAAATTGCGCCAGCTTGCGCGATGCTGCCGCAGATGCGTTGCCCGCAAGTATGGAAGCTACGTCGACGGTGTCGTTGCCGGCGGCTACGAAGCCATCGATGGTGCCGTTGCCGGCTGCGGTGAGCGAAATACCGTCGGCAGAGTAGTGGAGCTTGCCGTCGGCGTTGGGACGACCCATAGTCAGAAGGGCCTGGCGGAGGTGGAGGCTGTCGACGGTCGCAAAGCGTTCGGGCTCCGTTGCCGCAGTGCTTTCTACAGCCGTAACCGCTGCGGCAGAGTCGGTTTCGGTGGTCTTGGGCTTGGTGAGATAGAAGAAGCCAAACATTATGGCCGCTATCAGCAGCAAGCCTGTGATTGTGTTTTTATCCATTGTAGTGTCAGTCGTTTAGGCTTCCTTGGAAGCAGCTGCGGCTTTTTCGTTGTGGTTTTCGATTGCGGCCTTTACGAATGCTCCGAAGAGCGGGCTCGGCGAGAGCACTGTGCTGGAGTACTCGGGGTGATACTGGGTGCCCACAAACCATTTGAGGTCCGGGATTTCTACCACCTCCACCAGGTTGGTGGCAGGGTTGACGCCCACGCATTTCATGCCGGCGGCCTCGAAGCGCTCGCGATATTCATTGTTGAACTCGAAGCGGTGGCGATGGCGCTCGCGGATGTCGGTCGAGCCGTAGGCCTGAGCGGTCTTGGAACCGGCCTCGAGGTGGCAGTCGTAGGCGCCTAAGCGCATGGTGCCTCCCAGGTTGGAGATGTTTTTCTGCTCTTCCATCAGGTCGATGACCTTGTGCGGGGTATGCGGGTTCATCTCTGTGGAGTTGGCGTCGTCGAGGCCGAGAACGTTGCGCGCAAACTCTATTACCATACATTGCATACCCAGGCAGATGCCGAAGGTGGGAATGTTGTGGCGGCGGCAGTACTCGAGGGCCACAAACTTGCCCTCAATGCCTCGCTGGCCGAAGCCCGGGGCGATGATGACGCCGTCAAGGCCGGCGAGGCGCTCGCCCACGTTGGCCTCGGTGACTTTCTCGGAGTGCACGTAGACGAGGTTGAGTTTGTGGTCTGCGTAGGTGGCCGCGTGGAAGAGGGCTTCCGAAATGCTCTTATAGGCATCCTGAAGCTCAACGTACTTGCCGACGATGCCTATGCTGACGGTCCGGGTGGCTGCATCCATCTTGCGGATGAACTCCAGCCAAGGCTCCATATGGGGCTCGCCTTCGATGGGCGTGCCCGTCTTGCGCAGCACGATTTCATCCAGGTGCTGGGCGTGCATGTTCAGCGGAACTTTGTAGATGCTGTTGACGTCCTGACTCTGCACCACCGAGTCCTGCGCCACATTGCAGAACAGAGCTATCTTGCGGCGCATATCGGCCGGTATATCCTTCTCGGTGCGTAGCACCAGGATATCGGGCTGTATGCCGAGTTCCTGAAGGGCTTTGACGGAGTGTTGGGTGGGTTTGGTCTTGAGCTCCTTGGCGGCGGCGATATATGGCACGTAGGTCAGGTGTATGCAAAGGCTGTTTTGGCCAAGCTCCCAGCGCAGCTGGCGTACGGCCTCCAGGAAGGGCAGACTCTCGATGTCGCCAACTGTGCCGCCGATTTCGGTGATGATGAAGTCGTAGTTGCCGGTGGTGCCGAGAAACTTGACGCGGCGCTTTATTTCATCGGTGATGTGGGGCACTATCTGAACCGTCTTGCCAAGATAGTCGCCGCGACGTTCCTTGTCGATTACGCTCTGATAGATTCTGCCGGTGGTGACGTTGTTGGCGCGCGAGGTACGAACGTTGGTGAAGCGCTCGTAGTGGCCCAGGTCGAGGTCGGCCTCGTGGCCGTCTTCGGTCACGTAGCATTCGCCGTGTTCGTAGGGATTAAGTGTGCCCGGGTCGATATTGATGTACGGGTCGAATTTCTGAATGGTGACGCGGTAGCCGCGGGCTTTGAGCAGGCAAGCCAGCGACGAAGATATGATACCTTTTCCGAGCGACGACACTACGCCGCCGGTCACAAAAATATATTTAGTATCCACGCTTTATCATTAATGTGGTGAAGAATTCTTTACTAAAGTGCAAAATTACAAAAAAATCCTCATAGCCCGAAAATATCCGACGCCTTTTTTCCTCGCACCCCGGCCGGACAGACTGCCGAAAGGAAAATAAATTGCGAGGCCCAAGGAGGGCGAGCTTCCGGCTCGAAAGCGTCCGCCTGACGCTATTAAAAAAATGTAGAATGTAAAATGTAAAATTTAAAATGTAGGGACGTGCGCTGCCGAGGGCGCGCTATGGAGCGGGGATTTGCAATCCCCGACCCCGCCGCCGCAAACCGCCGAAAGGAAGTCTTATCGCCGAAGAAGTTACCTTCGCTTCACCGCGGGGATTGTAAATCCCCGCTCCATATCGCCCCGTAAACCGCTGAGAAAGAACCCCGTAGGGGTTCAAGAATGTAGCGCGGGGTGACAACCCCGGGATAACGGGCCACCCACCCGAATCGGCGACCCCGGCGGGGTCGAACCCCGGCGAAAGGGGCGGCCCGTGTTCGACCCCTGACGGGGTCGCCTGTTCGATATATATGCCGTATACCCGGGGTTGTCACCCCGCGCATTCTATGTGTTTGTGCAAATTTTTGGGCAACTTTTTTTTGACGATTTGCCATTTTTTGGCGATTTTCG
>UQLO01000047.1 GCA_900541865.1 uncultured Porphyromonadaceae bacterium | reverse complement strand
CCCTCCAGAAGGAGAGAGGGGGCTTTTCGTCGATACAGATTCCACCTCAAATTTTGCACTTCGATTTGGAATCTGCAAAAATGGCCGAAAACAGCTTAATTTTAAAAAAATAATCTGCCAAAAAGTTTGGATTGTGAAGCACCGGTGATTTATTGCCGATTTAGGGGTTAAAATTTGCCGTGTGCTTCTTTAACGGCATTTTGTTGCGCCCGGGTTCGGCGCTTGGAGACTACCTTTGCGTCAAATACCTCAAAACCAATGCAAAGAAAATTTATCCTTATTCTCCTGACCGCTGCTTTGGGCGCAGCGGCTCAGAGCCTTCCCTATCAAGACACCTCGCTGCCCCCCGAAGAGCGGGCCGCCGACATGGTGAGCCGGATGACCCTCGACGAGAAAATACAGCAGGTGGGCCACCAGACACCCGCCGTCAGCCGTCTGGGCCTCAAGGGCTACAACTACTGGAACGAGGCCATCCACGGCGTGGCGCGCTCGGGGTTGGCAACGTCGTTTCCGGTGTCGAAGGCTCTGTCGGCAACGTGGAACACCGAGCTGATGTACGAGGTGGCCACGGCGATTTCCGACGAGTGCCGCGTCTACTCCAACACCAAAAACAAGGGCCTGATCTACTGGTGCCCGACCATCAATATGAGCCGCGACCCGCGCTGGGGCCGCGACGAGGAGAACTACGGCGAAGACCCCTACCTCACCGGGCGGCTTGCCCTGGAGTTTATCCGCGGCATGCAGGGCGACGACCCTCATCATTTCAAAACCATAGCCACAGCAAAGCACTTTGCGGCAAATAATTACGAAAAGGGTCGCCACAGCACTTCGTCGGATGTCGACGACCGCAGCCTGCGCGAATACTACCTTCCGGCCTTCGAGACTGCCGTCCGCGAGGCCAACGTGCGCAGCATAATGAGTGCCTACAATGCCGTCAACGGCGTTCCTTGCGGCGCAAACCACGAGCTGCTCATCGATATTCTTCGCGGCGAGTGGGGCTTCGACGGCTTCGTGACTTCCGACTGCGGTGCCGTCGACGATATTTTCCAGAAGCACCATTACGTGGCCGACGGGGCGCACGCAGCTGCCGTGGCCATGCGCAACGGCGAGGACCTCAACTGCGGCACTACCTTCCAGGAGCACTGCCGCAGCGCCATCGCCCAAGGCCTGATGACCGAGGAAGACCTCGACCGCGCGCTCACCCGCGTGCTGGCGGCTCGTTTCAGCGTGGGCGAGTTCGACCCCGACGCCCAGGTCAGCTGGACGCGCATCCCCGAATCGACTCTCGACTGCGCCGACCATCGCGCTCTGGCTCTTGAGGCTGCTCATCAAGGCATTGTACTGCTCAAGAACGACGGCATACTGCCTCTGACTGCCGACAAGTCGGTGGCCATCATCGGTCCGCTGGGCAACACGGCCGTGCTAGGCGGCTACTCCGGCTCACCCTCCGAAATAAGCACTCTCCTGGAGGCGGTGGCCCAAAAGATGGACTACACCATCGGCGACGGCACCATCCAGTTCGAGGACTGCACCGAGCAGAACGTGCCCTCCGGCTCAAAACGCCTCACCCACGAGACCAACGGCTCCGCCGGCAACCTCGGGTATATCTACAACAACGACTGGGTGGCATTCCCCGACGTGGACTTCGGTGCGGGTTGCTCGCGGCTGGAGATTTGCCATGCGGCCAAAAACAAGAACGCCACCACCGTGCATTTCTACCTCGACGCCATAGCCGGCTCGCCGGCGGCTTCGGTGGTCTGCCCCGTCACCGGCAATTGGAGCAGCTACCGGACTACTTCGGTCGAGGTCGACCCCTCCATTTTCTGCGGACGCCACAAGCTGTACGCCAAATTCTCCGGTGGCACCGACGGCGACAAGTACTGCGCGAACATGGACTGGGTGCGCTTCTACGACCCCAACCGCCCCAATCCCCTCGAAACCGACGGCCCGCTCTACTTCTTCAAGGGCTGCGAGGTAAGCAGCCGCGCCGCAACCGACTATAGCCGGGCCATGGAGGTTGCCGCCAAGGCCGATGTGGTGCTCTTTGCCGCCGGAACCGACTTGTCGGTTTCCGACGAGTCGCACGACCGCACCTCGCTCAACCTCCCCGGCGACCAGCAGCAGCTTCTGGAAGCGGTGTATTCCGTCAATCCCAACGTTGTGCTGGTGCTCCAGACCTGCTCGTCGGTGACTATCCCCTGGGCCGAGCAGCACTGCCGCGCCATCGTCGAGGCCTGGTACGCCGGCCAGGCGCAGGGTGAGGCCATTGCCGACGTGGTCTACGGCGACTTCAACCCCTGCGGCAAACTTACTTCGACGTGGTACCGCGACTTGGCCGACCTCCCCGCCGGAATGATGGACTACAACATCCGGACCGCCGGATATACCTATATGTACCACCGCAAGACGCCCCTCTACCCCTTCGGCTATGGCCTGAGCTACACAGAGTTCGAGTACTCCGACTTCAGCCTCGATTCCGACGAGCTCGCCAAAGACGGCACCATCACCGCCTCGGCCACCATCACCAACACCGGCGAGCGCGCCGGTGCCGAAGTGGTGCAACTCTACGCGCGGTGCGTCAGCGAGCTCGACCGCCCAGCGCTTCAGCTTGTGGGCTTCGCCCGCGTCGAGCTGGAACCCGGCGAGAGCAAAACCGTCGCCATACCCGTGCGCCACGACCAGCTGGCCTACTTCAACACCGCCACACAGACCTTCGACGTTGAGGACGGCACCGCCGAAATAATGCTTGGAGCCTCCAGCGCCGACATCCGCGGCCGACGGAGCGTCCACACCGAGGGCGCGACGGTCAAGACCACCTACCGCACCGGGCAAGCCGCCGTCGAGGCCCCCATCGTGGGTGCCGAAGCCGCCGGAAGCACTGTCTACGACCTCACCGGCCGACCCGTAGGCACGACCGACACCCTCGAAGACCTCCCGGCCGGCGTCTACCTGACTCCCGGCCGCAAAATCCTCAAGCGCTGAGGCCTCCGGACTCCCAACCGACCCAGTCCCAAAAACGGGCTCAAACCCATAGACGGACCGACGATTTCGCAAAGATCGCCGGTCCGTTTTTTTTCGGGGTTTTCGGCGAATTTAGGGGCGGAATGTGGAGCATCCGCCCAGAAATTGTTAAGAAAAATTGCAATTGAGGCCGATTGGTCATCACCAACAAGATAAATCTTAAAAAGTTTTGAATTATAAGTTGTTTTAACAATTATTAACATGGGGGGTAAAAATTTCGTCTTTATGTCGTAACTTTGCATTGCAAACAAGACATTTTTACAAAAACATCAATCAAATTTTAGGTTGAAAATGGTATAATGTCAAGAATTACAGCACAAATCTTTGTGCGCAAACCATGAATCGAAGGCTAACTTAGTTTTCTAAACAGGATTTTTAAGAAAGGTATTTCTACGCATTTCCGCAATGAAATTCAAAATAGCAATTATATTGTTTGTCGGGCTTATGCTGTCTCTGCCTGCGAAGTCGCAGGATGTGGCGGTGAAGACCAACCTTATCTATGATGCTCTTCTCACGCTCGATCTGGGCGCCGAAGTGTCGGTTGCACCTCAGTGGACGGTAGAGCTCACCGGCAACCTCAACGACTGGGCCATCGACGGCCATCGCTGGAAGCAGTGGAATCTTATGCCTGAGGGCCGCTACTGGTTCTGCCAGGCCTTCGCGGGCCACTTTGTGGGCGCCCACCTCATCGGCGGCCAGTACAATTTCGGACACCTCGACATGCCGTTCAAGTTTTTGGGCACCGACTTCCGCAAGCTCAAGGACTATCGCTTCCAGGGCTGGATGGCCGGTGCCGGCATTGCCTACGGCTATACCTGGCTCATCAACAAGCGCTGGAGTATGGAAGCCGAAATAGGCATCGGCTGGATCTACACACGCTACGACCAGTTCGAGTGCCGCGACTGCGGCCAGCGCATAAAGCGCAACCAACCCCACAACTATGTCGGGCCCACCAAGGCTGCCCTCAACCTCATCTATAACTTCTAAAAAGCATTGTCCATCATGAAACGTTGCATCCTGGCTCTTTGTGCCGCAGTGTCGGTGGCCTCTGCTTTTGCCGCCGAAACCTCTTACCTCAAGGTAGACCGCCTGAACGTGGGCGTTCAGGACTCGCTCCTCAATGTAGTGATCGAAATCGACCCTGCCGACATCCGTCCCGGCCGCGACCGCGAGGTTGTCTTCACGCCGGTGCTCCGCGCTGCCGAGTCGTCCGACTCTCTTGAACTCAAACCCATAGTGGTAGCCGGCAAGAACCGCTACCTCCTTGCCGAGCGCCACGGCTTCGTCGTTCCCGGCGGCAACATCTACCGCGCCGGCCACACCGGCACGGCAGCGATGACAGTCCAGGTGCCTATGCAGGCGTGGATGAAGCGCAGCACTCTGGTAATGCGCCAGCAGACCGCCAACTGCTGCGACCCGCTCGAAAACGCTCCGGAGACGCCCCTGGCTCAGCTCGACCTCGTGCCCAAGCCCTACGCGCCGGAGCTGCCCTACATAGCCCTTACCGGCGACTCCATAGTCGAGCTCACCGCCGAGGGCCGCGCCTACGTGGACTTCATCGTGAACCGCACCGAAATCAAGCCCACCTACCGCCGCAACCGCATCGAGATTGCAAAAATACTTGCCAGCATCGACCGCGTGCGAAACGACTCCATGGCCACCATCACCGCCATCACCATAAAGGGCTATGCCTCGCCCGAAGGTCCTTACTCGAACAACGTCCGTCTGGCCGTAGGCCGCACGGAGGCCCTGAAGGAATACGTGCGCTCGCACTACAACTATCCGGCCTCCATAATGCGTTCCGACTATGAACCCGAAGATTGGGAAGGCCTGCGCGAATGGGTACTGGCGTGCACTCTGCCCCACCGCGACGAGCTGCTGGCCATCATCGACTCCGATATGGAGCCCGACCCCAAGGACCACGAGATGCGGCGCCGCTATCCCGACGAGTACCGCATAATGCTCGACACCATCTATCCGGCCCTTCGCCACTCCGACTACACCGTCAAGTACGCCATCCGCACCACTGTCGACGTCGAGCAGCTCAAGGCCATGATGCGCGACACTCCCGAGCGCCTGCGTCCGGTCGACTTCTACCGCATCGCCTCCAGCTATCCCACCGGCAGCGCCGGCTACGAGGAGGCCTTGATGAAGGCCGTAGAGATATGGCCCAACGACCCCGAGGCTAACATCAACGCGGCCAATATATCCATTCGCCGCGGAGACCTCGATGCCGCCTCGCACTACGCCGACCGCGGCGGCGAACGCCCCGAGGCCGTGTTCACCCGAGCCATCCTGGCTGCTCACAACGGCGACCGCGCCCGCGCCCTCAACCTGCTCCGCCAGGCCTCCGAGGCCGGCTATGCCCCCGCCACCGAGCAGTTCGGCACGCTCTACGAGCTGGAGAACACTCCGAAGGTGACCTATTTAATTGATAATTGATAATTGATAATTGATAATTGATAATTGATAATTGATAATTGATAATTGATAATTGATAATTGATAATTGGCAATTGGCAATTATCATTCTGTCGACACAATTTCTTCCGCAAAAATAAATTCAAAACAACATAATATCAAACCTCTAACTCCATTATTGCATGAAACTTAGCAATGTAATCATGGGTATCGGCGTTATCGCGCTTATGAGCGCCTGCTCCAACGACGAACCCACCAAGGGCGGCCCCACCGAACAGCCCGGCAACCGCACCTTCCTTCAGGTGAACATCACCTCCAACGACTCCCGCGACGGTGAGTACGAGTACGGTTCCGCTCTGGAACACAACGTCACCGACGCTCAGTTCTTCTTCTTCGACGAAAACGGCATCTACGTCGGCAAAGCTCAGAAGTGGGAAGACCAGGGTGCAGGCACCACCGAAAACATCGAGTGGATCGGCAAGAACGTTATCGTTCTCGACAACCAGGAAAGCAACACCTACCCCGCCTGGGTGATGACCGTGCTCAACGCTCCCGACTTCTCCATCCCCGCCCGCGCCACTCTGGCCCAGGCCTCGCGCGAACTCCGCAACTGGGAGAACACCATTCAGGGCACCGACTACTTCGTGATGTCGACCACCTCCTTCTACGGCAAGCCCGCCGGCGACCCCACCCACTACGACGATGAGACCACCGAGGCCGGCGAAACCTACTTCGTTACCCGCCTGACCGAAAACGACTTCATCAAGTACGACCCCAACGTAGGCCGTCCCGAAGCTGACGATGTTGCCGACGCAAATGTTGTCGACATCTACGTAGAGCGCCTCGCCGCCAAGGTAGAGCTTACCTTCGCAGCCGAAGATGGCTCCAACCTTGTTGAGACCCTCTCCGACGGCAGCCAGATTTTCAAGACCGACGTTACCCTGATGGGCGAAGTCAACGACGGCGAAGGCCTCGAAGGCGGCGTTGCTGCCACCCCCGTCTTCGTAAAGGTATTCGGCTGGGATCTCTCCGCCACCGCTCCCATGAGCTACCTGAGCAAGCAGCTCAAGAGCGAATGGAAGTCGGCCGCTCCCTGGGCTACCTGGAACCACACCGACTGGTTCCGCAGCTACTGGGCACAGAGCACCGTCTACGAAGAAGCAGAACCCGTTCTGAACCACAAGAACTACAACGAGCTCTCCCTGAGCCTCACCAACACCGCTGCCGCCAACGCCCGTCCCACCAACGTGGCTTACTGCAACGAGAACACCAACACCGCTGAGAACATCATCGTCAACAACCTTCCCGTGGCAGGCAAGACCACCAGCGCCCTGATCAAGGCTCAGCTCTGCGTGAAGAACGCTGCCGGCGAATATGTTGGCATCAACGCCATCAAGTACAACGGCTCCCTGTTCACCTACGCCCGCTACAAAGCTTACGTCCTCGACCAGGTTAACCGCGGCAACGGCTACCTCAACCTCTGGACCAAGAACGCCGACGGCTCCTACAGCCAGATTGGCACCGAAAGCGTGAAGTTCCAGCTCGCCACCTCCGTTCTGGCCGACAACGCCCTCTCCGCAATCTTCACCAACCACAGCGACCTCACCGGCACCGGCAAGATTCTCGTCGTTGCCGACCTCGACGCCGCCACCACCTACTACGAGAAGACCGGCGAGACCGACGAACTCGGCAACCCCGTATTCGAACCCATCGCTGACGCCGCCACCACCCTCAACACCCTCCTTGCCGCTCAGCAGAAGGTAGCTGCCGAAGCTTTCGGCGGTGAAGGCACCGGCGCCGGAGCTATGTACTACGCTATCCCCGTTGAGCACGAAACCACCGTCGACAACACCGAAACCGGCTACTACGGCGTGGTTCGCAACCACTGGTACCGTCTCACCGTAAGCAACATCATCAAGGTTGGTCACGGCGTGTTCGATCCCGACAATGAGGACATCATCCCCGACGAACCCGAGAACCCCCGCTACTTCGTGGCTGCCCGCATCAACATCCTCTCCTGGAAGGTGGTGAAGCAGAACAACATCATCCTCTGACAACCGACATTTTGATTTTGCAACCATAATCTAAGGCAGGGGCGGCGCGCCTCCGGCTCTCCGGCCCTGCCCTCCTTTGAATCAGCAATGACTACTCAATAGCACCCGGTACTACCTTTTGTACCACTCCTTTATTGATAAAAACAGACCCTCTTAAACCTCCATAAAGTGACTCCAAACTCCTTTCATAAACTCCGTTCGGCCCTCCTTGCCGTTCTCTGCTCCCTGGCGTTGGGCCTGAGTTCCTGCGACAGCTTCATCTACGAGGACGAAGGCGACTGCGACCCCTACTACAGGGTGAAGTTCATCTACGATATGAACATGAAGTACGCCGACGCCTTTGCACAGGAAGTGAACTCGGTGACGCTCTATCTTGCCGACCCCGCAACCGGCGCCATTGTATGGAGCAAGCATGAGTCCGGCGACGCCCTGCGCTCGGCCGGCTACGAGATGGAAGTGCCCGTCGACCCGGGACGCTACACCCTCATCGCCTGGGCCGGCGACGGTCACCGCACCCACTTCGCAATCCCCGAGGTGAACGTCCACACCGGTCTGCAGTGCACCATGGGCCGCGACCACGACGAGGCCGGCAACGCCTTCGTCGACCACGACCTCGACCGCCTCTACCACGGTGTGCTCGAGAATCAGGAATTCCCCTCCACCCAGGGCATTCACTACTACACGGTGCCTCTGATGAAGAACACCAACGACGTCACCGTGCTGCTGCAGCACGTCAGCGGCACCCCGGTCGACCCGGCTCTGTTCGACTTCACCATCACCGACGACAACGGCCTGATGGACTGGAACAACGCCGTGCTCCCCGACGAAACCATTACCTATTGGGCGCATGAAACGTCGTCCGGCACGGCCTCCTTCGATCCCGACCCCAACGCTCCGGCCGGACGCGCCCCCATCGTGGAGTACTCCGCGGCCATCGCCGAGCACACTATGGCGCGACTCATGAAGAGCCACGAAAACAGCACCCGCCTCACCATTCGCAACCATGCGACTGGCGAAATAGTGCTCTCTATACCTCTGGTGAAGTACGTACTGCTCGTCAAAGGCTACCATAACCGCCCCATCGAAGACCAGGAATACCTCGACCGCCAGGACCACTACTCACTGACCTTCTTCCTCGACGAAGGAAACCGCTGGGTGCGCACCCACATCTACATCAACTCCTGGAAAATCGTGGACCTGCCGCCCATCACTCTCTAACCCCCATTTTCGAGCCCGACCACAAACCAAACATCTCTCCAACAAACAAAATGAAGACTCTGAGAACACTCTACGCCATACTCGCCGCTGCGCTCGTCGCCGCTGCCGTGGCGTCGTGCTCGGACCGCGAGGAGCCCGTAGTTCCTCCCGTGCCCGGTTCAGAAGAGTTCGTGGAGGCCCGCCTTACCATCACCATACCCTCGATCAACGACGAAACGCTGCTCAGCCGCGCCCCCGGCGCCGAGGCCGACAAATACGACGCCGGTTCCGGATATGAGAATTTCATAGACTTGGACAATGCGGACTTTGCCTTCTATTTCTTCGACAGCGCCAACAAGTATGTTGCGGATCTCCAGGTTACCTCTCTTCTTCCCGAAGGCGGCGATGCCCGCTCCAAGCGCTACACCCTTCTGGGTCGCGTGCAAGGCACGCTGATGACGCAGCCCGTCAAGGTTGTCGCTCTGGCAAACTGGGGCGGCGACTATCCCGAGCGCCCCGCCGACATCGACGAGTTGGCCGCACGGACCTATGCCTTCACCGCCGAGCGCATGAAGCTCTCCGCCGAAAACACCATTCCGCTCTACGGCGTCACCAACATCATGACCCTCACCACCAACTCGCTCGATATGGCCGAGTTAGGGACCATACATCTGCTGCGCGCCTTCGCAAAGGTGCAGGTGATGGCTTCCGCGTCGTCGGCCGATGAGATTGAGTCTGTGGTGCTTACCCGCCACAACACCTCCGGCTTCTGCGCGCCCGCCGGCATCTACAGTCAGGATGCCTACGTGCACAACGGCGACTGGAGCGCCGACTACGTCAACACTCCCCACATTCCCGCCGGAGTAGAAACCACCGCCGAGCTCCCCTTCCTGGAGGCTGCCGACGGCTCCTTTATCGCCTATGTGCCCGAATACCTCAACATAGGGCGCCCCGAGAGCGAACGCGCCGAGATGCTGGTCAAGTTCCGCAACTCGGCCGAAGTGGGTGTGCTCGAATTCAAGTACTACAACTCGCCCAGCGAGCCTGCCTTCGACCTGCTGCGCAACTACTGGTATGTATTCGGCGTCGAACGCACCACGGTCGACCTCAACCTCAAGGTGACGGTACAGGTTGTGCCCTACGGCACCGTCGACCTCGACCCCGACTTCGGTCTGGTCATCGGCAAAGGCTTTGTGCCCATCTACAACGACGAGGGCATCATCATCTACTACTACAGCTCCGACACCGGACTGTACTATATGGATCCCTTCGGCATGTACGAGGCTCAGGCGCCCGACCCCGGTTTCCAGCGCGACCCTATCCGCGGCTGGATGATTATCCGCGACTCCACCGGCAAGTTCCTCTACTACTTCGACGAGGAAAACAACAAGTGGTACGACATCAACTTCCGCGAAATACCCAACCCGGCACTCACCTCCGGCTCCCGAGTGGACCCCGCAACGGGCTGGAAGCTCATCGAAGAAGGCTCGAGCACTTACTACTACGACGAGCTTAACAACCGCTACTACACCCTCGACCGCAAACTGCTCTACCGTCATCCCGACGGCCACCTTTGCTGGCAGGACGGCAGCGCCTGGAAGAAAATCAACGGCAGCGCCTCCACCTCGCCGCTGCCCAAGACAGGCGCCAAAACCGACGTGAAGAACAGCAACTGGCTCGTGGTGTGGTCTGAAAGCAACGAAGCGCTCTACTACTACGACAAAGTCACCGAGAAGTGGTACGACATGGTGAACCGCATGGAAATACCCTCCCCGCTGTTCACCGACGGCCGAATAGTAACCACGCCCGTCGACGGCCTCACCCTCATCCGCGACGGCAACGGCCGCTTCATCTACTTCTACGACAAGAGCAAAGACATCTGGTACGACACAAACCGCAATCGAATCGCCAACCCCATTGCTTCGGACTACCGCATACAGTTCGATCCCAAAACCGGCTGGCAGGTGATTCGCAGGCCCGACGGCTCTTTCATCTGCTTCTTCGACGGCTCCAAGTACTACAACATCAATCGCACGGAGATTACAAAACCGAACTTCGACTGACAATGACCATATATAATAAAATACTGTGCATCCTCCTGCTTGCTCTGGCTGCGATGTCCTCAGGCTGCCGCGACGACTTTGAAGTGCCCGTCGAGGACTTCAGAGAAGGTATGGCTACATTGAGTATGTCCATCTCCTTCGAGCAGGAAGATGAGGTCGACCTCTCCCGCGCCTACACCGGCGGGGAGTCCGGAACGGCGATCGGCAACATCAACACCCTGTCGATGTTTGTCTACAAAGCCGACGGCACTCTCTACGACCGCTACGACATCGTTGGACGCACTCCCCACGCCGACGTCAGCAACGTGGTGGTCAACAACGCTTCCAACAACAACCTGCCCGACGAAAACTCCACCGACATCAGCATAGGCCGCGTGGACTTCAACCTCCGAATTTCCTCCGGAAGATACTATATCTACGGCGTGGCCAACGTCGCCGACGACCTCCTCACACCCGAGGCCTGCGCCACCCGTGACGGCCTCAAGGCCATCGCACCCCGGTGGGACCTCTCCGACATTTCGGCCAACGCGCAGATGTTCGGTGTGTTCTCTACCGTGGAGAACCGCGACGCCACCGACAGCCACACCATAGCCTTGAGCGCCGACCTTACTTCCATGCACTGCTGGCTGCGTCGCCTTGCTTCCAAGCTCACGGTGGCTTTCGACGGCTCCGAACTCTACGACAACGTTCAGGTCTACATCACCGACATTCAGGTGCACGACATACCGCGCAGCTGCCCCCTGGGCCTGACAAACACCCCGGGCCGCGATGCTTTCGGGCAGGAGCTCGACCGCAGCCGCCGCTACGACTTCCTCCATGCCGACGGCATGAAGCAGCACGTGCAGGACATCCCCGAGTCCGCTGCCGGCATGATAACGCCGATTTCGTTCTTCCACGTCTGCAACGGCTCCCACAAGAACCTGGGCCGAGGCGAAGAAAACCAGGACAACGAGGAGGTGCACGCCAACAACGCCCTCTCGCTCTTCTTCTACGAAAACGCCCAGGGCCAAGGCAAGCGAAAGGTGCAGTCGCTCGACGACCTTACAATATGGAAGCCGAACCCCGACGAAGCTGTCGAAGGTTCCGGTTGGAAGGACGAGAAGCCCTTCGGCACCTACGTAGAGGTCTCCGGCCACTACAAATCGACCGCAAACGACTCCAACGTGACCTCCGGGCCCATCAAATACCGCTTCATGCTGGGCAACGACACCGACACGAGCTACACCGTAAACCGAAACACACACTACAAGCTCACCCTGAAGCTGCGCGGCTACGCCAACGACTACGACTGGCACATCGACTACCGCGAGACACCCGGCATCCGAGTGTCCTCGCCCCAGTACATCTCCTATCTCCACAACAAGAAGATGGTGGCCTCGGTGCGCGTAATCGGCGAAATGGACCCCTCCCGGCCCTACATAGAGGCTGAAATCGTGGCTCCACATCAGCCCAACAGTCAGGGTATACGCTACTGGGCGCCTTGGGGCGACAACTCCCTGGAGGGCTACCCTGACCCCGCCGGACACTCCGACCCCGAGCGGCCCAAAGACAAAAACTCCTACTATTATCAGGGCAACGTGCGCCAGAACGGCCCGTGGGTAAGCTTCCTGAGCCTGCGCGAGAGCCACCTCATTCGTATATCGCCGCCAGCCTACGACTCAGGATACTCCAACTCTTACTCCGCCACCGACCCCGAAGGCTACATCAAGTCGTACTGGCGCGAGCACCGAGAAGGCATCCGGCAGTACTACCACGGCGACCCCTCCATCACCACCAACCAGACCATCAACCCCACCTTCAACGGCTACGGCACGAGCAAGGATGGTGAGTATGTGGTCAAAAACATACGCTGGAACCACAACAGCGTGCCGGTCGAACGCGTGTTCAACATCCCGTTCTTCACGCGCCCCAAGGAAATCATCACCAGCTCCGGCTTCACCGGCGCCAACCCCTACGACTCCTATCCCCGCAACGCCCGAGTGAAGCTCACGGCCTATGTGCGCGAATCCGGCTCGTCGGGTCCCTATCAGGAGACCGTGACCTACGTTGACTTCATCCAGGTGCGCCGTGTGGTGAACCCCTTGGCGATATGGCGCAGCTCGTCGAACAACACCTCGTTCCACGTCACCCTGATGACCCAGCGTCAGGACCTGGGGTCCGACACCGACTTCGAGCCGGTGCAGTCGGTCGGCGACTGGAGCGCGGAAATAATGTCCGGCTCGTCGGACATCATCACCCTGCGCACCGACCCCGACGGCATGCCGGCCGGCGCCGTGCAGCAGCAGGGCGTGCGGCGAATCCAGAGCTCCGCCGAGAAGAACATCACCTTCCACATTGACTTCAAGGGCAACGACGGCTCCGCCATGATTCGTGTACGCTACAACAACAACTCCTGCGAGCACGACATCTTCGTGCGCCACGGTTGGGAAAGCGACGTCACCCTCAACGGCGTAACATGGGCCAGCCGAAACGTAGAGTACTTTGTCAACAAGACAGCATACTTCTCCCAAACGCCACTCAGCGAAGGCTCCTTCTTCCGCCGCGGCTCCTATGTGGGCATTGCGCCGGTCAACAACCGCGACTTCCCCCGCCATCAGGGCACTATCGTCAGATCGGGATACACCAGCAGCGGTGAGGCCGACGGGGTGAACTTCGCCCAAAAGGATGCACCGGTTCCCGGACCCTTCAAAGTCTATGACGGCACCTCCGCCACAATTTCCGGAACGAAGAAAACCTGGAATCAGCTCGTAGGAAGCGAAGGCAACGCCACCTCTGTAACCCTGGCCGGCGAAAGGAAGACCGCCTACCGCTGGACCATCGCCAACTCCGACTACCGCATAGCCAGCGCAGAGGACTTCTATAAACTTGTGCCGCAGCACAGCGACGAAATCGACCACGAGGTGCAGCAGGCCTATGGTGTGCTCTACGGCGACGGCGCGACCTATACGCGCTCCCATGCCGAACATGCCTTCGGCTACCGCGAATATGAGCCTGACACCCACGACTGCGGTGTGCGAGGCATCCTGTGCTACAGTCGCACCAACTACGCCCAGATTTTCTTCTCGCTGGGCGCCGAAGGCGCTGCCCGCCGCAAAAATGCCGGCGGATGGCGCAACAACGACCCCGCCGGATATCTACGCTACGCCGCCCGAAGCAACTACTTTGGGTTCTACACTAACGACGTGGCTTCTCTGACGAACCTGCCTCTGTTCATGAACCTCTATCGTCGTCCCGGCGGAGTTTATTGGTGCGAGTACATGGTGGCCAACGAAAATCCGTCGAAAGTGATCCATTCGTCGGCCTTCGACATGAACTTCTTCACCCAGGGCTTCGAGGGCTTCCAGAACCAGGGATGCGACAAAGGCGACCACAGCAAGTCCGACGCCGGCCCCATCCGCCTGGTGCGCCGCTGACCGCGCCCGCTCAGCGCCCATGTTATGGAGCGGGGATTTGCAATCCCCGCCGACCCGCCGAGTACCATCTTCTCGCCTAAAAAAGAATGCCACGGCGCGTCGGTGACGGCTGAAGCCGTCACTCCATAGCGCCTGCGAAAAAAGCGTCGCCAACGTATGGACCGAGGGCTTCAGCCCTCGCCCTTTCCCGAAGGGAAACTTCCGCGAAAAGAAGAATGCACCGGCG
>UQLO01000046.1 GCA_900541865.1 uncultured Porphyromonadaceae bacterium | reverse complement strand
AATGCGGCAGTAGCTCAGTTGGTAGAGCATCAGCTTCCCAAGCTGAGGGTCGCGAGTTCGAGCCTCGTTTGCCGCTCAATTATTCAATCGTTCAAAATGTTCGGGTTATTCCCACATTTTGAGCGATTTGTTTTCATTTCCACCACCGCCCCCTCAAAAATTATTTAAGAGGTGTATTTGCATATTTTGGTTAATTTGACTAACTTTGTCATAGTAAAAATTGTGACTAGAGAATCCTAAATCGCATAACCTTGAGGAACACTTATTGAATGGCTAAATTTTCAGTTGGTGATATTGTTCTAAACGTAAACACTACTCAAAAGGGAGTTGTTTGCGAGATTCGGCCTGCCGCAAGATGTGGAAGGCAATTATATAAAGTTCGCTATGACGATACGCTAGAATTAGCTCTCGAGCAGCACCTTGTCGAAGTATTTGATATCGAAGACCCATTTGAGCGCTGCGAAAGAGGTATTTTTGGTAATAGGGATCAGTTTGTTTTAGTTAATACAACTCATAAGATAAACAATTCCAATAACAATACGCTTTCATCCCTGAAGGCTTCTAAAACTATCTTTAAGGCATATCAGTTCAAGCCGCTATTGAAATTTTTGAATTCAGATTCAAGGCGAATTCTAATAGCCGATGAAGTCGGATTAGGCAAAACGATTGAGGCGGGTCATATTTTACTTGAACTTAAAGCGCGCGGAGAATTCAAGTCGGCTTTAATTCTCTGTCCGAAATCACTTCAAAAGAAATGGGAAACCGAGCTAAATGAGAAATTCGGGCTGAGGTTCGTAATATATGAATCGGTTGAAGAAGCTATTAATGACCTCCGCTCGCACCCTTATAGCGCGCGCGGCATTCTTAACTATGAAAAAATTTTAGTTAAGCCGAAAAATAAAGAGCAGGTTGCAAACTTCAACCCAACCAATCCTCTTGTAGAATTTTTGAATTCCAATCCGATTGAATATTCTTTCGTTCTATGTGATGAGGCTCACCGCCTTAAAAACAGCGAAACCAAAACGTACAAGGGGATGGTTGGAATTTTGGACAATGCCGAAGCCGCTGTTTTTCTAACCGCAACGCCTATTATGCTCGGGGAAGATGATTTGTACAATTTGCTCCATCTACTTGAGCCTAACCGTTTTGACAATCGGGAGGTCTTTCGGAATCTGTTAAATTCAAACAGACCTTTCATTCAGGCAATTTCAATGCTTAATACAAACCATCCATTGCCCCAAATTAAAGCCCTTCTTACAGATTCTGAGATTGACAAAACTGAAAAACGAGGAGACTTCTACATAACATCCTCTGAGAACATTAGGCAGACATTTCAAGGCATCCCGATGTATGAGAATATTCTTAAGCTTTTGGATGAGCCTGATAGTTTGTCTTTGAGATCTGAGCTACAAGAAAAAATTTCCGCACTGAGCCCAATCAACAATATCTTTTCTAGGACACGTAAGCGTGAAATTGCTACAGAAGATAGACAACACACGGAACGAGAAGCTCACAAATGTATTATAAGATTATCAGTTGAAGAGCAAGAGATATTCGACAATGTTATTGATGACTACATTGACGAAAAAGGTGGATATGAATACGACGGCTATGGCGAGGAGCATATTCCTCGCGGTTCGATCCTTGGACTTATCCAAAGAAAAAGAATGGTCACGAGTTCTGTAAACGCATATCAATTATTCATCGACAGCGGATGCGATTTCAACGAATTTTGCTCTCGGACAGAATTACAAGGGAAGTTGTGCGACACAAAAATTGATGCACTTATAGAGATTTTCGAAGGAGTGCGAAAATCCGGAGGTTCAAAAGTTATTGTATTCTCAACATTTAAATTTGCAGTCCGTTATCTTGAAATTAAACTGCGTCAACTGGGGTTCAATGCATTGGCCATTCATGGTGATATTAAAAAGCGAGATGATGTAATTGAAGCTTTTAAGGACTCTAAAGAATTCACGGTACTTCTTTCAACGGAAGTCGGTTCTGAAGGCTTAGATTTGCAGTTTTGCTCACATCTCATAAATTTTGATTTGCCATGGAATCCGATGGTTGTAGAGCAAAGAATTGGCCGAATTGACCGATTTGGACAAAAATCGCCTTTGGTCCACATATATAATTTGGTGGTTGCTAACTCTATACAAGAAATCATCTATGACCGATTGCTGGAACGAATAGGTGTTTTCCGCGGAGTTATCGGTGAACTTGAGATGATTCTTGACAGTGAAGAGAGTAGGGAATCTCTAAGGTCTTTGGAGTCGGATATTTATCGTATGCGCTTATCAAAAGCGCAGCAAGAGAAAAGGATTTTGGATCGGGCAAGAGCTTTTGAAAATCAAAAACTTGACTTAGATAGAGTTGAGGAAGGTTTAACGAATGCACTCACGAACGATGTATATTTCCAAAATGAAATTAGTAAAATCCGTTCACGTAAACTCTATGTTACTGAGGAAGAACTTAAGAACTATATACGAATGCTCATTGCCGAGCACTTAAAGACTTGCGAATTCCAAAAGGTTGACGGCAAGCAATACGCGTTTGTTGTACCTAAGAGTACACCTAAGGTGCTTTCGAATTTTTTATATTCTATGAAACCAACAGGGGAAGATTTTGATAAGCTTTTCCGAACCTATATTTTCAGAGTGAAAGATGAAATAGAAAGTACGGGGATTCTCCATCTGACTTTCGACCAACAATATGCCTTTGAAAACAAAAATGCGGACTACGTAAACCTTTATAGCCCGATAATAATAGCTGCTTCAGAACATTTTAAAAAAGATCTTAAATCAATAGGGTCTACTTTTCAAATGAAATATGAGGCTCCGTCTGACTTTATTTTGGACAAAGGTTTTTATTATATGGCAGTATATAGTCTCATAATCAATCGTGCGACTCTTGGAAAGAATACCTCATCAGAATTATTGGTTCCGGTCCTCTACAACCTGGCTAAAGATGAAACCATTGAGGATTCGGAGATTAATATGACATTATTTGGCGAACTACAGGAAAAATCCGTATATCTCAGCAATGAAGAAGCTGGCGCATCCCTTACTAAGGATGCGCGGGATAATATGGAAAGTGACTTCACTGAGTACATCTCCAATTTTATTGAAGAAAAGAAAGGCGAAATCGCTTTGAGAGAGGACTCTCAAAAGGAGCTACGGCGGCGTAAAATGGAGCAATATTATGATAGCCGTATCAATAAAGAGGAAAGAGCAGTTGAGGATGCCGAGTTTTTAATGGAATTGGAAGAGGAGGCTAACGAAATAGCTAAGGCTCGCAATATCCGTCAGCTCGCGATCAATCGCTTGAACATGTTGAGAAGAAAACGTGATGAGGACATGGAAAGACTGGATGCTCTAAGTTCTCCGACTCTATCAAGCAAACTTATTTCGCTGTCTAAAATTCTAATAGTTTAACACTATGATCACCATTGGGCTTGATTTTGGGACTCATCAGACTAAAATATGCATAGAGAATGCAAATGACCCTCAGCACATGACCTACGAATTCTATCGTTGGCCGGATGGATCATATGCTCTGCCCTCAGTAATCCAAATAAACGTGGACCATACAATAAGCTATGGTTCAATTAATTTGGAAGATTGCCTTGTGGCCCAAAAACTAAAAAAAGTAGAGAAGCCCGTACCTCCAATTTTTCCCGACTTTCCCGAAGGTGATTTAGGAGCCCCTCCCGTAGCACCAAAATATCCACCTAAACCTTCTTCCAAATTTACGCTAAATGATTTTAGTCAGCTTCAATGGGCTGAATCGCATAAAAATGGTAAAATAAAAGCTTGGGAACAAGAGTGTAAGCGATTAGAGGAGGAACATCGTATTCGCAAAAAACGGTACGAACAAAAATTGCGGGAGTTAAATATAGAACAAGAAAACTGGAACAATGAATGCACCCAGCTGACGCGTTTGTATGCTAACAGGATTGAAGAATACGAAAAATCGGTGCAACTGAAACCCTTAGTATTTAGGTATTTCAAACAAGCAACGTTCTCTTCCTATCAGTGGCGCTATGAAGTAAAGCCAGAGGCTCTGACCGTCTTATATCTTGCCAATATTTTCTTTATTTTAGGAAAACGTTTTGGGAAAGACTTTGCTGTTCAGATGGGAGTCCCAGCAAGTAAAGATACTTTTGACAGATTAAAAAAGAAAGCGTCTGGCATTCTTATTCAAGCATTTCGCTTGGTCGATGAAGTGTTTGATAATGATTATGAAAGGTTTTTGAAAACTCCTTTCGAAACACTATTGAATATCATTCCGCCTTTTGAATACTCTGATGATTTGAAAGTGGACTATGGTCTTATTATCCTCCCTGAAGCATTTGCAGCTCTCAAATCGGTTACCGCAAACTCAAAAATACCAAAAAAGCTGACAATTATGGCTGATGTAGGAGGCGGAACTACTGACCTGTCGTTTTTCCTAACAGCCGATAATAACGAGCCTCATATCTACAATTTTGAATCTATTCCTAAAGGACTTAACTATTTTCTTGAGTTTGGAAATGAAGAACAAACTCAAGATGTGACTCATAAGCGTGAATTGGAGGAAATTGAACCGCAATTTTTTAACAAAGCCCTTGAGACTTATCGGGATAATATCCATACATCGGTAAAAAAACTCACAGATTTTCTTCATACGGATACTATTAAACGTGGTGTGGACAAAAGCGCCTTCCCCAGTATCATCCTAAATAACCCTATAATTTACACAGGGGGCGGAAGCTATGATTCTAGGCTTAAGTTTCCAATAGGTCCTTTCACTGATATCAAAAGCATCGACAAGCAAATGCTTGCGATTCCAAATATTGTGGAAGAATCAGAAATCAATATGCCATTTTCAGTTCTTGCCACTTCATATGGTTTGGCAATATCATGCACTAATGATGATATAAAAATTTCGAATAAGGAAGATTTATTCAATCATCTCCAGAAAGAGGATAAAAAAGGATCGTGGTATGATTTGCCGGATTACGGACTCTATTCGGGTTGATAATGAAAAAAATTATAATTACATTTCTTTCACAGTGAAGGCTATCTCATGAATTTGGAGGGGGAGGGTGAACAATTCGGGCTTAATTTTATTTAAAAAGATAGAAAATAGAGTCTACTTTGAGTATCTTTGCAGTGCATGGCCGATAAGGTGCGTTTTTGGCACGATTGTTGCACCGCACAGGCAGGGATTTTTTAAGACTATATGGAAAACAACAGATATACAGACAATGCTCGCGAGTTGATCGACCGCCTGCGCAACCAATGCACCGTCCACAACAACAGCACCATCCTACCGGCGCACCTGTTGCTTGAGCTGTGCGCCCCCGGCACCCGCTCCGCCGAGCTTATGGAGCGACTGGTAGGCGCCGACCGTCTTTCCGAGCTTCGCATGGGACTTGACGAGGCCCTCTACGAGCCCGACGCCGAGGAGGGCCGCGACGCCGCCTACTACAACCGCCTTGTATCGCTGATTATAAAGCTGGCCATTCTGGAGGCACGCTATCTTAAGTCGCCGCTGGTAGACGTGGAGCACTTTCTGCTGTCGCTCTTCCACAACAAGGAAGTGAAGCCGATGGCGCTGTTCGCGCCGTTCTTCTCGGCGGGTATCGACTACGACGCACTACGCCGTCAGGCAGCGGCCGACGCTGCCCAGACCGACACCGCGGGCGACACTGCCACCGCAACTGCCGACGGCCCCGAGGCGGCGGCCGAAGGTGGCGGCTCGGCCGCGGGTTCTGCTTCCGACGGTACGGGCGGCTCGAAGGTGTCCGGCTCGAAGGTGCGCAACAAGCGCGCCGACACGCCTATGCTCGACAAATTCGGCAACGACATGACGCGCGCCGCCGAGGAGGGTCGCCTCGACCCCGTTGTAGGGCGCGAGGTTGAGATAGAGCGACTGGCGCAGATACTTTCGCGCCGCAAGAAGAACAATCCGGTGCTCATCGGCGAACCCGGTGTTGGCAAGAGCGCTATCGTAGAGGGCCTGGCCCTGCGCATCAACCAGCGCAAGGTTTCGCGAATACTCTTCGACAAGCGCGTTGTGTCGCTCGACATGGCTTCTATCGTAGCAGGCACCAAATACCGCGGCGAGTTCGAGGAGCGCATCAAGGCCATACTCAACGAGCTCACCAAGAACCGCGACATCATACTCTTTATCGACGAAATCCACACAATAGTGGGTGCCGGCAATGCCTCGGGCAGTATGGACGCGGCCAATATGCTCAAGCCGGCGCTTGCTCGCGGCGAAATACAGTGCATCGGGGCTACTACTCTGGACGAGTACCGGGTGAACATCGAGAAAGACGGTGCGCTGGAGCGTCGCTTCCAGAAAGTGATGGTAGAGCCCACCACCGCCGAGCAGACACTGACTATACTCAACAACATAAAGGCCAAATATGAGGCCCACCACGGGGTGAACTACACTCCGGAGGCCCTTGAGGCTTGCGTGAAGCTCACCGACCGATATATCACCGACCGCAACTTCCCCGACAAGGCAATCGACGCCCTCGACGAAGCAGGCAGCCGCGTGCGCATCACCCATGTGCAGGTTCCTGCCGAGGTAGAGGAGCTTGAGGCGAGCCTGGCGGAGACCAACGCGGCCAAGACAGCGGCGGCGCAGCGCCACGACTTCCAGGAGGCCTCGCGTCTGCGCGACCACGCCTCGCAACTGAGCGCACAGCTTGCTGAGGCCCGCAAGAAGTGGGAGGAGCAGATGGCGGAAAACCGCCAGGATGTCGACGCCGACATGGTGGCGGAGGTTGTTGCCATGATGACGGGGGTGCCTGTACAGCGCATAGCGCAGGCGGAGGGCATCCGCCTTCTGGAGATGGCTCCGGTGCTCCGGAAGGCCGTAGTGGGTCAGGATCCGGCCATAGAGAAGATAGTGAAGGCCATACAGCGCAACCGCCTGGGCCTCAAGGACCCAGCCAAGCCCATCGGCACCTTTATGTTCCTCGGGCCTACCGGCGTCGGCAAAACCTATCTGGCCAAGAAGCTTGCCGAGTACCTCTTCGACAGCGCCGACACACTTATTCGCATCGACATGAGCGAATATATGGAGAAATTCAGCGTAAGCCGCCTCATCGGCGCACCTCCCGGCTATGTAGGCTACGAGGAGGGCGGCCAGCTCACAGAGCGCGTTCGGCGTCACCCCTATTCCGTGGTACTACTCGACGAAATCGAGAAGGCGCACCCCGACGTGTTCAACCTGCTGCTGCAGGTGATGGACGAAGGGCGCCTGACCGACAGCCTTGGCCGACGCATCGACTTCAAGAACACGATATTGATAATGACGTCGAACATCGGCACCCGGCAGCTCAAGGAATTCGGCTCCGGCGTCGGCTTCGCCACCAAGGAAGTCGACAGGGAGTACAGCCACAGCGTACTCTCGAAGGCGCTCAACAAGGCCTTTTCGCCGGAATTCCTCAATCGTATCGACGATGTGGTGATTTTCGACACCCTCGACCGCGACGCCATTTTCAAAATCATCGACATCGAGCTTGAGGGCTTCTATCGCCGCATCGGACAGCTTGGCTTCACCACCACCATCACCGACAGCGCCCGCAACTTCATCGCGTCCAAGGGCTGCGATGTGCAGTTCGGCGCCCGTCCGCTCAAGCGCGCCATCCAGAAGTACCTTGAGGACGAGCTTGCCGAGGTGATGCTGGGGGGCAAGGTCGGTCCCGGCGATGAAATCATCGTGGACTACGACGAGCCTACCGGAAAAATCGTCACGCACCTCATAGCCGCGGGAACCGAACCGACAATCGGCTGAGAGGCTGGTGGTTAAAAAGAGTGCCGACCCCGAACCATTCGGAGCCGGCACTCTTTTTAGTGCTTTATCGGTCAGCGCACCACGATCGGAATGGATGGAGCGGACTCGGCGTTGACGCGGTTGAGGGCCGTAACGACGTAGACGCCGGGAGCGTCGGCCGTAAAGGAGTTGCCCGGTTGAAGAGCCACGATAGCTTCGGCATTGGTGATGTCGGTGTGTTCGGCATCGTCGAAGCGGTAGACCACGAAGCGAGTCACGTCGGCTGCAGCGCCGGCAAGGGCGGGCGCGGTCCAGCTGATGTTGCGGCCATCGACGGAGAGCCCTTCGACAGCGGCCGGAACGGCGTCGGAGAGCCAGGGGTATGCCGGGGGCAGGGCGATAGTGCTCTGCAGGTCGGAGGCGAGGGAGTCGGCGACGCCCTTGTAGTTTCGGGTCACGGAGTAACCGGGCCACCAGCAGTTGCCTTTGATGTTCTCGCCGGCGCGGCTGTAGGCAACCTTTTCGGCCAGCTCGTTCTTATCCATGCACTTGTTGACGTCCTGGCCGATGTAGAGATGGCGGGAATGGCCGGAGTTGGCGTTCCACCACTGCACGAGCTCGCGGGTGGAGGCGGCACGGTGGTCGAGCTCCCAATAGAGCTGAGGGAGCACGTAGTCAATCCAACCGCGTTCTTCCCACAGGAGGACGTCGGCATAGAGCGCGTCGTAGTTCTGGAGGCCGTTTGTGTTGCTACCACGCGGGTCGGAAGCTTTGTTTCGCCAAATGCCGAATGGGCTGATACCGAAGCGCACCCAGGGTTTAGCGGCATGGATACGGGTATTGAGGTCGGCGATGAGTTGGTCGACGTTCTGACGTCGCCAGTCGCCGCGGTCCATACCGTTTCCGAAACGGCGGTAGGAGTCGTCGTCGCCGAATTCCTTTCCGGCCACGGGGTAGGGGTAGAAGTAGTCGTCGAAGTGGATGCCGTCGACGTCGTAGCGAGCCACGATGTCGTCGACGACCTGCCCGATAAATTCGCGGTTTTCGGGCAGGGCGGGGTCGAAGTAGAGCTTTCCGTCGTACTTGATGAAGCGCTCGGGGTGGCGGTGGTATATGTGGCTGTCGGGCAAGGTCTGCTTGCTGTTTGATGTCACGCGGTATGGGTTGAGCCAGGCGTGGAGTTCCATGCCGCGGCGGTGGCACTGGTCAATCATGAACTGCAGCGGGTCCCAGAAAGGCACGGGAGCGGAACCATTGTCGGTAAGGAAACGGCTCCAGGGCTCGAGGTCGCTGGGGTAGAGAGCGTCGCTTTGGGGGCGCACTTGCCAGAGAACGGCGTTGACGCCGGCAGCCTGGAGGCTGTCGAGTTGGCGGATGAGATACTGCTGGTTCTGCTCGGAATTCTGCCGTTTGTACTGGCCCTGGAAGATTGTGTGCAGCCATGCGCCGCGGAATTCGTGCTTTGGCGCACGCGCGCTGCCTGCAAAGACAACGCACAAGAGCGACAGGAGAAAAACGTTGCGTAGTTTCATGATTTTATAGATAATATGGTTGGTCAAGGTATGGATTGCGCTCAGTTGATAACAGCGAGGCCGCCGAGAGCGGTCTCCTTGTATAGGGAGGGAATGTCGTGTCCGGTCTGCTTCATCACCTCGACGATGCGGTCGAAAGTGACGCGGTGGCTTCCGTCGCTGAAAGCGGCGTAGAGATTGGCGTCGAGGGCGCGAGCGGCGGCATAAGCGTTTCGCTCGATGCATGGAATCTGCACCAGACCGCATACGGGGTCGCAAGTGAGGCCGAGGTGGTGCTCGAGGCCCATCTCCGCCGAGTATTCAATCTGGGCAACAGTGCCCCCGAAGAGCTGGGAGGCCGCTGCGGCAGCCATAGCGCAGGCCACCCCGACCTCTCCCTGGCATCCGACCTCAGCTCCGGAGACGGAAGCGTTGGTTTTCACCACGTTGCCGAAGAGTCCCGCAGTTGCCAGCGCTCGCAGTATGCGCTGCTCGCTGAAGCCTTTGGAGGTATGAAGGTGGTAGAGCACAGCTGGCACGATGCCGCACGAGCCGCAGGTGGGCGCCGTGACAATCTTACCTCCGGCGGCGTTTTCTTCGCTGACGGCCAGAGCGTAAGCATAGACCAGCCCGCGGCTTTTGAGGCTCTTGTTGTAGCCCTCGGCGTGGACATAGTAGCTGACGGCCTTACGGCGCACACCCAGGCCACCGGGGAGCACGCCTTCAGCCTCTATACCGCGCTCCACAGCTTCCTTCATCACCTTCCATACCTCGGCGAGGTATTCCCAGATGCCGGAGCCTTCGCATTTGTCGACGTACTCCCAGTACGAAGTACCGTCGCGCAGGCACTCCTCCATAATATCCTTTATTCTGGTAAGCGGATAGATGTCGGGGCCGTCGGTGGGAGCCATGCCTTCCTCGACGATGTCGCCGCCGCCGACGGAGTAGACCGTCCAGGAGTCAATGCGTTCTCCGGAGGCATCGAAGGCGTCGAAGGTCATGGCGTTGGTGTGGAAGGGGAGGACCGTTTCGGGCTTCCATACAATTTCGGTGGGAACCACGGGCAGGAGGGCGCTGAGAATGGCCTGGTCGGTGAGGTGCCCACGACCGGTGGCCGCCAAGGCGCCGAAGAGCGTCACGGTGCATCGGGCAGCCTTGCCCGAAATACGCGCCGCAAAGATTTCGGCAGCCTTAAGCGGCCCCATGGTGTGGCTCGACGAAGGGCCGTGGCCTATTTTGTACAATTGTCGGAGCGACTGCATCGTGCGTTTAAGCTTTGGCTTTGCTGCCGAAGGTTTCTTTGATGACCCAGACGGCGGCGGAGCCCAGAATGAGGAGAATACCGCTGACAACGAGCATGCACACCGTCATCGGCGCTCCGGCGGAGGGACCTTCGGCCACGCTCGGGAAGCAGTGGAGGATGAGACCGCCGCAGAGAGCAGCCACAATCTGTGGCAGGCAGATCGAGCAGTTGAACAGACCGAGGTATGTGCCTATATTTCCGCCGCTGAGGGCGTTGGTCAGGATAGTGAAGGGCATAGCCAGCATAGCGGCCCATGCGAAGCCCATCACGGCGTAGCTGACGAAGAGGATGTACTGGTTGTGGATGAAATAGACCGACAGGAAGCCCAGCGCGCCCAGGAAGAGGCTCAGGGAGTAAGCGAGCTTGCGGCGCTTGAAGCTTGCCAGTACAACGGCCCACAGCACGGCGGCGATGCCCTGAATTGCCAGAAGAAGGCCGTTCCAGTCGCCGGCGCTCTGGTACTGGCTAGTGGCAGGATTGAGCACGGTGGCGTAGTTGAGCGAAATTTCGTCGGGGCTGTTGAAAGCGGGGATGTCGGAGGTCTGCTCCATCACGTAGGTGCCGGTGCCCTCATCGAGGGAAGCGATGTGGGCCAGGGTGAGAGAAGTGCCGGGTTCGACGAGGTGAAGCTCGCTGACAGCGTTAGCACCGCCTCGCACAGCCACTTCCTGCCCGTCGACGTTGATAGTAGAGCCGGCGGCGGCGATGATGCCGTTGTTGACGTCGAACTTGGTCTGGCCGTTGACGCTCACGGGTTTTCCGGCGGCGATGAGGGTGTCGCCGTCGAGCACGACTGTAGAGGGTCGGGTGAAGACGCCGTCGACCTCAATACCGGCGAGGGCGAGACGGCCGTTTTCAATCACGGGAGTCTGGTTGTTGAAGATGTATTTGTCCTCATATTTCTGGCCGTCGATAGTGACGCCGGTCACGGTCTGCATCGAAGGTGCGTCGAAGGCCTGAAGTGCGACAGCATCGGTGGAGTAGGTCCACATATATAGGAAGGCCGCCCAGCAGAAGAACTGCACCAGGCCGACCGTCCAGAACACCTTGGGAGCCTTGACCAGCAGGCGGAACATGTTTTCCTTTGGAGCGTCGTTCTTTGGGGTTGCGTCAATGCCGTGGAAAGCGGCGTATTCGGCCGGAGGCATTTCGCGTACAACGGCCAGGGTGTATATCACGCACACCAACAGGATGAAAGCGCCGATGTAGAAGGCCCAGGTGACAGTGGGGGGCACTTCGCCCGAAGGAGCCGTATTGCTCAGGAACCAAGCCAGCACGAAGGGAGCGATGTAGCCGACCACGGAGCCGGCGTTGCAGAGAAAGCTCTGTATGGAATATGCCAGGCCTTTCTGTTTTTCGTTTACCATGTCTCCCACAAGCATCTTGAAGGGCTGCATGGCCATGTTGATGGAAGTGTCGAGGAGCATAAGCATCACCAGGCCGAAAATGATAGCCGATGAAATGCCGAGGCCGAGGGAGCCGGCGTTGGGGAGGAGACACATCACGATTATAGCCACCAAAGCACCCGCCACGAGGTAGGGCAGACGGCGGCCGAGACGGTTCCATGTGCGGTCGGAAGCGCTGCCCACAAGAGGCTGCACGATAAGTCCCATCAGCGGCGGAAGAATCCAGAAGTAGCTGAGGTCGTGTGGGTCGGCGCCGATGGTAGAAAAGATTCGGCTCACCTGAGAGCTCTGCAAGGCGTATGCAATCTGAACGCCGAAGAAGCCGAAGCTGAGGTTCCACAGTTTCCAGAAACTCAAATCACGTTGATTTTTCATGGTTTGTTTTGCGTTGCTGTTTTATTTTATGTAAGTATGATATTTTGTTTTCGTTGGTTTGTGCATGTTCAGTCGGAGGCCCCGGGCAGGGAGTAGAGCCATTCAATCTCGTTGCGCCAGTTGGCGGGGTCCGTTTCGAGAATCATGGGGATGTCGTTGAGCCTGGGGTCTGCCATAAGTCGGCGAAAGAAGTCTTGGCCTATTGTACCGCATCCCAACGGAGCGTGTCGGTCGACGCGGCTCGCGCAGGGGCGTACGGCGTCGTTGAGATGCATGCCTCGGAGATACTTCAGGCCGACGACAGCCTCGAAGCTGCTCCAGAAAGAGTTGTAACCCTCCTCGGAGGCAAGGTCGTAGCCGGCGGCCATGGCGTGGCACGAGTCGATGCAGACCCCGACGCGGCTCTTGTCGTCCACGCCGTCGATGATGCGGGCCAGCTGCTCGAGGGAGTATCCCAGTGCGCTTCCCTGTCCCGCAGTGTTCTCCAGCACGGCCGTAACGCCCGAAGTCTTCTCCAGACAGAAGTTTAGGCTCTGCGAAATCAAATCGAGCGATTCGTCCTCGCTGATTTTGCGCAGATGAGAGCCCGGATGGAAATTGAGAAGTGACACCCCGAGCGAGGCGCAGCGGCGGAGCTCATCGACAAAAGTGATTCGCGACAGCTTTAGCTTGCGGGCATCGGGCGAGCCCAGGTTGACCACAAAGGCCGAATGAGGCAATATAGAGCGCTCGGGAATGAAGCCGAACTCCTCGCAAAGCCTGCGGAAGCGGTCGATATCCTCCGGGGCGTAGGCCGGGGAACTCCAGCGGGTAGGGTCGATGAGATTGAACGCGAAAGCCCGCGCCCCAAGCTCATGAGCCTGCCGGGGAGCCACGTCTACACTGGGAAGAGAATCCACATGAGCGCCTATATATTTCATCCGAGCATAATTTTGGGCAAAGTTACAAAAAAATTCCCGTCTTTTCTCCCACCCCGGTCAATATTATTTACAAAATGTATTTGAAATATAACGCGGCCAGTGCATTTGTTTGAAACATTATTCTCACAAGTTCAGTTCTTGACTGGATTCGAACGCCACTAAGAGAATTTTTCAATTATCTATCAGTGCAAAGAGTCTATGCAGATGCGTATATGATTCTCCTTCGTCACCTATGGAAACGGCATTAGATATGGCGGACTTCAATTTCTCATCTTTCAGCAATGCGTTCACCCATGTTTCATTGGAAAGGAATGATTGCTGTTTGCTAAATAAAGGAATATGCTTCTTCAACACGGAAATGACATCGTCCGATGTAGCGAAATATCGGTTGGTGTTCAGAAAATGCAGAAGAAACCAAAATTCTATCGACGGCATACTGTCGCATAGTAACACCGAAGGATTTCCTTCGTATTTGCGTCGCATGTTGTCGAGTTTTAATTTTTCGGCCGGATGAATACGTGTGACATCGGCATCGAACACACATACTGCGATACCATCGTCAGCAAGGACTCTTTCAACATGACGCTGCATTTCCTCAAGGCTTTGTTCCGTGAAGTTGCGCGGCTTACACATATAGTTATAGCCCTTGAGCCGTTTGAGATGTGTGAAATAAAATCTCTCGGTTGCCCCTTCCCCAATTATGGTAATGGTCGGAGCCTTGAGCTTGCGTTCTTTAATTTTGCGTGCCATGTCAAAGAACTTTTGGAAGTGCGCCGAAGCGTCCGTTCATGTATGCCCTGTGGATGGATGAGAGTTTATTCAGCCCACTGAAGTCAGACAGAGAAAAAAGAGAGGAGTTGCCGTCCTTTCCCTTCTCAGTAAACCATACGGAATCCTTGCCGAAAATATCATCAATATCTTTCAAAATAGGATCGTAGTGCGTCGAAACCAGCAACTGTGACTGATTGTCAGGTGTATTGATGAATTTGGCAAGTATGTATTCCATCAGATTGGGGTGCATGGACGAATCTACCTCATCAATGGCAAGAAATGCCTGACGCCGGAGTTGCGAATATATCAAGGATTCCAGTTCCACCATCCGTTTTGTACCTGCGCTCTGACAAGCCTCCGGCAGAAAGAAATCTTCCTTTCCGGAGACGTCCTCAACTGTATGTGAAAACAACGCCGCCATCTTCTGAACTTTGATGTCGGAGATATTGAAGTCTGCCTCTTTTGCAAAGCGGATCAGATACTCCCTGAAGTCCTCACTGTCGGAAAGCATCTTCTTTGCATCTGATGAAAGGTTCTCCAATGCTCCGCTCTGCAACGGAAGTATCTTTGAATCAACCCAAGCGCGCATCTTGGATAGATACGGCACGGAAACATTTACCTTCTTAAGCACGGCAAGGACAGACATATTGCGGAGACAATTCATCGTCATCACCTCAGTCTCGGCTGGTGATAGTTTTACCACCGCAGGATTGAAACTCAGTTTAGAAACTCCATCCGCATCCTCTCGCAGAAAAATCCTTGTGGGCCTATTGGTAAGATAAACATAAAGAGACTCCTTGCCAACTTTTTCCGGATTCACAGTCAGCTTATACCAGTAGCGGACACCTTCCACGTAAAATTTCAGTTCAATTTCCGTATCGAATGTCAGAGCCTCAACACGGAGTAAAAAAGGCTGGACATCCGTCCCCTCGTCATTGGATGACGGCAGATTGCTCCAGAATTGACGTAGGAAATCTATTGCCTCAAGCAAATTAGACTTTCCACTGGCATTGGCCCCCAACACCACTGCAAAACGCAATAGTTTCACGCCATCAGGCATGGTGACAACGCTGTTGTAGCGGTCTTCTCCGGATGGTTCAAAACTCAGTTCCGCCTCATTGCGGAATGATTTGAAATTTTTTATTTTAAGTTCTTGTATCATACGGATGTGTTTGCTCAGATGGGACTTATCCCGAGTGCAAAGATAATCAAAATGTACTACTTGCCCAAATTAAAATGGCATTATTTGTAATTTTTAAATTCTAAACTGGCTGCTTTGTAACCAATTATGAATTTAAGATTAACCAACAATCTATTTAAGTAAATAATTGTATCCCATTTTGTATTTAGAAAGCGGCGAGAGAAGTGGCGGTCAGAGTGGGCGGCGCGATGCCGTCATATTGCGGAGAGGGCGAGATTCTTGGCTGAGCCAAGCGCTTCGCGGTTCCGAACTCTGCTCGTTCGAACCTCGACCTCTCTAACGCAACAAAGCCCAAGCTTTCGCTTGAGCTTCGTTGCGGAGAGGACGAGATTCTTGGCTGAGCCAAGCGCTTCGCGGTTACGAACTCTGCTCGTTCGAACCTCGACCTCTCTAACGCAACAAAGCCCAAGCTTTCGCTTGAGCTTCGTTGCGGAGAG
>UQLO01000045.1 GCA_900541865.1 uncultured Porphyromonadaceae bacterium | reverse complement strand
GGGGGATGGTGTCATCGCTATTAGAATTCTATCATTTATGGGCTGAACCTATGGACTGAGCTGATTTTTAGAACATTCTTTTAGAACATTCTTTGCCGGAAGATCGATAGAGGGTGAGTACACGGATAGTGATGGAGCTGGCATGTAGGATCATTAATTTAATTGAATATAATCCCTTATTTAACATAACTGCGATTATCAAACATTTAAGATCGGGGATGGGTTGAGATTTTTTGTGCAACAGGACGAGTTGGAGGTCGAAGCATTTATATTTAGTATGAGCAGTTTGAAGCGTTTATATTATTTCTATCAGCGATAGTATCTTTAGTGGAATTATTTCATCTGGCCCGGGGAGAATGTGCAATGGTATTGAAGAAAGACCGGGTGGGTGCCGTGAGATTTAATAATTAATGTATTCCTTGGAGGCGCTCCGGCAATTTTAAATTCTGGAGCGACCTGCCATAATATTCAACAATCTCTCGAAAAAGACGACGTTTTTTTCATCCCGGTACATAAAGGTAATTTGCATCGGGTTACCACACTTGGAATGTGCGAATTGTTTCGATGCACCATTTCGAGTTTTGCAAAGGCTCAAAATCGAGATTAAATCCATCTGCCAAAATAGGTTTGTTATGTGCGCAACCTATGAACTGAGCTGTTTTTTAGAACATTTTTTAAGAATGAGGAGCGGCCAAGTATAAAAAATGTAAAAATAGATGATTTTGAGGCTTTTAATCACTAAAATTAGGGTCATCTAACAATCTTTTGAGTCTACGAGGTTGTTATATTTACAAAGGATGCGGACAGATACCTGCAAAAATCGCTTCTAACCGGATTTTAGACTTCCGAATCTGCAAAAGGCAGCCGAATAACATAAAAATTGCAAATGCAAACACTCAGAGAATTTAAAATAGTTTGCAAACTGAAATTCCGCAAAGAATGCAAATCCCCAAAAAACTTCTCCAAGCCAACAAAAATCACATAAAGCATAAGGTGGATTTGCAACTGCAATTGCAAACAATAACTACCTCAATACAACCCCGATCTCCGATTTACGCAAATTAACAAATCCAACTACATAGTATACACCAGGCACTTGCAAGTAATAATTAAACTAACTCTATAAAAACCTTTGGCTGCGGTTGTATTCGTTGCTACACAACTTTAATTGCGCGTTAATGCATTGGAAGCGTGACGCTTATATTGGTGAGATTTAAGTTGTTGTTTGCGATGTAAATCTGAAATTACCACTCTCCACAGCTGCAGGGATCTTGCGACGCAGGCGCTTTTCGCTTGCCTCGGCAACTGTTATTTGCATTTTCAAATCAGGGAAATTTGCAAATGCAAATAGAACAAGCTGAAATAAAGTTGCGGATTGCAAATATTTTTGCTAACTTTGCAAACACAAACACTTCGAAAATGCAAACTCAATGATAGACAGCTCATTTCAGTCGATAATCGGCAGATTGCAAAAATTTATGGATCAAACCGGTATGGGCATATCCGCTTTCGCCGACTACTGCTCCATCCCCCGCCCTACTCTTTCCCAATTATTTTCGGGTCGCACCAAAAGTGTCAACGATGTAATCCTTGCCAAACTCGCAGGTGCCTTCCCCGACCTTAACATCGCGTGGCTGCTTTTTGGCCAAGGAGAGATGCGCGGAAATTCAAATATTGAAATCTCAGAGCCTCAAAACACCGATCCGAGAAACGCCCATCCCCCACAAAGCGCTACACAGCAGCCAATTGAGACGCCCCAAGGCAAAGAACTGCCAAGAGAGCCCCAACCAGTAAACCGGATAGAAAGCGCAATAGGACATACAGACTCCTGCGAAACGAATCCATCAGAAGCTCCGGGCGATGTAAACGAGCCGTTAGGCGCGCCTTACGGGGAAAAGAAATACCCGAGCTACCACCGCAGTTCGCCCATTCACGAATCACGCAGCATACAAAGTATAGTGGTATTATACACCGACGGCACCTTCGAAACCTACTCTCCGACGTGAAGCGTTTTCAGCGCCCTCCCAAAAAATGCACGAAAAAGCCCGAACGTTCCATTTCGGGGCACCGTAGACCGGCTCTAAAGCCTCAACAAAACGCACACAAAGACCCGTTTCGACAACTGACCCAGCAACCAAAGCGCATGGCCGGGGCAATAATTAAGCGGAAAGTCCGTTTAATGAAATAATGAGACACGCCAGGCTGATATTGACAATGCTGATGTGCGCCATCGCTCTGAGCGGCAGTGGGCGCGCATTCAACGACAAGGTGCTCAACCGCCCCTATGCCGACATGCGGCGTTGGCACCTCGGCTTCTCCGTGGGCGTATTCGCTTCTGACCTCGCCTTCCGCCACAACGGCCTCATCGACGAAACCACCGGCCAGCAGTGGCGCATGGACCAGCCCAACTACCAGCCGGGCTTTTGCGTCAACGGCCTGGTCGACGTGCGCCTCAACAACTATCTGAGCGTGCGCTTCACCCCCGGCATGTACTTCGGCAGCCACGACATAAATATGGTGGACCTCACCACCGGAGCCACCGAGCGCCAGAACCTCAAGAACACCTACGTCGTGCTTCCGGTCGAACTGAAGTACGCCGCCATGCGCTGGCGCAACGCCCGTCCTTATCTTATAGGCGGCGTGATGCCCGCCTTCGACGTGGGCAAAAAGCGCTCCGACTTTCTCCGCCTGAACAGCACCGACGTCTACCTCACCGTAGGCTTCGGATTCGACTTCTACCTGCCCTACTTCAAACTCG
Source organism: uncultured Porphyromonadaceae bacterium (assembly GCA_900541865.1). GTDB lineage: Bacteria > Bacteroidota > Bacteroidia > Bacteroidales > Muribaculaceae > CAG-873. The sequence continues at coordinate 13,606 of UQLO01000045.1, read as the reverse complement.
TGCCCGAACTCAAATTCTGCTTCGGCCTAAGCGACGTGCTCGACCACAAACGCTCCGACCTGACCGACAACCCCGACAAACTAAAATTCACCCAGGCACTCTCGCGCGCAAGCTCCAAAATGGTAGTGCTGACCTTCTACTTTGAATAAGCAATGAGAGCAGCCAACATCAAAACATCCTCCGCCCGCCGGCTCTTGGCCGCAGCCGCAATACTTGGTGTATCTGCAGCAGCCCAAGCCCAGAGCGATGCTGTGCTGGGCCAGTACTACGAGGTTCCGTCGCTCTACAACCCAGCCGCTACCGGTCTGACCGACAACCTTCGCATCCGCGCCGCAGGGCGCCTGCAGTGGGTAGGCATAGACAACGCCCCCCGCACCTTCGCCGGAGTTGCCGACATGCCCGTCAAGCTCGGCAACCAGCGCATCGCCGTTGGCCTCAAAGCCCTCCAGGAAAGCCAGGGCCTCTACAGCACCCTGGACATAGGCGCCCAGGGCGCCTGGAAATTCCGGCGCTTCGGCGGCGAGTGGACAGTAGGCCTCGGCGTGGGCATCTACGACCAATCCTTCAAAGGTACCGAAGTCTACATACCCGACGGCGACGATTACCACCAGGGTTCCGACACAGCCATTCCCACCACCGACATCCACGGCACCGCCCTCGACCTCGACGCCGGCATCTTCTACAGCCACCGTCTCTTCTGGGCCGGCGTAAGCATGACCCACATCACCTCTCCCACCGTCAGCATGAGCAGCGACAGCGGCAGCGGCAGCGAGAGCGGCGCAAAGTACACCTACAAAGCTCCCGCCACACTCTATTTCATGGCCGGCTGCAATATTCCGCTAAAAAACACGTTATTTGATATAGTTCCCTCAATGATGGTGGCCAGCGACTTCACCTTCACCACCGCGCGCCTCACCGCCGCAGTGAGATACCGCAAGTTTCTCACCTTCGGCGTAGGCTATAGCTGGAATGATGCCGTCACCGCCACAGTCAGCGCCAAAATCCGCAACTTCTTCATCGGATACAGCTATGACTACGCCACCACCGACATCAACCGAGCCAGCTCGGGCAGCCACGAAATCGTAGTGGGCTACTCCATGCAGCTCAACCTTGGGGAAAAGAACAAAAACCGCCACAAGAGTGTGCGGATAATGTAAGCCAACCGCACCAACAAGCAATAGAAACGTAGCAAACCACCATATGAACAAACTCACCAGCTCAGCAATCACCGCCGCAGCAGCCGCCTCTCTGGTGGCGCTCGCTTCGTGCGCCTCGGGAGGAAGGTCCTCCGCCGGCGGAGAGGTTACCGGTGTTTCCGGAACATCGTGGGCCGAGCCGACCCCGTACGGCATGGTCCTGGTCGACCGCGGCTCCATGAAAGTGGGAGTGGCCAAAGCCGACTCCCTTTGGAATCTCGCTTCCAACGCCCGGGGCATCTCTGTCGACGGCTTCTGGATGGACGAAACCGAGATCACCAACAGCAAATACAAGCAGTTCGTGTTCTGGGTACGCGACTCCATCATCCGCGAGCGCCTTGCCGACCCCGCCTACGGCGGCAACGAAGACTTCCGCATCGAGGAAGACCGCGAAGGCAACCCCGTGACGCCCCATCTGAACTGGAACAAAGCCATACCGTGGCGCAACGCCAACGAAGACGAGCAACGCGCCATAGAGAGCGTCTACCGCACCAACCCCATCACCGGTGCGCGCGAGCTCGACCCCGAGCAACTCAACTACCGCTACGAAGTCTACAACCACACCGAGGCAGCCCGGCGGCGCAACCGCCTCAATCCGGCGCGTCGCGAGTACAACACAGACCGTCCCATCCCGACCGACGTGCCTGTCATTTCCAAGGATACGGCATGGATCAACGACGAAGGCGAAATCGTGCGCCAGACCGTGACCCGCGGTCTCACCGGCGACTACGACTTCCTCAACACCTACATCGTCAACGTCTATCCCGACACCACCGCCTGGATCAACGACTTCGAGAACGCCTACAACGAACCCTACGTGCGAATGTACTTCGCCCACGGCGGCTACTCTGATTATCCCGTCGTCGGGGTGAGCTGGGAGCAGGCCAACGCCTTCGCCAACTGGCGAACAGACTACCTGCGCCGCTCGCTTGGCCGCGAAGGAGTCTATGTAGAGCCCTACCGTCTCCCCACCGAGGCGGAATGGGAGTACGCAGCACGAGCCGGCATCGACGACAATATGTATCCCTGGGACGGCGACCTCACCATGAGCGAAGACAAAGGCTGCTTCTACGCCAACTTCAAGCCCGCCGAAGGCAACTACGTGCGCGACGGCCACGTCATCACCTCCCGTGTAGGCACCTATGCCCCCAACGACTTCGGCCTCTACGACATGGCCGGCAACGTGAGCGAATGGACCTCGACCGCCTTCACCGAAAGCGTCGGCCGTCTCACCAGCGACCTAAACCCCGAGTACCGCTACGACGCCGCCATCGAAGATCCCTATCGCATGAAGCGCAAGATAGTTCGCGGCGGATCCTGGAAAGACGTTGCCCACAACGTGCGGTCCGACATCCGCATGTGGGAATACCAGAACGAACAGCGCTCCTACATCGGCTTCCGGTGTGTGCGCACCCAAATCGGCTTCGCCAAGGGCCAGAAAGCCCCCGGAAAGCGTTGAACCCCATAAATTAGCTCTCACTTAACACTCAGACAACTGTGGTACAGAAAATAGCAACATACAAGCGCGGCATCGGAGCCTTCATCGCATCCGAAAAGGGCCAGCGCTTCTTCAACTTCGCATACAGCATCGGCGCCGCCGTGGTTATCTGGGGCGCGCTGTTCAAAATTCTTCACCTTCCCGGGGGCAACACCCTGCTATCGCTGGGTATGGGCACCGAAGTGCTGATGTTCCTGCTGACGGCCTTCGACCGTCCGCCCAAAGAATACGAATGGGAAAAGGTCTATCCGGCCTTGGCCGACGGCGAAGCCGCCGCTGAAGCCGCACCTGCCGCCCACGGCCACACCGTAGCCCCCGGCGCAACCGCCGCATCCTCCGCAGGTTCCGCCGCACCCGCCGCCGACCTGGCAGGTGCTACCGCCGGCTACCTTGAGTGCGTCAATAGCCTCACTGCCGAGATGCAGACCCTGCGCCAGACCACCGCTGCCCTCAACCAGGTCAGCGCCACCCTGCTCGAATCCTACCGCGCCATCACCGAAAACTCCTCCGCCATCACCGCGGCATCCGAGGGCTACGTTCAGCAGATGGCCGACCTGCACCGCAACATATCCGGACTCAACACCATCTACGAGCTTCAGCTCCGAGGCGTCAGCGGCCAGATTGACTCCATCGACCGCGTCAACCGCGGCATAAAGGACATCCGCGACATGTACGAAAAGAGCGCCACCCAGAGCGCGCGCTACTGCGAGGAAACCGAGCGCATGGCCCGCTACATGCAGCAGCTCAACAGCATCTATGAAAAAATGCTCACGGCCATGACCATCAACATGGTACGTCCCGGCGCCGGCCTCGACGGCGGTATCCCCGTGCACCCCGAGCACCACGCCCAGCGCCAGAACGCCCCTGCCGAAACCGCGCAGGCTTGAACCCCAAAGAATAAAAACTCACAATGGGAGCCAATACAAACAGACTATCGCCCCGTCAGAAGATGATCAACCTGATGTACATCGTTCTGACGGCGATGCTCGCCCTCAATGTCAGCAGCGACGTCCTGGACGGTTTCACTCAGGTGCATGAAGGCCTGAGCCGCTCCAACACCAACGTGGGCCAGCGCAACGGCGCCATCTACGGCCAGCTGGCGGCCCTGGCCGACGCCAACCCCGACAAGGGACGCGCATGGCTCGACAAGGCCACCGACGTGCGAGCCAACACACGCGCGCTCTACCAGTACGTCGACACCCTCAAACACCTGATTGTCTGCGAGGCCGACGGCGACAACGGCAATCCCGAAGCAATCGTCAACCGCGACGACCTCGAAAGTGCCGCCGTAGTCATGCTTGCACCGGGCAATCCTCGCGGCCGCATGCTCCGCGAGCGCATCGATGCATTCCGCGCCTACATCACCGAGCTTATACCCGATTCAGCCCAGCGGCGCACCGTTGCCGAAGCGCTCGCCACCGACCAGGTGACCCGCCGCGGCACTCTGGCCCCCCAACTGTGGGAAGAGAGCCGATTCGACCAACAGCCCGTTGTGGCTGCCGTTACCCTTCTGAGCAAAATCCAGAACGACATACTCTACGCCGAAGGTGAAGCTCTGTCGTCGCTGCTTGCTCAGGTTGACGCAGGCGATCTGCGCGTCAACGAACTCAACGCCTACGTCCTTCCGGCAAGCCGTCTGGTAATGCGCGGAGCACCCTACCAGGCCAATATCCTCCTGGCTGCCGTCGACACCACCCAGCGACCCAAAGTCTATATCGACGGCCGCCAACTCGACGACCCCAACGGCCTCTACCAGGCAGCCACGTCATCGACAGGCACCTTCACTTACACGGGCTACCTTGAAGTGTCCAACCCCGACGGCACAGCCACCCGCCGCGACTTCACCTCCTCATATACCGTCATCGAACCCATGGCCACTGTGGCGCCGACGATGATGAATGTTCTCTACGCAGGCATCGACAACCCCGTGAGCATCTCAGTTCCGGGCGTTGCCATGAGCGACATCTCCGCTACCATGACCAACGGCACTCTTACGCGCCAGGGCGATAGCTGGACAGCTCATCCCGCCAACGTCGGCCAGGACGCCGTCGTCACAGTAACGGCCAATATGGACGGCCACCCCGTTACTATGGCCGCGACCACCTTCCGTGTGCGCCGACTGCCCGACCCCACCCCCTACCTCGAATTCACCGATGCCCAGGGCAACCTCACCCACTACCGGGGCGGTCGTCCCATCGCCAAAGCCGCCGTGCTGTCCGTGCCACGGCTGAGCGCCGCCATCGACGACGGCCTTCTCGACACCCCCTTCACCGTGGTGAGCTTCGAGACCGTCATGTTCGACTCGATGGGCAACGCCATCACCGACATAAGCGACGGCGCCGCCTTCTCCGCCGGCCAGCGCCAGAAAATACAGCGCCTCAGCAGAGGCAAGCGTTTCTATATATCGCGCATCAAAGCCCAAGGTCCCGACGGAGCCGTCCGCGACCTCTCTCCGATGGAAGTCATCGTAAACTGATTCTTCAACTCACCTCAGAATACATTTCAACCAGATGAAAATATATTCAATAGCCAGAAAAATAACCTTTGCGGCACTCCTTTTCGGCACGGCCGCCGCAGCCACGGCACAGGAAGAAAGCCGCGGCGTGGTACGTCGCCGCACCGACGACGCCTCGCGCGCAGGCCAGCATGGAGTTGAAGTGACCGAGCGCATGCAAAGCTTCTACAGCGACAACAGCTCCACCATCACCGACGCCGACCGCCAGTGGCTGCGCGTGATCTACCGCTCCATCGACCTGGACAAAGACGCCAACGCCGCCCTCTACTTCCCCGAGGAGCCAATGGAAGGACAGGAGAACCTCTTCCGCATCATCCTTCGTCTGGTTGCCGCAGGCCAACTGCCGGCCTATGAATACCTCGACGGACGCGAAATATTCACCGAGCAGTACCGCATCAACGCCAAGGACATGCTCGGCCGCTTCTACATCCCCTTCACCGAAGGCAGAGGAAGCACAGAACGCAACCCGCGCCTGCAGATCGACGAAAACGACGTGCCCACCAACGAGGTTCTCTCCTACTTCGTCATCGAGCGCTGGGAGTTCGACTCGCGCAACAACCGTCTTCGCCCCATCGTAGAAGCCATCTGCCCCGTGCTTCACCGCACAGGCGACTTCGGCGGCGACCCGCTGCGATATCCTATGTTCTGGATTCGCTTCAACGACCTTCGGCCCTATCTGGCCAACCAGACCATCTTCGTCGACGACAACAACAACCTTCCCACCTGCACCTACGACGACTTCTTCACCCTGAATATGTACCAGGGCGACATCTACAAGACGCGCAACCTCAAAAACCGCTCGCTTGCCCAGATGCATCCCGACCCCGACAACCTGCAGCACGCCCGCGACAGCATCCAGGCGTCGCTCGATACCTTCGAGGCCAAACTCTGGGTTCCCACACGCGAAGAAGTCATCGCACAGCGCGAAGCCCGAGAGGCTCTGGCTGCCGGCACCGACACCACAACCACCGTCGAACCCGCCGCTGCCAGCACCTCCAACACCCGCGCCAACCGTCGCTCGAGCAAGCGCTCCACAAAGACCAAAAAAGTCAAAGAGCCAAAGCGAACCTCGACCAACTCATCCTCGTCGGCAACACGAAGCGTTCGGCGCACACGCCGCTAAAAGCACAGCACATCTAAACCTCTCTTTCATATTTCCCAGGGTGCCCGGACTTCGGAGCACCCTTTTTCTTGCCTGTAGTAGGAAAAGCCGGGACGCCCCGCGGAGGGAGCGCCCCGGCTTAGCTTGCCGAAGCTGCTGAATCAGAATCAGTCTTCGGTGTTTTTCTCTGCGTATTCCTTGAGGAGCTTGTCCTGAACATCACCGGGCACGAGCTCGTAGCTTGCGAACTTCATTGTGAAGGAGCTGCGACCGCCGGTGATGGAGCTCAGGGCCGTGGAGTAGCTGCTGAGTTCCTTCAAGGGCACTTTGGCGGAGATTTTCTCGAAGCCGTTCTCGCTGTTCATGCCCATGATGATGGCGCGGCGGCCCTGCAGGTCGCTCATGACGTCGCCCATGACATCGGCCGGCACGAATACCTCAACGTCGTAGACAGGTTCGAGAATCTTGGGATTGGCATTGCGGAAAGCCTCGCTGAAGGCATTGCGGCCCGCCAGACGGAACGATATTTCGTTCGAGTCGACCGGATGCATCTTGCCGTCGTAGATGCACACGCGGACGTCGCGGGCGTAGGAACCGGTCAGCGGGCCCTGCTCCATGCGGTCCATAAGGCCCTTTACGATAGCGGGGATGAAGCGGGCGTCGATGGCACCGCCTACGATGCAGTCGCACACCACGAGTTTGCCGCCCCATTCCAGAGGAATTTCCTGAGTGTCGCGCACTTTCATCACATATTCCTGATTGCCGAACCGATAGGAGGTGGGAGCGGGCATACCCTCGGTATAGGGCTCGATGATGAGATGAACCTCACCGAACTGACCCGAACCGCCGGACTGCTTTTTGTGGCGATAGTCGGCGCGGGCAGCCTTTGTGATGGTCTCGCGATAGGGAATTTTGGGCTCTTCGAAGAGGATGGGCAGCTTGTCGTTGTTCTCCACACGCCACTTGAGTGTGCGCAGGTGGAACTCACCCTGACCCTTGAGAATAGTCTGGCGAAGCTCCTTGCTCTGCTCCACGATCCAGGTCGGGTCTTCCTCGTGCATGCGGGTGAGGATAGCCGAAAGCTTCTCGGCGTCGGCCTCGGTAACGGGGCGGATTGCGCGGTAGTATTTGGGCGCGGGATACTTGATGAAGTCGAAGGCAAGATCGCAGCCCTTCTCGTCGAGGGTGTTGCCGGTGCGCACGTCTTTGAGCTTGACTGTCGCTCCTATATCGCCTGCCTCCAGAGCGTCGACCGGAGTCTTGATCTGGCCGCTCACGCAGAAAATCTGCGCAAGACGCTCCTTGGAGCCGCGGCTCACGTTCTCCAGGTCGGCTCCGGCCTTGAGGGTGCCGCTCATAACCTTGAAGTAGCTTACCTCGCCGATATGGGGTTCTACAGTAGTTTTGAACACATAGACGCTCAGGGGGCCTGCGGGGTCGGGCTTGACCTCGTTGCCGGCGGTATCGACCGGCGCGGGCATATCGCTCACGAAGGGAACGACGTTGCCCAGGAACTCCATCATGCGACGCACGCCCATATCCTTCTCCGCGCTCACGCAGAACACAGGATAGATGGAATTTTCAATAAGACCCTTGCGGATGCCCAGACGGAGTTCATCTTCGGTGAGGTGCTCTTCCTCGAAGAATTTCTCCATGAGCGACTCGTCGTTTTCGGCGGCTGCCTCCACCAGTGCGCGGTGAAGCTCATTGGCCTTGTCGAGCTCGGAGGCGGGTATGTCTTCGATGGTGGGGACGCCACCTTCGGGGCCCCAGGAGTACTTCTTCATCAGGAGCACGTCGATCATCGAGTTGAAGCCGGGGCCGGAAGCCAGAGGATACTGCACTGTCACCACCTTGGGTCCGAACACTTCCTTCATCTGCTCGAGCACGTTCTCGAAGTCGGCTTTTTCGCCGTCGAGCTGGTTGATGGCGAAGATGATGGGCTTCTTCAGGCCGCTTGCGGTGCGGAAGATATTCTGAGTGCCTACCTCGACGCCGTACTGGCCGTTGATGACAATCACACCAGTGTCGGTCATATTGAGGGCCGTAACAGCCGCTCCCACGAAGTCGTCGGCGCCGGGGCAGTCGATGACGTTGAGTTTTTTGTCGCGGAACTCAGCGTAGAACACGGTTGAGAACACCGAGTAGCCGTACTCTTTCTCCACGGGGAAGTAGTCGGAAACAGTGTTTTTGGCCTCTACAGTGCCACGACGTTTTATAACGCCACACTCGTAGAGCATAGCTTCCGCGAGTGTGGTCTTACCGGAGCCTTTGCTGCCGAGCAAGGCTATGTTTTTGATTTCGTTGGTTTTGTAGATCTTCATGTTATCAGAGTTAGTATTTGTTATGCGGTAAGGTGGCCTCCGGAAGGAGCGGTGCATTCCGAAAGCGGCCGCAATTTAGACAAAAATTTTGAATGTTGGGCTAATTGTGGATATGTTATGCAACATATGTTTTCTGAAAACTTTTTCGTAACTTTGCGTCCCGAATCGGCAAATCCGTCATGATCAAGATAGAACAAATTAATATTGAGGCAGATAACCTGCAGAAAGAACCGGACTTCGACAATCTCGAACTTATCGTTACCCGCAACCTTCCCCTTTTTCCGGGGGTGGTGGTCAACTTTGAGCTCGGCCGTAAGCCGGCCCAGGAACTTGCCGAGCGGGCCAAGCACGCTGCCTTTCCCATCGGAATAGTGTGCCAAATAGACCCCGAGGAAGACTCCCCTACGCTTTCGCGCGGACTATATAAATATGGGGTGTTTGCCGACGTGCTCGATGTGCGCACCGACGTCGGCTCGCAGCCGATGGCTATTGTTCAGGCTCGCGGCCGTTTCCGCATAATGGGGGCTGCCAAACCCGTCGACGGCGTGCGCCGACCCTGGACAGCCCGCGTCAAACCTCTCGACGACACCGAGCCTACCGGCTCCAAAGAATTCGAGCGAGCCATGGCCACCGTGCGCGAAATGGCAGCCGAAGCTCTGCGCAAGAGCGGCGACCCTCACGGGCTTGTGCCCCTTGTGGAAGGGTCGAAAAGCAACAGCCAGGTGCTCAACGTGCTTGCAACCAATCTGCCCATCGGCATCCCCGAAAAAATCAAGCTCCTCTCCAAGGGCAACCTCCTCGACCGCGCCCTCGGCCTCATCGGCGAGCTGAGCATATTCATGGAGCGGGTTAACCTCACCGAGGAAATAGCCCGCAAGGCTCGGCGCACTATGGACGAAAACCAACGCAACGCCTTCCTCCAAAGCCAGATGGAAGCCATCCGAAGCACTCTCTACGGCGAGGACAGCGACGAAATCGACGAACTGGTGGCGCGCGCCGAAAATTCAGCCATGCCGCAGGACGTTGTCAAAACATTCCGCAAGGAAGCCGAGAAAATGCGTCGCTTCAACCCCACATCGCCCGACTATTCAATCATTTACTCATACCTTGAGACCCTCGCCGCGCTGCCCTGGGGCAAAACGTCGACGGTGGAGACCGACATAAACCGCGCATCCGAAATACTTGAAGCCGATCACTACGGCCTTGAGAAAGTGAAGCAGCGCATCCTCGAGCAGCTTGCCGTGCTTTTCCACAATCCCGAACACAAAGGCACCATCCTCTGCCTTGTCGGGCCTCCCGGAGTGGGCAAGACCTCGGTGGGTCAGTCGGTGGCCCGCGCCCTGGGGCGCGTCTACCAACGCGTGAGTTTCGGTGGCCTTCACGACGAGAGCGAGGTACGCGGCCACCGGCGCACATACATCGGCGCAATGCCCGGCCGCATCATCGATGCCATTCGCCGCGCCGGCACCGTCAACCCTGTTATTCTGCTCGACGAAATCGACAAAATCGGCAACGACTACAAAGGCGACCCGGCCGCTGCCTTGCTCGAAGTACTCGATCCGGAGCAAAACTGCAAATTCCACGACAACTACATCGACGTCGACTTCGACCTCTCCGGTGTGCTTTTCATAGCTACCGCCAATACCCTGAGCACCATACCGCGCCCGCTGCTGGACCGCATGGAAATCATCGAAATCAGCGGTTATCTTGCCGAAGAGAAGACCGAAATAGCACGCCGCCACCTCATACCGCGCGCCTTGGAGCGCCACCGCATATCGCCCGATGAGTTCGTGCTGCCCGACGCTACTATCGCCGACCTTATACTGCGCTACACTTCCGAAAGTGGCGTGCGCGAGCTCGACAAGCAGATAAACGCCCTGGTGCGCAAGCTCGTGCTGGCTCGCATGCAAGGCAAGGCCTTCCCAACCCCCGTCCGCCCCGACGACCTCCGCAGCCTGCTTGGACTTCCGCCCCATACACCCGAAAAACGCGAAGTTTCGGCTCCTGCCGGCGTCGTCACCGGTCTGGCCTGGACGCAAACCGGAGGCACTATACTGCTGTGCGAAGCCTCGCTGACACCTGCCAAAGAACCTGCTCTTACCTTGACAGGCAATCTTGGCAATGTGATGAAAGAATCGGCCACCCTGGCCTACCAGTGGGTCAAGGCCAACGCTGAAGTTGTCGGTGTGGACCGCGAAAAATTCAACACCCATGCCGTCCACATCCACTTCCCCGAAGGCGCCATCCCCAAGGACGGCCCCAGCGCCGGAATCACCATCACCACAGCCATAGTGTCGGCCCTGACCGGACGGCAGGTGCGCACCACCCTCGCCATGACCGGCGAAATATCGCTTCGCGGCCGCGTGCTGCCCGTGGGAGGCATTCGCGAGAAGATTCTGGCGGCCAAGCGAGCCGGCGTCAACGAGATAATAATGAGCGAAGACAACCGCGCCGACGTCGACGACATGCCCGAAGCCTACCGCCGCGGCCTCGACTTCACCTTCGTGACTACCATCGGGCAAATGCTCGAGGCCGCACTTTGAGGCAACTTCAAAACTCTAAACCGCCGGCAACGAGGCCACTTGCCCCTTGCCGACGGGCTCTTTGTCGTTAAAGAAAACTAAATATGAAGATTTAACGGCCAAATAATTTGCATCGGCACAATATTTTTAATAATTTTGCATTGCGCTCCGAAAAAAGCACAATGCCAACGGAGTCGCCGCACAACGTCCGATGCGGGCGCGGGGCAGTCCCGGTACTTAATGAAACAACAGAAGTCAAACCAACCAACACCAACCAAAACATTTCGCCTATAGCAATACTCTACTCCATCAAGCTAAAAAAATAGAAATGCGAAATCTCACCACGCTCTCCGACGAGCAGCTTGTCGCCGCCTACGCAAATGGCGACAATGCATCGTTCGACACTCTGTTGGAGCGCCACAAGACAAAGCTTTACAACTACATCCTCTCGCTTGTGAAAGACGAGGATGCGGCCGACGATATCTTCCAAGATACCTTCGTCAAAGCTATCATGACCATACGTCAGGGTCGCTACGACGACCGGGGCAAGTTCCCGGCGTGGCTTTGCCGCATAGCGCGCAATCTGGTGATTGACTCTTTCCGCCAGGAAAAAGCCGAGGGCGCGGTATCTACCGACGACGCCAACTACGACGTTCTCAACCGCCGCGAGCTCTCCGAAGGCACCATTGAAGACATACTAATCGACATACAGATTGAGGCCGATGTGCGCCGTCTTGTCGACGAGCTTCCGGAGTCGCAGCGCGACGTGCTCCAGATGCGCTACTACAAAGATCTCTCTTTCAAGGAAATCGCTGAGCTCACCGGCGTGAGCATCAACACCGCTCTGGGCCGCATGCGCTACGCCATTCTCAACCTGCGCCGTCTTGCCAAAGAACGCGCCGTGATCCTTACCCGTTGAACTACACTCTCCGCACCGCCCTTCGCCTGAGCCTTCGCGGCGGAGGCAGCCGCACCGGCATCGCAATCGCAGTTGCCGGTGTCGCACTGGCCGTGGTTGTGCTGGAGATTACTCTTGCCGTGGTCACCGGCTTCAAACAGGAGATACGCCGCAAGCTGGCCGGTTTCGACGCCCAGATTTCCGTGTTGGCACCCTTTGAGGCCGGCTCGTCCGAGCAAGTTCCCTATTTTGACTACACCGACAGTCTTCAGACAATAGTTCGCGGCGCTCTTCCGGCCCAAGCCACCGTGGCGGCCGCCTGGCGTGTGCCCGGCATTCTCAAAACCGACACCGACTTCGAAGGCGTTGTTTTCGAGGGGCGCCAACCGGATTCTGACTTCTCCTTCGAGCGCTCCAACATCGTCAGGGGCGCATGGCCCGACTACGCCGCCGACTCCTGCGCCAATCAGATAGTAATCTCGGAAGCACTGGCCGGACGCCTCGGGCTCGACTTGGGCGACCGCCTTTTTTCCACTTTCGTATTCGACGGCAACGTCCGCATGCGCCGCCACACCATCGGCGCCCTCTACTGCAGCGATTTCGGCGAGTACGACCTTAAGGTCGTCTACTGCTCGCCGGCGCTGCTACGCTCTGTGGGCGGCGCGGGGGAGCTTGCCGCCAACCGGCTCGACATCCGCGGCCTCGACGAAGACCTGATTGACCCCGCCGCACAGTCTCTGCAGACTGCCCTGCTCAACGAAGCAGCCATGGGGCGCCTTGACGCCTATTTCCCCGTCAGCTCCGTGCATCAGAGCGGCGCCCTGTACTACAACTGGCTCGCACTGCTCGACACCAACGTCGTCGTTATCTTCATCCTCATGCTCGCCGTGGCGGGACTGACACTCATCTCCAGCCTATTTATCCTCATCCTCGAACGCATCCGCACCATAGGCATCCTGCGCGCATTGGGGTCAACGCGGTCCGAAATACGAACCATTTTCGTGCTCCTCACCCTCAAGGTTGTTGGTTGGGGGCTCCTGATTGGCAACGTGCTCGGCATCGGCTTCCTCATACTCCAGAAGAACACCGGTCTGGTGCCCCTCGACCCCGACATGTACTACCTAAGCAGTGTGCCGGTCGACATCAACGTCTGGGCCATAATAGCGCTCAACGTAGGCGTAGTGGCCGCCGCCTACCTCATCCTCGTCCTTCCCGCCGGAGCCGCCGCCCGCATCTCCCCCGCCGAAGCCGCCAAATTCGACTAAACCATCATGCTCAAACACTGGTACGTATACATCATAATAGCAATCGTGGCGGAGTTGCTGCTCACTCTTGACGGCAAGTATGACATTATGAAGTTCATAAAGTGGGAGCCTCTGCGCACCTTCGTCGTATTATTCGTCGCCTCATTTCTCTGCTGGTGCGCCTACGACCTCATCGTCTAACCCCATAACGTCGAGGAGGCCCCGCAATTGGGAGAGAACCCTGTAAGGGTTCAATAAAGTAGCTTTACCTTTGCAGCGTCGGACGACAGACTATCAAAAAGTCAGA
>UQLO01000044.1 GCA_900541865.1 uncultured Porphyromonadaceae bacterium | reverse complement strand
TTACGCCCCACATTTCTGATATATTCGTCTGAGAAGTCATTGAAGTTAGATTTTTTAGGGATGTATTGCCGGATAAGCAAGGTCTTGTCGTATCTCTTCCTTTACCTGGCGTTTTTATTCATAGTCTTTTATTTTAAGAACTACGCTTTTGGCTCAATAGAAAGCACGACACTGACAGTCGCGTCGGTGCTGTTTTGGGTTTTCTACGGGGTATATTTCGTAGTGAATCATCTGTGGGTCAAAAAGGCGGTCGACATAAAGACCATTGCGTTGTTCGAGGGACTTTTGAACATTGCGTTGTTTGTCCTGGCGGTGTGCATTAATTTTGGCTATAATTATAATTAAAAAGCACTTACCTATGAAACTGACAAAAAATTTCTCTTTTCGGATTTCAAAGACGAAAATACTGCGCATCATTGCGAAATTTTTTGCGTATGTCTATCTGTACGTGGCCACTATATTCATTTTTGCTTATTTTGTTCACTTCGTCTATAAGGCCATCCGCTACAGTGAACACACACCCGAATCGATTGAAGCGTGGGGATTTTACATTCTCTACTTCATCATCAACCACCTGCTGATAAAGAAAGCGGTCGGCGTAAAAAGGGTAGTGCTGTTCGAGGGGCTGTTGACTCTTGCTCTGGTAGTGGTGATGCCGTGCCTTATGTTGAATCGGTACTGATTGGTCTCAGAATACTTGGGCAGAACAATTTGCTGATACGGGAATTTTCAGCTAACTTCGCGGAGCGTACGGCAGATTCACGACGGCGCAAGAACCCATGGATAGAGACCAGACGATAATCACCGAGGAGGTTTGGAAGAAGACCGACAACTGCGGAGGCGGCGAAACAGTGCGCCTCCGGCTGCTCAACGACAATCTCATATCCCTTCAGCACCTGCGCCACAGCAAGACGGTGAATGAAGTTACCAATCGCCTTCAGAACTGCGAGGAAGAGTTGGCGAGGCTCACATTGTCGCGGCGCACCGGCCGCATCGAGTCCACCTACGCCGACCCCGCAATGCTGTGGGCCGACCTGTGCGCGCTGCCTCGATTCAGCTTCCTAAAAAAAGCAGAATCCGAAGCTGAAACCCTCGACGGCGCCCGTGTCTTTGAAATAATAACCGGCACCATATCCTGAAAGTAGCATCGGCGCCCTTCGGAAAAAGTTCGAAAAGGTGTTGTAGAGCATATAAAGCACCAAATAGCGGCAAATCAGGACATTAAGGGCTTAATTTAGTGCGCATTCAGCAATTTTCACATTTTTTATCCCGCCCGGGATATGCCAAACGGGTAAAAATCACTAACTTTGGGGTGCAAAACAACCTTTAGCCTAATATAAGCCCCATGGAGCAAACCCTCATAATCCTCAAACCGTCCGCAATAAACCGCGCGCTGGTGGGCGATGTCATTACCCGCTTTCAGCGCAAAGGACTCATCATATCCGGCATCAAGATGATGCAACTCTCCGAAGCAATCCTCCGCGAGCACTATGCCCACCTTGTCGACCGTCCCTTCTTTCCCTCCATTCTCCGCAGTATGACTGCCACCCCGGTCATCGTGATGGTTCTTGGCGGCAAGGATGCCGTGCAGGTGGTTCGCGGTATGACCGGCGCCACCAACAGCCGCGCCGCTGCCCCCGGCACCATCCGCGGTGACTTCGGCATGAGCGGCCAGGAGAATATCATCCACGCTTCCGACTCGGTGGAGAATGCCGCTATCGAAGTGGCGCGTTTCTTCAAGCCCGAGGAGGTCTTTGACTACACACCCATCACCCTGGCTGCCACCTACGGCGCCGACGAGCTTTGATTACAACGCGATAAACCACTCTCCACAATGCGCAAACAAACCTTAGCAGCACTCTTTCTTGCAGCAGCCGGAGTTTTGGCCGCCGGCGCCGAGGAGTTTCGTCTCCCGGACTGCCACTCGGCCAGTCACAATGCCTATCTGGCCAATCAGGGCAACGCCGGCATCTCCGTAGAAAACACCACACGCTATCTCGAAGAGCTCTTCAACGAAGAAGAGGAGCCCGAGTACGACATTTACACCGAAGGGTGGGACAGCCAGCGCGTAAATTGCTACGCCGGCGTCGATGTGCCCAACACGGCCGAAATCGACGTGTCGCACTTCCATATGCCCCACCCGGGCTACATCACTTCGAACTACGGCTACCGGCGTCGCTTCCGCCGCGAGCACAAGGGCG
Source organism: uncultured Porphyromonadaceae bacterium (assembly GCA_900541865.1). Taxonomy (GTDB): domain Bacteria; phylum Bacteroidota; class Bacteroidia; order Bacteroidales; family Muribaculaceae; genus CAG-873. Next base: position 16,179 of record UQLO01000044.1, on the reverse strand, counting down.
TTGACCTCAAACTCAACATCGGCGACACCGTGCGCGCCGCCTTCGACGGCCGAGTGCGCATCGTCAACTACGAGGCCCGAGGCTACGGCAAGTACGTGGTGGTGCGTCATACCAACGACCTTGAGACCGTCTACGGCCACCTCTCCGGCTTCCTGGTTGAGCCCGGACAGTATGTCCGCGCCGGCGAGCCTATCGCTCTGGGCGGCAACACAGGTCGCTCGACCGGGCCCCACCTGCACTTCGAGACGCGCTACATGGGCTATCCCATCAACCCCAACGCAATCTTCGACTTCGCGAACCAGACCACCCACACCGACACCTACACCTTTAATAAAAGGACATATAAGGAAGCCCGCAACTTCGACCCGGCTGCCAACAGCCAGTACGCCCGCCAATATATGCAGGCGCACCCGCCGAAGCCTTATGTGCGGTCGAGCTCTTCTTCATCGTCGTCCGGCCGAGGCTCGGCTACTTACCGCGTCCGCAAAGGCGACAGCCTCAGCCGCATCGCTTCGCGCAACGGCACTACCGTGGCAAAGCTCTGCCGCCTGAACGGCCTTTCGACGTCGTCGACCCTGCGGCCGGGGCAGACCCTGCGGCTGCGCTGATTCTGCAATGCAAAACAAAACATCCGGCTTTTCCCCCCCCCCAGGGAGACACGCCGGATGTCTTGCTATAGAAGAGGCCCGGTGCCTCCCCGCAACCCCGCGATGGGCGGTAGGCCGGCCGGTAGCGAGGTTAAATGATTTAAAATCAAAAGTCCCCCCACCGGGGAATACGAACCCGTTTACCTTTCAAGACGTTTTTCATAAAAATTACAACACTCAGCTATTATGAAAAAAGCAACGTCTCTCTCCCTGTGCTCCACACTGGCCTTCGCGGCTGCCGTTGTGTCGTGCAATCGTTCGGACAACAACGGCGGCAGCATATGCTTCGACGACCGGCGCGAAGCTGCCGCTTTCACCCTCGACGGCTCCGCCGAGGAATACGGCACCGACGCAAATCTGCGCGTGGCCTGCCGAGCCAACCTTTTGATGCCCACCAAGGTCTACGGCAACGACGTCAACGGCCTTCAGGACACCATCCGCCGGATGGCCTTCGGCAGCACCGACGGCGTGAGCCTCCCGCAGGACTATTTCCGCAAGTCGGCCGGCGAATTCGGGTTTGCCCTGACACCGCTGGAACTCACCGAGGCCGCCACCGACAGCCTGGCCGCTTCGGCCGCCGCCGGAAACGACTACGACGGCTTTGTCAGCGTCGAAGGCTATGTGCAGTCGCTCACACAGAAGATACTGAGCTACGCCGTTTCGACCGACAGCTACGCTCCCCATGCCGCCCACGGAATGTACGGCATCTCTTATGTGAACTACGACATTGAGGGTGCCCGCGTGTTCGGCCTCTCCGATATCTTCACCCCGGAAGGCCTGCAGGCTCTTCCCGGCGTGATCCGCACGACTGCCGAGCGCATGACCGGCTCCATCGGAAGCACCACCATCGAAACGCTGCCCGCCGACAATAACTTCACCGTAGAGCCCGACGGCGACGTTGTCTTCGTCTATCAGCCGTATGAGGTTGCGAGCTTCGCCCAAGGCATCATCAACGTCCCGGTGCCCGCATATACCGTCGATTCCCTCCTCACCGACTATGGCAAACAATTGCTGCTAAGCGAATAAATATGCTACAGATACTACTTGGTCAGAACGACCGCTATTCCATCGCCGAGCAGGCCCAGATAGCCATCGAGGGCGGCTGCCAGTGGCTTGTGCTTCGTTGCGAAGGCATGTCCGACGGCGACCTCCGCGAGCTTGGGCGCGAGCTGCTGCCCCTTTGCCGCGAAAACCAGACTATCCTAACCTTCTTCGGCAACCCGGAGATGGCGCGTGAGCTCGGTGTGCACGGCATCCTGCTGGAGGCCGGCGCTGACGCCGCTGCCCTGCGCGAACAATGGGGCCCGGAGGCTATCATTGGCGCCTGCTGCGAGGACCCGGAAACTATCGTGGCCTACGACAAGGCCGATATCGACTATGTGGCTATGACGACGCGACAGCCGGCCGAGATAGTCAGGAAGGTTCGCCACAAGGGCGCTCTTATTCCCTTCGTGGCTCTCGGCGACTATGCCCTCGACGACTGCCCGCAATTGCGCCTGTCGGGCTACGACGGCGTCTGCACGGCCGATGTCTTCGAGGGCGACGACCCTGCGGACTACATCCGCTCCATGCTCAAAGCTCTGGAAATCTGAGCCGCCCCGTTTCTTTAACCCAAACAATCTTCATCACATCGCATAATGAAAAAAATATCGGACCGCCTTCTGGCTATACTGCTTCTGATGCTGGTGGCGGCGCTTCCGGCAGCTGCTTCGAGCAAAGTGTTCGTAATTCCGGTGCAGCGCGAAATAGACATGACCGCAGCCCGCGAGTTCCTCTCCGGTTGCCGGCGCGCCACCGATATGCGGGCCGACTTCGTTGTGGTGAAACTCAATACCTACGGCGGCGCTCTGGATGCCGCCGACAGCATCCGCACGGCCATTATGCGGCTGGAGATTCCGACCATTGCCTTTGTCGACAACAACGCTGCCTCCGCCGGAGCGCTCATCGCCCTTGCTTGCGACAGCGTCTTCATGGCGCCCGGAGCATCTATGGGCTCGGCGACGGTGGTCAACGGCCAGGGCGAACCCATGCCCCGCAAGTACCAAAGCTACATGATTAACATGATGCGGGCAACCGCCGAACACCACGGCCGCTACAGCGCCGGACCGGACAGCGGTCAATGGCGCCGGTCGCCCGAAATTGCCGCCGCTATGGTAGAGCCGGATACTTCGCTGTCGCTCACGGCAGATGCTGCCTTGAGCGTTCATTATGCCGAGGGTATCGCCGCCGACCTTCCCGCCGTGCTCGAACAGCTCGACATACAGGAGCCAACCATAGAAACCTACAATCCGAGTTTCTCCGACACCTTGCTGGGCTTTTTGGCAAGCGCCGGCGTGCGTGCCGTGCTGGTGATGTTCATCTTAGGCGGCATATACATGGAGATGCACTCGCCGGGGCTGGGAGTGGCGGCCGCCGTGGCCATTGTAGCCGCCGTTCTCTACTTCCTGCCTATGATAGTGTCGGCCACACTTCCCGCATGGATTCTCATTACCTTCATCGCGGGTGTGGTGCTCATTGCTCTGGAGGTGTTCGTCATACCGGGCTTCGGTGTTACGGGCATTTGCGGTATGGTGGCCGTGGCAGTGGCTTTGTGCGGAGCCGCAATGTCGTCCGACAGCATCACGGGCTTCGATATGTCGTCGTTGGGCAATGCGTTGATAACCTTAGGTATAGGTTCGGCCTTGGCAATACTGGCGGTGCTGTACCTCACATCTCCGCGGGGCCCCAAATTCCTGCGTAATCATACTCGGCTAACTGCTGAACTTACAGACTCTGATGGATTTATAGGCGTCGACATGACCCCGGCGCGCTACGTCGGCCAGGAGGCTACCACTGTGACCATACTTCGCCCGGCCGGCAAGATCGCTGTGGGGTCGACGACCTTCGATGCCGTCTCGACCGGTGAATTTATACCCGCCGGGCGCAATGTGAAAATAGTAAAATACGAAAACGCTCAGCTTTACGTGGCTGAGCCTCTGAAAAAAGCATGAAATTCATAGCTATCATACCCGCCCGCTATGGCTCGAGCCGCTTTCCGGGCAAACCGCTCGCCGACTTGGGCGGAAAGACCATGATAGAGCGCGTCTATTCGCGCGTGGCGGCCGTGCTGGGCGCTGAAAATGTCTTCGTGGCAACCGACGACGCCCGAATAGCCTCCGCAGTGGACGACTTCGGCGGCAAAGCCGTGATGACTTCCACAGAGCACCGCAGCGGCACTGACCGCGTCTACGAGGCCTACTGCATCCTCGGCTCCGACGCCGATGTAGTCATCAACATACAGGGCGACGAGCCCTTCATCGCTCTTTCGCAGATAGAGGCTGTCAAGGCGTGTTTCGCCGACACCGAGGTGGAGATAGCCTCTCTTGCCCGTCCCTTCGATGCGTCTTTGGGCTTCGACGCCCTATTCGACCCCAATCTGGTCAAGGTGGTGATGGATGCCCGCATGAACGCTCTTTATTTCTCCCGCTCGATCATACCCTATGTGCGCAGCGTCGACTGGAAGCACTGGCTGGAGAAAGTGCAGTTCCACACCCACGTGGGCGTCTACGCCTACAAGGCCGACGTGCTGGCGCGCCTTACAGCCTTGCCCCAGTCGCCTCTGGAGCTCGCCGAGAGCCTCGAGCAGCTGCGCTGGCTTCAGAACGGCTACCGAATCCGCATGGCTATCACTGAAGCTCCCACAATCGGCATCGACACACCCGCCGACCTCGAAAATGCCCTGCAATTCCTCGACAGCGACCATGATTGACCGCACCAAAGCTCCCGAGCACCACGCAATAGAGCGGCTTTCGCTGCCACCGGAGCAGGTGAGGGTGCTTCCAAACGGCGTGACGCTCCACGTCTTCCGCGGTGGCGACCAACCCGTTGCCACACTGCGCCTTGTCTTCGACGGCGGAGCGGAGGAGTGTGCCAATCCGGCTCTGCAGTCGCTCTACTCGCAACTTCTCGCCGAAGGAACACGCAACCTTACGGCACTCGAAGTTTCCGAGGAACTCGACTTCAACGGCGCCCGCTATTCGCCAATACGCAGTAATCACCACACCGGCTTCCGCCTCGGTATGCTGTGCCGCCGAGCCGCCCCGCTGATGGCGTTGATGAAGGACATCTTCACCGCACCCCTCTTCGGCGAAAAAGAGCTTGAGGCAGCCAAAACGGCCGAGACAGCGCGCCTCAACTACGTGGCCAAGCAGATGCCGACACTGGCTGTGCGCGAGTGCGCGGCAATGGTTTGCGGACCCGACCATCCATCGTCGCGCATCGCCGGCGCCGACGACGTTCGCGCCGTCACCCCCGACGACCTCCGGCGTTACCACGCCTCGCTATGCGGGGCCCGCGGATGCCATGCCTACCTGAGCGGCGACATAACGGACGACATCCTCAGTGCCTGCACCGACTTCCTGGAAGTTTTCCCCGACCGTGTCGGCATGACGCCCCGAGTGCGACCATTCGAACAGCAGGCGCCGGGCGTGCGCCGCATAGTGCGCGACTATGCCCGCCAGAGTGCTGTCGTGGCCGGTATGGAGGAGATCAACCGCACACATAAGGACTACCACAACCTGCGCTTGGCCGTGATGGCTCTGGGCGGCTACTTCGGCAGCCGTCTGATGAGCGAATTGCGCGAGCGACAGGGCCTCACTTATGGAGTCTCGGCAGCACTGTGTGCCTTGGCCGACGGTGCTTACGTCAATATCAGCGCCCAGTGCAGCCACGATAAAGTGTCGGCCGTGCTCGACGGCCTTGCCGCCGAGATGCGACGCCTCGCCACCGAGCCGCCCCGAGGCGAAGAGCTTGAGCGACTGCGTATGCACGCCCTTACAGAAGCTCTCCAGACCCTCGACAACCCCGATACCATCCTCGGCCAGTATATGCTGCGGCGCACCGTGGCCCTTCCCGACGATTATTTCGCTCGTCAGCAGCAGGCTATAAGCGAGCTTTCGCCGGAGGTAATCGCGGATATGGCTGCAAAATATCTCAATCCGGCCGAACTCCGGATCGCAGTTGCAGGAGCTTGAAATTCAAAAAAACAAATACTACACAACCATGAAGAAAACACTCCTTTTCCTGACGGCATGCACGGTGGCCCTGAGCGCTTTCGCCTGGGGGCAGAAGGGTCACGACACAGTGGCCAACATCGCCGAGCGACACTTCACCGAGGCCACCGCCGACTCCGTCGGCCGACTGCTCGAAGGCATGAGCCCCGTATACTGGGCAAACTGGCTCGACAACGCCAGCCACACTCCCGAGTACGCCTACTCCAAGACATGGCATTATAAAAATATCGACGCCGACCAGAACTACGACGACGTTCCGCCCTTCGAGAGCGGCGACATCATAACAGCCTTGCGCGCTCAGATTGCCGTGCTCAAAGACCCCACAGCGGCCGACAACCGCAAAAACCTCGCCCTCAAGATGGTGATACACCTTGTTGGCGACATGCACCAGCCTATGCATATGGGTCATAAGAGCGACCTGGGCGGCAACCGCACACAGGTGCGCTTCTTCAATTCCGGCACCAACCTCCACACCGTGTGGGACACCCGTCTTCCCGAAGCCGCCCATGCCTGGACCTACACCGAGTGGACCGACCAACTCGACCGTCTCAGTCCCGAAGCCGCCGAGCAAATCGGCCAAGGCAATCTCGACGACTGGGCCAAAGAGTCCTGGCAGGAAGCAACCCGCATCTACGAAGCCTTCCCGAGCGGCAGCCAAATATCCTACAACGAAATAGCCGAGTGGACACCCGTGGTAGAGCGCCAGCTCCTCAAAGGTGGCCTGCGTCTGGCAACCATCCTCAACGCCATCTTCGACCCCGCCTCCACCCGCAATCCCTCCGACTTCTAAGGTGCGTAGGCGGCTTGTAATAGCTGCAGCATTTATTGCGCTGCTGAGTGTGCTGCGTGTTCCGGCAATGACGGTCAGGGAGTTTTCCCTCCCGGCCGCAATGCGTGGCGCACATATCCAAGCTATTGCCCAGGACAGCGACGGATTCATCTGGATTGGATCGTGGAACGGACTTTTCCGCTTCGACGGCCGGGAATTTGAGCCTTTCCGGCCGCTGCCGACCGATGGAGTCACCCTCGACAACAACCGAATTGAGTACGTGCGGCCCGATTCGGCCACCGGACTCATCCGGATTCGCAACTATACCCACAGAGTCTACAGCCTCGACCCGGCAACCCGAACTTTCCGCCGGGAGGCCGCCGACGACACTGCGCGCTTTTTCGGCGGACCCGGCATGCGCCGGCCTAATGCCGCTTTGGCTTCTTTCAGAATAGACTCCGCGCCTTGGTTGGTCGACCGCGACGGCAATATTTGGATGGCCCGCTTCGACAAGCTGCTGTTTGTGTCGCCAGGACTGCCCGGTGTCCGTTTCATCAGGCTCCCGGGTGTGGAGCGCCGTGGTGTGAACGCCCTTTACGCCGCTCCGGACTCGTCGCTGTGGGTGGGCTGCCGTTCGGGGCGCATACGCCGCATCGGAGCCGACGGCAAAATTCTCTATCTAAGGGCCGACGGTACCTTGACTGCCGACAGCACCGCCGTCTATGGCCCGGCGCCTTATGCTTTTCATCAGGATGAGTCGCGACGGATCTGGATTGGCACCAAATCCGGTGTTCTGGATATTCTCACTCCGCAGACCGACACCAAATACAAAATTCGGAGACTTCGCAGGGGTATCGACCTTGAATTTACCGACATATATGGTTTTACGCCCGATAGTGAGGGATATCTTTGGGCAGCCGGCTTCGGCCGAGGGCCGATGAGGATAGAGGGGGGCGCGGCAGGCGAAATACGCCTCCGTGAATTTACAACCCTTAGAGAAGCCCCCGCAAACCGGGTACGTCGCCTTGCCTGCTCTCCTTCGGGGCTTATGTTTGCCGCCACGACTATGGGTGTTGCCGCTTTCGACCCCGCCGAGAGTCTGTCCGGAGAATCCCCGCGCCGCACTCTGCTGCTTCCGCAAGGCAGCGGCCGCGACGACGGCAGCCGGGTGCTTCTCAACGCCGATGTGCTCGACGTTATGGTGGCCCCGTCCGGCCGGGTATACATCTCGCAGTATACCGGAGGTGTTCAGACGGCAGTTTCAGACTCTGTACTGCTATCGGAATATCCGGACCTTATAGTCCTCCCCGGCGAGGGCAACCGGGTCGAAATGGCACTCTCGGCAATTACCGACCGCAGCGGGCGCATATGGCTCGTCTCCGCCGCCGGTCTGAGGCTGCTCGACGAAAGCGGCCATACCGAAGTAGCCGTCACTCCCGAGAATGCCTGCCGCGACTTTCTTATGACCGAGGCCGCACCGCAGATGCTAGCCGACGGCCGGCTCGCCTTCGGCACCGGGGACGGCGTTATTCTCGTAGACCCGACTGAACTTGATTCGCCGCCGGTGTCCAAGCCGGTGGTGACGGCGGTCGAGCGCCACGGCACCAATGCCGCCACCATCAGCTTCACCGCTTTGTGCTACGAAGCACCGGAAGCAATAAAGTATTCCTACCGTCAGGAGGGTTCCGATGAGTGGATAGACCTCGGAGAGCGCAAAACCCTTCATCTCACCAACTTGGCGCCAGGCGACAACGTGGTGCACCTTCGCGCTTCGGATGCCCTTGGGCGATGGCAGCAGCAAAGCACCGCAGTGACTGTCGAAATACCTTATACTTGGCGCAACGTCGCCGCTATAGTCGCAATCTGGATTTGCCCGCTTATACTGGCCGGTTTGGCGCTTGCACGCCTGCATACCGCAAGAGTACGCCGGCGCCGGCGCAAGGTTTTCGAAGGCGTGGTGGCCCGCACCATCGACCGCGAGCATACCGCAACCTTCTCCGACGCCATGCTCGAAGGCCTCAGCGAGCAGTGCTCGCAGCTTTACGTTGACTCAGGCCTGCGCGTAGAGCGCATCGCCGGCGCCCTCGGGTTGAGTCGTGGCGAACTGCGCAAGCAGTTCCGCCGACTCACCGGTAAGTCGGTCGAAGAGTATCTGCGGGCTGTGCGCATAGAAGCCGCCCGGCGCCTTCTGACCGACGGCCGCCACAATGTAGCCGAAACTTCGCGTCTGTGCGGCTTCTCGTCGCCCCAATATATGGCTATGGTTTTCAAAGAAAGCACGGGTATGACCCCGGGAGAGTTCGCAAAAAAAATGTAAGTGATTAAAACATACAAAAAAGCCCGATAAATTTTACCACCTTTTCACGGAAATTAACCCCTTTTTTGGGGTGCTGAGCCGGTGTAACTTTGCAAGCACAAGCTCAAGCACAAAATTTTAATTTCATGAAAAGATTCAAAAAAATGCTCGCTGCAGCCCTGGCGACCCTGCTCCCACTGGCGGGACAGTCGGAGACACTCTTCACCTGCGGCGACAGCACAATGGCGGACTATGCCACCGATGGTTCCACCCCTACGCGAGGCTGGGGCCAATACTTCGGGTCGTTCTTCAGCCCTGACATCACGGTCGTCAACCGAGGCAAGGGCGGCATGGACGTGCGCGGTTTCTACGACAGCCAAGCTTACTGGCCGACAATAAAGAGAAATCTCCGGCCCGGCGATTACGTTCTTCTTCAGTTCGCCCACAACGACGAAAAGAACGGCGGCATGGACGGTCAGGAACTCTACGACTACTATATCTCCATTGGCGACGCCGCCGCAGCCGCCGCTGTCGACAAACGCGGATCAAAACCCAACACCACATATGTGGCAACTCTTCGCAAGCTCCTCGAAGAAATCAGGGAATGTGGCGCAAATCCGATTCTTGCCTCCTCTGTGTGCCGCATGAATTTTGCCAACGGCGATATTCGCCGAGCAGGGCGCCATGACCTTGGCGACAATTTCGAGCTGCTCACTCCGCAAGGCCCCACAAAAGGCAACTCCCTGCCGGCCGACGACCATTCCATGGACTACCGCTGGCAGATGGAATCACTGGCACAGGAAATGGGAGTCCCTTTCATCGACCTCACGCAGTCTTCGCGCGAGCTTTTCGTGGCCTACGGCGAAGCCAAGTGCAAACAGATACTCTCCGACGGGCAGGGCGGAACGCATCTCAGTGTGGCCGGAGCCGCCCTCATCGCCCGCCAGTGCGCCGAACTCATGGTCGAGCAGAACATCCTGGCCGACAAGATAATAATCGGCGAGGCCGGACTCACACTCACACCCAACGACGGCAATCTCGGAACGGCCTACACAGGAAATATCCTCTCCAAAGAGTTCACTGTGAGTGGTTTCGGGCTGACGCCGGAAGCGGGCAATGTCACCGTAGCCGCCTCTGCCCCCTTCGAGGTCAGCACCGACAAATCGCGCTGGGCGCAGACTCTCAATCTGGCTTACGAAGGAGGCACCTTAATCAACACTTTCTACGTTAGGACCTCAGTGAGCGAAACAGGCGTTGCAGAGGGAACTCTGACGTTGGCGACCGGAAACACCGAAAGCACTCTGACGCTGACAGCCGAAGGACTGCCTATTCCCGGCAGCGGCGCCGCCAGTTTCGTATGGCCTCTTGCCGACAACGACCATCCTGCCGTCGACCCCGAAGATGCAGCCACAGCAAGTCCTCTGGCGGCAACCGGTCTTGAGGCCGAATACGACGGTGCGGCCGTACGCCTGGCCCCCGCCGGCGCCCATTGGCCGGCAGGCGACATAGATGAAAACCCCGACAGGTATGCCGAAGTAACCATCACGGCTCCCGAGAACAAAGTGGTCACAATCAACGGCGTTTCGCTCTCAGTAGGAGGGTATGGCACCGACCGCATGCAGATGCACGCCACTTATTCCGCCGAAGCCGACTACGCCAACCCGCGTACCTTCTTCTCGCCGGCCGCTATGACGCAGGATGCTATGACCGAGGCCTCGACGGGTGACATCCTCCTTACTCTCAACCCCGGCGAAACGCTTAGAATACGCCTCTATCCCTGGACAACGGATGCGGCCGAAGGTGCCTGCCTGCGAGTGAGCAATTTGGCGGTCAAGGGTTTTGTGGCCAATGCCGCTACAGAAGTTAACCTCGCTTGGCCCCTCGACAAAGGCGCTGAGAATCCTGCCGCCGCCGATACGCAAAGCGCCGCTTTTTCCTTCACCGACTTCAACGTAGGCAGCGATCTGAGCGTGGAGGGCACAGGCAAACCGGCCGACCGCACCGGCACTAACTTTCGGCCAACGATGAGCAACCAACCCGACTACACAGACGCTGCTTCCCTGACCTTCGCCGTGCGCCCCAAAGCCGGCATAACTTTCCAGCCCTCAAAAGTGTCGTTCTACGCAACCCGCAACGGCACCGGCGGCGGTCTGATAAAAGCGACCCTTGCCGTCGACGATGCCATTACCATTCTCGGCGAAGACCTCGCTCCGGCCCGAAACAACACTCCCGAGAAGGAGACACGCTTCGAACTGCCCGTGGAAGGCGTGGTGGTCTACAACAACACACTCATCCTTCGGCTGGCAATACGTAAACTTGCCGACAACAAGACGCTTACCATCCACGATGTCGTCATCGAGGGCAAGGTGTCCGGAAGCGAGGTCGCTTCCGCAAAATACCACATCACCGCCGTGTCCTCCAATCCCGATGCCGGTGTGGTGACCATTTCGCCAAATACGGCCACTTTCGACGAAAATATTCCCGTAACGGTGGCTGCTTCCGAAAATTTCGGCTATCGCTTCAAAAGCTGGACGGCCGACGGACAAATCGTCTCAACCGCCAATCCCTACACCTTTGCGGCCACCCGCGACATCGCCCTTACGGCCGACTACGAAACCCTTACGGTCTATCCTCTCAGCGTCGCTCTCGAGGGCGGTGCCGCAGACTATATGGTAAGCATCGTCCCCGAAGGTCACCTCGAAAACGGCTTGCGCTACTACGAGGCCGGAACCGAAGTGCGCCTCGCTGCCTCAGGCAACCGCATCCTCACTTTCACCAACTGGGAGGACAACACCACCTCCGCCGAGCGAATAGTGACCATGGATGACCCCCGGGAGTTGACCGCAGTCTTCAGCTCAGAGGATTACATCGTCGGCTGGGACTTCCACAACGACGATCCGGCCTCCGAGCGAGCCGCCGATTTCAAGGCCGAAAGCGACAACGCCGGTCTTATGAGCCTCCACAACGAGGAGGGCCGGACTTCGTCGTGGCTGGCGCGAGGTGTCAATCGCGGCGATGAAAATGGTCGCTACGCCGCCCGAATATGGAAAGCCCGCACCGAAAAACTTTTCTACGAAATCTCTTTCGGCGCCAAAGACTATACCTCTCTGCGCATTTCGTCAGCCCTGAGCTGCACTTACAATACCTACAGCTGCTTTATGGTGCAGTGGAGCACCGACGGCCGTAACTACACCGACCTTGGCGAGATGAATCCCGGCAACCGCAGCTGGACCGAAGTCGAATTCAGCCTCCCCGCCGAAGCCGACAACGCTGAGAGGGTCTACATACGCTGGTATCCCGATTTTGACTCCGAACTGATTGGCTCCGAGACCGATTACGATGGTCTTGACATCTCCGATGTATTTGTTCTTGCCGAGGCTACCTCCGGCGCCGACGATGTGCCTCCCGTGCTCACCGCGACCATACCGGCCAATGGCGCCGAGGGTGCTTCGGTGACCGGTTCGGTAGTTCTGACCTTCGATGAGAAAATAGCGGCCGGTTCGGGCCGGGCCAGTCTTGGCGGGTTGGAGCTTGAACCCGTCATTTCCGGCAAGACCGCCGTGTTTCGCTACAGCGGGCTGAGCTACGGCACCGAGTACACCTTTGCGATGCCCCCCGGCGTTGTTACCGACCGCAACGGCAACCCTGCCGACGCCGTCGAACTTTCTTTCCGCACCATGGAGCGTGCGCAGCCTCAGCCGAGACTTTATGATGCCGTGGTCGACATCGACGGCAGCGGCGACTACACCTCCGTGCAGGCCGCCGTCGACGCCGCTCCGACCGGGAGCGTGACCCCGTGGCTCATCTTCGTGCACAACGGCCGATATGAGGAACACGTCGATATTCCGGCCAACAAACCCTTCGTCCACATCATCGGCCAGGACCGCGAAAAGACCGTTATCGCCGATGGACGGGTCAGCGGCGGCGACAATGCCGTTCACGTCAGCGTCGGCGCAACCGTGGTAGTAAATTCCAACGACTGCCTCTTTGAGAACATCACCATTGAAAACAGCTACGGCCACCAGCAACTCAACGGCCCGCAGGCTCTCGCTCTTAATACCGCCGGCGACCGTACCATTTTCAACAACGTGGCCATGCTTTCCTACCAGGACACTTGGATAACGCCGAGTAAGAGCGCCTACCGGGCTTACGTAAAGGATTCGTTCATCGAAGGTGCCGTGGACTTTATCTACAACAGCGGCGACGTCTACATCGAGAACACCACGCTCTACATCGTTCGGCAGGCCGGCGGCTTCATCGTCGCACCTTCCCACGCCAAGGATGTGAAATGGGGCTATGTTTTCCGCGACTGCACCATAACGGCTCCGGGCGACCCCTCCAAGACCAGTGTTTGGCTCGGGCGACCCTGGCACAACTTCCCCAAGACCGTATTCCTCAACACTCGCGCCGAGGTTACCATCCCTGCAAAAGGCTGGTATGAGACTATGGGCGGTCTGCCGGTGATTTGGGCTGATTGGAATACCGTTGATGCCGACGGCAATCCCCTGGACCTCTCTCAGCGTCAGGACACCTATTATTATATAGACCGAACTACCAACGAACGCGTCGAAGGCAAAGCTAAGAATTTCCTCACCGATGAGGAAGCGGCTGAGTATACCCTGCAGAATGTGCTAGGCGGCGAAGATGCCTGGCAGCCTGCCGTTAAGACCGAAGCTTGCGCGGCTCCCGACGTTCAAATTGGCTCCGACGGCGTTGTCAGCTGGAGCGAGGTGCCCTTTGCAATCTGCTATGTAGTGACCTGCGGCGATGAGGTTGTGGCCATAACCACCGAAACGGTCTTCGCGCCGACCTCCCCGACCGGCGAGCGCTACGCCGTGCAGGCCGTCAATGAGTTCGGTGGCCTCAGTGCCAAAGCTTTCGCCGCCGAAAACAGCGGTGTCGGCGAAATTGTGGCCGACGAAACAATTGTAAGATGTTATGACCTCTGCGGCAATCTTCTTGCCGCGCCCCGTCACGGCGTTAACATCGTCGTCACAACCGATGCCGCCGGAAATACTACAGCAAAAAAGGTTATGTTGCGCTGACGGGAACCTCTAAAAAAACGGGCGCCCTCGGTCTTTCTCGGTCTTTCGGGCCGGGGGTGCTCCTTTTCGGAGCGGCGGGCAATAATAGGAGGGATGATTCGTTAAAGTATATGAAGCTGACTCGAAAGGCATGAACGAAGACTCCGGCATAGACCGCAAGCGACTCTACAAAAACTCGATAAAGCTCTATTTGCGAACATTCTATACGCTCGCGGTAGGGCTTTACAATTCTCGTGTTGTCCTTGAGGTGCTTGGCATCGACGATTTCGGTGTCTACAGCCTTGTGGGCAGCATCACGGCGCTCTTCTTCTTTTTCTACAGTTCGATGTCGAGTGCGCTCTCGCGATTTATGTCGTACGAGCTCACCAACGACGACGGGGGACGGCGCCTGGCCGACACCTTCGGCACAGCCATGGTGATAGTGTCGGGCATTGCTGCTCTTATTTTACTTGTGGGCGAGGGCTTAGGCCATTTTGCCTTGGATAAACTCAACATCCCCGAGGGATCGGAGCATGCGGCCGCTGTGGTCTACCAATTTTCGCTTGCCACTATAGTCGTGATGATACTTCAGGTGTGCTATATGTCGGTTGTGATAGCGAGGGAACGCATGGGTGTCTTCGCCATCGTCGATATGACCACTACCACCCTCAAACTTGCCGCTATCTTCGCCCTGAAATATATCGCCAGCAATAAGCTCGAACTCTACGCTGGCCTGGTATTCGGAATCACGTTGGTAACCACCATATTGACCATTGTCTACTGCCGCAAGCACTTCCCGGAGTGCCGCAGCGGCTTTGTTTGGCAGCGAAAGCTCTTCGGCACCCTCCTTACCTATTCGGGCTGGAATCTATTCAAAACTTTATGCGATACCCTGCGCCCGGCCGGAATAAATGTGGTGACAAACCTCTTTTTCGGGGTTGTCGTCAACGGTGCTATAGGCATTGCCGCCAACGTCAGCAGCAACCTCAACAAGTTTACAGCCAACGTCTATCTCGCCTTCAAGCCACAAATCATCAAGGCTTATGCCCTCAAAGCCTACGGCGATATGGCATCGCTGCTTTCCGACTCTTTCCGCTTTTCAACCCTCGTACTCGGGATGATAGTGATTACTTTGATACTGGAGATGCCGTATGTGCTGACGCTATGGCTTGGAGAATGTCCGGAGTATGCCGCCATTTTCTGTCGCCTGCTGTGCGTGGCGATGTTCTTCGAAGTGGTGCTGTCGATTATAGAGTTCGGCATCAACGCAACAGGCAAAATCCGTACCTTCTGCCTGGTCAACGGCATATTGACCGTAAGCACAGTCTTATTTGGCTGGCTCGCGTTCAGTGAGAAGTTCGCCCCGCCGACTATCTACATTATTCAGCTCGCGCTGGATGTGGTTTGTGTAGTAGTGGCCCTTCGCATTCTTGTTTCGCTCATTCCCGCGCTCAGTGTCCGCAGCATTCTCCGGGGCACGCCCAAGATAGCATTGGGTTTGGTGGGTGTGTTTGCAGTCTGCCTGTGGATACACCTTGAGATGGCTGAAGGATTTCTGAGATTCTTTGTTGTAGGTTGCGCCGATGTTGTTCTGCTCGGCCTGTTCTCGTATTTTTGGGTGCTTCCGCCTTCGATGCGCGCCAAAGTCAAAAGCAAGGTTCTCGGCAAAAGCCGCTGCTGACCTTTTTCGCCCCCCCCATCCTATTTTTGCATTTACGTCGCGGCCTTTCCGGGGATAGGAACAAAAAAATTCCCGGACGAGCCGGGAATCGGGTAGAGGTACCAAGCAGAATCGGCAAAAGTCCAATCTGGTGCAATTTGTAGATGTAAATGCCGACAAATTGCCGACAAGTAGGGAAATAGATTACTTTCGCTCTGCAAGGAGGATGCTGATGGTGCGTTCCTTCTCAGCAAGTAACTGTTTGAGATGAGCGTTCTCTTCGCGCAGTTTGCGGGCCTCATCGGTGCCGCTCCAGCCCTCGAAGAAAATGCCCGCAGGCACGTTAAGCTCTTTTGCGATAAGCTCCAGGGTCGTAGTGTTGGTCGTACCCTTACGGATCATGTGCTGCAGTGTGCTCTCGTTGCGGTTGATCTTGTTGGCAAGATCTCTGATTGTGGTCTTGTTCTTTTCGACCAATTCTCGAATTAAAGCTAAGTTAGCCATATAGTTACGGTTTAATTAAATATTTTTAACGCTAATTAGATTACCTATTCGGTGATATTGTTATACCTTTGCCTCGTAAAATTACAAACTATTCGTAAATCTACCAAATAATGTGTAATAAAATTGAAGAGAAGGACGGATTTAAATTACGTCGTAGGTTCAACTGGCAAGTGCAAAATTAGCGATTTGTTTGAAGAACTCGTCTTTCGGAGTGGAAAAACCGAGTCT
>UQLO01000043.1 GCA_900541865.1 uncultured Porphyromonadaceae bacterium | reverse complement strand
CAGGGGGTTCAAGACCTAAAAATCGCGTAATCAGATAATAAAAATCAGAATTAACTAATTTTAAGAGACACTAGTGAGAACCGGAGATATAATTGCCGTTTACTATCCGTTGAAAACTTCCGGTTGCCCCGGTCGACGGACGGATTCGCTTATTCCGTAATCTCGATGAGGATGTCTTCGAAAGCACGGACGCAACTTTCATAATAGCCGTCGCCGGTGGTGCGCGGCCCGCTCAGTATTTCGTATCCGGCGGAGGCAAGTTTCTCTGTCAAAGAATCTACGGCTTCTTTCGACCCCACACTGAAGGCAAGATGGATGAAGCCTTGACGAAATTGATTGAATTCGGCTCGGTAAATTTCGCTGCGGCTCATTATCTCAATTCTGCCACCGTCGGCAAAACTGATGAAATAGGTTTTAAGCCCCGTCCGCGGATTGTGGTACATATCGTTTGACGTGCCGCCGAAATAGGTCTCAAAGAAGCGACGAGCTCCCTCAAGGTCAAGAACATAAATGGCTACGTGATCGATTTTCATTGTTGAGTGCACTAAATGAAGAAGGCAAAGCCCGTCTCAAAGCAATTATCGTAATTCCAAAGAGTTTGTTTAGCGGTGTCAGTCGGGGAGGGAGAAGTAGGGGTGGCGGTAGAGGAGGGTGCCGCGGCCTATCATACGTCGGAGCTCTTCGGAGGCGTCGGCAAGGTCGGCGGCGAAGAGTATGCGGACGGCGTCGACCTCGAGGCGTCGCCCCGGCGCGGCTTCGAGCGCGCTGAGGATGCGCGCGCTGTAGGAGCCGGCGCTCTTGGCGCGGTCCGGACGGCATACATCGCATTTGCCGCAGGGCGAGGCTTTATCCTCGCCGAAGTAGCGCAGCATGCGGGCTACTCGGCAGCCGGTGTCGTTGAAGGCAAAGTCCTTCATTGCCTCAAGCTGGTCGGCCATTATATCTCGTCGCTTTTCGTAGATGCTCGGCGGAAGCTCTACATACTGCGACTCTACGCGCCGGTTGGGCATCAGAATGTAGGGCGTGCGGTTGGAAGGTATGAATTTGAGAATTTTGTCGCGCGTCAGGGCCAGCAGAGCTTGGTAGACGGCGTTGGCGTCGGTGTGCAGTCGTCCGGCGATGGCATGTTCGCTCACGATGACGTAGTCGGTGAAGGTGCCGGGGTAGTGGCGAAGTATGTCCTCGATGATTTCTTCCGGGAGAGTGTCGAAGTGGGTCTTGTAGAGTTCGCCGGGAGGCACGGTGAACTTCAGTCGCGCCGGTGTGGACGTCTCCTCGATATAGTGCATATACCCCGACCGGGTGAGAATCTTCAGGGAGGCCAGAAGCAGGTTGGGGTCGAGGTTATAGCGCATGCAGATGCCTTCGGGGCGGAATTCGTAGAGTTGCCCGTAGCCGCCGCCCATGGGTATGTCCAGGTAGCGGCACACCTCGTCGTAGACGAACCGTATCTGTTCCTTCTCGGGGAAGGCACGGCTGAGACGACGCGCGAAAATGCCTTTGTCGGCCGTCGAAGCCAGCAGTAGGCCTTCGGCCGGAAGGCCGTCGCGCCCGGCGCGGCCCGCTTCCTGGTAGTATTCCTCCAGTGTGGAGGGCATGTCGAGGTGGACCACGGTGCGCACATCGGCTTTGTCAATACCCATGCCGAAGGCTGTGGTTGCCACGATGACTCGCGCACGACCCTCCATCCAGTCGGACTGCGCGCGGTTTTTGGTGGCCGGGTCGAGGCCGGCATGGTAGTAGGTGGAGGGTATTCCGGCGGAGTTGAGCATATCGGAGGCGCCGGCGCACTTCTTGCGCGAGCGAACGTAGACCACGGCGGCGCCGGGACGGTCGGCAAGCAGGCGGATGAGAACATTATCCTTGTTCTCGCAGCGCACCACTCGGAAGCTCAGATTGTTGCGCCGGAAACTGAGAGCAAAGCGCTGCGGATGCCGCATGTGGAGCTGCTTCTCGATGTCGGCCAAAACATGGGGTGTCGCCGATGCCGTGAGAGCAAGCATGGGAGTGTCCGGAAACATCTCGCGAAGTTCGCCGATGCGCAGGTAGGAAGGGCGGAAGTCGTAGCCCCATTGCGAGATACAATGCGCCTCGTCGACCACGAAAAGCGAGGGGCGCCAGCTCTGAAGCCAACCCTGGAAGGAGGAGTTTGCCAAGCGCTCTGGCGCCACGTAGAGCAGTTTTATACGGCCCGAGTCTACGCGGGCCACTATCATATCGGTTTCGCGGCGACCCACTCCGGCATGGAGGCAGCCCGCGTGTATGCCCAGCTTGCGCAGACGGTCGGTCTGATCCTTCATCAGCGAAATGAGCGGCGTAATAACGACCGTCACCGTAGGCAGCAACAGCGCCGGCACCTGGAAGGTGAGCGACTTGCCGCCGCCGGTGGGCAGCAACCCCACAGTGTCGCCTCCGGCCAGCACAGAGTCGATGATTTGGCGTTGCATCGGGCGGAAGGCGGTGTAGCCCCAGTAGCGGGCCAGAATGTCGTCGGGGGTGTCGTCCGGGGCGCTCGCAGGCTCGCAGCTGTCGGCCTCGGGCGGCAGCTGATAGTCGTTGAAGTCGAAATATCCTTCGGGAACTGGCATGGCCGGGGTCATTCAACCACGGCGCGAATCTGCTTTACCAGCAGCTGCAGCGAGGAGGTTGCCTGATGTTTGTTTTCTTCGATGGTGTAGCAGATGTTGAAGGGCTGCCCGGAGTGGATGTGGTCGAAGTAGGAGGCCATGTTGAAGGCTATACCGTTGATGACCTTGCCGGAAGTGTCGTCGACGAGCTCCAGCTTGATGTGCTCCAGATTGCGGCCCACGAGTTTGCTGGTGCCGAAGTCTTTGACACGGCGTGTGCAGAAAGTCGGCTTTCGGTTGCCCGGGCCGAATGGGTTGAAAAGGCGCAGAGTCGACACGAACTCCGGTGTGATTTCCGAAAACGAAAGGAAAGCGTCGATGTCGATTTGGGGTGTGAGCTGCTCGGGCAGAATGTTTGCCGCCACATATTCTTCGAATCGACGCGTAAACTCCGGTATGTTCTCCTCCTTGAGCGAGAGACCGACGGCGTAGGTATGGCCGCCGAAGTTTTCGAGTAGGTCGCGGGCAGACTCTACGGCTTTGTAGATATCGAAGCCCTGAACGGAGCGGCTGGAGCCGGTGGCAAGGCCGTTGGAGAGGGTCAGCACTACGCTCGGCTTGTAGTAGAGCTCGGTGAGGCGCGAGGCCACGATGCCGATGATGCCTTTGTGCCAGTGCTTGTTGTAGATCACTATGGACCTTTTTTGCGAATTCATCTCGCCGCGCTCCTCGAGGATAGCGTTGGCCTCTTCGGTGATGTGCTTGTCGAGCTCCTTGCGGTCCTGATTGTATTTGTCGATTTCGAGGCTCTTGCGGTTTGCTTCCTTGGCGTCGCGAGCCACCAAAAGGTCGACGGCCTCGCGCCCCGACTGCATGCGGCCGCTGGCGTTGATGCGCGGACCGATTTTGAAGATGACGTCGTTGATGGTAATCTCCTTGCCGCTGAGGCCGCAGGTGCGGATAATAGCGCGCAGTCCCATATTCGGATTGGTGTTGAGGCGCTTGAGGCCTACGTAGGCCATCACGCGGTTCTCATCGACCATAGGAACGATGTCGGCCGCTATGCTGACGGCAACAAGATCGAGCATACACTCGAGCTCGGCCGTGGCGATGCCGTTGGAGATGGAGAAGGCCTGCATGAGCTTGTAGCCCACGCCGCAGCCGCTAAGGTGCGGGCAGGGATAGGGGCGCTCAACGTTTTCCAGCTTTGGGTTGAGGATGGCGGCGGCCGGAGGCAGCTCCGAGTCGGGCTTGTGGTGGTCGCAGATGATGAAGTCGATGCCTCGCTCGGCGGCGTAGCGTATTTCGTCGATGGCCTTGATGCCGCAGTCCAGGATAATGACGAGCTTTACACCCTGCTCGGCAAATTCGTCGATACACTTGCGGGTGATGCCGTAGCCTTCATCGTAGCGCGTGGGAATGTAGTAGTCGAGCTCGGAGTAGTAGTTTTGGAGATAGCGGTAGACCAGGGCAACTGCCGTGCACCCGTCGACGTCGTAGTCGCCGTAGACCATGATCTTCTCCTTGGAGCCCATGGCGCGGTTGAGGCGCTCGACGGCTTTGTCCATCTCGGGCATCAGGAAAGGGTCGTGGAGGTCGCGAACCGAGGGGTGGAAGAAGCGCTCGGCCTCGTCGATGGTGGTTATGCCGCGCTGCACCAGCAAGTCGGCCACCGGCTGACAGTTGGCGAATCGGCGGGCAAGCTCAGCGCCCAGGCGCTGCTCTTCCTGCGAGAGCGTGGGATAGTTCCATTTGCGGGTCATTGTGCACTTTTTCTCCTCAAAGTGCAAAATTACAAAAAATAATCCGTATAGCCCGCCGCCGGAGTGTTAAAATCGCCTTCGGCGAAATGGAAAATGGAAAAATGGAGATTTGAAAATTGTTTCGCAGCGGCCCGATCCATTGAGGTTGCCGCAAAGAAGAGAGCCCGGTCTTCTCACGAAGCTCGGGCTCAATAGTGTGTCAAGAATTACACACAAACCAATATTTTGTTCCATGGCAGCATACCTTGCTTAAGCATACGGGCTGCGCCAAGTTTGTAGTGACTTTTGGGATATTTGGAGTTGAGCTAACGGCATCCCCTCCAAATGATGCCACAAAGTTATGCATTTATTTTAAATGTCCCAAATTTTTTTAGCGGTTCAAAAGTAATTTGCAGTATATTTTTCGATTTTAGGAGAGGACGGAGGCTGCTGAATGGATATTTTTGGTTACTTTTGCGCTAAAATGAAGCAAACAGAAATGACAACTCCCCTTACCGCCGGTGCGAAGATGGACTGGGCTCGACTTGTCAACGACAAGCGCTTCGGCCTCGAGGACTGGCACGACCCCAAGAAATCAACAACCCGCACCGACTTTCGGCGCGACTACGACCGGCTTGTGTTCTCAAGCCCTTTCCGACGGCTGCAGAATAAAACGCAGGTTTTCCCCCTCCCGGGAAGCATCTTCGTCCACAACCGCCTTACCCACTCCATGGAGGTTGCCTGTGTGGGCAAATCGATGGCCGACAATGTGGCAGTGTCGCTGCGCGCAAAGTACGGGCAAGACGGTGCCGGCGTATTCGAGCATTTGGGCGACATCGTGGCGGCTGCCTGTCTGGCCCATGACCTTGGCAACCCGCCTTTCGGCCACAGCGGCGAGCGCGCGATAGGCACTTTCTTCAGCGAGGGCCCCGGTGCAGAGTTGCAGGGGAGTCTGTCGGAGGTGCAGTGGACCGACCTTATCCACTTCGAGGGCAATGCCAACGCATTCCGCGTGCTCACTCACCAGTTCGAGGGGCGACGCAAGGGTGGATTCGCAATGACTTACTCCACGCTGGGCTCCATCGTGAAATATCCCCACGAGAGCACTTTGGCCAAGAAGGGCAAATTCGGATTCTTCGACTCCGAACGCGACGATTTCGTAAAAGTTGCCTCCGAGCTCGGTATGCTGCGCCTCTCCGCGCCCGGCGAGCCTCTGCGCTTTGCACGCCATCCGTTGGTATTCATCGTTGAGGCCGCCGACGATATTTGCTATGAAGTGATGGACATTGAGGATGCCCATAAACTCAAAATCCTCACCACGGCCGAGGTGACCGAGGCCTTTATGGGCTTTTTCGGCCCGGACCGCCGTGCCTCGATGGAACGTGTCATGGCTTCGGTGACCGACCCAAACGAAAAGATTGCATACCTTCGCTCCTGTGTGGTCGGAACCTTGGTCGACGAATGTGCCCGAGCCTTCATCGAAAACGAAGAAGCCATTCTCGCCGGCACCTTCGACAAGTCCCTGCTCAACGTCCTCCCCGATCTGCCGCGAGAAGGCTATGCCCGCTGCAACGAAATATCGTGGGCAAAAATCTACTGCGCACCCGATGTGGTCGACATCGAGCTGGCCGGCAACCGCATCATCTCCGAACTCCTTCAGCGCATGGTTCACGCTGTCACTAATCCGCAGCTCAACTACTCGCGGCTGCTGCTTTCGAAATTCCCCGAGCAGTACAACGTGCAGGCTCCGACGCTCTACGGCCGTCTGCAAGCCGTCCTCGACCACCTCTCGGGCATGACCGACGTCTACGCTCTCGACCTCTACCGCAAGCTCAACGGCCTCTCCCTGCCCGCCGTCTGAAAGGTGAACCTTCGGCCTGTCGGCAGTGTTTCAATAGTAAATCAAACTATCAAAAACTATGAAACATACCAAGAATAAAGCCGCCGAAAAGCCCTTGCAGGACTATCCCGGTGCGGCTGTCGACTCCGCCGACCGCGATAAGACCAACCCCCGTCTGGTAAAGCAGGAAACGCGAATACTCAACAACAACCCGCGCGACACCGACAACAAAATGCCCTGACATAACAATCAAAAAAACGGCGGCCGATCCCGGCTGCCGTTTTTTTGATTGTCTGTAGGACGTTGAATCAGTGGCGGGCCGAGACGATGGCCTGAGTGTCGCGGGCAATGGTGAGTTCTTCGTCGGTGGGGATGACGCAGACCTTCACCTTGCTGGCCGGTGTGCTGATTTCGGCCTCTATGCCGCGTACGGTGTCGTTTTTGGCGCGGTCGATTTCCACTCCCATGAAGCCCAAGGGAGCGCACACGTCGGCGCGCAGGCCCTTCTGGTTTTCGCCGACGCCGCCGGTGAAGACGATGATGTCGACGCCACCCATTTCGGCTGCATAGGCGCCGATGTACTTGGTGATACGGAGCATATACATATCCAGGGCCAGACGGGCGCGCTCGTTGCCCTCGGCGATGGCGGCTTCTATTTCGCGCATGTCGTTGCTGACGCCGCTCACGCCGAGTACGCCGCTCTCCTTGTTGATGAGGTTCTGGAGTTGGTCGGCGGTGAGTTTGTGCTTGTTCATCAGGTAGGTGAGGGCACCGGGGTCGATGTCGCCCACGCGGGTGCCCATCATCAGACCTTCGGTCGGGGTGAGGCCCATCGAGGTGTCGACACACTTGCCGTCGACGATGGCGGCCATGGAGGCGCCGTTGCCGATGTGGCAGGTGATTATTTTCTGCTTTTCGATGTCCACACCGAGGAATTCGCACACGCGGGCGCTGACGTAGCGGTGGCTGGTGCCGTGGAAGCCGTAGCGCCGCACGCCATCCTCCTGATAGAATTTATAGGGAATGGCATACATATATGCCTTGGCCGGCATGGTCTGGTGGAAAGCGGTGTCGAACACGCCTACCTGGGGCACGTCGGGCAGGATGGCGCTGATGGCCTCGATGCCGGTGATGTTGGCCGGGTTGTGGAGAGGCGCCAGGTCGTAGCACTCGCGGACTTTGGCGATAACGTCGTCGTCGATGAGCACCGACTGGGCGAATTTCTCGCCGCCGTGAACCACGCGGTGGCCTACTGCGTCGATTTCGCCATAGTTGCTGATGCAGCCCACCTTCGGGTCGGTGAGGTTGGCAAGTATGGCTTCGATGGCCTGGCGGTGGTCGATTTTGCCAAGTTCAACGGTTTCTTTGTTGCCGTCGGGCAGCTTGAATTTGAGGAAGCCGCCGGGGAGGCCGATTTTTTCTACGCCGCCTTCGGCCATAGTGCGGTCCGTGGAACCCTCCAGATCGATGAGTTTATACTTTACGGAGCTGGAGCCGGAGTTAAGAACAAGTATTTTCATTTGTTTTCCTTCAAGCCTATGGCCTGGTTGCAGGTTATGATGATGGTTTTGTAGATATCCTCGGGATAGCAGCCGCGCGAAAGGTCGTTGACGGGAGCGGCCAGGCCCTGGAGTACGGGACCCACGGCCTGCACGCCGCCCAGACGCTGCACGAGCTTGTAGGCGATGTTGCCCACTTCGAGGTTGGGGAATACCAACACGTTGGCTTTGCCGCTAAGGGGACTGTTGGGAGCCTTGCTGTGGGCCACGGAGGGCACGATGGCGGCATCGGCCTGCAGCTCGCCGTCGAGCATGAGCTCGGGTGCCATGCGGTGGGCGATTTCGGTGGCTTCGATAACCTTGTCGACGGCGGGACTCTTTGCGGAACCCTTGGTGGAGAAGGAGAGTATAGCCACGCGGGGCTGGATGCCGGCAATGTCGCGTGCGGTGCGTGCGGCGGCCACGGCGATTTGGGCGAGTTCCTCGGCATTGGGGTCGGGAACTACAGCGCAGTCGGCGAAAATCAGGATACCGTCCTGACCGTAGGGCGAGCCTTCGGGGAGGAGCATTACGAAAGCACCGGAGACAACGCTGATGCCCGGTATGGTTTTGATGACTTGGAAGGCTGCGCGGAGCACATTGCCCGTGGTGTTCATGGCTCCGGCAACTTGGCCGTCGGCGTCGCCGGCCTTAACCATCAGGCAGCCCAGGTAGAGCGGGTTGGCAGTGGTCAGGCGAGCTTCTTCCATTGTGATGCCCTTCGATTTGCGGAGCTCGTAGAAGAGGCGGGCGTAGCGGTCGATGACTTTGTCGTCGGCTGGGTCCACCAGGGTTGCCTTGGGTATGTTGGGCAGGTTGAGATCTTTGGCCATTGCCAGAATCTCGGTGGGATTGCCGATGAGGATGATTTTGGCCAGGCCGTCGGCGATGATGCGGTCGGCGGCTGTGAGGGTGCGAGGCTCGAGGCCTTCCGGGAGCACTATGCGCTGCGGATTGGCGAGCGCTTTGGCTGTGAGTTTTTCAAATAGGTTCATTGAGCCGTGTTCTATGTTTAGGGCTGTAAGCTCTTGGTGTTGTTTTTATAGCGCAAAGTTAGCCATTATAGCGCAAAGTTGGCGTGCAATGGCGTACATTTTTTGTGTGCTTTCGTGTAAGCCGGTTCAAAAAAGAGCAAAAAAATTGCCGCACCCCGGTCAGGGATGCGGCAAGTGTCGGTTTGTCCTTTATAATAAGGTGTGCTTACTTGGCGATTGCCTTCACGCTGCCCTGAGGCGTGTGGAGGATGTAGAGGCCGGCGGAGGGCAGCTCGACGGCAGCACGGCCGGAAGCGTCGGCAACAGCGGCAGCCACGGTGGCGCCGGTGGTGGTGTAGACGGTCATCACGGTGCCGGGAGTGCCGGTGTAGACGGCGGTGAGCCCTTCGGTGGTGAGGGTCCAGTCGGCGTCGGCTGTGATGTTGGTCACACCCGAGTAGTTGCTCAGGTCCACGTTGATTGTGTTCGACGAGGTTGTGGCGACGCCCTTGGAGTCGAGAGCGGCCACGCTGTAGGTGAACTTGACAGGACCACCGGCTTCGACGGCAACGGCGTGGGAGTTGGCATCGACTTTCTTGGCTTTGTAGTCGCCGAAGATGCTGCGGCAGGAATTGCCGAAGGTCAGTTTGAGGTCGTCGAGGCCGCAGCGGCCGCTGGTGGCGTAGAAGGTGATGCGGATTTGGCGAACGTGGCTGTCGGCGAGGTCGAACTCGAAGACGTCGCCGCGGTTGTTGACCACGGTGAGGTCGACGAGCTGTGCCACGGACTTCCAAAGTTCGCTTTCGTCGTTGCGACCTTCAACGACAATCATGCTGGAAGCCTTGGTGGCGCCGGCGCGAAGGAAGAAGCTCATTGTCTCGACTTCGGCCGAGAACAGCGGAGAAGTGAGGCTGATGCCGTTTTCGTTGAATTTCAGGGAGGGCTTGGCCTCGCCGCAGAAGGAGGCGGTGGTGTAGACGTCGTTGGAGGCGCCGGTGAAAGCCCAGCCTTCGGGTAGGACGACAGTCTTGTCGGACTCAGTGCCGAAGGGAATGTTGACGGGTGCCTCGCTGCCGGGAGTTTCGGCATAGATGGTCAGGGCATAGCCGGCCGCATCGTCGACGGCGCTCCAGTTTGCGGTAAATCCGGTGGCGGAAAGTTCGGTGGCCTCAGTGGCAACAGGCGTTTGGAGGGCTGCCGAGCCGCCGTTGATGAGGAAGCTCATATAGTTGGGGCCATCGCTCTGTGTGCGCTCGTAGATTTCGGTGATGTAGTGGGGAACGACCGGACCGAGCCAGGGTTTGAGCGAGTTCTTGGCGGGGCTGATTTCGCGCTTTTTGGCGAAGGCGGTGCCGGGGAAGGGATAGCCGCCGGTTGCGCCCTTTTCGCCGCCGCACTCAACGATGTCGACATACTGGTGGGTGGGGTCGTTGTTTACCATATTCTGTGTGAATACGCTCTGGTCGAAGTCTATGTGCCAAACCAGCAGACCCTGACCGGGAACGTAGGTATCCCAACCGGTGCGCATACGGGTTTCGAGAAGGAAGAACTCGTTGTCGCGCGGGGTCTGGATGATGTATGCCTCGTTGGAAGCGCCGATGTGCTGAAGTTGCACGCTTTCGGGCTCGCCGACTACCTTGAGGTCTATCCAACCCAGAGCGTTTCGCTCATAGGAGCTGTAGTAGGGCGGGCAGCAGCCGTTGCCGTTGTAGGGACCCTGGTCCATGGTGCTCCATTCGCCGGGGGTGACCGAACCGGTGGAGTAGGTTGTTTCGTAGAGGTCGGGAAGTCCCATCACGTGGCTGAACTCGTGGACGAAGGTGCCGATGCCGTCGGGACGGTTGAATTCCCATTCGTTGGAGGTGGCATAGCGGCCTACGCGCACGCCGTCGTGGGTCGGACCGTTGTTGATTGTCGAAGAGTGGGGCCACACGGTGTCGTCGCTGCCGTAGCTGGCCTGGCCTTGGCCGGCGTAGATAACGTAGATATTGTCGATTACGCCGTCGCCGTCGAGGTCGTACTGCGAGAAGTCGACGGTCGGGTCGAGAGCGGCGCAGGCTTCGATGACCATCTTGTAGGCGTTGACGTCCTTGCGGGTGGAGGTGTCGCCGCCGTAATAGCTGCGGTTATACTGCAGTTTGACGGGTCCGTAGAGGTCGAACTGGGGCACGAACAGGCCGTTGGAGTTCTCGATAAAGAAGTCGCGGCAGGAGCCAACGGCATTGTAGTCGCTGAAGCCTTCCTGGTTGAGGTGACGCTGGTAGTAGTCGGCGGGGTTGCTGACAGAGAAATCAACGTCTTTGTAGCTCACCAGAATTACCACGCTTTTGATGTTGCCTACTGTCGGAAAGTTCTGGCGACCCATCAGGCCCATGCCTTTCTGCGGCAGCGTTTCCGATTCGGCGGCGGCGCGCACGTTGGCGGCCACAGTAGCGGCAGCCACGGAGGGGTCGACGGCCTGCATGCGGATGCGTTCGGCAGTGGCGGCGGCGTTGAGGGCGCGGAAGGCGCTTTGGGTGTCGGAGGCGGCCGCAGCATCGGCGGTGAGGGCCACGGAGCCGTCCTGAGCGGCTACTACATAGCGAAGATAGCCGTCGGCATCCTTCTGCATGGGTTTGCCGTCGGCGCCGATATAGAAGTGGCAGTATTCATCGCCCCTCAGCTCAACCTGCATGGTGGTGCCGTCGGGCTGGGTGACGGTGCGCAGACCCGGCTTGGCGGGCACGGCGTAAGCGGCCATGCTGCCCAGGGCGAGTCCTGCAATCAAGGCAAGGGCTTTGTTCATTTGTATTGGTTTAATGTTCTGATTTTTAATAATGATTGTGAGTGCGGCGCGCCCGCGCGAGGTGAGTGCGACCGGGGCGACGATGCTTTAAGCGTGCAAATATACTTATTTTAACTGTAAAAACAGCCTTCCGGCGCGTTAAGGAAACCTAAAATGAGCAAAAAGGAGAATTACTGCCCCAAAAAAAGTCGTCCCGACTCCTGCTGAAGCCGGGACGCGTTATGTCGTTTTATGGAGACAGCCTCTTATTTGGTCTGAGCTTCGTCGGCGGCTTCGGCAGCTTCGGCAGCTTGGTCTTCGGCGATTTCGGAGTCCTTGAACTCGGTCACGCCGGCTGCAACCAGAATGTTGTACCATGCAAAGAGCTTGCGGATGTCGGTGGTGTAGACGCGGTCGCGCTCGTAGTCGGGGAGTACCTTGGCGAAGAGTTCGCGGATGGCGTCGTCGCCACCGAGAGCCTTGACGTCGACGGGCTTACCCTCCTGAACGTTGTAGAGGCTGGTAAGCACCTCGGGCAGAGGCACATCGCCGTGGTCGGCGTACATGGTGACGTCGGCCAGCGAGATTACTTTGTCCGAAGCGTAGGAGGGGGTGCGCTTGCCGGTCTGGATGTTTTCGACGATGAGGGCGTTTTTGCCGCGTTTGAGCAGTCTATAGAGTCCGGGTTTACCGGTGATGGCGATTATACCTTTAAGCATGGGATGTAATTTTGGGTTAAATGCGGCGCAAAGTTAAAAAAAATCCCGCCTACGCCAAAAAAATATTTTGACACAATGAAAAAAAACACTACCTTTGCGGCGCAAAACAATACAAAACCAATAAAAACCGAAAATGGCAACAAAAATCAGACTCCAACGTCATGGTCGCAAGAACTATGCGTTCTATCCGATTGTCATCGCCGATAGCAGGGCACCACGAGATGGTAGATTTATTGAAAGGATAGGTTCTTATAATCCGAACACTAATCCTGCTACAATTACTCTTAACTTCGAGCGGGCTTTGTATTGGGTGACCGTCGGCGCTCAGCCCACCGACACCGTACGCACCATCCTCTCCAACGAGGGCGTGCTCCTTATGAACCACCTTCTGGGTGGCGTTAAGAAGGGCGCTTTCGACCAGGCCGAGGCAGAAAAGCGCTTCAATGCCTGGAAGGCGAAGAAAGATGCCAAAGTGGATGCAGTGAAAACGAAGATGGCAGACCAGAGCGAGCTCGCCGCCAAGCAGCGCCTCGAGGCTGAGACGGCCAAAAACAAGGCCAAGGCAGAGGCCGTAGCCAAGAAGAAGGCCGACCTCGCCGCAGCAGCCGCCGAAGCTGCCGCTGCCGCAGCTGCTCCCGAGGAAGCCGAAGCTCCCGCCGCAGAATAAGCGGCTGCCCTTCAGCTACCACGATACCGCAAGGGTGTGTCCGCTTTCCAGGCTGACGCACCCTTGTTGTTTTAACATTATACTGCAATGAAAAAGTTTAAAGAATATACCGGTTTTAACCTTTCAGATATCAACAAGGATATGCTGGCCCGATGGTCGGCGGAAAACCTTTTCGGCCGCAGCATCGAGGTGCGCCGCGGCGCGCCTTCGTTTGTTTTCTTCGAGGGGCCGCCCAGCGCAAACGGCATGCCCGGCATCCACCATGTGATGGCCCGAACCATCAAAGACCTCTTCTGCCGCTACAAGACGATGCAGGGCTTCGAGGTGAAGCGCAAGGCCGGCTGGGATACCCACGGGCTGCCCGTTGAGCTCGGCGTCGAGAAGAGTCTGGGCATCACAAAGGAGGACATCGGCAAGAAAATCTCCGTCGACGAGTACAACGCCGCCTGCCGACGCGAGGTGATGAAGTACACCCGCGAGTGGGAAACCCTCACCGAGCGGATGGGATACTGGGTGGACACCACCGACCCCTATATCACCTACGACAACCGCTACATCGAATCGGTGTGGTGGCTGCTGGCTCAGCTCTACAAGAAAAACCTTCTCTATAAAGGATATACCATCCAGCCCTACAGTCCCGCCGCCGGTACCGGCCTGAGCAGCCACGAGCTCAACCAGCCCGGTTGCTACCGCGACGTCAAAGACACCACGGCGACGGCTCTCTTCGAGCTTACCGACCCCATCGAGGCCCTGCAGGGCTGGGGTACGGCTTATCTGCCTGCATGGACCACCACTCCCTGGACTCTGCCCTCGAATACGGCACTAGCCGTCGGACCGGCAATCGAGTACTCCGTGGTGCGCACTTTCAATCCATACACCGGCGACAAAATCACAATCGCCATGGCAACCGACCTTCTGGCCAGTTACTTCAAGGCCGAAGGCACCGAAGCTCCCATGGAGGGCTACGACCCCGCTGAGCGCGGTACGCTGCCCTACAGAGTTGTCGACACCCTCAAGGGCGAAGCCCTCGTGGGCATGCACTACCGCCAGCTCCTCCCCTGGGTGAATCCCGGTGAAGGCGCTTTCCGCGTCATCCCCGGCGACTACGTTACTACTGAGGACGGTACAGGCATCGTGCACATAGCCGGCACATTCGGCGCAGACGACCTTCGCGTGAGCCGCGCCGCCGGCGTGCCTCCCCTGCATATGATCGACCGCGACGGCAAGCTCCGCCCGATGGTCGACCTCACCGGCCGTTTCTACCGCATCGAAGACCTCGACCCTGACTTTGTTCGCGATATGGTCGACGTCGAAGCTTACTCACAGTGGGCAGGGCGCTACGTCAAGAACGCCTTCGACCCCGCCATCGCCCCCGACGACAAGAACGCCGAGACCCTCGACATCGCCATCTGCATGGATCTCAAAGCAAAAGGTCAGGTGTTCTCCATCGCAAAACACGTCCACAACTACCCGCACTGCTGGCGAACCGACAAGCCTGTGCTGTACTACCCGCTCGACAGCTGGTTCGTGAAGTCGACCGCCATGCGCGAACGCCTGATGGAACTCAACGACACCATCAAGTGGAAGCCCGCCTCCACCGGCACCGGCCGCTTCGGCAAGTGGCTCGAGAACCTTCAGGACTGGAACCTCTCCCGAAGCCGCTTCTGGGGCACTCCACTGCCCATTTGGCGCACCGACAGCGGTCGCGAGGAGCTCTGCATCGACTCCGTCGAGACCCTCTATAACGAAATCGACAAGGCTGTGGCCGCCGGCGTAATGGCCTCCAATCCGCTGCGCGACAAGGGCTTTGAACCGGGTGTCTACACGGCCGAAAACTACGACCGCATCGACCTGCACCGTCCCTACGTCGACGACATCGTGCTGGTGAGCCCCTCCGGCGAGCCCATGCACCGCGAAACGGATCTCATCGACGTGTGGTTCGACAGCGGTTCTATGCCTTACGCCCAGATTCACTATCCCTTCGAGAACAAGGAAGCCTTCGAGGCAGGTCGCCTCTTCCCGGCTGACTTTATCGCCGAAGGCGTTGACCAGACCCGCGGCTGGTTCTTCACTCTGCATGCCATCGGCACTATGGTGTTCGACTCGTGCGCCTTCAAGGCTGTGGTTTCCAACGGTCTGGTGCTCGACAAAAACGGCGAGAAGATGAGCAAACGCAAGGGCAATGCCGTAGACCCCTTCGATACCATCGAGAAGTTCGGCTCCGACCCCGTGCGCTGGTATATGATTGCCACTTCGTCGCCTTGGGACAACCTCAAGTATGACCCACAGGGTGTTGCCGAAACTTCGCGCAAGTTCTTCGCAACCCTCTCCAATACCTACAATTTCTTCGCCATGTATGCCAACGTCGACGGCTTCACCGGCGAGGAAGAACAGGTGCCCGTGGGCGAGCGACCCGAAATCGACCGATGGATTCTCTCGCTCCTTAACTCTCTGATTGAGGAGGTTACGGCATCCTACGACGACTTCGAACCCACCCGTGCCGCCCGCGCTATCGCCAACTTCGTTATCGACGACCTCTCCAACTGGTATGTGCGCCTCAACCGCAAACGCTTCTGGGGCGGAGGTATGGACCGCGACAAACTCGCCGCCTACCAGACCCTCCATACCTGTCTGACTACCTTGGCTCTGCTGGCAGCTCCGGTGGCTCCTTTCTTCACCGACCGACTCTACCGCGACCTCACCGGCGCCGACAGCGTTCACCTTGCTGACTTCCCCAAGGCCGACACCGCTCTGATCGACAAGACTCTGGAGAAGCGCATGAACCTTGCTCAGAACCTCACATCTCTTATACTCGGCCTGCGCAAGAAAGCAAACATCAAGGTGCGCCAGCCTCTTGCCAAGATGCTCGTCCCGGCTTCCGATGCCGAGTCGCGCGCCGACATCGAGGCTATCGCGTCTATTGTCAAGACTGAGGTAAACATCAAGGAGCTCGAAATTGTGGGTGCCGACAACGAGGTGTTTGTCAAGCGAGTTGAACCCGACTTCAAAAAACTCGGACCGAAGTTCGGCAAGCAGATGAAGGCGGCCGCCGCTGCCATTAAGGCCCTCGACCGAACCGCCATCGCCGCCCTCGAGCGCGACGGATATGCCGAAATCGAACTTGACGGCGAAAAGGCCCGTGTAGACCTTGCCGACCTGAAGATTATCTCGGAAGACATTCCCGGCTGGCTCGTGGCCAACGAGGGCACTCTCACCGTGGCTATGGATATCGACATCACTCCCGAACTGGCAGCCGAAGGTCTGGCCCGCGAGCTGGTGAACCGCATCCAGAACCTGCGCAAGAGCTCCGGACTCGAGATAACAGACCATATCACCATAAACTTTGAGCCTAACCCGGCTATCAGCGGCGCCCTCACCGACTTTGGGGCCTACATTGCCGGTCAGGTGCTCGCCGATGCCATAGCCACCGACCTGGTTCCCAACGCCGAAGGTGCTGAAACGCTCGACATCGACGGTCTCAAGGTTTCACTGACCATAAACAAAGCTTAACCGGGAGCGCCGGCCCTTTCATACGGGCCGGCGCCGCCCCTAAAAACGTACTCACCATGAGCGAGAAGACAAGATATTCCGATGAGGAGCTCGAGGAGTTCCGCGCCATCATACTCGATAAGCTTGCCGCAGCGCAGGCTCTGTACGACGAACTCACCGAGACTATCCGCAATAGCTACGGCAACGGCACCGGCGATACCAGCCCCACTTTCAAGGCCTTGGAAGAAGCCGCCGACGTGAACGAACGCGAGGCCAACAGCCGCCTGGCAGAGCGGCAGCGCCAGTTCATTTCCCATCTGCGCGCCGCCCTCACTCGCATCGACAACAAGACTTACGGCATATGCCGCCAGACGGGTAAACTCATTCCTAAGGAACGTCTGCGCGCCGTACCTCACGCCACCCTGTGCGTGGAGGCCAAAAACAACCGACGCTGACCTTCGCGATGGATATGCCATGCGCGCGTAAGCGCCTCACTGCGGCCGCCATCGTGGTGGCTCTGCTCGTTGTGCTTCTCGACCAGGCGCTCAAGTTCTGGATCAAAACTTCGTTCTACCTCGGCGAGGACATGGAGCTCCTTCCCTTCTTCCATCTCAGGTTCATTCAGAACAATGGTATGGCCTTCGGCATGGAGTTCGGCAGCAAGCTGCTGCTCACCATTTTCCGCATCGCCCTCGTAGGAGTGCTTATATGGTATATGTGCCGCCTGGTGCGAGCCGCCAAGGTGCCGGTAGGTTACATGATTGCCGTTGCGTTGGTCACTGCCGGCGCGTTCGGAAATATTATAGACTGCGTCTTCTACGGCGAAATCTTCACCAATCCCTATCCCCCCCAGCATGCTGAGTTGGTACCGATTGGGCAAGGTTACGGCACTTGGTTCCACGGTCTGGTGGTCGACATGCTTTATTTCCCGCTTTTCGAGTTCACCTGGCCGCAGTGGATGCCCGGTCTGGGAGGACGAGTGTTCTCCTTCTTCGATCCGGTGTTCAACCTTGCAGATGCTGCCATAACGGTGGGAATGTTCATGGTGATTCTGTTCTACTCTAAGTATTTGGGCAGCAAATGGTATGAGCCTGACAAAGCTGAATAAGGCCTTTGTGGTGCTTGCGGCTGCTTTGGCCGTCGGCTGCCACGGCGTTCCCTCCAACGTTATACAACCAGAGGAGATGGCGCAGCTTATGGCCGATGTGCATACCGGTGAGGCCGTGGTCGATATGAACCGCCGCGACTACGAAACCGACTCCGCCAAGCAGGCCTTTAAGCAAAGTGTCTACATTGCCCACGGTGTCACCGCCGAGCAGGTCGACTCCTCGATGGCGTGGTACGGCCGCAATATCACCAAATATATGGACGTCTACGACCGTACCATCGAGATTCTTGAGCACCGCCTCAACGAGATGGGCAACCGCGTGGCCGCCGAGGCCGCCATGAGCGCCTCCGGCGACTCCGTCGACGTTTGGCCTTATCCCCGCTACATCGCCATCAGCCCTGTTTCGCCCACCAATATCATAACATTCGCTTTCGCCTCCGACGAGAACTGGCAGGCGGGCGACGTATACACCTGGCGCGCGAAATTCTTCAACAACGGCTCCGACACAGAATGGAAAATAGCCGCAGCTTACGACGACGGCGGCGTTGAAACCGTCTACAGCACCAATTCCGGCGACGGATGGCGCGAAATCACTTTCCGCGCCGACTCAACGCGCGCCCTGACCAACATTGCAGGCTATCTCTTGGCCGGTATGCCGGAATACGGCACTCTCCAGCTCGACAGCATCGCTTTGGTGCGCAAACGCCTAAATCCCGCCCGTTATACCGAGCGCTATCGCCAGCGCGCCGTGCGAAACTACGGAGCGGTTGCCCTCGACTCAATTCAATGAAATGGACAACTCGCAGATATCTTGTGCGCCGACTGCTGACAGCCGACGGCCGAACTTTGCCTTTGCAGATTGTAGAGGTTGACGAGCGGGGGAGGGTAGTTGCCATGGCGCCCTTTGAGACCGAAACCGCTGCCACAACATATTTGGAGGCTGCTTCGGTTTCCGACGGGCGGCTTTTGCTGCCTCCGGGGGCGCCTGTAAAATAATTTTGCTCGGGTGGATAAAAATCACTAACTTTGCACCCGCATTCGGGGCGTAGCGCAGTCCGGTAGCGCACCTGGTTTGGGACCAGGTGGTCGCAGGTTCGAATCCTGTCACCCCGACACACCGCCAAAAAGCGGGGAGCGGAGCCCATCGGCTTCCGCTCCCCGCTTTTCCTGTTACTGAAAATGGTAATTTCCGTTTTTCTTCAAAGTTATTTGGTTGGGCGGCAATTTCTTTCTAACTTTGGGGCATAAACCCCACTGCCATGAAAGCGCCCGTCCTTATTGCCCTCGCGCTGCTGTCGGCTCTGCCGGCGGCGGCCGAGTTTGTGGAGCGCAACTTTGTCAGGGAGGTTACTCCCGGAAGGGCCTTTCCGGTCGGCACTTCGTTGGAAACTATCCGGGCGGATTCGCTCACGGCCGAGACGGTGACTTACTTCGACGGCATGGGCCGCGAGGTGCTGAAGGTGCGCCGCGCCGCCATATTTCGCGTTTCCCAATGATTTGTCGCCTTCTCTTTTGCCATGAAAATGCTGGGATCATATAGATACTACGAATTCGGGCGCACGATCGGGATGAACGGCGTATATCGGGAGAGCTCCGGGCCGTTCGAGACCCACAACGGAAGCACCACCGTGCAGACAGGATTCGGCCACTGCAGACACGCCGACGGCACCGGCTGGTACGACAACGCGGCCCGCATCTACGACGCCGTGCTGCTGCGCTTCCTCACCCCCGACCC
>UQLO01000042.1 GCA_900541865.1 uncultured Porphyromonadaceae bacterium | reverse complement strand
AAGGGTGGCCAGACTGAGGCCGACATAGCCCGTGCCGGCAACTGCTATGTTGTATTTCTTCATTTGTCGGTTTTTATAGTTTGTAGAAGTTTTTGAACCATGCCACAGTGCGGTCGATGCCGGTCTGCAGCGGAGTGTCGGGTTTGAAACCGGTGGCCTCGGCCAGTGCGGAGGAGTCGGCGTAGGTCTGGTAGACGTCGCCGGGCTGCATGGGCAGGAAGTCCTTGCGTGCTTCGCGGCCGATAGCGCGCTCTATGCAGGCGATGTAGTCCATCAGGCGTGTTGGGTGCTGGTTGCCGATGTTGTAGATGCGGTATGGCGCGGGCGAAGTGGCCGGGTCGGGGTTTGTCTCGTCCCAGTCGGGGTTGCCCTTCGGCACGACGTCGAGGACTCGCACCACGCCTTCGACGATGTCGTCGATATATGTGAAGTCGCGCAGCATGTCGCCGTTGTTGAACACCTTGATGGGTCGGTCGTGGAGGATGGCGTCCATGAAGAGGAATGGCGACATGTCGGGGCGTCCCCAAGGGCCGTAGACGGTGAAGAACCGCAGGCCCGTGGTGGGGATATTGTAGAGCTTGGAGTAGGCGTGGGCCATGAGCTCATTGCTCTTTTTGGTTGCGGCATAGAGGCTTACGGGATGTGCGATGCCGTGGTGCTCGCTGAAGGGCACCTTGCCGTTGAGGCCGTAGACGCTCGAGGAGGAGGCGTAGACCAGATGCTTGACCGGGTTGTGGCGGCAGCCTTCGAGGATGTTGATGAAGCCGTCGACATTGCTCTCGATGTATGCCTGCGGGTTGGTGATGGAGTAGCGCACGCCGGCCTGTGCGGCCAGGTTGACCACGGCGTCGAAGGCGCCGTTGGCAAAGAGCATCTGCATGGCCTGGGTGTCCTCAAGGTTCATGCGGATGAACTCAAGCTGCGGGAAGCGGGAGCTGCGGGCGAACTTGTACCAGGCCACGTCGTCGCGGCTGATGCCCAGCTCTGCAAGGCGGCCGTACTTTAGCTCGGGGTCGTAGTAGGTGTTGATGTTGTCCAGACCGACCACACAGTGGCCCCCGTCGATGAGGCGGCGGCACACAGCCGCGCCGATGAATCCGGCAGCGCCGGTAACTAATACTTTCATTGCTAACTTTCTAAATTTTCTTTCATTAAGCGAAGCGTCGGCAGGCTTCGTGATAGGAGTCGAGGGTGCCGATGTCGAAGCGCGGGCCGGGCATTGGCCAAGCGTGGAGGGTTGAGGCCCCGGCAAGATATCGGGCCAGGTTGCCCGGGGCGTCGAAGCCGCAGCCGTGGGCCAGGCAGTCGCGAATCAGGGGCAGGTCGGCCCGCGAGTAGATGTAGAATGGGGGCACGGCCCAATGTGAGGCCGGCACGGCGGGTTTTTCCTGCATGTCGAGCACCTTCATGGCCTCGTCGACCTCGATGACGCCGGTGCGGCGCAGACGCTCCACGTCCGGCTCGTGGTGGCACATAATGATGCTGGTGCCCTTGGCTTGGAAGAAGTCCACGAAACCGCGCAGGCCGAACTCCAGGATATTGTCGGCGGCCAGCACCATGATGTCGTCGTCGGTGATGTCCTCGCGCTCTATGGCCAGCAGAAGGTCGCGCACGGCCCCCAGACGGGTGTCGTTTGTCGAAGTGCCGTCGTCGATAATCTTGACGGGCTTTGCGAAGGCGCGGCCCTCGGCCCAGGCTTGGAAAGCCGGCGCGAAGCGGCTGTTGGTCACGATGATGTGGCAGTCGACCTCCGGCAGGGTGTCGACGTCGTCGATGAGTCGGTCCAGAATAGTCCGGCCGCCTATTTCGAGCAGCGGCTTGGGGCAATTCTCGGTCAGGGGATACAGGCGGGTGGCATATCCCGCCGCTATGACTATGTTCTTCATTTTCAGTTAGAGAAAATCAACGCCGTTGGCGGGGTCGCAGAAGAATACCTCGAAGGTGTCCTTGTACTGCGGATAGACTTTGAGATACTCGCGGGTCACGAACTCGCGTATGGCGTCCGTCTTGTCCGGGTCGACAAGGGCTATGCATGCGCCCTTGAAGCCGGCTCCGCTGAAGCGTCCGCCGAAGATGCCGTCGGTGCGCCGCATGATGCGGTAGAGCTCGATAAGTTCGGGCGAGCCGCACTGATAATTGTCCATCGACGACTCGCAGCTCCGGAAGACCAGCTCTCCGAAGGCGGCGATGTCGCCGGCCTCCCAGGCGCGTACGCCGGCGGCGGCACGCTCGCACTCGTCGTAGAAGTGGCGTGCGCGGCGGGCAAAGCGCTCGGGCATGCGTTCGCTGTGGCGCTCGAAGAGCTCGCGGGGGACGTCGCGCAGACGGGTGTCGGCCTGCTCCTTAAGAGGCAGATTTTCGTAGGCCTGCACTATCCAGGCCGCCGTCTTGCACTCGGCCACGCGAAGATTGTAGTCCGTGCCGGTGAGTTTGCGGGTCACTCCGGAGAAGAAAATGCCCAGCCGGAAAGGCAGCGGCCGCGGCTGCTCGCCGCCGAAGGGAATGAGCCGGTGTTCGCCGGTGGCAGTGTCCAGAAAGAGCAGCTTGTCGGCCCGGCAGAGCGCCACGCAGGCTTGATCGAGAATGCCGTTGTTGAGGCCCACGTAGAGCCGCTCGGCCACCGAAGCATAGTGGATAATCTGCTCGCGGGAGAGCCCCAGGCCGTTCACCTTGTCGAGCGCCATGACGAAACCGCACAGCAAGGCTGCCGACGACGACAGCCCGCCGATAGGCATCGAGCCTTTGACGATGCCGCGTATGCCCTTGACCAGCCGGAAGTCCTGCTGCAGGGCCCACACGGCGCCGCGGAGATAGTCGCCCCAGTTTCCCTGCTTGGGTTCGACCGGGCGCTGAACATTGAAGGTCATCAGGCCCTCGAACGACAGCGAGGCCATCTCCACCTTGCCCGAGTCGGTGGCGGAGAAAAGAAACTTTATGCCCGAATCGAAGGCAAAACCCGTCACCAGGCCGTGCTGGTGGTCGACGTGGGCGCCCAGCGGGCAGATGCGGTAAGGAGCGAAAAGCTCGTAGAGGGCGTCGCCGCGGCCGAAGAAAGTGCGGTACGCCTCATGCAGCGAAGTCATGGCAGTATCAGATAAGGTGGTGTGCAGGGGGATTATCCCGTAATAATTTCCTTGAAAGTCGAGAAAATCAGTTTGATGTCGGTCCAGAGATTGGCGCGGTCCACATATTCGAGGTCGATGGCCAGCTTGTCGGGCATGACGCGCTCGACGTAGCAGCGGTCGGGGTCGTCGGCGGCAGCGAGGATGTCGTTCTCGTTGCGGTAGCGAATCGACGCCAGCGACGTTATGCCGGGGCGCACCGACAGCACCCGCATCTGCTCGGGAGTGTACATATCGACGTATTTGCGCACTTCCGGTCGCGGGCCGACCAGGCTCATATCGCCCTTGAACACGTTGATGAGCTGCGGGAACTCATCGAGTTTCCACTTGCGGATGAAGTACCCCGAGCGGGTCACGCGCGGGTCGCGTCCGCCTACGGTAATCAGGCCCAGCTTGTCGGAGTCCGGACGCATGGAGCGGAACTTGAAAAGCCGGAAGTCGCGGTTGCCGCGGCCGACGCGCACCTGGCGGTAGAACACCGGGCCGGGCGAGTCGCATTTTACCCACACGGCCACCACGGCAAAGAGCGGACTCAGGCAAATCAGCCCGAGTCCGCTTGCTAAGATGTCGAAAGCCCGTTTCAAAGCTTGGAAATGATGTCGGTGAAGTTAGTCAGAATGTACTCAACGTCGTCGTCGCTCAGACGGGTGTGGAGCGGCAGCGTAATTTCGTTGACAAACTGGGCGTAGGCGTTCGGGAAGTCCTTGATGTCGAAGCCCAGCTCCCTGTAGGCCGTCATCATCGGCAGCGGCTTGTAGTGCACGTTGGTGGCGATGCCGCGCTCGGCCATCTGCTCGATCACGGCGTTGCGCTGCTCCAGGGTAGCGCCCTTGATGCGCACCAGATAGAGGTGGCCGCTGGAAGAGTGGTCGTTGCTGTAGTGGTCGAGCACCTCCACGGGATAGCCTTCCAGAGCCACGTTGTAGCGCTCGATGAGCTGACGGCGGCGGCGAAGCAGTTCCGGGTAGCGCTTGAGCTGGGCCAGGCCGATGCCGGCCATGATGTCGGTCATGTTGCACTTGTACCAGGTGCCGATGATGTCGTACTCCCAGGCTCCAAGGCGCGTCTTGGCCAGGGCGTCCTTGTTCTGGCCGTGGAGGCTCAGAAGCTGAAGCTGCTTGTAGATGGCCTCATTGTCCATGCCGGGGCGTGAGCGCCAGGTCAGAGCGCCGCCCTCGGCCGTGGTCAGATTCTTGACGGCGTGGAAGGAGAACGAAGTGAAGTCGGCGATTTGGCCGCACATGCGGCCGTGCCACATAGCGCCGAAGGCGTGCGCCGCGTCGGCGATGACGATGCAGCGGCCGAAGTTGGCCTGCAGCTCGTTGGAGGGGCGGAACAGATGCTTGCGCGACTCCACTGCAGCGAACACACGGTCGTAGTCGGCAACGATGCCGCCCAGATCGACCGGCATCACAGCCTTGGTGCGCTCGGTGATTGCATCGGCCAGACGGTCGTAGTCCATCTCGAAGGAGCCCGGCGCGCAGTCGACCATAACCGGACGGGCGCCCACGTGGCACACCGCGCTCGCAGTGGCCGTGTAGGTATAGGCCGGCACAATCACCTCATCGCCGGGGCCGATGCCCAGCACGCGCAGAGCAAGCTCCATGCACGCCGTGGCCGAGTTGAGACACACCGTAGTGTGCTCCGGACGGCCCTCGGAGTCGTAGACAGCAGTCTGGCAGCACATCGAAATAAGATGCTCGAACTCCTTGGTTTTAGGACCCGTAGTAATCCAGCCGGACTTCAGCGCCTCGGCCACCTCGCTTATTTCAGCCTCCGACATATCCGGCGGCGAAAACGGAATATTGCGTCTAACACTCATTTTATTTTCTTGACGTAAAAAAGTTTCTTATAACTATTTCCCAGAATATTGATGCACATCCATATGGAGGATGCGACAGGATTCATTTTCTCAGCCTGGCGGAACAGCTTGTAGTGCCAGCCAATCTTCGCGCGTATACCGGGAGGAGTGATGGACCCTTTGCGGCGACGGTAGAGCGCGAGATCTTCGTTGAGAAAGTAGCACGGAGCTTTGCGAATCGCTTTGAGCCATAGCGCCGTGTCATTGTTTTTCTTGACGTTCTCAATCTGAATCAGACCGATGCGTTCGGCATCGTACATAACCGCCAGACACCCGGGCCAGCAGCAGGCGAACATCTCCAGGCGGCTAACGCGGCGTTTGC
The DNA here is from genome assembly GCA_900541865.1 of uncultured Porphyromonadaceae bacterium. Classification (GTDB taxonomy): domain Bacteria; phylum Bacteroidota; class Bacteroidia; order Bacteroidales; family Muribaculaceae; genus CAG-873. The sequence continues at coordinate 14,232 of UQLO01000042.1, read as the reverse complement.
CGCCAACATGGACGCCTAACGGACGGTCCTCCTCGTCTATTTCGGTGTAGGCGTGGTAGGAAAAGGCGTAGTTGCGTTCGGTCATGAAGGCGAGTTGGCGTTCGAGTTTTTCGGGGAGCCAAAGGTCATCGCTGTCCAGGAAGGCAATCCAACGGCCGCGGGCCATCCTAAGAGCCGTATTGCGGGCAACGGCGGCTCCGGAGTTGCTTTCAAGGCAATGGTAATGGATGCGCGGGTCGGACTCGGTGTACTTTTCGACCACCGCGCGGGTATCGTCGGTCGAGCAGTCGTCGACAATCAGCAGCTCCCAATCGGGATACGACTGAGCCATCACGCTCTCAATCGACCGGGCGATGAAACGCCCGCAGTTCCAAGTCGGCATCACTATCGACACCAACCCGAGCTTGGATTCAGTAGGCATGTTATAAGTAAGATAAGCGTTTTGTCAGAGGTATTTGCTGAGGATGTCCCAGGCGGCGGAGGCCGAGTAGCGGCTGCTGCGGGCGTAGGCGGCTCGCTTCATCGGCTCAAGGCAGCCGGGGTCGGCTATTATGCGTTCCATGGTTGCGGCCAGAGCGTCGGCGTCTTTCGGAGGAATCACAAATCCCGTTTTGCCTTCTTCGACGAATCCGGCGAGATCTTTCCAATTGCTGACCACCACGGGAATTCCAGCGAAATAAGAGTCGACAATGGACCCGGGGAACCCTTCGCCTTCGTAATATGTCGGCAGCAACAGGCAATCACGTTGGTTCAAGGTTTCAAAGACTTCATGCGGCTGCACCGTGCCGTGGTAGGCGACATTGGGCAGTTTCTTTATGCGTGCTTGAAAATCGTCGGCGTATTCATTTATTTTGGGGCCGAAGAAGTCCACGATAAACGAATCGGCACAGGACTTGTTGAGTTTCTCCACCGCTTCAAGAATCAAGTCGCACCCTTTTTCGGCACAAAGACGCGCCATGAAGACAAAACGTACCTTTCCCGCGCTCTCAAAGTTAGGTACAAAGTTCGTCGACCTAAAATTCTCAAGAATTTCGACGTTTGTAAAGCCTTGTTCCTGAAGTTGCTTCACCATTCGTTCGGATTCCACCAATACTCCGTCTGTTTCTTTCAGAGGGCCGCTCAACTGCGGCTTGTCGGCTATGAAATCCGGGAGCCATCCTCCTACCACGGGGTAGACAATGCGACATTTGGCCAGTCGGCACAATTTGAAGAAAAGAGGAAAGAACTTCTGAAGATTGTTTTGGCCCGGGAGATAGAAAACGACGTCTTTGCCGAATGGCGCCTTTAACAGTTTAATGAGAGTGCGCAAAGGGCGGCTCTGCAGCTCCTGGCTGTCCAATGTGCTGATTTCCGCGTCGTCGCAGCGGCTGCGCAGCAGGTCGAAGACGGCGCGGGTTTTGATGGTCTGGCCGTCGAGCTGGTTGTTGACGTAGCCGAAGTAGCCGAACACGAGGATGCGCTTTCGATTTTCTTCCTTCATCGAGACTCGAAGTATCTTGTTAGGATGTAGGGTACTGTGAATTTGTAAGAAGATATGTGGCCTGTAGGTATTCTTTCGCGATAATTGAAGTAGAACTTGCCTTTATTATCTACCGGAATAATTAGATTGAGTGCAATGAGGGTGGGAAGGGTAGATATGTCCAACTCGGATTGAGCGAACCATTCCCGGATGTCATCGTAGGTAGTGTCGTATTTAGCATCTACCTTGGCAAGCAACTCTATGATGGAATTTATATGAGAATACGGAAAATGAGCGGCTAATTCGTCGCATATCTCACGTTTCTTTTCGTGTGAGTAGTCGGTGATGAGAAGGTCTATATCAGTCTGCGACAGAGGCAGCTTCATATTTTTGGTCGCGATATCCTTGAAGATGGCCATCAAGTCGCGGGGGAGATAGAAAGTGTAATCCAGAACGTATTTGAACGATGGTTTATCCGCAATGGTTGTTTCTACGAACTTAGCCCACGGGTCTTTCACATCACTCCAATTTTGGCCCATGCGGCTCATTGCCGCAGTTATGCGCTTGTTAATCATATTGCGTAGCAACGAATGCCGCCCGTCGCCATAGGTATCGACAGTATACCAATTTATTTTGTGGGTAGCACTGGATATTGTTTTCGCAAGGTCACCGTCCTCGCCGGGAAGTTTGTCAATAATATCGTCGCGCAGCATTAGAATAATTTTTGCGCACGTGCCGTTGATATATTCAGTATTATACCTTTTTGCTATACGAATGAGGTCCGAGAGCATTTCGCGGTCACGGCTATCGGACAACTTAAATCTTACATCGAGGTCATCGAAAATAATCTTGAAATCAGCTTTGCCGAAGACAGGCATCTTTAATACTTCCATAATGACCTGACGAAGAGGCCCGACCATTTTATAAAATGGGGCTTTAATTGTTTTTGCTGCAAAAAGCCTCCTGATGAGGCCGAATTTCGATTTTAATGGGGCAAAATTAACCTCACTCTCGTTAAGGATGTAATCAATGTTGTATTGGTCAATTTTGCACAAGCCGGCATTTTTAGTTTTGAACTCACTGAGCGAACGAATTTCCTGAAGATACTCTCCAATGCGAGATTCGAGTATTAAATCGACAATTTTTACCAATATCAGCCACTCGAATAGCACGTTACGTTTATTTGAGTCGGCGCCCTCGTGATTTATAAGTTCTTCAAGAGCGAAATCTTCTTTATGAACAATAGTGGTGAGTCGCTGATCCGCAATATTGTCGCGGCGTTTTTCATAGATGGCATATGCGGACTTGCCAGAGCCTTTGCGCCCACAGATAAGAAATTTACCATTTTTGACTGCCTCGTCGATACCGGTACAGTCTATAAAGACTTGGGTAATGTCATTCTGACTATTCTCAACCTCAGCCTCGGGCAAGCCCAAAAATATTCCTCGCGTTGTCAATTGTCGTGCCATGGCCTTAGATTATTAATCAATCAAATTTATATACGCCTTGGTGAAACTTTCCAAGGAACACATTCTTTTTACAGCATCCCGGTTGGCAGCCGCGGCTGCTGCAGTCTCTTTCGGACTCAACGCAAGCATGGTTTTGATGGCCGATGCAATGGCCTCGGGTTTGGTAGGGTCAAAGAGGAATCGTTTGTCGGAAAGTATATCCGGCGAGTCACTCACCGCCGATGCCGTGCATACCAAACCGCAACTCATAGCTTCGCAAAGCACATTGGGGAAACCTTCGTAGAGCGAAGGAAGGATGAAATGCGATGATTTGCGGTATTCCGATATTACATCGCGGGTTCCTCCAACATGGAAGGTTATGTAACTGTCAAGCCCCAGCTCTTTCTTAAGTGCGAGAACTTGGTTGAGATAATTCTCGTCGGAGGGTGTTCCGAACCATTCGAAATGCGCGTCTACGCCTTCGGCCTTAAGAATGGCCAAAGCGCGCAAATAGGTCAGAACGTTCTTTTGCGGAGTTATGCGTGCGGTTGTGAGCACACGAGGTCGGTTAAGTTTTGGGGGGTGTGCGGCAGGGGAGAAACGCTCTGTGTCCAAGGCATTAGTGATTGCGACCGCCTTGCTGTTGAGCTCGGGAAAACGTTCGTTGACAAACCGCAACTGCGAATGGCTGTTGCAAACCACCGCGTCCGCTCTTCTATAAAGCCAGAATTTGGCGCGTTCGCGGCGCGAAAGGTTTTGGGTGGTGTTCCGTTCAGAAACCAGCAGGTTGAATGGTGTCAGCATACGTGCAAGGCATGCTCCCATAGCGGTGCCGTCAAGAAAGGCTATCACCGCCTTGGGTTTCCATTTGCGTACAAGTGAAGCTATGGCAAATGGTCTCCGCCATGCCCGTCGAGCCGACTCAAAAACTTCAGGCTCAACGCCGGCAGCTTCAAGGTCGGCGGCATAATGCACTCCTCCCGGATAGAAGCGGCAGAGGCGAACGTCGTAGCCGGCTCCGTGCAGGCAGCCGGCCAGGCAGCAGAGCTGGCGCTCGGCGCCACCGCTGCCAAGCTGGTCGATCAAAAGCAGTACGCGCTTGTTTTCTTTTTCAGCCATTTGTTCGTTTTAGTTTTTTGATTGCGGTGATGTTGCCCAGGGCCATACCCATAAATAGCATGGTTATACCGCCGAAAATGCTGACATATCCCATCGAGAATATGGATTTGGCCAGCCAGAATACTATCCACAACATCACGCACAGCTTCCAGTAAGGGCTAATGCGCGAACGTACGATTGTCCAGGCCGCGCTTATGATAATCAGAGCGTAGAGGAGCGCACCGACAAGGCCGTTGTCGATAAGCAGTTCGAGCCAGTCGTTGTGGGCAAAGTTGCCGGCGATGGGTACGGTTTGGGCCGTACCGAGGCCGAAGAGTTTAATCTGCAGGTCGGGCTCCCAGGTCCAGCGCCGCCACAGATCGTAGTAGAGCATGTCGCGAGCGGACGAGTTGCCCTCCATAGTCGAATCAAGGCGCTCCTGGAGGTACGGGTTATTCTCGAAGGCGTACATCACATACCACGCGCCGGCCACTAAGAGTACCGTCATAAGCACCACAGCCTTGAAGCTGATGCCGTAGTTGCGGCCATACCACACAATGAAGCACAGTATCATCAGAGCCATACACAGGATGGCGCCGCGTTTGGCACCGGCCATTACAAACACCAGTGCAGCCGAAGCAAGCGCAGCAGCTATCAGCTTGTAGCGGTCCAGAAGCACGGCACAGAAAGGCAGCAGGAAAAGAAAATTGTAAGCGGAGTTGTTGGTATTTTCCTCCGTGCCGCGCTCGAGCTGCATTGTCACAGCATTTTTGAGGAAGAGCAGCACGTTTAGAGCGGCGAAAATAATTGCCGAAATCAGAATCTGCTTCTGCGAGAGTTGCTGCTTCAGGCCTATGCGATAACCAATGAAGGTTGAGAGGAAAAAGGCACATGCGCCTTTATATTGGCTTTGGGTATCGATATAGTCGTAGAGAGCCGTCGCAAAGAGGTAGCGCGGAGAGGTCACGAAGGCTATGGTGAGAAGCACGAACAGGGCCGCTATGAACCAAAGCGCGGCCGGCAGATGCCTGGGGCGCAAGAAGGTACGCAGAGCCTCCCACCCGCCGAAGATGATGAGCAGACCGCCGAATGCCGTCGACAGTATGCTGCCCTCGGCATAGAGTATGCCCTGCATGAAGTACATCACGAACAGCCCGAAGTACACCCACCACATCCAAGAGGATTTGGGAGTGGGAGCGTAGTCGGCATATGGCAGTACTTTTTTCATTGGCGCGTTTTGTGAGTCAGGGCGTAGCGGAGCTTTTCCAGATGCGCCTGGCAGTTTACGTAGTTTGTGATTGCCAGCGCTTTTTTGCGGGAGAAGAGCGATGGCAGCCAGCCGCGGCTGAATGCGGCGCGGAAATACCGGCCAGTATAAGGCTCGAAGGGCTCAAGTATGCTTTTCGAGCAGGTGGCGTAGTATTTTTCGACCTCTTCCTTGAGTCGCTTCGGGTCGGCGATTATGGCGTTGAGATCGGCGATGCGTCGGTCGAAATCCGTCCGGTCGGCCATTATTCTTACCGCACAATCCTGCGCCGTGCATTGAGTGTAAGGGATTAGGTTGAACTCTATGCTGTCGCCAAAGGTTAGCTCCGCCATAAAACCTTCTGTCCAAAGCGGGTCGGTTATGCGGAGGCGCGAATCAAAGCAGAAGTTACCCAGACCGTAGAAAATCGGTTTGCCTCGGTAAACCTCGTAACCGGAGTAGCAGTGCTGGTGATGGTTGACGACGGCATCGGCGCCGCAGTCGACGAAGTAGCGGTAGGTTTGCTGCATCTTCGGGTTCGGCAGCTGGAAATGCTCGTGACCGCCGTGGGTGATAACCAGCACATAGTCCGCTTTGGAGCGTGCTTCCTTGATTTGGTAGTACTGTGCGACAGGATCTATCGGATTCGCACCTGCGCTGTCGTCGGTTGCTATGGTGAACTCATGCTCGCAGCAGTTGACGACGGCGAGTGTCTTGTCGCCGACCTTTTTATAGTATATCTTGGCGGCATCGGCCAAATTGTCGCCGGCGCCGACTGTGTCGAGCCCGTTCTCGCGGGCAAGCTTGATGACGCGGTCCTGCGCCGTCTTGCCGAAGTCGAGTATGTGGTTGTTGGCCAGGGTAAGCAGGTCGAAACCGGCCTGTTTGAGCATGCCGACGGCATTTGCCGAGGTGTGGATATTGGGCCCGCATTTGGCGATGGGGGTGTCCTTTTCCGGATCGGCGACGGTTGCCTCAAAGTTGACGATGGAGAGATCCTGGCGCGATGTTATCTCCGGAATCCTGGAGAGGATGTCGGCGCAGTCGCCCTCGGCAACAAGTTTTTGGAATCTATAGTGGACGGGAGCGAAGTCTCCCGCAACGAGTACTTTCATTTGGCTGTCGCTGGGTTGAGTTTGTTTTTCTCCACTTTGGCGTATATGTAGGTCACGATACCGCGCACGCCCCAAACCACCGTAACCGTTACGGTGGCGCCGATATAGCTGTACTTGGGGATGAGGAGCCAGGTGAGGGCGAAACCGATTATTGACACCACTATGATGATGTTGCGCAGAATGTTTTCCTTCCCGATAATCACCAGGTAGTTGGTGCCGTAGGTGTTCATCAGGAATAGGAAGATGGGGGTGATGGCGAAAATCTTCATCACAGTGGCAGCCGGAGCAAATTCAGGGGTAAGGAAAATCTTCACGAACAGGTCGGCGCCGAAGTACATCATCAGTGCAGCCACCACGGCGATGCCGCCGCTGATGGCCACATATATATGATGCTTGTTTGGATTGCGCGCCAAGAAGGGGAAGAAGGTACGGGAGAGTATGCCCGTGAGCTGGTCGATGATGTTTTGGAAGCGCTGGCCGCCGTTGTAGATACCCGTGGCCAGGTCTCCGCAGTACGATTTGAGGATAATCACCGAGAAGTTGGTGTAGAGATTAGGCAGAATCAGGCTGATGAACATATCGGTCGATGCCCGCAGGCGGCTGTAGATTTCGCCCATTCGCGGTTTGCGGAGCCGGATGCCGAAACGGTGGTATATGAGATACTGGGCCACCGCGCCGCTGACAAAGAAGCCGCAGGCGGTAAGAAGCGGCTCATAGACGTAGTCGCTTTGCTCTTTGATTACCACAAACACCAGACCGGTAAAGACGCATTTGGCGACCAACGTGAGGATGGTGATGTAGCGCATCTGCTCGAAGGCCTGGAAAAGCCACTGCGGGAACAGGATATGCCCCGGTATGTAGAGGAAGGTCAGCAGCATCAGCTTGCGGTACTCCGCCATGCTCGGAATCAGCTCTATGCATACCAGCAGGATGCCGAAACATATGATGGTCAGTATCGTGCGGGCATAGAGTACCTGGCTGAAAATGTCGGATACTACGCCGATATTCTCGCGGTTCTTGGCCACGTCGCGTGTGGCGGTGAAGTTGAAGCCCCAGTCGGTGACCGTTTCCACGATGACCATGATGGAAGCAGCGAAAGCGATGGCGCCGAACATATCCGCTCCAATTACCCTGGCCAAATACGGAAGAGTAATCAGAGGAAACAGGAACGAGACGCCCTTCAGCAGCGAGAGATAGACGAAGTTGGCGGCCAGGGTGCGGGCGTCTTTGCTTTTCTTTATTTTCGAGAGTGTGCCCACTTATTTATAGTCGTTGCGTGCCAGGGAGAGGTCGATGAGCGAGCCGAAATGGAGGTCGGCTTCGCGCAGGCGGTTGGGGTCGAGGCCGGAGGCGGGGTAGAAGGTCATTTCGCCGAAGTAGATGCGGCCGGCGATGTCGTAGAAGTCGACGCGCACCATGGGGAAGCCTTTGGAGAGCTGCTCGGCGAGTTCGAACATTCGGGGGGTGCCTTCGGGCTGCGGCAGTGTGAAGTCGGCCGGAGCGGCGGCGCCGGCTTTGTTGTAGCGGCAGAGTTTCCAGTCTTTGCTGAAGAAGTAGTACTTGGTGCCGTGGCCGCTCTGGCGGTCGGTGCAGAGGAGCACGCAGTCGGCCAAGCCGTTGAAGCAGTAGAATTTGTAGTCGGTGAGGTCGTCGCCAAGGTAGGCCTCGGCGAATATGCGGCGCTCCACGTTTTTGTAGGGCCACTCGCGGTAGTGCAGATGGATGTCGTGTTGGCGCATGGAGAGGTCCATGCGGCTGCGGATTTCCTCGAGGGTGACCTTGCTCTTGTCTTTGACTATCATCACGCCGGTGTTGCCGCCGCTGTGGTTGGTCTTGATGACGAACTGGTCGGGCAGCGCGTCGAGGTCTTCCTGGGTGATGTCGGAGGCCTTTTCCCACACTTTGAGCAGGGGCACGACGTATTCGGCGCCGATTTTGGAGGCGATGTAGTCCTTGGCCTTGAGCTTGTCGACCAGAGTGGTGAGGTCGTCGTGGCGGTTGTTGATTTTGAGCCACTGCAGCTTCTCGTTCATTGTTTGGCAGTTGTCCAAATCGAGCGAGCGGCCCATGGTGACGCGGTAGAGGGCGCGCAAGTATGCTTTGTCGGGCCAGAGTCCGGCGGTGCGGAAGAGCAGCCCTTTGAGTATTCTTTTGGTGGAGTACATATGTGGTGTGTTATTGTTTGCTGCGGATGTAGTCCCGGCAGACTTTTTCAAAGCGTTCGCGGTAGCCGACGCGCAAGGGAGCCTGGATAATGTCGACATCGGCGGCGTGGTTGCCTTCGATGAATTCGACCTCTCCGGCGGCGTTGATGCACACGTCCCAGCCCACGAAGGGGATGTCGACGCTGGCGTGGGCCTCGGTGCATGCGCGTTCTATGTCTGCCCACTGCGGAATTTGGAATCCGCGGAAGGGCAGCCCGGTGTCGGGGTGCTCGGTGTAGACGCGGCCCTCGGAGTCCATGCCGTCGGAGAGTATGCGGCCGGAAGCGATGTCGACTGTGCAGAAGATGCCGCCGGCGTGGGCATTGTCGACCACGGAGTCGCCGCGGCCGAAGCGCACGAAGCTTGCGAAGAGCTCCGGCCGGCCCGTGCCGCGGTTGGCCGACATGACGCGGATGGTGTTGAGCGATGCCGGGTGAAAGCTCTGCAGTGCGTCGCCGCCGGCGATGGTTTCCTCGAGCAGGGTGCCTTCGGCCTTGAATTCAGCCAGCAGGCGCTCATAGTCGTCGTGGCTGAGGCTGTCGAAGCACAGCTTGTGCACGCCCCGACCAAGTGTGCCGGCCTGCGGCTTGGCGATATAGCTCTTGCCCGGAAGGAGGGCGGCCTCAAGCTCTTCTACCGTTGTGCCGGGGCCAACGGCCAGAAATCGGCGGTGGATATAAGGCGCGAAGCGGTGCAGAAAGAGCGGCTTGAGGTTGAAGAGGGCGCGAATCTCGGGGCGAATCAGCCGGCGGTACCACTTCTGGGCCTCCGAACGCGATATGAAAGCCTCCTTGGCCTCGCGCGTGGCGCCCTCGAAGCCGTACATCAGCCACTCGGGGTAGGTGAACATATGGCGGCTCAGGTCGCCCTCATATTTTTTCCACGTTGCCTCCGGATTCGGCAGCGAAGCCATCATAACCCGCGCCTCGCCCGAAAAGCGCTCCGTCTCGTCGCGGCGCAGACGCCATTCCTGCCAGGCCCGAAACGCCTCCGAATGTTTGACCGACTCCTTAAAAGCCCGCAACATAGTCGGTCAGGTAGCTGAAGTGCTCTGTCAGAGAGCCGTCGCGGAGTATGGTGGCGCGGTCGAGCACGGCGCAGTCGCCGGAGTTCTTTTTAAGTTCGTCGCGCAGCACATATTTAATAAGCTGCTCGCCGAAGTACTGGCTGGTTACGCGCGGAAGGGCGTTGGGGCAGGTGTCGACGGCCATCACCGTCACGTTGGCGGGCGAGCTGAAGGCGGGCTCCTCTTTTGCGGTGGCGGGGTTATAGTCGTACCAGGGCTCGGCGTGTGTTGCCGGGCGGAGTGTGGACTTCACGCTGCCCATGATGTCGCAGGTGATGTCGCCTATCATCTTTATTCTGAAGCCGGGCATGCGGAAGCTCTCCTCGGAGAGATAGACGGGCTGGCCGTTGCTCCAGAAGTGGCAGCACAGCAGGATGTCGGCGCTGGTGGCGAAGGCATCGAAGGTCGAATGATAGTCCTGAGGATTCTCGACGAAGTCGTTGAAGTCGAAATCGGCGCCGTCGGTGCGGGCAACCAGCTCGTCGATATTGGCAACGGTGTAGACCAGACCGGTGGTTTCCTGCGGACCGTTCTTGAACTCCTCGGGAGAGATGAACTTGGCGCCTATCTGCTGCAGAATGTACTGGGCGCCCTGCGAGACGCGGCCGCCGCCGGTGAGCACCATGCGGACGTTGCCCAGGTCGACGCTCTTGAGGTTGCCGATGAGCTCCTCGATGGTGAAGTGCATATGGGGCTTGGGTAGCTCGTAGGCGCCGAGCTTCTTGCCCCACCCCTGAAGGGTATAATAGAGGCCTACAACGCCGGCATACCAACCGAAGGCAACCAGACGCATGCCGTGGTCGTCGACAAGATATTCATAGTCCGAGAAAGTGTCGGTATTGTTTATCAGCGTTTTGAACAGCGGAATGTTGTAGGGCTGCATCTTGGCGATGTGGCCGAAGAACATATAGTGCTTGCCGGGCAGCAAAGTGCGTATGTCGGCCTCCTTGATGCCTAAGAGCAGGTCGCAGTCGGAGAGGTCGTCGCACACGGGGAAACCGGCGGCGGCGTATTCCTCATCGGAGTAAGCGCGCGTGGGGCTGCTCTGCACCTTGAAAACAGCGTTGGGAAATTCTTGGGAAAGCTCTTTGAGCTGGTCGGGCGTGAGAGCCACGCGGTTATCTTCCGGAATCTTGGTTTCTTTCAGCAATCCAATTTTCATGGACGGTATATATTTTAATTTTGAGAGTTCGGGGCGAGGAGGCGGGGGGAGGTGGTTAGGGTCCACTCGATGGCGTTGGTGCCCATGAGGTGGAGGCGGCAGATGGTGCGGGCGCCCGCGCGGGTCACGGCGGCTAACGTTGCGGGCAGACCGGCGAAGGGTCCGGCGAGGATGCGCACGCTGTCGCCGGGCTGCAGGGCGATGGTGCCGGCGGGGCATACGTCGGTGTCGGCGTCGAAGCAGCCTATGGTGGCCCGGTAGAGTTCCATGTCGGCGGGCGGGATGACGGCGTAGGGCGCTCCGGGGCCGCGGCCGGTGCGGTAGCCCCATGCGAGGTGTCCGATGCTGCGGTAGAGTGGGCCCAGTGCCGAGGGACGCGCCTTGAAGAAGAGCAAGCCGGGTACTACGGGGCGCTCGGTGCGCACCATGCGGCGGCCTATGCGCCGGCGTATTTCTTCCTGCGGATAGTAGGTGGCCAGGACGGGGGCGCCGGAGGCTGCGATGGCGGCGGCGACGCTGTCGTAGTTCACGCGGGGCCGGAACTGCATGGCGTACCAGTTGGCGGGGTCGCGGGTGAGGGCGTCGGCGACGCGCTCGGTGAGTGCGCGTCGGCTGTCGTCGCTGAGTATGGCGGCTGCGGCGAAGCGCACGGCGGGGTTGGCGCTCGAGGCGGAGTCGGCAAGGCAGGCGGCTACTTCGGCGGCGCTGACGCCGCATCGCAGTGCGCAGGCCGCCCATAGGTCGGCGGCGAGGCCGGGGCGCACGGTGATGTTGAGGCCGGCGGCGGCGAGGGCTTGGGCGATGAGGGCTTCGGCGGCTCGTCGGCGTTGGGCCGGGGTGCGCGTGCTTTGGCTCAGGGGGAAGAGGTGGCGGGGGCGTCCGGCGCGGTAGCGCTCGGCGATGGCGGTTGCGGCGGCGGGGATGTTGTCGGCCTCGTCTTTGCACAAGTCGGTCAGCCGGTCGAGACTCAATCCTCCGCAAAGCACCGCAAACAGCAGCATGTCGCGTCCGAGCTGGAGGGCCGGGTTGGCGCTGAGGTCTTTGAGTACGAGCAGCCGCAGACCGTCGAAGATGCGGTCGGCGTCGGCACATTCCATGTGGGTGGGGGTCAGGGCCCGTAGTTGGGCCGACAGCTCGGCGAAAGCTTCGGGGTGGCACCGGAGGCCCTCGCGGTCAGCCTTTGCGACGAGAGCCGAGAGCTTGGCGGCGTAAGCCTGCACGGTAGAAAGGCTTCGCCCCTGCTCGAAGAGTCGGCCGGCCCAAGCTCTGACGACGGTGCCGTCGAGTTCGGCGAGCGTGATGTCGCCGGTTTCGGCGGTGTAGCGGGCGAAGGCGTCGATGGCTTTGCGCGTGTTGGCTGCGGTGGCTGCATTGGCAGTCGCCTGAAGCTTAAGCTGGAAATAATCGACGGCGGTTTGTGTGTTAATTTCCGACATTTCAGCAGATTGGGCTAAATGCGAAAAAAGAACCGAAGCCCCGGGCCGGACAATTCTTTCCGACCCCCTATCCGGCTGACAACCAGCGGACAGAGGCTCCACGGAGAATGATAGCGAGAGCCATTAATCCGGAGCATAACGCCCATAAATATTTGCATTTCTCTTAGTAAGAGATACTCAATGCCGATAATGGCGCTGAATGTAAGCAAGTTAGGCGCCGGCAAAAATCAAATTTGTAAAACAATTCGGCTGCGGAGTCGTCCCGCGACCCAATTAAAGAGAAGGGAGTTGGCTCTATGTCAATATTATTTTGTATCTTTGTGGCCGAATTGAGTATCTCTTACTAAGAGATACTGATGTTTTGAGCGTTCGAGCTGAGCACACAAGCCGGTGAAAAGCGTATTGTCAAGTTTCACACCAGCGCCTCCGGAGCCTTGCAAGGCAGGCCGTCGGGGGGTCGGGAAGTATTGTGTCCCGGCGTCTCGAAGTTAAAAGGGATATGTGCTGCCTCTCGACTGATTCACAGATGTTTGACCTCAGGGAGCTATTGGCCGAATTTCGGAACAAGGTGTCCGGCATGCCGGAGGCCTCGCAGCGGAATTACGGCAAGGCGCTTCGTAGTTTCGAGACATTCTGCGGGGTTCGCGGCGTCTTGGAAGCTACGCCCTCGGCGGCTCTCTTTGCCGACTGGGCCGTGCATATGTGGATGCTGGGTCTGACGGCCAAAACGGCGGCTCACTACATCGACATTTTGGCCGCGCTATTTAATAATGTGTGCGGAGCGTCGGTCGACCTGTGTGTGCTCAAGGCGCAGTTGCGAGGCGGCGACGCATGGCCCGATTCGGCGGGCCTAAAGCGCGATTTGGAGCGCCTCCACGCCCTTGCCCGGAGTGCGACTTCGGGGCGCAGCGCAGCTGCCGACTTGGTGCTTATGGCCCTGATATGCGGTGCATTGCCTCTTGAAGAAGTGGCGAGAATGAAGAAGACCGACGTCGACTCGACCCTCCCCGAAGCCGCCGCCATCGCCGAGCGGCGCTCGTCGGGGCGCAGAAGCTATCTTTTCGACCTTGAGCAAAGCAGCCTCACGCCCCGCCGCCTTGCCCGGCGAGTTGACGCAATGGCAACCGACGCTCTCCGCATGCACGGGCTCAGCGCTGCTGCCGGCGCCGACGCCACCCTGGCGGCACTCTGGGCCTGCGCGGCCCTGGGTTGCGGTATCGCACCGGCCGAAGTTGCCGCTGCCATGGGCACGCGGTGCGATGCGCTGCCTGTGCTGGCGCTATGCCGCCCGGCCGAACTCAGCGCGGGGCGGCGCGCCGAAATAGTCGGCATAGTGGCGGCTACATTCGCCTCCAATCCCCTGCGGTGGTACGCCATGCGGCTGCGCCCGCGGGTGAGCTACGAGGAGATTGCTGCGCGGCTCGACAGCCTCGGCTCCGAAGTTCGGCGCCCCGAGCTCTTCTATCCCTACGACGAAATAGCGCGTCGCATCGGTCGCAAACTCGTCTTCGACCGGCGCCCCGTGATTCGCGACATCGTATTCTTTCGCACCCGCCTCTCCGAAGTGTGCCCCCTGTTTTGCCGAATCGGCGACCTGGCCTGGTGCTACACCACCTCCGGCCGCCCCGGAGGCGCCTACGCCGCCATTGCGCCGGACGCCTTCGCCCGCTTTCAGGAGACCATCGGCCACTTCACGCCCGACTACGATGTGGAGCCGCTGGGTGCCACCGCCCCTGCCGAAGGCGAGACGGTAGTAGTGGTCAACCGGCTCTTCCCGGGCTGCGAATTCGACATCGAAAAAATCGAAAGCGGCAGCGCCAACGCCCTCTTCCGCCTCCATATGGTAGGCGACAACGGCATCCAGTGGCGCCTGCACGCCTCCGGCCGCCAGATTCACCCAACCCGATAACCTCCCTCGAAACTATCATTCCGAAGATGAAGAAATACAACATAGCAGTTGCCGGCACGGGCTATGTCGGCCTCAGCCTGGCAACACTG
>UQLO01000041.1 GCA_900541865.1 uncultured Porphyromonadaceae bacterium | reverse complement strand
GTACGGATGTAGAACTGAGGACGGTAGTGGTTGTGGAACGGAGTGTGACGGCCGCCTTCTTCCTTCTTCAGGATATATACAGAAGCTTTGAACTTGCTGTGGGGCTTAACAACACCGGGATGGCAGATTACCATACCACGCTTGATGTCCTTCTTGTCGATACCACGCAGGAGAAGACCTACGTTGTCGCCGGCTTCGCCCTGATCGAGCAGCTTGCGGAACATTTCCACACCGGTTACAACAGACTTCATGTCTGCGCCCAGACCCATGATCTGAACTTCGTCGCCTACCTTGACGATACCGGTTTCGATACGGCCGGTAGCTACAGTACCACGGCCGGTGATCGAGAACACGTCCTCAACAGGCATCAGGAAGGGCTTGTCCACGTCGCGGGGAGGCAGCGGAATCCAGGTGTCGACTGCGTCCATCAGCTCGATAACCTTAGCTTCCCACTGGGGTTCGCCGTTGAGGGCGCCGAGTGCGGAACCGCGGATGATCGGGGTGTTGTCGCCGTCGTATTCGTAGCTGGAGAGAAGTTCGCGCATTTCCATCTCAACGAGCTCGAGGATTTCCTCGTCGTCGACCATGTCGCACTTGTTCAGGAACACTACGATACGGGGAACGTTCACCTGGCGAGCCAGAAGAATGTGTTCGCGGGTCTGGGGCATCGGGCCGTCAGTACCTGCTACCACGATGATAGCGCCGTCCATCTGAGCAGCACCGGTTACCATGTTCTTTACGTAGTCAGCGTGTCCGGGGCAGTCTACGTGAGCATAGTGGCGGTTTGCGGTTTCGTATTCAACGTGGGCGGTGTTGATGGTGATACCACGTTCCTTTTCCTCGGGAGCGTTGTCGATCTGGTCGAACGACTTCACTTCGGAGAGACCCTGCTTTGCAAGCACCGTGGTGATGGCGGCGGTGAGGGTGGTTTTGCCGTGGTCAACGTGGCCGATTGTACCGATGTTGACATGGGGTTTAGTTCTTTCGAACTTCTCTTTTGCCATAACTGGATGTATTTTATTGTTTAATGATTTCCTAACAATCAGCCACGGCAATGCACAAAGCATTACCGGGGCTTCGACTTAGAGCCGATGGCGGGATTTGAACCCGCGACCTCTTCCTTACCAAGGAAGTGCTCTACCCCTGAGCTACATAGGCATATTTGTGAGCGGAAGACGAGGCTCAAACTCGCGACCCTCAGCTTGGAAGGCTGATGCTCTATCAACTGAGCTACTTCCGCATTGGAGAAACTTGCGTTGTGGGCGAAGATGGATTCGAACCACCGAAGGTATAAACCAGCAGATTTACAGTCTGCCCCATTTGGCCACTCTGGTATTCGCCCTTTTGGTTTGCCGCTTGTGCCCATTCTCGGCCGGCAGCTTCTCTGAGCCTCTTGTCGGATTCGAACCAACGACCCCGAGATTACAAATCACGTGCTCTGGCCAACTGAGCTAAAGAGGCAATTTCAAGTTTCTCTGCAGCGGGAACCTTGCGTCTTTTCCCGTTTGCGGTTGCAAAGTTAGAACCTTTTTCTGATTCCCGCAAATTTTTCTTCAACTTTTTTCTCTAAAAAATGTTGTTTTTCGACCTCAAGCCCCTCTTAACACCGCCGCCAAAGCCCGGAAAACGCCTTTTCCTGCGCCCCATCACGCTGTGTTTCATAGCATTGCGCTACGACCCGAAGTATTTAAGGCAGAAGGTGGCTATTTGCACATAAATTATGAGTCCGACGATGTCGTTGGAGATTTGGATGAACGGGCCGGTGGCCAAAGCAGGGTTGATGTGAAGTTTTTCCAGCGTCAGCGGTACCACGGTGCCAAGTATGGAAGCGAACATCACCACCATGAAAAGCGACACCGCTACCGATATCGTAACCGCAAAATCGTTGTGCGGAAGAACAAGAAGTGTATAGCCCAGCACCACGGCGCTCATCACTGTGGCGTTCAGCAGCCCGATGAGTATCTCCTTGCCAAGCTGCTTGGCAAAGTTTTTTATCTCCAGTGTGCCGTTGGCCAAGCCCTGCACCACGATGGCCGACGCCTGTACGCCAACGTTGCCACCCGTACCACCTATTATAGGTATAAAGAGTGCCAACGCCGTCATGGCCTGCAGCTGATTTTCGAAGCTTCCCAAGATGGCCGACGCCAGCAGACCGGAAGCTATGCCTATCAGCAGCCAGGGTATGCGCGCCTTGGTTTGGGCCAGCACGGTATCGTCGGCATCCACGTCCGACGATATACCCGAAGCCAGCTGATAGTCGCGCTCGCTGGCCTCGCGAACCTGGTCCATGACGTCGTCGACGGTAATCCGCCCAAGCAGACGCCCTATGGAATCCACAACCGGCATAGCCACCAAGTCGTACTTCTCGAAGTCCAGGGCCACGTCGTCGATGGGCGTATCGGCCTTGACGCAAACCGGGTCCGGCTCCATCACATGCTTGATTTTGCTCACCGAAGGATGCGTGAGCATCTTCTTCAGCGGGAAGGTGCCTCGAAGCTTGTAGTCGTTGTCGACAACATATACATAGTATATCTCGTCCATATCCTCAGCCTGCAGGCGCATCTGCTTGATGCACTCCGGCATCGACCAGTTCTCGTTCACAACGATCATCTCCGTGCCCATAAGGCCGCCGGCTGTGTCTTCGTCGTACTTCAGAAGGTCGATAATGTCGCCGGCCTGCTCGACGTCGTCGATGTGCGACAGAATTTCGTCGCGCTCGTCCTCGTCGAGCTGCTGAATGAGGTCGACGGCATCGTCGGTGTCCAGATGGTCGATTTGCTTGGCGATTTCTTCCGCCGGCATGTCGCTCAGCAGCTTGAGGCGGTCGTCCTCATCAAGCTCCATAAGCACGTCGGCAGCCTTGTCCTCGTCCAGCAGCTTGAACAGGAACTCCGCCTGCGCCAGGTCCAGTTCCTGGTACAGCTCGGCTATGTCGGCCGGGTGAAGGTCAGCAAGCTCGCGGCGGGCGGCTGCCTCGTCGCCGCTGTCGATGATGCGGCGTATGTCGTGCAGATATTCTTCCGTAAATTCCTTCATTTGTCTTTGGCTGCTGGGGTTGTGGCTGCAAAGTTACAAAAAATCGCCAACGTGGCCTCAAAAAGTTTCCGACCCTCACCCCCGAAGGGAGGCTACAAGCCGGGTGAGCTCCACAAACTGCTCCACAGAGAGCTGCTCGGGCCGGAGCTGAGCCATAGGATGCCCGTCGAGGGTAACTCCGGGCGGCAGCAGCGAACGAACCGAGTTGCGAAGCGTCTTGCGCCGCTGACCGAAGGCGGTCTTGACAACTGTCTTGAAAAGGGCCGCGTCGCATCCCAGGTCTGTCACGCCGTTGCGCGTCAGCTTCACCACCCCGCTCTTCACCTTGGGCGGCGGATTGAAAACATGCTCGTCGACGGTGAAGAGATACTCCACGTGGTACCATGCCTGAAGCAGCACGCTCAGTATGCCGCGGGCCTTGGTGCCCGCCGGAGCTGCCAGACGTTCCGCCACCTCGCGCTGAAGCATGCCCGAGCAGCACACCACACGCTCCTTCCAGTCGAGCACCTTGAAGAATATCTGCGACGATATATTATAAGGATAGTTGCCTATAACCGTAAAGGGGCCGTCGCCGGGGAAGATGTCCCCGTCGCTCATGGTAAGAAAGTCGCCCTCCACTATCCTCGGCTGCGGCTCCGGTAGGTTGCGCCGAAGGTATTCGACGCTCTCTGTGTCGATTTCGGCTACAGTCACCTTGTCGGCCGGATGCTTTTCAAGAAGAAAATTAGTGAGCACACCCATTCCGGGGCCCACTTCGAGCACCGGAAGGGATGTATAGTCGTCGAGCGTGGCCGCTATGCGACGTGCCACATCCAGATCTTTGAGAAAATGCTGGCCAAGGGCCTTTTTAGGTTTTACTGCCATTATATCTGGGGATGCCCGGCTCACTCGCCGGCCGTGAGCCGGCGGATGCGTGCCGGTATGTCGGTATTGTCGGTGTAGCCCACGAAAATGTCCGCCCCGCAGCCTATGGCATAGACCGGAACGGGATTACCCGTGTGGCCGGTAGTAGTGAAGGCCATACCGGCGGCTTTGTTGAAGATGCGGAACACCTCAACGGCAAAGGCGTTGAAACTGGCGTAGAGGGTCTGCTGGTCGGCGGTGCTCCTCATGCCGAAGGTCTGTTCGAACATTCGGCGAAGGCCTTCGCTGTCGGCCTCGCTAACCGGCACGGTGGAGAACAGGCCCAGCTTGTCGGTCAGCACGCCTTTCATATCTTCCCAGGTATAGTCGGTGCGATCAAGCAGGCTCTTGCAGTAGTCGTTGAACTCCTCTTTGGAGATTCGCTGGCTCTCGATGTACTTGAAACCCTCCTTGGCGGCCGGCATGAAGCCCATGCCGCCGGTGTCGTGGTCGGCGGTGACGATAATGAGCGTTTCCTCGGGATGAGCACGGTAGAAGTCGACGGCAACAGCCAGCGCCTCGTTGAAATTGAGAATTTCCTTGATTGCGGCACCTCCGTCGTTGGCATGAAGGGCATGGTCGATGTTGCCGCCCTCGACCATCATGAAGAAGCGCTCCGGCGAAGTGCGTTCAAGCTGCGCAAGGCAGGTGCGGGCCATCAGAGGCAGGTTGAGCACACCGGGGATGGAGTCTATAGTGTAGCCTATGTTCCAGTTCTTGGTGCCGGCAGGGTTGAGCAGCAGCACGCGGTCGGAGCTTATGCTGCCTATGCCCTCCGGGCCGCGCACCACCTGCACGCCCGCTTCGGCAAGCCGAGTGTAGATGTCGGTGGAGTCGCCGTCGACGTAGTCGCCCTTAAGACCGGCACCTCCCACAAACTGGTAGCCGCTGGCGGCCATCTGGCGGTCGATGTCGTAGTAGTGCTTGCGGTTGGGCACATGGGCGTAGAAAGCACCCGGCGTGGCGTCGTCGGGGTAGACGCTGGTGGCAAGACCCACGCCCCAGCCTTTTTCGAAGAGCTCGGCGGCCACCGAACCCACCGAAACGGTGTCCGGATTCATGCCAAGCATATAGTTCTTTGTCTTGTGCCCCGTTGCCAAAGCGGTGCCGGCGGCAGCAGAGTCCGTAACGGGCGACGACGCCGAGTATGTCGTCAGCCAGCCCACGCTGGGAAACGTGTTCATCAGCAGGGGCTCGGTATTGCCCAGCACGTTGCGGTTGTAGTACTCGGCGGCGTTGGCCGGTGCAAGGCCCATGCCGTCGCCTATATAATAGAATATGTATTTAGGGGCGTCGGCTGCAAAAATGCCGGCGGTGGCGGCGGCTGCCGCCACCATGGCTGCAAGTGTGCGTTTGATATTCATGGTTTTATGCTGTTGTTCTTAAGTTTAAATGAGTTCAATATTTGGTCGGCTATGCGGCGGTCGTTGCACAGGCGCGGCACTTTGCGCTGTCCGCCCAGCTTGCCCGTCGACGCCAGCCAGCGGTGGAAGGTGCCCTCGGGCAGAGAGACCACCTCCGGACCGTCCAGAAAGATGTCTCCGCTGCGTTTGGCCTGGTAGTCGGAGTTGACGGCGCACAGATGGCTGTCGAGCGACGCCGCAAAGGCTTGCTCGCCCCCGGCGGGGCGTCGACGCCATTCTATCAGCCACTGGTGGTGGCCCTTATGCGCCCCGTCGGCATAGACCGGCGAGGCCGTAAAGTCGGCCACCTCGGCCCCGGTGTCGGCGCAGGCGGCGGCGATAGCGCTTTCGGCGTTGTGCACCATCAGCTCCTCGCCGAAAGCGTTGATGAAGCACTTTGTGCGGCCCGCTACGCTTATGCGGAGCGGCTCTATGCTCTCGATGCGCACGGTGTCGCCGATGCGGTAGCGCCACAAACCGTTGCAGCTCGTCACGGCGAGCTCGTAGACTCGGCCCGGCTCAACTTTCCACGCCGGGCGCACAGTGCCGTCCGGCTCCATAAATTCGTAGAAGGCGCCCGTGTCCGCCAGCAGGCGCATTCCGGGCGCCTCGCGGCTGTCGGCGACCGCAAAAAAGCCCTCCGATGCGTTGTAGGTCTCCAGATAGCGCATCTTAGCCGGGTCGGTGATGGCGGCGTACTGGCTCCGGTAGGGCCCGAAAGCAATGCCGCCGTGGAAAAACACCTCAAGGTTGGGCCATACGTCGTGGATGGTAGTGGCTCCGGCGCGATGTATAACCTCGCGAAGCACTGTCAGGAACCACGATGGCACGCCGGAGATGTTGGTGATATCCTTGCCGAGCGACTCTTCTACCAGTGCCGGGAGTTTCTGTGTCCAGTCGGACATCAGCGCCGTCCGGCGCGACGGAACCCGGAATATTTCCGCAACACGGGGTATGGAACGTATCAAGGTCGCCGACAGGTCGCCCACGCGCACTCCGCCAGGCACCTCCGGCAGCTCATTGGCGAAACTGCCCCCAAGAATGAAGCTGCGCCCCCCGAAAAGCCGGCTTTCGCGGTAGAGGTCCAGATAGAAGGCCACTGCGTAGCGTGTGCCCGCGTAGTGATTGGCCTTGAGGCCTTCGGAAGTGATGGGTATGAATTTGCTCTTGCCTCCGGAAGTGCCGCTGCTCTGGGCAAAAGAGGTTGTGCGTCCCGGCCAAAGTATGTTTTTCTCGCCGGCCACCATGCGCATCACCTCCGGACGGATGTCCTCATAGTCCACCAGGGGTACTCGCGACGCAAAGTCCTCATAGCCTTTGAAGTAGGCAAAGCCGTGGCGGCTCCCGACAACAGTGCGGCTCCCCTTGGCCAACAGCTCAGCCAGCACTTTGCGCTGGGTGCCCTCCATACCTTCGGGATTCTCCCAGGCGGAGGCGCCCCGCACCGTAGGTGCCAGCAGCGCGCGTGCTATATTGGTGAAATTCAGCATCGTGGCGGCAAGTCAGTTTTCAAGATACCATTTGTAGAGTCGTGGCAGGCCCTCGTCGAGCTCCACGCGGTGCTTCCAGCCCAGGGCGTGCAGGCGGCTCACGTCGCACAGCTTGCGGGGAGTGCCGTCGGGCTTGGTGGAGTCCCACAGTATCTCGCCGTCGAAGCCCACGGCGCCGGCGGCCTTGGCGGCCAGCTCGGCGATGGTGAGCTCGCGGCCGGTGCCGATGTTGACGTGCGTGTTGCGCACCGGCTCACCGGCCAAGGCACGAAGGCGCCCGAAGTCTACATTCAATAATATATGCACGCAGGCGTCGGCCATATCCTCGCTCCAGAGGAACTCGCGAAGCGGGCTGCCCGTGCCCCAGAGTGTGAGGCGGTTCGGCTCTATGCCGAAACCCTTCAGCCCGGCGGCTATTTCGGCGTCGGAGGCATCGGCCGCTATGGTGCTCACGGGGCGCTTGGCGAGGTCGGCGCGCACTGCCGCGTAGTCGCCTGCACCGAGCAGCTTGGCAAGGTGCAGCTTGCGCAGCATGGCAGGCAGCACGTGGCTGTTCTCCAGATGGAAATTGTCGTTCGGCCCGTAGAGATTGGTTGGCATCACGGCAACATAGTTGGTGCCGAACTGCATGTTGAGGCTCTCGCAGAGCTTGAGGCCGGCGATTTTGGCGATGGCGTAGGGCTCGTTGGTGTACTCCAGCTCCGAAGTCAGCAGGGCGTCCTCGCGGATGGGTTGGGGTGCCTCCCGGGGGTAGATGCAGGTGCTGCCAAGGAAAAGAAGGTGCTCCACGCCGTGGCGCCATGCCTCTCCGATCACGTTCTGCTGTATCTGCAGGTTTTGGAAGATGAAGTCGGCCCGGTAGGTGCTGTTGGCCATTATACCGCCTACGTGGGCCGCGGCAAGCACCACGGCGTCGGGGCGCTCGGCGTCGAAAAACGCCTTGACGGCCGCCGGGTCCATCAGGTCGAGCTCGGCGTGGGTGCGTCCGACCACGTTGGTGAAGCCGCGCTCGCGCAGGTTGCGCATTATGGCCGAGCCCACCAGCCCGCGGTGGCCGGCGACGTAGATTTTGGAGTTGCGGTCAAGCTTTTTCATCTCCGGCGGTCTCCTTTTTGACAAGTTCAACGTCGGAGGCTACCATGCGGCGCACCAGCTCGTCGAACGACGTCCGCCGCGGGTTCCAGCCCAGCTCGCGGCGCGCCTTCTCGGGATTGCCGAGCAACTCCTCGACGTCGGCCGGTCGGAAGAAGCGCGGGTCGACCTCGACCAGCACGCGCCCGGTGGCCTCGTCGATGCCTTTCTCCTCAAGTCCGGCGCCCTCCCAGCGAAGACGGATGCCGACGTGGGCAAAAGCCGCCGTGGCAAACTCCCGCACGCTGTGATACTCGCCCGTGGCGATGACGTAGTCGTCCGGCTTAGGCTGCTGAAGGATGAGCCACATGCACTCGACGTAGTCCGGAGCGTAGCCCCAGTCGCGCCGCGCGTCCAGATTGCCAAGATAGAGCTTGCTCTGCACGCCGGCCGCTATGCGCGCCGCCGCAAGAGTGATTTTGCGGGTAACGAAGTTTTCGCCGCGCCGCTCGCTCTCGTGGTTGAAGAGTATGCCGTTGGCAGTGTACATGCCGTAGCTCTCGCGGTAGTTCTTCATAATCCAGAAGGCATAGAGCTTGGCAACGGCGTAGGGAGAGCGCGGATGGAAGGGCGTCCGCTCTGTCTGAGGAACTTCCTCAACTTCACCGTAAAGCTCCGACGTAGACGCCTGGTATATGCGCGTGGTTTTCTCCATTCCAAGTATTCGCACTGCCTCCAGCAGGCGCAAGGTGCCGATGGCGTCGACGTCGGCCGTGTACTCCGGAACGTCGAAGCTCACTTTGACGTGGCTCTGCGCCGCCAGATTGTATATTTCGTCCGGCTTGACAAGCCGTATCACCCGGATGAGCGACGACGAGTCGGTCATGTCGGCGTAGTGCAGCTCTACGGGGCGCCCGGCATGCTGGTCGGCAATCCAGCTGTCCATATATAGATGCTCGATGCGTGCCGTGTTGAAGCTGGAGCTGCGGCGTATCAACCCATGAACGCTATAGCCCTTGGCAAGAAGGAATTCGGCCAGATACGAGCCGTCCTGGCCTGTTATACCGGTGATTAGTGCTGTTGGCATGGTGATTATAAGTCAAGTAAACGGTGGAGGTTGTCGATTGTCGTGGCAGCACGGTACTGAGCCGGAAGCGGCCCGGTGTGCTGGGGGTGGATGTTGAGCCCGTCGGCGTCCCGCAGCATAACGGTGTGCCAGCCCCGAAGGTTCGGCCAGTGGAAGTCTTTGGCCGGATTGTCGCCCACATAGTAGCGGCGCTGTCCCCGGACAAGCCGTTCGGCCTGCGCGAAGGGAAGTGGAGTGGTCTTGTCGGACCCGGTGTCGGCGCTGACGATTATATTAGTGGTGTCGAAGTAGCGGTCCAGACGGAGCGCGCTGACCTTGGCGTGCTGACGAACGGGGTTGCCGTCGGTAATCAGCGCAAGGGTATGGCCCCGGCGCTTCAGCTCAGCAAGCACGGCCTCGACTTCGGGGTCCGGGCTTATTGCCGGCACGTGGTTGCGGTACTCGGCCACCATGCGCCAAACCGGGTAGTCTACCCCGGCGCCGCGCAGACGAGCCTCCAGGGCATCGAAGGCGGCATGGCCGTCGGGAGCACCCAAAAGCAGTTCTTCGAGCTCTTCGGAAGGCAGCCCGCTTTCACGGCTCGCACTGTGCGCCACAGCGCGCAGCCCGGAGGCAACGTAGTCCCGCTCCTTGTAGAGGGTGTCGTCCAGATCGAAGGCTATCAGGGCACACATGGCGAAGTCACTTTTGTGGGTTTGGAGCCGGTGAGCAGCAAGGCCAGAGGCTTGGAGAAACTGAGAATATAGTCCGCCACGAGCACTGCGCAAATCACCGCAGCGGCCACGGCGCCGCTGAGTGCCGCCAGAGGCACGATGGCAAGGTCGGTTGCCTCAAGCCAGGGTCGCACAAAGCCCAGCGGAAAGAGGAAGAAGTAATGCAGAAGGTAGATAGCCAGACTCTTGCGGCCAAGAAAGCACCATAGCCGCACAGCCCGCGTTCCGCTTTCGCTCCAGCGCCCCAGTACCCCGGCTGCTACTATGGCCAAGGCGATGTGGAGCGCCGACCGCCCTACGGGAAGCGCCCACTCCGGCACGGCGGGATAGCGCCAGTACCAGCACACATAGCCCATCAGCAACGCTGCCGCAGGAATTGACACGGTCTGCACCGCCGAGGTGCGGCTCCAACTCAAAAAGGCCTCGCGCCGGTCGGCCGCGATGGCCCCCGCAAGGAAGGGCGGCAGGAACATTGCCGCCAGCGGAAGCGATGTCGCCTCTGCGACGGCGGCCGGAAGCAGCCCGGCCAATACAAAAATCAAGGCGCTGTAGCCCACCGAAAATACAACCTGCCCCAACACCCCCCGAAGGCGGCTCAGGGCATATGTCGCCGGAACATAAAGCACCGTAATTTCGAAGAGTACCAGCGTGAACCAATAGCCGTTTTTCCACATGCTTCCCCATAGGCCGGACCATCCCGGCTCAAGAGGGCTCTCCAGACCCGAGTTCGGAAACCAGTAGATCCACAGTGTGCTCACGGCGACCATCGGCACAAGCAGCCTAACCGCTCGCGAGCCCAGCGACGGACGAGACACGACGCCGTCGGAGCCTCGTCGCATACTCAGAAAGCCGCTCACAAAGAAGAAGAGCGGCATATGCACCTCGCCGATAAACTTGAACAAGGAAGCCCGGTCGATGTCGCGCACACACATCGTGAGCACATGGCCGGTCACCACCAAAAAAATGGCGATGCCCTTCATCAGGTCAAGAAGCGGAAGGTGTTTTTTCATGTATGGCGGTTTTTACCGTTGGAGTATGAATGCGTTGACGGCGGCAGTGTCGGCAAGCGCTTCGTCGACGGTCATCGGCAGCACTATGGTCTTGGTGACGCGCGAGCCGGCAATGATGCTTTCTTCGATTTCCTCCGGCTGCGGGGCTTCGGACAAGGCGCCGTACTCAGAGTAGGTGTAGCGCGTGAAAACGGTGTTGTCGCCCACTCCGCGACGGTCGAGCAGATAGCCGTCGGCAAGCGCAACCGGCTCGGCGCCGCGAACGTCGGCCGGCGCCGGATACGACAGCAGCACACCTGCCGCCGAAACGTTCACCGGAACATTGTCGCGGTAGTCGCCGTTGGTGCGGTAGACCACGGCCCGGGGTGGCGGCGTGCCGCCGATGACTCGGCTGGCGCCGCTGACGCCGTCGGGTGCCGTCGCAGCTACCAGTGGCGGAGGCGTCGGGCCGCTCTTACGGTCTGAGGCGGCCGACGCCGGGCTTTTGCAGGCGTAGGCCACACTCAGAACCATTGCGGCGCTTAGTATCGTCGTTATTTTCATTTCTTGATAAGTCGCAGGGTATGCGTAGCGTTGTCGGCCGTGGAAACACGCAGCAGGTACTGGCCGGCGGCGAGGTTGCCGACGTTGATGTCCAGACGGCCCCCGTTGGAAGGCTCGACGTAGCTTGCGCGCAGGGCGCCGGCAAGGTCAAACACCTCGACGGCTGTGATTTCGGCCGGAGCCGTGACGGTAGCCACGGCGGCCGCCGGGTTGGGATACACGCCGTAGTCGGCGGCAGCCACTGCCTCGATGCCGGAGAAGTCGCCAACAGTCAGGTAGAGCATCGGCTCTTGGAGGAGATTGTACTGGTTCTTGTCAAAGTAGGCAAAGGCCAGCATATAGATGTTTCCTGTGGTGAGAACCTCGGAGAGGTCGCCCGAGAAGGTCAGCGTCTGAGCTTCGTTACCAGTGCAGGCTACGTAGGGTGTGCTCATAAAGCCCACCGAAGCGCCCGTCATATCGAAAACATAGGCGCGCACCGGCGAGGTGAAATAGCCTTCGCCCACAGTGAGGTCGACGGCGACGTTGAGGTCGGCGGCATTAACCTCCGCAGGGTCGGAAAGGCTCTCGCCGCCGGTGATACCCGGGAAATGAGCGTTGCTGAACACGGGGCTCGGTGTGCCCGAAGGTGCTTTTTCGAGCTCCACGGCCACGTCCTGGCCGATCTGGTTATGGTCGTCGTCGTAGAGTCGCAGATAGCAGGTGCCCGCGGGGGTCAGCGCTGTCAGCGAACCGCTTATGGTCACGGTGGCGGTGCCGTCGGTCAGTATGTCGACAACGGCCGAACCCAGTGTGCTCTCCGAGCCCTTGGTGTTGACGAAAGCGAGGTTGAGGGTGCCGTAGTATTCGCTGCCGAGATTCTTGACGGTGACTTCGGAGTAGCAGACACGACCGCGGTAGAACGGGCTCAGAGCCTTGATTTCAACGAGTTCCAGCTCGGGAGCCTCGACCACGGGGTTGAAGGTGACGGTGGTCTCGTCTGCCTCGACGGTGAAGTGCGAAACGGAGCCTACCGGAGTCAGGAAGGCAACTGTCTGGCCGTTGCAGCGCGCAACCGGGCGTGCCGTGAAGGTGCCCGTCGGGAAATTGTCGGTGGGGATGGGGAGCGCACGGAAGCCGTGGCCATACTGGAACTCAACGGTTTCGGGATAGAACACGTAGAGGGGTTCTTGGCCCGCTGCGGTGAGCTCTACGCCTATCTCGGCATCTACGGTGCCGAGGGTAACGTTGTAGAAGCCGGAGTTGGAGTTACCGATTTCGGCGTATTCGCCGCGGGTCACGCTGATGGGTTCGGTCGGGATATTCTCGGCCACAAACACCGGCGAGAGCTGCGAGCCCTCCTCGGCGGGCTTGAGGCCGAAGATGGCGCTCTGGCCCAGATAGTAGCCGTCGGTGCTGCCGCCGATGCCCTGTGCGTCGGGGTCGAGGGTGACGATGGAATAGTAGCCGTCGCTCATGCCGCCCCAACCCCAGTTGAGGTGGAAGAAGCCGTCGGAGCGGCGATAACCGTCGATGACGAAGGCATGGCCAACAGTGGCGTTGGCGCCGTCATAGTAGAGCGGGTGGCCCGTGGAGAGCTGCTCATGGAGCATGCGGCTCCACTGCGGAAGAGTAAAGTAGTCGCGGCTGAGATATTTCAGGCTGGCGTCGTAGCCCAGATAGTTGATCAGGCCGACGGCCAGATTGACGCCGTTGGCGCCCGAGCCCCCTGTGCCGTAATTCATATAGCAGGCGATGCCGCAGGCGTACATAAGCTCGGCCACGGCAGCGTTCTGCGCTTGGGTGGAGTTCGAGTTGTAGATATCGGCCATATTGGCCCAGTCGAAAGTTGTAGCTCCGAAGTTGTAGCTCAGAGTTTGGTTGTTCCAGGTGTAGCTGTTGGTGCCGGTGCCGGTAACGGGCCATTCGTAGGTCTTCATCACCTGGGCGATGGCTGTGGCAACACAGCCGGTGTAGGTCTGCTGACCGTTGACACGCGGGCAAAGGTCGTTGTAGGGCGCGGCCTGGTTCCAGCGGGTCTTAGTGATGGGGGCGATGTCGCCCAATGTGGGATCGGCCGGAGCTGCCACCACGCGGCTGCCGGTGGAGGCCGCCGTGGCTATATAGGCCGAATAGTCGTCGAGCCATGCCTGCATGTTCGGAGGTATGCTGCCCGCATCGAAGCTGCCGCTGTCAGAGTAACCAAGCACGGCGGGTGCTACATCGTCGGCTGCAAGCACTACATAGCCCTGGCCGACGCCGTCGACAACATAAACTGTATTGAGACCGTCGCGGCTCAGGGTCAAGGCGGCCGTAGGTGCGGTGCCCGCTATGCGGGCTATGCCCGGACGTTCGGCGCCGGCAGCGGCAAGGGCTTCCGACACCGTGAGTTGGCGGCCCATGGCGCTGCCAAGGCCGGCGAGCAGGGCAAGCGCCCCGACTAAAATGCGGTTCTTATGCATAATGCAGTGAATATCTTTTAAACTCTTATTGAAACATTTAACTCGGAAAACAGCTCGCACTATTTCCCTATTAAGGAACGCGCCCACGCGCTTTTAGTTCGCAAAGTTACAAATTTTTGCGCAAAAAACACCTCCGCCCCGCCGAATAGTAAAATATGTCGCTCAACCCTAAAGCATGATTTAGCGAGCGGGGCGCGGCCAACCGATTTTCAGTTACGGGGAAAAATGACTAATTTTGCACTTGCAAATCTTTCAAGCTCTTTTATCTCATTATGCGGTTCGACGAATTTGACTTTCACGACGATGTGCTCGACGCCCTGGACGCCATGCGCTTCACCGACTGCACTCCTATCCAGGAAAAAGCTATCCCCGCGGCTTTGGAGGGCCGCGACCTCATCGCCGTGGCTCAGACCGGCACCGGCAAAACGGCAGCCTACATTCTTCCCGTTCTTAACCGCCTGGCCGACGGCGAATTTCCCGAAGACGCCATCAACTGCATAGTCATGGCTCCCACTCGCGAGCTGGCAATGCAGATCGACCGTCAGCTCGAAGGCTTCAGCTACTTCTTGGGCGCCAGCAGCCTCCCTATCTACGGTGGTACCGACGGCAAAACTTTCATGCAGCAGCAGCGCGGCCTCAAGATGGGCGCCGACGTGGTTATATGCACCCCGGGGCGGTTGCTCGCCCATCTTGATATGGGCTACGTAGACCTCTCGCGCGTTTCGTTCTTCATTCTCGACGAAGCTGACCGCATGCTCGACATGGGTTTCTTCGACGACATCATGCAGATTGTGCGACGTCTGCCCGAAGACCGCCAGACCATGCTTTTCTCTGCCACCATGCCACCCAAAATCGTGCAGTTGGCAAAAAATATTCTCAAAGACCCCGTCGAAATAAAAATCGCCGTCAACAAACCCGCCGAAAAAATCCGTCAGTCGGTGGCTTTCTGCGACGAAGCCCGCAAGCCCTATATTCTGCGCGAGCTCCTGAAACTCCCCGAGGCAAAGCGCGTTATCGTCTTCGTTTCCTCCAAGCTCAAAGTCAAGGAACTGGCCCGCGAATTTCGAGGTGGCAACCGCAAGGTGGCCGAAATGCACTCCGACCTCGACCAGCAGCGTCGCGACGAGGTGATGCTCAACTTCAAAAACGGAAAAGTTGATGTTCTCATCGCTACCGACATCGTGGCCCGAGGCATCGACATCGACGACATCACCATGGTGGTCAACTACGACGTGCCCCACGATTCGGAAGACTACGTGCACCGCATCGGACGCACAGCCCGCGCCGAGGCCGACGGCGCCGCCGTGACCCTGGTCGGCGACCGCGACCGCCGTCGATGGGGAGAAATAGAGCGTTTCCTGGGCAAAACCGTCGAGCGGCATCCTCTGAGCAAGGAGCGCAAGGAGGCTCCCGGACGTCGAACCGACAAGAAAAAGCCCAAAGGCGCCCCCAAACAGCCCGCCCAAGAGCCCGAAAACACCGCGCCCGCAGCTCCCGCCGAAGCCTCTCCCGCCGCCGAGGCTCCCAAGCCCCGCCGCAAAAAAAAGCCGTGGTTCCGCCGCAAGAAAAAAAGCGCCAAAAACCCGGAGAATCCGGCCGCACAGGGCGGACAGCCCACCTGATGCGACGCCCCACGAAACACCGCGTTTGCGGCAATGCGGAAAATTTGCTATATTTGCCGTAATTTTGGCGGAGTAGGCGCCCGGCGGGTGCCCTCCGACAACCTTTTTGAACCAAGATAGAGCACAACATAATGAATCCCAACGAATTGAGCGAACAGGAACAGATACGCCGCAACAGCATGCAGGCGCTGCGCGACATGGGCATCGAACCTTATCCCGCTGCAGAGTTCACCGTTACGGGCCATACCGACGAAATTAAGGAAACCTTCAGCGACGACGCCCCGCGCCGCGATGTTGCCGTGGCCGGCCGAATAATGAGCCGCCGAATAATGGGCAAAGCGTCCTTCCTCGAGCTGCAGGACGCTTTCGGGCGCATTCAGGTCTACGTTAACCGCGACGAGATTTGCCCCGGCGAAAACAAAGACCTCTACAACGTGGTGTTCAAGAAGTTGCTTGACATCGGCGACTTCATCGGCGTGCGTGGCTTCGTTTTCCGAACCCAGACCGGCGAAATCACCGTCCACGCTCTTGAGATTACTGTGCTCAGCAAGAGTCTGCGGCCTCTGCCCGTGGTCAAAGTTAAGGACGGCGTGCGCTACGACGCCTTCGACGACCCCGAGCTCCGCTACCGCCGCCGCTACGTCGACCTTATCGTCAACGCCGGCGTCAAAGACATCTTCCTCAAGCGTACCAAGGTCTACAACTCCATGCGCGAGTACTTCAACTCGGCAGGCTATATCGAGGTCGAAACGCCTATCCTCCAGAGCATTCCCGGTGGTGCGGCCGCTCGCCCCTTCATCACCCACCACAATGCCCTCGACATCCCCCTCTACCTCCGCATCGCCGACGAGCTCTATCTCAAGCGCCTCATAGTAGGCGGTTTCGACGGCGTCTACGAGTTCTCCAAAAACTTCCGCAACGAGGGCATGGATCGCACTCACAACCCTGAGTTCACATGTATGGAAATATATGTGGCCTACAAGGACTACAACTGGATGATGACCTTCACCGAGAAGATGCTCGAAAAAATATGCTTGGACGTCAACGGCACCACCGAAGTAAAAGTCGGCGACAACGTCATCTCCTTCAAGGCGCCATTCCCTCGCGTCACCATGGCTGAGGCCATCCGCGAGCACGCCGGCATCGACATCGACGGCATGGACGAAGACCAACTCCGCCAAGCTGCCCGAAGCATTGGCGTCGAAGTCGACCGGACTATGGGCAAAGGCAAAATCATCGACGAAATTTTCGGCGAGAAGTGCGAGGGCCTCTACATCCAGCCCACATTCATCACCGACTACCCCATCGAGATGTCGCCTCTGACAAAGCGCCACCGCAACAACCCCGAGCTCACCGAACGCTTCGAGCTCATGGTCAACGGCAAAGAGCTCGCCAACGCTTACTCCGAGCTCAACGACCCCATCGACCAGTACGGCCGATTCGTCGAACAGATGAAACTCGCCGACAAGGGCGACGACGAGGCCATGATTATCGACGGCGACTTTATCCGCGCCCTCGAGTACGGTATGCCTCCAACTTCCGGTATGGGCATCGGCATGGACCGTCTGGTCATGCTAATGACCGGCCAGACCGCTATCCAGGAAGTCCTCCTCTTCCCACAGATGCGACCCGAAAAGAAAGCCGCCGCTGCCGACAACGACGCCGAAACCGAAGACTGACAAGCCATGGAAAACGGTATTTTCCCGGGATCCATTGCCGTGATGGGCGGAGGCAGTTGGGCGACAGCTCTGGCAAAGCTGCTGATGAACAACTGCGAACGCCTGCTGTGGTATATGCGGCGCGACGACCGCATCGAGGAGTTCAAGCGACTGGGCCACAACCCGGCCTATCTCACGGACGTTAACTTCGACATCGACCGCATCGACTTCTCCAGCGACATCAACGCCGTCTGCGAGCAAGCCGACACTCTTCTGCTGGTGATGCCTTCGCCTTACTTCAAGGACCACGTCGACAAAATCACCGTCGACATCTCCGCAAAGTCGGTCGTGTCGGCCGTGAAAGGCATCGTACCCGACACCAATCAGCTCGTAACCGACTATATGACAGAGCGATTCGGCATAAGCCCCGAACGCTCCCTCGTGATCTCCGGCCCCTGCCACGCCGAAGAAGTGGCCCTCGACCGGCCCTCGTACCTCACCGTCGGTGGTGCCGACCTTGCCGCCGCCGAGGCTTTCTCGCGGATGATAGTCGGCAAAAACACCCACGCCATTACCAGCAGCGACGTCGAAGGCATCGAGTATGCCGCCGTGCTCAAAAACATCTACGCCATCGCCGCCGGCATTATCCACGGCATGAAGACCGGCGACAACTTTTGCGCCGTCCTCATCTCCAACGCCATCCGAGAGATGGAGCGCTTTCTGGAGGCCCGCTGCCCGCGGCCCCGTCAGATTTGCGACTCCGTCTACCTGGGCGACCTGCTGGTGACTTCCTACTCACGATTCAGCCGAAACCACAATTTCGGCTCGATGATCGGAAAAGGATATTCCGTAAAGGCCGCAAAGATGGAAATGGAGCAGACCGCCGAAGGATACTACGGCACCAAGTGCATCCACGACATCAACGCCTCCACAGGCGTCGAAATGCCCATCCTCGATGCCGTCTACAGCATTCTTTACCGAGGCGTCCCCGCTGCCCGAGCCTTTAAGGCCATGGCACAGCACTTCGACTGACACTCCTTCTTTCCGTTTCCTCTCACCTTATTATATATGAAGCGCAAACTGATTGGCCTGAACCTCGACGAACTCAAGGAGGTAGCGGCCTCGGTAGGTCTGCGGCCCTTTGCGGCCAAGCAGATGGCGGCTTGGCTCTACGCTCGCCGAGTCCTCTCCATCGACGAAATGACCGACCTGCCCAAGGCCGCACGCGCTCTTTTGTCCGAGAACTTCGAGGTGGGCCGCGCTGAGCCCATCGCTGCTTCCCACAGCGCCGACGGCACCGCCAAATACCTCTTCGAGGGTGTAGGCGGCCGCGACATCGAAGCCGTATGCATACCCGACCGCGACCGTTGCACCATATGTGTGTCGTCGCAGGCCGGGTGCCGCATGAACTGCGCATTCTGCATGACAGGCCGCGGAGGCTTTCAAGGTCAGCTCACCGCCGCCGACATCATAAACCAAGTTCTCTCGGCGCCCGAAAGCAAAGACCTCACCAACATCGTCTTTATGGGCATGGGCGAACCCGCCGACAATGCCGGTGCCGTGCTCCGCGCAATAGAGATTCTCACTGCGCCCTGGGGACTGGCATGGAGTCCGCGCCGCATCACCGTGAGCACCATCGGAAAAGAGGACGGTCTGCGACGCTTCCTCGACGAATCACAGGTCCATATCGCCATCTCCGTCCACAACCCCTTCGCCGAGGAGCGCCGGGCAATAATGCCCGTCGAAGGCGCTTTCCCCGTGGCCAAGGTTATGGCCCTGCTCAGACAGTACGACTTCGCACATCAGCGCCGCCTTTCGCTGGAATACACTATGTTCGAGGGAGTCAACGACTCCCCTCGCCATGCCGAAGCCCTCGCACGACTGCTCAAAGGCACTTCGGCGCGCGTCAACCTCATTCGCTTCCACCGCATACCCGACTTCAACGGCGCGCCCTCCCCGCAACGAGCCATGGAGGCCTTCCGCGACCGTCTCAACGACCTCGGAGTGACCGCTACTATACGCGCCTCGCGCGGTGAGGACATTATGGCCGCCTGCGGCATGCTTGCCGGCAAGGCAAAAAAAACCGACTCAATATGAACAACAACCGCAAAATACGCGTGGCCATAACCCACGGCGACCCCGCCGGAATAGGCTACGAAACAATACTCCGCCTGCTCGAAGACACACGTCTGGCCGACCTGGCTACTATCATAGTCTACGGCTCCGCTAAGGCCGCCGCTTTCTATCGCAAAGCCATGGAATTGCCTCAAGTGCAGTTTCAACGCATCGACTCCGCCGCCGATGCACGCGACGGCGCCTTCAACATAATCAACGTTGTCGGCGAAGACCTCAAAATCGAACCCGGAGTGCCCTCCGAAGCCTGCGGTCAGGCTGCTCTGGCTGCCCTTGAGGCCGCTGTCGCCGACCTCAAGGCCGGTAGCGTCGACGTGCTCGTCACGGCCCCTATCAACAAGCACTCCATTCAGAGCGAAACATTCCACTTTCCCGGCCACACGGAGTACCTCGAAGCCTCACTGGTCGGCGACGACACCGACGACGACGAATCCAAGGCTCTTATGATGCTCTGCGCCGGAAATCTGCGGGTGGCCCTCGCAACAACCCACATGCCTATCCGCAACGTCGCCGACGCAATAACCAAAGACCTGCTGGTCGACAAAATCAAGCGCCTCGACCGCAGCCTCCGCAAGGACTTCGGCCTGGAACGACCCCGAATCGCCGTGCTCGCACTCAACCCCCACGCCGGCGAGAACGGCCTCCTCGGAAAGGAAGAGGAAGAAGTAATAGCCCCGGCCATCGCCGAAGCCCGGGCTGACAAAATTCTGGCTTTCGGTCCCTACGCCGCCGACGGCTTCTTCGGCGCCGGAAACCACACTCGCTTCGACGGCGTGCTGGCCATGTACCACGACCAGGGTCTGGCTCCCTTCAAAACCATTGCCATGGACGCCGGCGTCAACTTCACCGCCGGTCTGCCTTTCGTGCGCACTTCGCCCGACCACGGAACCGGATACGACATCGCCGCACAGGGCAAAGCCAAGCCCGACTCGCTCCGCGAGGCGCTTTATATGGCTATCGACGTTTTCCGCAACCGGCAGCGTAGCCTCGACATTCAGCGATAACACACTACCAATCAACCGCTTCGCAATATAAGCCAAAAATAACGCATATTTTTTTGCCAAAAAGTTTGGTGGCGTAAAAAAAAGTGCGTAACTTTGCATCGCTTTAAGCAAGAAGGGGCGCTTAGCTCAGCTGGTTCAGAGCGTCTGCCTTACAAGCAGAGGGTCGGGGGTTCGAATCCCTCAGCGCCCAC
>UQLO01000040.1 GCA_900541865.1 uncultured Porphyromonadaceae bacterium | reverse complement strand
CTCCAGAAGGAGAGAGGGGGCTTTTCGTCGATACAGATTCCACCTCAAATTTTGCACTTCGATTTGGAATCTGCAGCGCTTTTGCGAGGTCACTTAGGAGAATTGAAAATTATAGAAAAGAAACAAGGCGCGCTTGGGCGAAGTTCGGGGACTGCGGCGCGAAACCGACCAATAGAAAACAAAAGCGCCGAATCGGCAATTCCACCAACCCAAGACGTATGCGGGGTGTTATTTTATATAAATAGGTATTAATAATTAAATAGGTGAGAGATGAAAATCATACTCTTGATTGCGGGAATAGCGATGATAGTCGGCGGAATGGTACTGCTGCTTTATTATGCGGGGAGGGAGTATGCCCGACGCCGGGAGGTAGAGCGTATGCCGTTGCGTGCGCAGGAGCAGCGGTCGGACTATCTTCGCAAGCGCACCTATTCGCGGCTGCTTTCGATTGGCGGCATCATGTTGATTATTCTTTATCTTATCTTGTAACCAGGCCGTTTTTACACTTTTTAGGGGATGTTGAGGGGAAAAAGCGGAGATTTTGTGAAAAAAGTTTTAAATTTCGTTAGGGGATGTTGCGTCTGAACCGCTTAATATATGTCGGGCCCTCCTTGTGGGGTGGCGCCGAGATTAACTTACCATGGATAAAGAACTGCTATACAAATATTTTGCGGGAAAGGCCGAAAGCAGCGAGCGCACCGAAGTTCGCCGCTGGGTAGAGTCGTCGCCCGAGAATAAAGAAGAATTTATGGGCGAGCGTCGGATTTACGACCTCACGAGCATCCTTGGCCCCGAATTCGAAGCCGCAAAGGTGGAGAAGCCATCGATGTGGCGCCGTTGGGTAGGCCGCGTGGCGGCCGCCGCCGTACTGGTATCGGCCACACTGGGTGTGGACTATGTGATTGACTCAGCCCGTGTTGACGAAGTTCCGATGCAGACCCTTGTTGTGCCTCCGGGTCAGCGCCTTAACCTTACCCTTGCCGACGGCACCTCGGTGTGGCTCAACTCGGCCACTACGCTACGCTATCCGGGCGTATTTCGGGGCAAAGAGCGTCATATCGAGGTCGACGGCGAAGCCTTCCTGACGGTAGCGCACAATTCGGAGCAGCCCTTCACGGTTGGCACGAGCAGCGGCGAGATACGCGTCACCGGCACGGTTTTCAACGTCGACGCATACTCGGCGAGCACAGAGTTCGACGTTGAGCTCGTCGAGGGCTCAGTGGAGTTCACCGGTCAAGACCGTACCTTCGCCATTCGTGGGGGACAGACCTTGAGCCGGCTCGCAGACGGCAGTTTCGGGGTTCGCAACGTCACCAACACCACGCCGGACTGGGTAGAGGGCATAGTATGCTTCGACCAGCTTACACTTCGCGAAATACTCAAGCGGTTCGAGAAATACTATGGCGTGAACATCATCTATCAGGACAGCCTGTGCGCCGGCCAGCGCTACAGCGGCAAGTTCTATCTCGAGGACGGAGCGGAGCATGCGCTCAACGTGCTTCGGCACGATCTGGACTTCGCCTACGAGAGCGACCGCGACTTCCATACAATAAAAATAAAAGCGTCTAATCATTAAAACCAAAGGAAAATTACAAACCAGACAAAAAGCCACTATCTTACAATCTATGCCACAAACTCTCTCCCTAATCTAACCCAATCATTAAATACACATTCAAAACAACAGCCTATGAAAACGCATCAGAAGGCAAAAGCCCGTCTCTTATCCCGGCTCCTGCCCGGGTTATTGCTGACGCTGACGCTGTTTATGTTAGGACCGGTTGGTGCCTACGGCGCCACCGGCCGCATCAAAAGCCAGACTGTTACCCTTTCGGCAGTCGACCAGCCACTGAAGTCTGTGCTGGAATCCATCGAAACCCAGACCGGCTACCTATTTGTGGTAAACAGCAACATCAACACAAACCAGACGGTAAGCGTCACGGCCGACAACGAGCCGGTAGCGACCGTACTCGACCGCCTTTTCAGAGACCGCGGCATCAACCACGTCATTGAGGGCTCGAGCATCGTGCTTACGCAGCGGCGCAGCGCGCAGACTCCCGCCTCGGGTCAGACCATAAATACCGTTTCCGGTACGGTCTACGACCAGGACGGTGAGCCTGCCATCGGCGCCAGCGTTCGGCTTCGCGGCAGCAACACCGGTGCCGCCACCGACATCGACGGCAATTTTACACTCCACGGAAACTTTACGCCCGACACCCGCATCGAAATTTCGTATGTGGGAACCAAGTCCCAGACCCTGCGCGTCGGCGACGGCCGCAATCTGGTGGTACATCTGGTAGGCGATGAAAACCTTCTGGATGAGGTTGTTGCAGTAGGTTACGGCACACAGCGCCGCGTCAACCTGACCGGTTCGGTTGCTACAGTCGACGTCAACAAGCAGCTCCAGGGCCGACCCATCACCAACGTGGCCAGCGGTCTGCAGGGTGCAGTTCCGGGCCTTCGCGTAAGCGCGGCCAACGGCAAGCCGGGCAACAACGCCTCGATGAAAATCCGCGGCGTCCTCGGCTCTCTTAACGGTGCGACAAATCCCCTTATTCTTGTGGACAACATCGAGGTCAACGACCTGAGCCTTATCAACCCGGAGGACATCGAGAGCATCTCCGTGCTCAAGGATGCCGCCTCGGCTTCTATCTATGGTATCAAGGCAGCTTTCGGCGTGGTGCTCATCACCACCAAGAAGGCCGAACTCGGTGAGAAATTCACCATATCCTACTCCGACAACTTCTCCTGGAAGAGCCCTACGGTAAAGCCTGAGCTTGCACTGGGTTCTGAAGGCGCCACTCTTGCACTCCTTGGCGTGGAACGTTCCAAGGGCATCCACTCGGTCACCAACGACATCAATATGTACTGGGACTGGAACACCATCGACCGCATGAAGGAATGGGAGCGCGTCTACGGCGGCTACAATCTTTCGCCGGAACTCGTCTATGGCCGTGACTATGAGAAAATCAACGGCAACCTGCAGTTCTATCGCTCGTGGGATCCCTACAGCATGATGATGAAGAACTCGTCGTTCATGCAGACCCACAATTTCGGCATCAACGGCACCTCGGGCAAAACCGCCTACAACGTAGCCCTGGCCTACATGGGCAACACCGGTCTTACCAAGGTGAACAACGACAAGCAGCAGCGCTACAACGTGTCGTTCGGCACCCGCAGCCAGCTCAAAGACTGGTTCGAGTTCCACACCAAACTTATGTATACCCGTACTGACACCGAGAATCCCTACGAGTACAACAACACCTACGACAGCTTCTACTACCTCTACCGCTGGCCCGCTACCTATCCCTACGGCACCATCAACGGCGAACCTATCCGCAGCTCCATCTCCGAGCGCGCACAGGCCAACCGCAACAAAGTGCGCAACAACTGGATGCGCATCAACCTGGGCTTCTCGGCCGACCTCTACAAGGGCCTCACTCTGGAGGCTGACTACTCCTACACCCATGTAGGCCGCTACAGCGAAACCAACGGCGGTCAGGCCACCGGCTACGACTTCTGGAGCCTCAACGACTTCGTCTACAAGACCTGGACGACCACCTCGAACAGCAAGGCCGCCAAGGCATCGGCGTTCTCCGACTTCCATGTGTTCAACGCTCTTCTGCGCTACAAATTTGAGAACGAGCGCTTCGGCAACCTCGGCGTCTTTGTAGGTACCAACCTTGAGAGCTACAACGACTACGGCCAGAGCACGAGCCGCCTTGATCTGGTTATGAACGACCGCCCCGAAGTATCGCTTGCAACCGGCGAAGTTACCGGCAGCAGCTATAACAACCGCAATACCCTTGCCGGCTTCTTCGGCCGTCTCAACTACGACTACAAGGGCCGCTACCTGGTGGAAGCCAACTTCCGCTACGACGGGTCCTCCCGCTTCCCGCGCAACAAGCGCTGGACTGCACTTCCCTCTTTCTCGGCCGGCTGGATAGTGTCGAACGAGAAATTCATGGAAGGCCTCAACCCCGTTTGGAGCTTCTTCAAAATCCGTGGTTCGTGGGGTCGCATCGGTTCGCAGCAGGTCAGCAACTCGATGTTCCGCTCGCTGATGAGCCTCTATGAAAGCGGCTGGCTGATAGGCGAAACCGGGCAGTACACCTTCGGACTTCCCACCGCCTTGGACAACGGCTTCACCTGGGAGAAGGTCACCACGACCGACTTCGGCGTTGACCTCCGCTTCCTGGGCAATGACCTTGGCGTGAGCTTCGACTGGTTCAACCGTCGCACCTCCGACCTTATCAACACGGGCGCTTCGCTGCCGAGCACTTTCGGCCAGACGGCACCTCTGACCAACTACGGCCACCTTACCACGCGCGGTTGGGAACTTTCGGTCGACTATCACCACCGCTTCTCCTTCGGCCTCGGCATGACCATCACGGCCAACCTCTCCGACGCCCAGGGCAAGTACGACAACGTGAACCCGACCCAGCGCATCCTTTCCAATATCTACGACGGCAAGACCTACGGTGAAATCTGGGGCTACGAAACCGACCGCCTCTTCACCGCCGACGACTTCACCTGGGATGAAAACGGCAACATCACCGGCTATGCCGAAGGTGTAGCTTCGCAGCAGTACCTTGTCGACCAGTACAAGGAACCGGCCTTCCAGTTCGGCCCCGGCGACGTTAAGTATGTCGACCTCGACGGCAGCGGCGAAATCGACGACGGCAAGACCAACGGTGTTCCGACCCTCGACAACCACGGCGATATGAAGGTGATCGGCAACAGCACCCCGCGCTATGAGTACGGTGTTCGCCTTGACCTCACCTACAAGGGCTTCGACCTGGGCGTATTCTTCCAGGGCGTCGGCAAGCGCGACCTCTGGGGCAGGGGCCAGCTCGTGATCCCCGGCTGGCACTTCGGCGAGGCTTACTACACCCACCACATGGACTACTGGACCGAGGAGAACCCGAACGCCTTCTATCCGCGTCCCTGGGCCCTCAACTACCAGAACGCCAACCCCAACTTCAAGACCCAGAGCCGCTACCTGCTCAACATGGCATATTGCCGCCTGAAGAACCTCACCGTGGGTTATTCGGTGCCTGAAAAGGTACTGCGCAAGCTCCACCTCTCCAAGGTTCGCGTCTACGCCTCCTTCGAGAACTTGGTAACCTGGGACCACCTCAACGGTGTGCCCATCGACCCGGAAACCGTCACAGCCACCGGCGACGGCGGATACATTGGCCGAAGCTATCCTTTCTCCCGCGAATATTCCTTCGGTCTGCAGCTCGCTTTCTAAACTAAAAGCAAAAGAAACATGAAAACTACAATATACGCCGCAGCCATGGCGCTTGCCGCCCTCTCCCTGGGTGCCTGCAACGACTTCCTGGACGTGGAATCCGTCGACCAGATTGAAGATTCCGAGTACTGGAAGACCGAGCAGCATATCAGTATCTACGCCGATGGCTTCTATCCTTCGTACTTCACCGGCTACGCAGGCAACTACGGCTTCAACGAAAAACTCACGGACAACTACTCCGACGTCACCCAGGCTTCGTGGCCCTATCTGGTGGTAAGCGGCTCGGACGCCGACTATACCTATTCCTACGTACGCCGCGCAAACTACTTCCTTGAAGGCGTGGAGCGCGTTCCGGACCTGGACGAGGCTACCCGCAACCACTGGCGTGGCATAGGCCGCCTCTTCCGCGGCATAGAGTACTGCGACCTGTCGTTCTACTACGGCGATACCCAGTGGTACTCGACCTACTTCAACAGTACGGACCTCGACACCATCTACAAGCCGCGCGACAGCCGCAACAAGGTTGTTATGCCGCGCGTAATCGCCGACCTTCGCTTCGCGCTGGAGAATATCCGCGAAAACGATGGCGAGCTTAAGATCAACAAGTATGTCGCCGCCGCCATGATAGCCCGCGCCATGCTTCGCGAGGGTACCTTCCTGAAATACCACGGCATCGACGCCGAGGTAGCCGCCAACTGCCTCCAGCTCGGCAAGGAAGCCTGCCTGACGGTGATGAACTCCGGCAAATATACCCTTGCCGACGACTACCGCGGCCTCTTCTGCAGCGACGACCTGTCGTCGAACCCCGAATGTATCATCTACAAGAAGTATATCGACACCAAGACCGGCCACAACGTTCTCAACACGAACTACCTGCTGTCGCAGCCCGGTCCGAACCGCGACTTCGCCGACTGCTTCCTGACTGCCGACGGTCTTCCCGTTCGCGCTCTCGATCCGCTCTACTGCCCGAAGACCGCCGCCGACTACTTCGCCAACCGCGACCCGCGCCTGGGCATGGTTATTCGCGCCGACAAGTACTATCTGGCCGGCGAGAACGTTGCCGGCGCCAACTATTCGCGCTCGGGTTTCTCGATGTGCAAGTTCATGGATCCCGACAAGGAAGGCAGCAACGAAATCACCTTCACGGCCAACAACAAGAACGTCACCGACTGCCCGCAGTACCGCCTGGGCGAAATACTGGTAGCCTACGCTGAAATCTGCTACGAACTGGGCAGCCTCACTCAGGCCGACCTGGACAAGTCGATCAACGTGCTTCGCTCCCGCAAGGGTGTGGGCATGCCGGCCCTGCAGATTATGGGTGGTCAGCCGGCCGTCAACGGTGCTACCTACGACGATCCGGCCCGCGACCCGGACGTACCGGCCATGCTGTGGGAAATCCGCCGCGAGCGCCGAGTAGAGCTTGCCTTCGAAACCTCCCGTCTTGACGACCTCAAGCGCTGGAAGAAGCTCATCTACCTCTGGAGCGACTACAACCCGGCCATCTCGACCGGTGCCTGGATCAGCTATGCCGACTATCCCAACGTCGACAAGACCAAGGCCGTGCTCGAAACGGGCGAAACCGAAGGCTACCTCATCGTGACCCCGATGTCGAACCAGCGTCCGGCACCTCAGGACCGCGACTACATCCGTCCGATACCGACGAATCAGATTCAGATCTTCAGCCAGAACGGATACGTTCTCGAACAGAACCCGCAGTGGCGCTAAGCAAGAACCTAAAAACAGAACCGCATGAAAACTAAAAACAAGGCCCTTTGGATGTTGGCCGCGTTGCCGCTGGTAGCTGCTTGCTCCGACGACACCAAGTACGACAATCCATCCGGCGAGACCTATATATATGAAATTGCCGTTTCCAACGGCGGTTTCACCGGCGCGGAGAAAATCGACGGTACTCTCGACGAGGAGAACAAGACGATTTCCTTCACCGTGCCCGCCGAAACCGACATCGAGGGTGTTAAATTTACCACCAAGCTCTCTTTGGGCGCCAACCTCGACAAGGAGGCATACGATGTGAGCAGCGGAGCTGCCGACATCACGGTTGTCAACAACCAGAACAGCACGGTCTACCA
Source organism: uncultured Porphyromonadaceae bacterium (assembly GCA_900541865.1). Classification (GTDB taxonomy): domain Bacteria; phylum Bacteroidota; class Bacteroidia; order Bacteroidales; family Muribaculaceae; genus CAG-873. The sequence goes on along the minus strand of UQLO01000040.1, from coordinate 13,732 downwards.
CGCCACCTTCACCCTGCTTGAGCCGACCGAGAATCCTATCGTTCGCTCGGTCAAGTGCGTGGATGCCGACGGTGCTGTGCACACCGGCTTCGTAAGCGACGTCACCTCGACTGTCTACCTCAACTGCGAGGGCTCGCCGACGGCCCGCGTGCAGGAAGTGAACCTTCTTCCCAAGCGCTCCAAGTATACCTTCACGGCAGCCGACGCAAACGGTGTGATCAGCGCCGAGAACCCCGGTCAGGTTACGCTCGACTTTATGGGTCTGACCTCGGTCTACGACGTTTCGTTCTCGGGTGTTCCGACCTTCGGCGCCGACTTCTCCGAGGCCGTTGTCTACGACTACTCAGCCAGCGCCAATATCTGGCCCGGCTATGAGGCTGAGGACTGCCGCTGGACGCAGTTCGACGGCGAGAACCTGCTTGTAATATCGCGCAACGGCGCGGCCACTCCGCAGCCCCACATCGTGAAGTGGGATGAAGTGAAGGCCGGAGCTGCCGTGGCACACTATCTTGACGTTACCGGTGTCGAAGGCGGCACTCACGTAGTCAGCGCCGGCGGCTGCGCCCACGGCCACTTCTACGCCTGCAACCTGTCGACGGGCCTCTCCGAAGACCAGCCTCTGAAGGTTTACCACTGGGCCGACGGCGACGCCATCTGCCAGACCGTTCTCAACTTCCCCGGCAGCGAGGAAATGAAGGGTCGCTGGGGCGACAACATGAGTGTCTGCCTCGACGAAAACGGCAACGGTTACTTCTACTTCTTCGCTCACGCCGACGGCTCTGTTGCCCAGCGCTTCGCCGTGGCCAACTTCAACGAGGTAGATCCGACCCCGCAGACCATCACCTGCCCCTACAGCGTGGCATACTACGCATCGATCAACCCCGTACCGGGCGAGCCGAACGTCTACACCATGACCTCGACCTACCAGCAGTCGATACTTCTGGTCGACGCCGACCTCAACCTGCTCAACCACATCGATGCAGTCGACGGCTATGAATTCCCCGTCAAGGGCGACAACGATGCCCGCGTGGTAAGCTACAACGGCGAGCGCTACCTCATTGCCACCAACTGCAACGCCTGGGTATATCAGAAGCCGCAGGAACTGCACGTCTACGACATTTCGGACGGCGGCAGCGCCACCATGGCCTTCTCGAGCTTCAACGAGGGCGAGCGCAACCAGCTCTTCGCCTACAGCCTCGGAGGCGCCAAGTGCTCGGCCGGTTCTGCCAACACCGGTGCCGCCATCGGCCCCGACGGCAAGCTGCGCCTTATGGCCGCCGCACCGCGAGCCGGCTTCATCCTGGTGGAAGTATCCAAGAAACTTTAAAATCACAGTTATTTGCATTGTTGCCGGGGGCCTGGCCTCCAGGGTCAGACCCCCGGTTCATTCATTAAAGCCAATAATACGATGAAAAAACTTTTTGCGGCAGCTTTGGTAGGCCTGATGGCCTTCTCATCGGCCAACGCCGAGAGCCTTGCCGGTAAAAAAATCTATCTGAACCCGGGCCACGGCGGCTACGAAGCCACCACGGGCACCTACATACCGGGCCAGTTTGCCAACGGCTATCGTTCGGACGGCTCTGCCGCCACCGACCGCTGGGTAGCCACCATACCCTATCCTACAGTATGCGAGGAGGGCGTTTGGGAGTCCAAACACAACCTCTGGCGTGGCCTTGAGCTTCGTCGCCTTCTGGAGCAGGCCGGTGCCACCGTGAAGATGAGCCGCACCGAAAATCGCCCCGAAGACGACCGTATTCTCGAGGAAATCGGTGCTGAAGCAACCCAGTGGGGCGCCGACATGTTCCTGTCGATCCACAGCAATGCCTCGGGCGTGAACCACATGCTGACCATCTTCCGCAGCGCCGATCCGCGCCCCGGACAGCCCTTCGACAAGAGCGCTCCCGACATCCCCGCATCGAAGGAAATGGCCACTATAGGCTGGCTCCACCTCCACGACAATCCCCTGACGTGCTGGCAGGCCCGCAAGACCCCCGACAACCCCTATGTGGCCGCCGACTCCGTGTTCTACGGCACATATCATCTGGGCGTTCTCCGCAAGCTCTTCGTGCCGGGCTACCTGGCTGAAATCGCATTCCACGACTACAAGCCCGAAGCTCACCGCATGCTGAGCCGCGACTACAGCAATATCATCGCCTTTATGCTCTATACGTCGATTTGCGAGTATTTCGACGCCCCCCAACCCACCACGGGCATAGTAGCCGGCGAAGTCAAGGACAGCCAGCGCATACTGCGCGACCCGCTCTTCCTGGGTGCCACCTACGGCGACCACGACCAGTATCTGCCTCTTAACGGAGCCAAAGTTACCCTGACGGGCAATGGCGTCAACAAGACCTACATCACCGACAACAACTACAACGGCCTCTACTACTTCCCGGACCTGCAGCCCGGCACCTACAATATCAAGGTAGAGATGGAAGGCTACACCACCTACGAAGGTACGGCAGTGTGCGAGGCCGCCAAGACCCGCGGACCCATCGTAATGATGGACGACCCCAACTATGACCCCGCCGCCGAGCAGGGCCACGCCAATATCTACGCTTCGGCCCTCGAGGTAGTGGGCGGCAACACCATCCGCTTCACTCTCAACGCCGACGCTACCTCCGTGACCCTCAACCTGCTCAAGGACGGACAGGCCGTCAAGAGCATCGACCTGGGCCCGCAGGCCAAGGGCACCAACACCGTTGAGATTCCCGACGCCGGTGTTGCCGAAGGTGCATACCAGTGGAGCCTGACGGCTCGCGCCGACGGCTTCAGCGGCGAGCCCCGCCAGTTTACCATCAACGGTGAAGCCACCCTCGACATACCCAACGCCCGCGGTGTCTCCATCGACAAGAACCAGAGCAGCCCCTACTTCGGCCGCATGTACGTTACCTCGGGCAGCAATGGTAAGACCGGTACCCGCCAGGGTCAGGGCATCTTCGTTCTCGACGGCGCCCTCAGCGACATTACCGGCCAGGGCAACACTGCTTACAGCGGCAATGTGGCCTGGAGCGGAGCTTCCAGCCCCAACCGCGTATTCGCCGCCCCCGACGGCAAAGTTTGGATTTGCGACTGGTCCGACGGCCATTCCGGCATCTGGACTATGGATCCGGCCAACCCCACGGCTGCTTTCACTGAGTTCTTCGGTGGCACCCGCAACAGCGACGGACTTGCCAAGGAAGGCGACGTACAGATCCACGGTTCCATCGTCGACCTCTGCGTGACCGGCACCGGCGCCGACACCAATCTCTTTACTCTCGACGAGGACCTCATCACCCCCGGCTTCGTCACCTATCAGGGCGCGCAGGCCTTCCATATGCCTTACCGCTACGACGTAGGCAACGCCGCCACTCCCTACATGCAGGGCCCGAACCACTGCTACGGCAACTTCGACACCAAGTATGTGAACGGCAGCGCCACCATCACTCCCGACGGCCGCGGCGGCTTCTGGGTAGGCCAGTACCGCGACACCAACAGCTCCCAGTTCCCCTGCGCCATGCACATCAACGCCAACGGCACCTGGGATTACTTCTGCGGTGACACTGAAATCTTCAAGACATCCTCGACGATGGGCGCTCTCGGCGTAAGCCCCGACGGCAAGTACATCGCCGTTGCCGGCAAGACCGATATCCGCGTTGCGGAAGTAACTTGGTCGGAGAGCGGCACTCCTTCGCTGACCCTGAAATATGCCATCGGCTCCACCTACGGCTCGCGTCCGTTCGCCTGCGACTTCGACGCTGCAGGTAACCTCTACGTTGTCTACAACGACAACAACGGCGGCGTAGGCGGCTGGGCACTCCCGACCGACAACAATGAGTACACCACCGTAGCCCGTCAGCCGCTGAGCGTCAGCGCAGGCATCGAGGCTACTTTGGTCGACAGCACCTCCATCCACTACTTCAACAACACCCTGACCGCCGATGGCGCCATGCTCGAAGTATACAGCATCGCCGGCATGAAGGTTGCCGAAGGCTACCGCGTGGACACCACCACGCTGCCCGCCGGCATCTACGTGGTTCGCTCCGGCGCCAATACACTCAAAATCCGCAAATAAAGGATTACACAAAATATTTCCATCTCAGCCCGGGAGACACACGACTTTTTCTTTAGCTTGATCTCCCTGTGCCTCCCGGGCTTCTAACTACCCTACACATTATCAATCGAAACTAACCCTTTTACTGTTATCATGAAAAAAATATTACTAGCATCGGCAGTAGTACTGATGAGTGCCGGCGCAGCGCAGGCCGGAGCGAACGTCTACGCTTCCGCCCTCAAGAGCGCCGACGGCAAAGTGCAGTTCGTGCTCAACGACGCCGCCACCAGCGTGGTATTCAACCTCATCAAAGACGGTGAAATCATCGAATCCGTAGAGCTCGGCGAAGGCGTCAAGGGCCTCAACACCATCGAAGTGCCGGCACTGGCCAGCGACCCCGGCATGTACGAGTGGAGCCTGACCGTATCGGCCCCCGCCGTCACCGAAGTGACGCAGCTCACCGACGGCACCCAAGAAAACATCCAGATAGGCTGCGGCAAGGGGGTAGCGGTCGACAATAACCCCACCAGCCCCTACTTCGGCAACGTCTATGTGAGCGCTCCCGGCAAAGCCAGTTATAACGGCGCGCGCACCGGCGTCGGCGTGTTCGCTTTCAACGCAGCCCTGGAGACCATCAACGAAGAACCCTACCAGGGCGGAATCGGATGGAAAACCAGTCCTTCCAGCCCCAACAGCATCACGGTCGACAAAAGCGGCGACCTCTTCATCTGCGACTGGAGCGATAACCATCCCGGCGTGTGGATTATGAATCCGGGCGCTCCCGAGACCTTCGCACCCGTTTTCGCAGACGGCACGATGGCCTCCTCCGGTCTGGTAACTATCAATGGAGCCAAAGTGCATGGCTCCATTCAGGACTGCGCCGTCTACGGCAGCGGCGCCAACCGCGTTCTCTACACCACTGACGAGGACCTCAACAGCAACAACGGCGAAATCTTCGTCTACAACATCGGCGAGCTCGCCACCCCGTGGGACAAGGCACCTTCCGCAGCGTGGGGTAACTGCGACGGCAAGATGGCCAACGCCAACCAGCGTTTGGCATCCGATGGCCGCGGCGGCCTGTGGGTAAGTCAGTACCGCTGGCAAGAAGACGCATCAGTTCCTTGTGTGATGCATTGCAACAGTGAAGGCGTATGGGACTTCACCACCGGTGATAAAAGCATCTTCCTGGGCTCCACGCCGATAGGCGCAATGGGTGTCAACGGCGACGGCTCCTTGGTAGCAGTAGCTGGCAGTGACGACGGACGCAGCTTTACGGTTGCACACGCAAGCTATGATGATACCGGCTTACCTTCGTTGAGTGAGTATTGCAAAAACATACCCTTCGGCAACTACGGCAAGCGCCCCTTCAACGTTGCCTTCGATGCAGCCGACAACCTCTACATCCAGTTCAACGACAACGGCACTACCGGCGGTCTGGGCGTGTGGGCTCTTCCGAAAGAGAAGAACGAGTTCACGACCCCGGCCCTGGAGGCTGTTGAGGTCGGAGGTTCGGGTATTCAGACGGGCCTCCACGCTGACAAGATTGGTGTGAGCGCCATTGCCTACGCAGGCAACACTCTGAGCGCCGCCGGCGCCGAGCTGGAAGTCTACAATATCGCCGGTATGAAGGTTGCCGAAGGCTACCGCGTGGACACCACCACGCTGCCCGCCGGCATCTACGTGGTTCGCTCCGGCGCCAACACTCTGAAAATCCGCAAATAAGCAGAACTTTATTATAGGTTAATAAGTATCGACAAGGTCCGGGAGATTTAAAGTCTTTTTCTTAGCTTGATCCCCGTGCGTCTCCCGGACTTTGTTTTTCAAAGCCAAAAATTACTATATACCAAACCCTATTATTGTTATCATGAAGAAAATTTTACTCGCAACCGCAGTGGCCATGCTGAGCGCAGGTGCTGCGCAGGCCGGAGCCAACGTCTACGCCTCCGCCCTGAAGACTGCCGACGGCAAGATTCAGTTCGTGCTCAACGACGCTGCCACCAGCGTTAAGTTCAACCTCATCAAGGACGGAGCCGTGGTCGAAAGCGTCGATCTGGGCGCCGGCGTGAAGGGTCTCAACACCGTCGACGTGCCGGCCCTGACCAGCGCAGCCGGCACCTACAGCTGGAGCCTGACGGCCTCAGCCCCCGCCGTGACAGAAGCCACCCAGCTCACCGACGGCAAGCAGGAGAACATCCAGATCGGAGCCGCCAAGGGCGTAGCCGTGGACTTCACTCCGAGCAGCCCCTACTTCGGCAACGTCTATCTGAGCGCCCCCGGCAAGCCGAGCTATAACGGTGCTCGCGGCGGCTACGGCGTGTTCGCCTTCAACGCTGCTCTGGAGACCATCAACGAAGAGCCCTACAAGGGCGGCATCGCCTGGGGAGAGGAGAGCACCTCCAGCCCCAATAACATCGCAGTTGGCGACAACGGCGACGTGTTCGTCTGCGACTGGAGCGACGGCAACGCCGGTGTGTGGATTTTGAATCCGGGCGCTCCGGAGACCTTCGCCCCCGTGTTCGCATCCGGTGAGACGGCATCGACCGGTCTGGTGAGCATCAACGGTGTCAACGTGCACGGCTCCGTACAGGCCTGCTCCGTCTACGGCAGCGGCGCCAACCGCGTGCTCTACACCGACGACGAGGACCTCAACTCCAACAACGGCGAAATCTTCGTCTACAACATCGGCGAGCTCGCCACCCCGTGGGACAAGGCACCCAGCGCATCGTGGGGCAACTGCGACGGCAAGATGGCCAACGGCAACCAGCGCGTTGTTTCCGACCGTCGCGGCGGCGTATGGACCAGCCAGTACCGCTGGCAGGAGAGCGAAGCCAACATGTGCCTGATGCACTGCAGCAGCGCCGGCGTATGGGACTTCACTACCGGCGACAAGAGCATCTTCCTTGGCTCGACCCCCTGCGGCGCCATGGGCGTCAACGCCGACGGCTCGCTGGTGGCTGTAGCCGGCAGCGACAACGGCCGCAGCTTCACAGTAGCTCGCGTGAGCTACGACGCAGCCGGCATACCTTCGCTGACTGAGTACTGCAAGGACATACCCTTCGGCAACTACGGCAAGCGCCCCTTCAACGTGGCATTCGATGCCGCCGACAACGTCTACATCCAGTTCAACAACGACGGAGAAGAAGGCGGACTTGGCGTATGGGCCCTCCCGAAAGAGAAAAACGAATACACCACCGCCGCCAACGGCACTATCGAAGTCGGCAACAGCGGACTTCAGAATACCATCCTCGCCAACTCGCTTCGCCTTGAGGGCGGTGTGCTGACGGCAGATGGCACAATCCGTGTTTACTCCACCACCGGTATCCTTGTAGCTCAGGGACAGAGCGTAGACACCGCCGCACTTGCCCGCGGCCTCTATATCGCCACCGACGGTGTAAGCACCATCAAAATCGCAAGGTAATTAGATTGTATTAGTGGCGGGCGGGCGCTGCGGGCACGGTTGTTACCAACCTTTGGAGGAGTCGCATCTTCCGTACCGTGGCGTCCGCCTGTTTTACACTTTTTACCCTTCTTTTTAACATATAAAATAGTGTAAATTACCGCAAAAGGATGTATCTTTGTGAAAATAACCGCTTAAACAGTAAAATCAAATACCTTACACAATGAAAATAAGCCAACTTATTGCTTCAATGATGATGGCGGCCGCCCTGGTGGCCGCTGCCCCCTCCTGCGGCGACGACGAGCCGGATCCCGTGCCCACGCCGACGCCGACGCCCGACACCCCGGACACTCCCGACGAGCCCGACGCTCCGACAATCATCACCTACAACATGCCCGACAAGGAGATTCGCGGCGTGTGGGTGGCCACCGTGGGCCGCATCGACTGGCCTCGCGGCAATGTGGAGGCCGTGCAGAAGGACGAATTCAGAAAATACCTCGACAAGTTCGAGCAGTACAACGTCAACGCCGTCATCATGCAGATTCGACCGACGGCCGACGCCTTCTATCCGTCGTCGTACGAGCCTTGGAGCGAGTACCTCACCGGTCGCCAGGGCAATGACCCCGGCTACGACGTTCTGGGCTGGATGATAGAGGAAACCCACAGCCGCGGCATGGAATTCCACGCTTGGATGAACCCCTACCGCATCTCCAATAGCGCCACGAGCTTCGCCAACAACGGCGCCGCCAACCACCCCGCCAAGCTTCATCCCGAATGGACGATGAAGTACGACCAACTGCTGATGTACCGTCCGGCGCTTCCCGAGGTTAAGGACCTGCTGCTCAATGTGGTTGATGAAATAATCACCAAGTACGACGTCGACGGCATCCACTTCGACGACTATTTCTACCCCTATCCCAAGAGTGGCTTCGCCATCGACGATGCGGCCGACTATGCCAAGTACGGCGCCGCCTACTCCAACGTCGGCGACTTCCGCCGCGCCCAGGTCGACGAGGTTATAGAGCGCATCCACAATCTGATAGTGAGCAAGAAGCCCGGCGTGGTGTTCTCCATAGCACCCTTCGGCATATGGCGCAACAAGGCCAGCGACCCCGTCAACGGCTCCGACTCGTCGGGTCTGCAGAACTACGACGACCTCTACGCCGATGTGCGCAAGTGGTGCCAGAACGGCTGGATAGACCTTATCGTGCCCCAGCTCTACAACTCGACCTCGAACTACGCTATGAATTTCACCAAGATGTGCTACTGGTGGAACAGCAATTGCTTCCAGGCCAAGCTTGCCATCGGCCACGCCCTCTACCGCTTCGGCGTCGAGGCTGAAGGCGCGCCCTATCAGAATCTGAACCAGCTTTCGGAGCAGTTCAGCATATCGCGTTCGCAGAACAACACCTGCGGCAGCTTCCTCTACAACGCTACCTGCTTCCACGAGAACAAAATCAACGTGTTGAGCCGCCTGGCGGTTGTCTACGCCGACAAGACGCTCATACCCTTCATGGGCCGCGAGAGCGTAGCTGCCCCGACCGCAGTGCAGGGCATCAACGCCGAAGGCCGCAAGTTCACCTGGACGGCACAGGGCGAAGGTACGCGTTATGTTGTCTACAGCGTCAAACCCTCCTCGACCGAGGGCGTCTACGATGCCAAGGTTGCCGAAGTGGTACTCACCCCCGAGTATACCGCCACCAAGGGCGGCTACTACGCCATCTCGGCCCTCAATGCCGACAACACCGAGTCCGAACTTTCCCAACCCATCCGAGTGGAATAAACTATGAAGAAGCTTCTCAAACTCATGCTTCCGGCCGCAGTGCTGGCACCTCTTGCGGGGTGCTCGCACACGGCGGAGCCGCTGCCTACCGTGGAATGGAGCAATGCCAACGGCAGTGTCTACGAAGACGGTGTGGCCGCCAACGTGCAGACATTCAAAGTCTACAATCTGCCGGACTCCGCAGCCGCCATCGCCTTCAATATGTTCGCGCGCCGCATGCAGCCCCTCGACAGCGCTGACACCCTTATCGAAATCGTGCCGGGCTACTATGAGCTGCGTTCGCCGAAATTTGCCGCTGCCACCCAAGGCGACACCGCCACTATCGAAATCCTCACCCGCGGCGTGTTCAAATCCATCTGCTATGCCCCCGACGGCATCCACGGTGTGAGCATCTCCGGCCAGCCCTTCGACATCGCCACTCGCTACGCCGACATACTGGCCGACTCGACGGCGCTTTCGTACGTTCCCGACGGCGCCGAGGTCTACGCCCGCAATGCCGAGTTGGGCGCGGGTCGGGCGTCGGTCTACGACGTGGTTCCGTCGTTCAAGAGCGTAAACCTTACCGGAGGCGAAACCACTGTCGATATGGGCGCCATAGAGTTCTCCCAAACCCCCGAGGTGAAGGGTTCCGAGCGCTACCGTGTTGAGGTTGCCGACGGTAAGATGAGCGTAGTCGCCGACAGCGCGCAGTGGAATCGCCTGGGCCTTCGCCTGCGCCACTGGCTGGGCAGCGGCTCGCAGACTCTGCCCAACGCCGTGATCGACGACGAGCCTTCGCTGCCCTACCGCGGCGTGATGATCGACATAGCCCGCAATTTCCAGCCCGCTTCGGAGATACACCGCGTGCTCGACCTTATGGCGGCCTACGGCTTCAACGTGTTCCACTTCCATCCGGTCGACGACGAGGCTTGGCGACTCGAAATTGCAGCCTTGCCCGAGCTTACGCAGTTCGGCAGCCGCCGCGGCTACACCGCTCCCGGCAGCGAGGCTGACCATCTGCCCCAGATATTCGCCGGCAACGGCAATCCCGACAATCCCTCCGGAACTGCCAACGGCTATTATACCCGCGGCGAGGTGGTCGACATTATCCGCCACGCCGATTCGCTCGGCATCACCGTGCTTCCCGAAATAGAGTCGCCCGGCCATGCCCGCGCGGCCATCAAGGCCATGCGCCGTCGCCCCGAATTCCGAATGGACGAGGAGGGCGACACCTCAGTGTTCACTTCGGCCCAGGCCTTCCACGACAACGTGATGAACCCGGCGCTCCCCGGCACCTACCGCTTTATGGAGACCGTAGTCGACGAGCTCATCGACATATATAATGAAGCCGGAGTACCCCTGAAGGCAGTCCATATCGGCGGCGACGAGGTAGCCTCCGGCGCCTGGAACGGCAGCCCGGCCGTGACGGCCCTTCGCGACAGCCTCGGGCTGGAAGACGACAAGGCCGTGCACGCCTACTTTGTTCGCCGCATCGCCGACATGCTGGCCTCCAAGGGCCTCAAAATGTCGGGCTGGCAGGAAGTGGCCCTCGGTCACCCCGAGGAGTACAATCGCCACGTCCTTCCCAACACGCACTCTATCAACTGCTGGCAGACCGTGGGCAGCCGGGGTGCCCGCGTGGTCGGCGACATTGCCTCGGCCGGCTATCCCACCGTGCTGAGCAACGTTCAGCATTTCTACCTCGACATGTGCTACACTCCCCATCCTCTTGAGCGCGGACTGAGCTGGGGCGGCTACGTCGACGAGTTCGACGCCCTCCACGGCTATCCGGCCCGACTCGCCGGTGCGCTGCAGCCCATCGGCGTTTCCTGCCAGCTCTTCGCTGAAACCATCCGCAGCACCGACGGCCTTGAGGATATGCTTCTGCCAAAGATGCTCGGCGTGGCCGAACGCGCCTGGAATCCCGACTCGACCTACACCGACGCCCGCTTCAACGCCGTGGTTGCCGGACGAATCCCCGTATGGGAGAGAGAGGGCCTGTCGTTCCACGTCCGTCAGCCCGGCCTGATTCGCCAGGGCGACGAGGTGAAAGTCAATTCGCCCTATCCCGGAGCAGTCATCGCAGTGACCTTCGTCGGCGCCGACGGCAGCCGCAGCGAAGTCACCCTCGCTTCGGACGAAACGGCACCCATCCCCGCCGGTACCCGTCAGGTTCGAGCGGCCCAGACAGTAGGCGGCCGCACTTCGGTGCCCTCCGTGCTGACCATCTGATCCATCCGTCTTAAAAATAGCAACGAGGCGGGCGCTCCGGCGTCCGCCTCGTTTGCGATTTACTATTTTAAATTTTACATTCTACATTTTAAATTTTACATTTTAATTCGTACCTTTGCCCTCTCAACACACTGCAAACCAATGAACGCTGACAATCCTCAAAGCCTTGCGCCCGGAACGGTGCTCCGCGGCGCCAATACCTATACCATCGTGAGCGTGCTCGGAGCGGGCGGCTTCGGCATCACCTACCTTGCCTCCACTACCTTCACGCAGGGTAATATCCGCATCAAGGGCTTTGTGGCTATCAAGGAACATTTTATCAGCGACCATTGCGAGCGCATTCCCGGCTCCGCGCAGATGTCGGTGGCCGGTACGGCTAAAATCCACCGGCTGGTGGAGGATTCCCGCAAGGACTTCCTCGCCGAGGCGCGCCGTCTGCATCAGCTCGGCGCCGGCCACGACAATATAGTACGCGTCAACGAGGTCTTCGAGGCCAACGGTACGGCCTACTATGTGATGGAATACCTCGACGGCCGGTCGCTCCAGCAGTATATCGAGGCAAACGGCCCGCTCGACTCGGAGGCCATACGCAGTTTGCTCACGCCTATAGTCGACGCCGCCGCCTACCTCCACAAAAACCGCTTCACCCACCTCGACATCAAGCCGGCCAACATCATGCTCGCCGAAGGCGCCGACGGCGGGGTGCGACCCGTGCTGATTGACTTCGGCCTGAGCAAGCACTACGACGAGCACGGCAACGCAACCTCGACCGTCAATACCTGCGGCGCCTCCGACGGCTACGCCCCCGTCGAACAGTACCAAGGCATCAGCACCTTTTCGCCGGCGGCCGACGTCTACGCCCTAGGCGCCACCATGCTCGCCTGCGCGACCGGGCGGCGCCCCTCGCCGAGCGCAAACTGGCTGCCCGGCGAACCCGCCGCCACAATAGCCGCACTGGCCGTCGACCCGGCCATCAAAGCCGCTATGAAGCGCGCTCTCAACCACGCCGCACACGACCGCTACCCCGACGCCGGCGCACTCCTCGCCGCCCTCGGCGGCAGAAGCGCCACCGGCAATACCTACAACATCAAAAAAGAACCCGCCGGGCCGGCCACCCAAGTCCTGACACCCTCGAAAGGCAAGCGAGGCGCCATAATCGGCGCAATCGCAGCCCTGGCAGTGCTTGTCGCCGTCGGCCTCGCCATCTTCCTGCGGCCCTCCTCCGAACCGCAGCCCGAAGAGGCCGTTGCAGATACCCTTGCTGTAACTCAACAAGCCGCCGTGCCGATAGAGCAGGCCCAGGAAGCCGCTGCCTACTTTGTGGAGCAGCAGCGTTTGGAACAGGAGCGTTTGGAGCAAGAGCGGCGCGAGCAAGAGCGCCTTGAGCAAGAGCGGCGCGAGCAGGAGCGTTTGGAGCAGGAGCGTTTGGAGCAGGAGAGGCAATGGTGGAACGCGCGGCGTACGGCGAAGAATCTGCACCTGGCCGTCAATCGCAACGGCAATTATTACTATCTTTCTGAGGCCGACTACAATGGTCTCAGCAGTTCGCAGAAGAGCGGCCTCAACAAGGTAGGCGTCGTAATCATCGGCAATGGCGAGCGCTTTATCCTCGCCCTCAATGACCTCACCTCAGAAGCACTCACATGGGATGAGGCTATGCGGCGCTACGGCTCGCAGCTGCCGACCAAGGCGCAAGGCTATGTGTTGGTGTCCCAAAATGATGCCGTCGAAACGGCTGTCATCAATTTCGGCGGCTCGAAACCGGACCACTGGTATTGGACGAAAACAGAATGTGATACTTCCAACGCCTGGTTCGTTCTCATGAATAACGGTGGCATCTACAACCGCTACAAGGCAAGTACAGGCAGGGTCCGCGCTGTCGCCTCTGTGCCCGTTGCTGCTGCCGCGGCGATATAAACCCTTAGACACTTAAATACGTCTCCCGCGCTGCCGCCAACTGCCAAGGTTCTCAACGCTATGGAGCGGGGATTTGCAATCCCCGCTGACCCGCCGATGCTATTTTCTTCGAAAAAAGAAAGTATCGCCTGGACGGCGGGGATTGCAAATCCCCGCCCCATAATTCCGTGACTGCAAGGACATAATCTATTGAAAAAATAACTCCATAGGAGTTCAAGAAAGAAGCGACCATCAAACATAATCAGCGACCCCGTTCAGGGGTCGAACTTCGGCGAAAGTTGGCGGACGGTGTTCGACCCCGCCGGGGTCGCGGGTTAGATATGTGATTCATACCGTGGGTTGTCACCCACGGCTACTATATTGAACCGCTACGCGGTTCTTTTCGAATAGC
>UQLO01000039.1 GCA_900541865.1 uncultured Porphyromonadaceae bacterium | reverse complement strand
CCGCTACGCGGTTCTATTTCAATGCCATAAGTGTATGTTTGCGGGCCCTTTCGCGGCTTGCGAGCTGGAAGCTCGCCGTCTTTGGGGCGTAAACGAGGCGGCCGCGCAGGGTCGAACCGGGAGGTTCGGCGGTGCGCGGCCGTCGGTTTTTATGGGAGCGAGAGTTTACTCGGCGGTGGCTTCGAAGTCGAAACCTTCGGGGTCAACCACGATTTCGCGGTAGTTGCCCTGGTTGAGAAGGTCTTTCATGAAGTTCTGAACATCGTCGGTAGTGATGGACGAAGCGGTTTCCTCAGCGTTGGTGAAGGTCTGCACGCCGTTGATTTGGGTAGCGACCATAGCGGAAATCCAGCTTTCGTTCTTTTCGAGGCCCTGACGGGCGGTCTTGACGAGGTATTCGACTGCAGGACGGAGCTCGTCGGCGGTGACGGTGGAAGTCATGGCGTTGACGATGTCCTTGATGATGGGCAGAGTCTGGCGGCGGAATTCCGGCTTCATCGGGAAGGCAATCTGGAATACGCAGTTGTTAGCTGCGGCGCGCTGGAGGCCTCCGTTGGCACCGATGGAGTAGGTTGCGCCCATTTCCTCGCGAACCTTGTCGAGCAGACGCTTGGAAAGAATCTGGGCGGCTACGGTAGCGAGAGCTTTGTTTTTAGCGGTGTAGGGCATAGTTCCGCAGAACTCGATGAATACCCAGCTCTGCGGGGTTTCCATGCGTGCGGTGGTTTCGTGGTATCCGCTGCCTGTTGCAACCTCAAAGTCGGGGTTGGTGGTGAAGGACTTCACGCTGTTTTCGGCATCGGCGGGCAAGGAGGCTATGTACTGCTCCATTAGGGGGATGAGGGTGGCGGTGTCGATGTCGCCCACGAAGTAGAAGGTGTAGTCGGCTGCGTTGGCGAGCATGGCGCGTGCGTTGGCAAGGATATCGTCGCGGGAAGCGGCGTTGACGTCGGCGCTGGTAATAGCCTGCTGGGAAGCGGCTTTAGTGAGTATGCTCTTAACGAAGCTGAGGAACTTGTACTGCGGGTCGGACTCCTGGTTGGCCAACATGCCGGCCATGGTGCTTTGAATGGCGTTGTACTCGCTTTCGGTGATGTTCAGACCGGTGAAGGTGCTGTAAATAAGCTCGAAGAGGGTGGGAAGGTCGGCCACGGTGGAGGAGCCTTCCAGCTCGCGTGTGTACTCGTCGTAGCTGAAGTCCACTTCGACTTGCTTGCCGGCGAGGTACTTCTGGAGGTCGGAGTTGGAGTAGTCGTTGAGGCCGTTGGTGCTCATGGCGTAGGGCGTGAAGAGGATGCTGGCGGCCTTGCTCTGGTCCAGAGAAGCCTCGCCGGCGCCGAGAGCCATAGCGTGGAAGAGAATCTGGTTGGCTTTGAATCCGGTCTTCTTGACGACGACCTTGACGCCATTGCTGAGGGTATACTCGGTGGCGCCCCATTCGGGCAGTTCTACGCTGGAGGCGATGTTGCCGGCAGGCCGGAGCGACGGGATGAGGGGATCTTCGCGCACTTCGTCGCGGTAGGGTTCGAGGTCTTCGTTGTCGATATTGTCAACCAGTTCCTCAAACTGCTCGTCGGTGGGCATGGTGTAGCCTTCCTTGTCGGGGAGCATGGCGATTACGACGCGGTTGTCGTCGTTGACCAGGCTCTGGAAGTACTGGTTGATCATCTCGATGCCGATCATCTGGGCGAGCTGGTCGTAGATCTGCTTCTCGACGGCAATGCCGGGAGCGGGATCGCCCTGGGTGAACAGACGGACGTATTCGCGGCTGTAGGAGTCGGTTTCGCGGCTGTCGCGCTCCTGGTAGAGGCGGTCGATGCGGGAGAGGAACTCCTGGCGGGCACGCTCGAGTTCGCCAAGGGTAAATCCGGACTGGTCGGCGCGGAGCACTTCGCGGTAGGCCTCGCCGAAGGCGGTGAGCAGGTCGTTGCCTTTGGCCACTACCTGCATAGTGATAGCGCCTTTGGTGCGGGCCAGGAAGAACTCGCCGAAGTTGATACCGGCGGAGGCATATTTACATTCCGGGTTGCGGGAGAACTCTTCGAAGCGGTTGTTGAGCATCTGGCTTATCATCGACTGCATGTAGGAGTAGATGAAGTAGGCCTGAGTGTTGCGCATTTCGGCCGGAACGAGGATGTCGTCGCTCTTGAAGAACATCATGGCGACAGCCTGCTGCATTTCGGGGTCGGAACCGATGGCATAGATGGTGCCGGGGGTATCCTCAACCTCGAAGTAAACGCGCTCGGCGGCGTTCTCGGGCATGGCGATGGGAGTGAAGAGCTCCTTGATTTTGTTTTCGATGTAGGCGGGGTCGATGTCGCCGACAACGATGATTGCCTGCTGGTCGGGGCGGTACCACTTGTGATAGTAGTCGATCAGGGCCTGATAGGGGAAGTTGTCGACCACTTCCATGGTGCCGATGGGCAGACGTTCGCCATATCGGTTGTTGGGGTAAACCTCGGGCAGAAGGCGCTCCAGGATGCGCATGGAGCCTACCATGGACTGGCGCCATTCTTCGTGGATTACGCCGCGCTCGGCATCGATTTCCTCGGGAGCCAAGGTCAAGGCGTTGGCCCAGTCGTGGAGGATGAGCAGGCACGAGTCCTGAACGGAGGTGCGGGCCACCGGAACGCTGGAGATGTTGTAGACCGTTTCGTCGACAGAAGTGTAGGCATTGAGGTTGCGGCCGAATTTGACGCCTACGCTCTCAAGCCAGTTGATAATCTGTTTGTCGGGGAAGTTTTCGGTGCCGTTGAAGCACATATGCTCCAGGAAGTGAGCCAGACCGCGCTGCTCTTCTTCCTCAAGGATGGAACCTACCTTCTGGGCGATGTAAAAGTCGGCCTGCCCCTTGGGGGTTTCGTTGTGACGAATGTAGTAAGTCAGGCCGTTGGGCAGCACGCCGGTCACCAGGGCGGAGTCCTGGGGAAGCTGGGGCAGCTGCGGAACCTGTGCTTGGACACCGAGAGCGCACGCTGCCGTCAGAAGCAGAGCGCTGAGGATGCCGGTAAAGCTTTTTCTCATTGTTGTTATTTTTGGTTTAGTGTTTGCGGTTCGGTGGAGCACTATATTTATTAATGTGTGCCTTTATATATGACGCGGAGAAGCGGCAAATCTTACATTGCAAGTGTTAAATTTTGTTATTGCTCTATTCTGCTCCGTTTAAGCTGCCAACTGCGGTACTTTTCGTAGAGGAAAGCCGGGGCTGTGGAGTACCAGCTGTAGCCGTTTCGGCGCTCGCGTCCGAGCTCGTCGAGGCTGTCGCGCTTGATGCCGTCGCGGTCGCAGACGAAAATACGTCCGGTCTCGAGGTCATAGAAGCGCCCCCAAAGCACGTCGGTGGAGTCGCCCGGCTGCAGCTCTGCATCGAGGTCGGGCTGACGACGCCGGTCGGGGCGGAAGTAGCGCACGCCGGTGAGTTTGTTGGCTTCGAACCAGCGCATTGCGCAATCGATGGCGTTGACCGTCCTCTCGTCCGGATTTTCGATGTCCATCAGCAGCCAAACCAGCTCTGCGCTTTCCTGACTGCACAGCGAGGGCAACTCGTAGGCTCGGGCCTTGGCAGGAGTCAGGGTGATGTGGTCGTGCTGCTGGCACCAAACAGTGGGTCGGCCGTCGACGACTACCTGAGTGGCCAGAATACACTCCACGCCGCGGTCGAAGGCCTCGCGGCAGGCTCGCCGCAGACAGTCGGGGGCGACCTCCGCGCCGAAGGGCTCGGCGCCTAGGGCCACGTCGCGCAGCAGCGTCATGGTGGCGGCCATGGCACCGTCATTGTAGGTGATATGTTCCTGGTAGCCATGAGGCTCGGGCCAAAATTGAGGCCAACCGCCTCCGGGATATTGGCCCGAAAGCAGATATTCGATGCCCCGGCAGACCCCGTCGCGGAAGCGGCTTTGGCCTGTAGCGCCGTAGAGACGCGCCAGGAAGCGTATTTGGGCAGTGGTGGCGCCGTTGTCGGTGGTGGAGTCGTGGGTGTTGGCCTTGCAGGCGCCGACGGAGTCGAGCTGTGCGACCGTCAGAGGAGCCGTCATGTCGACATTCTTTGGCCAGCCTCCGGTAATGCGCTGATAGGCGAGCACTTGGTCGCCTATTGCCACGACACGTGGAGTAGCCAGACTGTCGGTCGGAATGGCCCTTAGCGAGGCCGTGCTGTCGGCCCTTGCCGCGCCCCATGCCAGAGCGGCGGCCAATAAGCAGATAGCCGTTCTCATTTTGCGGCGGGGCGTTCGAGAAGAGCGCTCGCCACGGTGTCGGCGGCGTGTATCAGCGGGGGCAGCGGCGAAATTCGGCCGGCTTGGCGGTAGAACTTCTCGTCGTCGCGTGAGAGGTTCCAAGGGCCCATGTGCCAGCGGATAGCGCAGAGTTCGGCCTCCGAAATGTCGAGTCCGGAGCGCAGAAGGAGCATGGCGCTCTTCTCGCCGTGGCCGATGGGGAAGTTCTCGTCGTGGATTTCGTAGACGTCCTGCGCCTCGTAGATGCCTATCTCGTTCTTTTTCTTGCGTTTGGAGAGAACGTAGAGGTCGGCTTTGCAGACATCGTGGAGGAGAGCGGCGATGGCGATTGACTCCGGTTTCAGCAGCGGCTCCAGGTCGGGTCGGGCGGCGATGGTGTCTTCGCGGAGAGCCATAGCGGCGTCGTAGACGTTGAGCGAGTGCTCGACCAGACCTCCCGGAAAGCTGCCGTGGCCCTGCGCCGAGGCTGGAGACTCGAAGAATCCGGCATCTTCCAGGTCTTCAATGACATATTCGATATTTTCGCGCCCCGTTTGGCGCAGCAGCGAGCAGAATCGCTCGCGTTGTGTTTCTTTGTTGTCCATATAAGATCTACGGGAGAGAAGGTCAGAGAATGGGGCTGAGCAGACGAAGCAGGGAAGCCGCCATTTTATGTAGGAAAGGTCGGCGGCGCCATTCGGCGGGGTGAACGCGGCGGCTGGAAGCGCCGTCGGCCATAAACTGCTCAGCTGCAAGTGCGTTGGCCTCTTTGCTGAAGAGGAAAATGTTTGACTCGAAGTTATAGTCGAAGCTGCGGAAGTCGAAGTTGGTGGAGCCGATGCTGACAAACTCATCGTCGACCACCATCATCTTGGCGTGGAGCATGCCCGGCTCGTAGAGGTAGATTTTGATGCCCGCCTTCAGGCACTCGGCCACATAGGACGAGGAGGCGAAGGTAAGCATAGCCGAGTCGCTTTTGGCCGGCATCATGATGCGCACGTCGACGTGGGCCAGGGCGGCGCTCTGAAGGGCCTTGAGCAGGCCCTCGGTCGGCAGGAAGTAGGGAGTCTGGATGAATACGCGGCGATGGGCGTTCGATATTGCCTTGTGGAAAGCCATCGAAATATTGGCCCACTGGCTGGTGGGACCTGCCGTGAGCACCTGAGCGCCGACACCGGCCAAAGCGCCGGGCAGTGTTGCGAAGTTTTCCCGAGGCGAGATTTCGCCCTCTATAATTTCACCTCCGGTGAAGCTCCAGTCGACGGCGAAGGAGAACTGTGCGGCGGCCACGGCAGGACCGGTCAGGCGGATATGAGTGTCGCGCCAGGCGCGGTTACCGGTGTGGTCGCGGGCATAGCGGTCGGCAATGTTCATGCCTCCGATATAAGCCACCTGCTCGTCGATAACAACTATCTTGCGGTGGTTTCGCCAGTTGATTCTGGTGCCCAAACCCGGGAATGTGACCTTGAAGAAGGGCTTGGCGTCGACGCCGGCCCGGGTGAGGCGCCGGAAGAACTTGTTCGACGACCCCAGTGAGCCCACGTGGTCGTAGATGACCCGCACAGCCACGCCTTGGGCGGCTTTTTGGCAGAGGATGTCGGCTATGGCGCGCCCCGTTTCGTCGTCGCTGAATATGTAGTACTGCAGGTTGATGGAGTGTCGGGCGGCAAGGAGGTCGCGGCGGAGGGCATCGAACTTGGAAGCGCCGTCGAAGAAGAAATTCACTTCATTGTCGGTGTAGAACTGCGCGCCGGTCAGGGAGCGTCCCAGATTGACCTGCTGGACCATTTCAGGCGTAAGGCCGGCCTCGCGCGGGTCGGCTTTGGTACGCTTCTCGCGCTTGCGGAGGCGCCGGCGGTTTCGGCGCGAAATCATGCGTTTGTTCTTGATGTTGCGCCCGAAGAAGAGGTACAGCACCAGACCCACCACCGGCAGCAGGAGCAGTATGGTCACCCAAGCCAGGCTCTTGACCGGATTGCGGTTTTCGGAGATGATGACGATGATTATAATCACCGTAGAGGCCACAGCAATCCACAGCAGGGCGGACTGAATCCACCCCGAGGCAAGAAGATTGGCAACGGCCTCGAACATCAGCGCTCTTCGAAGTTCATTTCGTCAAATCCTTCCGCGTCGAATTCGTCTTCGTTGTAGCTGTCGGAACCATAGAAATCCTCGTCGAGGTCGGAGCCGGCTGCTGCTGCTGTCTTGGCGGCGGCGGGCGCTTCAAAATCGTCGATGTCGATGATTTCCTCCGGGGCTTTGCCCACGCTGAGCGAGCATATGGGGTCCTTGAGGTTCTTGCCCGGTTCGCTGCTGGTCATCTCGATGAAGAAGGCGCGGTCGGTCATGTAGTCGAATACGTAGAGCAGTTTCTGGCCCTCGTCGAAAATGAAGTCGTCGAGTTCGCTCTCGTCCATCAGCCAGATGTCCTGGTCATCGTCGGTCCCCATGTCCTCAAAGGTGATTTCCTTCTTCTTTTCCCAGTTGCGGTCGCAGATGAAGAAAGAGCTGAGCTGGCCCTTGTTGTAGCCCACGCAGTCGCAGATGGCGTTTTTGAGGTCCAGGAAGGTCGAGGTGGCATCTATTTTGACTTCACGCTTGAAGTTGGGCACTTCGTCGGATACAAGTCTGAAAGTGAATATCATTGCTTTTGGTTGTGGTTTGCTTTTTTAATCTTCCGGGGCGCCCGCCGGGGCGAGGCCCGTTTTCGGGTGCGAATATAAGACTTAGCTGCAAATGTAGCAAAAAAAAATCACTTTTTTTGTCGGTGAGCGTGTAAATTAAAAACTTCATTTTTCTCGACATTATTTTGCCGTGCTGCAGATTATGCTTAACTTTGGGGCATAAACCCCACTGCCATGAAAGCGCCCGTCCTTATTGCCCTCGCGCTGCTGTCGGCTCTGCCGGCGGCGGCCGAGTTTGTGGAGCGCAACTTTGTCAGGGAGGTGACTCCCGGAAGAGCCTTTCCGGTCGGCACTCCGCTTGAGACGATTCTGGCGGATTCGCTCACGGCTGAGACGGTGACTTACTTCGACGGCATGGGCCGCGAGGTGCTGAAGGTGCGCCGCGCCGCCGGCGGCTCCGGCTGCGATGTGGGGATTCTTTCGGAGTATGACCACGCGGGGATGCTCTCCCACAGTTGGGTGCCGGTGCCTCTGCCGGGCGCTGACGGGGCTTTCGTTCAGCCGGCATCGGTCCGCGACGCGGCTGCCTCGTTCTTCGGGGCGGATGTGAGGCCCTACACTGAGTATGGCTACGAGGACGCGGCAACCAAGCGTCTCAGCCGGCAGTTTATGCCCGGCGTGCGGCCGTCTGCAGCCCAGGGTGCGACCCATATTTCGTATTTCCCCAATGATTCGTCGGACGAGCGTTCCTGCCGTCTTCTCAAAGTCGACTTCGACGGCGCGGTGTGCGTCGCGGGCCATTATCGCGCCCGCACGCTGGGCATTGCCCGGACTACCGACCCGGACGGCCGCGTGACGATGGAGTTCGACGACACTCAAGGGCGCACCGTTCTGACGCGGCGGCTTACGGGAGAGCCCGGGCGCCCCTATGCCGACACCTACCGCGTTTACGACATTTACGGTAATCTCAGGGTTGTTTTTTCGCCGGAGGCGTCGGCTCAGCTTCCCGAGAGCGGGTCGGTGCCGCAGTCGCTGCTCGACGGGCTGTGCCAGCAGTTCCGCTACGACGTTAGTGGCCGCTGCATTTGGGCAAAGGCCCCCGGGTGCGAGCCGGAGTTGACAGTCTATAGTCCGTTCGACCAGCCGCTTATGGTTCAGCGGCCGGACCAGCGTGCCTCCAATACCTGGACGGTTTTCAAATACGACCATCTGCACCGCCGGGTGCTTGAGGGCACCGCAACTACGCGGATGACCCACGACGAGCTGCAGGAGCTTTTCGCCGACAGCCTTTTCATTGAGCACGTTGTGCCCGGACCGGGCGCGATGGAGTACGACCTGCAGTACAGCAACCTCGCCGGTCCTGCCGGGTTCAAGGCCCTGCGGGCCTGGTACTACGACAA
This sequence comes from uncultured Porphyromonadaceae bacterium, assembly GCA_900541865.1. Taxonomy (GTDB): domain Bacteria; phylum Bacteroidota; class Bacteroidia; order Bacteroidales; family Muribaculaceae; genus CAG-873. The sequence continues at coordinate 13,137 of UQLO01000039.1, read as the reverse complement.
TCATTCCTTTGCCACCAATGTGACGGTGCCTTCGCATCCTGACTTTCCCTTCGACCCGTCGCTGAGCGCACTGGAACTCCCCACGGGCTCGGCAGTGATTGCCGGCGGCACGGGCCGCTATACGGCAGTGTGGTACGACGACTACGACCGCCCGGTGGCAGCCGTGGAGTGGGATCCCTTCGGCAACGGCGACCGCATCACCGAGCTGAAGACCTACGACTTCCGCGGCAATGTGCTGCGCCGGATGGTGCGCGCTGAGAGGATGACCGAAGGCACTGTCCTTAGCGCATGCGAGGCCCACTGGCGCACCACCTACGACCGCGCCGACCGACCCCGCACTGCCGAGTTCAGCCCCGACGGCTCGCACTGGACGCTTTTGGGTTCCTACGTCTACGATGAGGCAGGCCGCCCGGCGGGAGTGGACGGCGTGTGTCAGGAACGCTACGAACGCAACGTCCGCGGGCAGATTGCCTCGCTGTCGTCGGGCCCCTTCCTACGGCAGCGCATTTTCTACGAAGATTCCACCGACAGCCTTTCGCGCTCGCTTTCGGGCATGCCGACCTATGTCTCCGAAAAGGGCTGGGGGCAGGAAAACGCCTTCCGCATCCGCTACGACGGCCTCGGGCGCCTCATCGACTACTCGAGCGTCTACGGCACCGTCGGCGAGCGCACTGAGTACGACCTCAACGGCAACCCAACGGCCATCCGGCGCCGCTATCAAAGCATCGACGCCTCCGACACCGACATTGCCTACACGGGCAACCGCATCAGCCGCGTCAGCGAGGCCGGCTCGGACGCCCTGGCCGGAAAAGTGCCTGCACTGACCGCCGGCGAGTATCCCGACCCCGTCGGCTACGACGCCGCCGGACGCCCCGTGCGCGACGACACCCGCGGAATTACCAGTATTAAATACCACAGTTTCGGCAACTTCATCAACCGCGTGGACTTCAGCTCAGGCAACCGGCTGACCATGACTTATCTGCCCGACGGACGGCTGACGGCGCGCTGCTACGACCGCTACCGCACCACCCTCACCCCGCGCGTCGACGCCAAGGGCGACACCACATGGCGCAGCGTCCGCAAGCACGAAAGCCGCGATATCCACACCTATTCCGGCCCGTTCGAGACCCACAACGGAAGCACCACCGTGCAGACAGGATTCGGCCATTGGAGCTACTCCGACAGCACCCACATCTGGTATGCGCGCGACGCCAAAGGGTCGGTGCGCAACACCGTGCAGCTCAGCGCCTCCGGCACGCGCCAGTGCGCCAACCACACCTTCACTTACCCCTCCGGACTGCCCGTGCGCCTGGGCGGCGCGCGGCGCACCGACCGCCTCCACCAGGACAAAGAGTGGATTGATGCCGACGGCACCGGCTGGTACGACAACGCGGCCCGCATCTACGACGCCGTGCTGCTGCGCTTCCTCACCCCCGACCCCCTGTGGCGCCGCTACCTCGACACAGCTCCCTACACCTACTGCCTGGCCAACCCGCTGCGCTACCTCGACCGCGACGGTGCCCAGAACAGACAACTGGAAACGATGTCCGTTGGCCAGCCAATGTATGGCCTACAAAACGTCAGGGTTCCCAATCAGCTGAACGGCACGTGCTTTGTCGCGGACTCCTTCCAACCCGTCGAATTGCCCGACCGCAATGCTGAAATACCCGATCCGGAGTACGAAATCCAAATCAACGCACCCCAAGATGAGCAAATTGGCCAAGTTCTTCATGGCATAAATGTGGGAGCAACAGCTTTTGGGTTCCAAAACACAGTAAAAAAGAATCTTATTGATTTCGCAGTTGGCCATTCTTCCCCTGGAGTAGGGTTGGGCAGATATATGACTATTTTGAAAATTTGCGGTAAATTTACAATGGGGATTTCAGCAGTTATCGCATTATACAATATTTACAAATATTATGATGAAGGAGGCCGAAATGGTGCAGTTTATCTGAAATATACCACAGATGCTGCAATGTCATATATATGTGGTGCAGGCTGGGCCGGGCTAGGCGCAGGTGTTGTTTATTTCATTGCTGATCTGGCTACTGATGGCTTTGGTATTGATTATTCAACTTCCGTGAAACAACTTGATTAATAAATATAGTGCACTGATGAAGTTTATAGATGCTCTTTTTTATTTCTTCTGCAAACGCGAAGAGAAAGACTTTGGAATAAGCGCTTGGGCTGCAATCATAGCCTGTATGTTTCTTGTAATCTCCCTTTTCCTGTACTATTTGGTTCTGTTTGCCGGCTTGATTAACTGGGCCGCTTTCGACAAGTTTATCAAATCGGTCTCTAAGTATGAGTTCATTCTTTTTATAGCCTTGCATTTTATTGTGTGCATCGTTTATTTTCTTCTTAATAAAAGATATAAACTAATTATGAACAACCCCAAAATCTACGACTCTCCCAAATATCATATGATAGCGAGACTCTGGCACTGGGGTGCGATATGTCTGCCACTTCCTTGTATGGCAATCGGAGTATACTTTCGATTCGGCTTTTAGGATACAATCTGGATAGACTACAGCGTTCCGACACAACAAAACACATTCACCAATGCATTGACATATGATTAAATTTATTGATACCCTTTATTATTTCTACTTCAAAAAAGAGGAAAAGGATTTTGGCCGAAACATTTGGTCGGCAATGTCAGCCTCTTGGTGTTTTGCAGTACAGGCAATTATGGCATTCTTAATAGTAAATGGAGCTTTGATTAATTGGGAACCTTATGCCAACTTTTGGTTTGTCATACCGGCATTATATGTCAAGTTGCTAATCGCGTTTCCTTTCGTGTTCTGGACTACCTATTTTCTCTTTAAAAAAAGATATTTACGCATTGTGGAGCGTCCGGATATTTATGAGACTAAAAAAAATCGCAAATACTATAGAGTATGGTCTTGGGGAACACTCATTTTGTTTCCTATATCCACCATTATCGGCTTCGGCATCAAATTCGGCTTTTAGCCACTCCCCCTCTTCAGCTATTGGGGGGAATATACTTTATATACAATTGAACTGAGCTAGGGATGGATTCTGGATAGACTACAGCGTTCCGACACAGCAAAACATACTGACATATGATTAAATTTATTGATACCCTTTATTATTTCTACTTCAAAAAAGAGGAAAAAGATTTTGGCCGAAACATTTGGTCGGCAATATCAGCGTCCTGTTATATTGCGTGTCAAGCAATTTTTTCATTCTTAATAATAAACGGATTTTTGATTAATTGGGAGCCTTATGCCTATTTCTGGCTTATCATCCCGGCATTATATGTTAAGTTGCTAATCGCGTTCCCATTCGCGTTCTGGATCGCATATTTTCTATTTCGAAAAAGGTATCTACGAATTGTGGAGCACCCGGAAATTTACGACACACCCAAAAAACGCTTTTATTTTAAGCTTTCTTTATGTGTAGCAATCATAGGTTGCTTACTATCTACCTATATCGGCTTTGGCATCAAATTCGGTTTTTAAAAGGAATCCGACATAGATAGAAAAGAATTATTATAATGAAGAATATGATGAAAATACTTGACGGAATACTATATGCCCTTTATAAGCGTAATGAGAACACTTATGGAGACAACGCCCTCTCCGCGGTTCTGACGGTGGTCGATTTTTGTATTCCGTTGATGGCCAACTACGGAGCACTCCTTCTTTTGCTGATAGTATCGGATTCTTTTTATGATTTTTTTCGCCATGACGTTACCAATACGAGCATAATTATGTTTATTCTACTCAATTATGCCGGGTTGCTCATATATTTCGTCATAAGTGGACGATACAAGAGAATAGCAGGCAAACCTCAAACATATGACTTGCGCAAATTTCGACTAGTTACAAAATATTGGCTTATTGGCTCCATCATCTTTTTAGTCTTTTCTTTCTTCGTGGGGGTCCATTGCCGATTTGGCTTTTTAGCCTTCCCAGACATTTAATTATACGAAAAAAGTATTAATTTGATTTTGGATGAAGCCACAGACGGTTTTGGATAGACTACACCATTCCGACACAACAACAAACACAAACAGATGATTAAATTTATTGATACAATTTATTCTGCGATGAAAAAGGTGTTTTTTATTCTTATTTTTTCGGGAATCTCTTGCATGGCGATTCTCTCTCAAACTAATTTTGAGGAGCGTGAAATATTTGGCACACCAACCCAATTAAACAGGCACGATGCTGAGGGGTTGCGGCATGGGACTTGGGTGAGGGTGAATAACAGGATATTAGACCGCATATTCGGCTCAACCAATTATCTCCATGGCAAAAATAGGGGAATCGAAGCCGCATATGAGTGTTTAGATTCCGCTACTGCACCATATGTAGAATCTGTAGGTTGTTCATTTCCTGCTTTAAGCCCTGAACCTTGTTACGTGGTAAACTTTGATGTGATATTCAATGATTGGCTTCCCGTCTACACCTTTACCCTGGGGGGCCCGTAACCGATGAGATTATAAAATTTAGACAACCTTTTATTAAAGATCAGATTTACAAGCAACTTATCTATAAAGACTCCATCACGCAAGGCTGGAGCCTTCGCGGTTTTATTCCTTATTTTGACGATAATTTGAAACCTCGTGCGGGGACATGGACAACCGTTTATCCGTCCGGAAAGATTGAGTTGACTGATTACGGTTGTTCACCGCCCAACCCTCCCACTATATTTGAACAGTACATTGCCCGTACTTCCGGCTTCAACAATGACGTATGGGGCACAACACTGAGGATAGCTCAGCGGGAAAGCGCCAACGATTCACCTTTCACACTATGGCGTGCGCGTAAAATACCCGCAGTGCGATATAATAGCCTACAAATCTTTAACCGTTACGACTCCTGCGGTCGCAAATTCGGGTTTTGGATTGAGCAGGGCAATCGGTTTGAGGGCGGACTGACTCTCACGCCATATGTTCTCGGGCGCAAAGACGGGACGCAGTTGATTTTTAGCGAGGAGTCGCTGCAGGCGGAATATCCGCATCCCACCGCTATGCGGCATTTCTACAACGACTCGATAGGTGAGTTCATAATAAACTTCAACGGACGCGTTCCGGCCAATTCAGTCACCGAAATAAGCAGGATAAAAGATTTCCGGTCCGATTCGCCGGAGTACAAATACCAGGGCTTTATGCAAATATATGGCTACAAACATCGGATACCGGCCGAAGGCTGGATAATCTTCAGCTTGGAGCCCTTCAGATTCAAACGTGTCGGCGTCTGGACCTTCTACCCATTTAACGGCGCAGACTACACCATCGACTACGGCGAGGCCACCTCCCCACCCAATCCGACACGATGAGTGCGCAGGAGGCTCTAAGCTTTGATTTTTTCTTTGAGGCTTATTGAGAGAGGATTGCAGAGCCGGCGAAAGGCGGATTTTTTGTCAATTGCCAAATAATGCTTATTTTTGCGGAAAATCTGCAATGATGAGAAAATCGTTATTTGGAATATTGGCAGCCGTTGTGGCCGGTATCGGCATGACCGGTTGCACTATGGGCGAGCGCAAGGACGCCGAGGCTCTTTACGCCCGGAGCCAAGCCGAGATAGAAAACGGCAACTACGCCGCTGCCATCGAGGTGCTCGACACCCTCAACGCCCGCTATCCGGGCCAAGTGGCAGTGCGCCGCAACGCATTGGGCCTCAGGGCTCGGGCTATGGAAGGTCTGGCAATGGACAGCATCGGGCTGGCCGACGCCGAGCTGGCGGCCGCAACCATTGCCGAGGACAGTCTCCGCGCCCTCTTCCGCCACGTGCCCCCACCCGCTCCCGGCATGGAGGGGTACTGGCTGCCGACCGGTACCTCCGAGCGTGCCATGGCCTCCACCGGCATCCAGGCCCGCGTCAACGACGACGGCTATTTATATATGGTGGCCGCTCTTAACGGGCGCCGAATCGGCCTTCGAGCCATCGAGCTCAAAGCCGGCTCGCAGACCGTTCGCAGCGGCGCTATCTCCGCAGCACGCCTTGTCACGGTAGGCTCCACAGAGACCGCCAGCTTCAACCAGGAGGAAGTGGCCGAATTCGGACCCTGGCTGGCCGAGCATCCGTCGGCAAACAAGATTGTGTTCGTCGGCACATCCACGACCACTCAGGCCACTCTCACGCCGGCCATGCGTGCCGAAATCGAGCTGTGCCACAACTTCGCAATGGCCGTTCAGGCCAAGCGGATGGCCACCATCCGCCGCGAGAAGTATGAACGAATGCTCCGCGCTGCGCGCGATCAGATGGCCAACCACACTCAACCCGAACAGTGATGGAAAGCACGCTGAACGATAAGCGCTTTGTAGTCACCGGCGGCGCCGGCTTCATCGGCACCAACTTTGTGCGCATGCTCGTGAAGATGGGAGCGCAGGTGCGGGTGGTCGATGCGCTGACATATGCCGGAAATGCCGAAAACCTTGAGCGAGTGATACCTGCCGGGGCTTTTCTGCACGCCGACATCGCCGACTCCGCTGCCGTAGGTGCTCTGCTGGCCGAGTTCGACCCCCACTATGTGGTGAACTTCGCCGCCGAGAGCCACGTCGACCGCTCGGTTATGGACCCTAAGCCCTTTGTCGACACCAATATAGCCGGAATGCAGGCATTGCTGGAGACCACACGTCGCCACATTGCCTCAAATCCCTGCTGCGCCTTCGAGAAATTTGTGCAGGTGAGCACCGACGAGGTCTACGGCGACCTTGAGGCCGACTGCCCGGCGCCCGTACATGCCGACACGGCCACCGAGGCCGCTTTGGGGCGGCCGGCTCTGCTCTACGGCACCCGCACCTTCAGCGAAAGTACGCCGCTTGCGCCGTCCTCGCCCTACTCGGCCTCCAAGGCAGCCGCCGACATGATGGCCCTGGCCTACCACCGCACGTTCGGTTTTCCGGTGGTAGTGACCCGGTGCAGCAACAACTATGGTCCATACCAGTTCCCCGAGAAGCTCATTCCATTGATGATCAATAATATGCTCGAGCACCGTCCGCTGCCCGTCTACGGCCGCGGACTCAACGTGCGCGACTGGATCTACGTCGACGACCACTGCCGTGGCGTCCTCCTGGCCGCCACGCGGGGTATTCCCGGCGAAGTCTACAACTTCGGCGGCTACAGCGAGCAGCGCAATATCGACATAGTGCGCTTGCTGCTTGAAAAGGTGCGGCTGCTCACCGGCGACAAGGCCGTCGATGAGTCGCTCATCACCTACGTTGCCGACCGACCGGGCCATGACCGACGTTATGCCATCGACGCCTCCAAAGCCATGAAGACTCTGGGCTGGCGGCCGCTGGTCGACTTCGGGCCGGGCCTTGAGAGCACCGTACGCTGGTATCTCGACAACGTTCAGTGGGTGAGAAATATAGTTAGCGGCCAATACCGCAATTATTACCGGAAAATGTACGAAGGCCGATGAAAGGAATAATACTTGCCGGAGGGGCCGGGTCGCGCCTCCACCCGATGACGCTTGCGGTGTCCAAACAGCTTCTGCCGGTCTACGACAAGCCGATGGTCTACTACCCGCTTTCGGTGCTTATGCTGGCCGGAATACGCGACATACTGGTTATTTCCACCCCCGCCGACCTACCCGGCTTCCGCCGCCTTCTCGGCGACGGCTCGCAGCTCGGCATCGCCATCGACTACGCCGAGCAGCCCCGGCCGGAAGGGCTGGCGCAAGCATTCATCATAGGCCGCGACTTTATCGGGGCGGACGATGTTTGCCTTGTGCTTGGCGACAACATTTTCTATGGTCAGGGCTTCACCGGTATGCTCGGCAAAGCGGCCGCCGACTGCGCCGCCGGCCTTGCCTCGGTCTTCGCCTACCCCGTACTCGACCCCCGCCGGTATGGCGTCGTTGAGCTTGACAAGTCCGGCCTACCCGTCGGCATAGAGGAGAAACCGGCTGAGCCGCGCAGCGACAAAGCCGTTGTGGGACTCTATTTCTACCCCAACGATGTCGTCGACCTTGCAGCCGGCATAAAGCCGTCGGCACGCGGCGAGCTGGAAATCACCGACGTAAACCGCAGGTATTTGGAGCAAGGCCGACTGCGCGTGCAGATTTTCGGCCGCGGCTTCGCATGGCTCGACACCGGCACCGTCGACTCCTTGAAGGAAGCCTCGGCCTTCGTGGAGGCCATCCAGAAACGCCAGGGGCTATTGGTGGCTTCGCTCGAAGAAGTGGCCTTCCGCCGCGGATTCATCGACGCCGCTCAGTTGGCGGCGCTCGCCGAACCCTTAAAATCAACGCATTATGGACAATACCTCCAGCGCCTTGCAAGTGGAAACTGAAAAACCACGCCTTATAGAGCTGCCACGTATCTACGACCCGCGCGGCAACCTCACCTTCGTCCAGAACGGCGACGGCCGAATCCCCTTCGCCATCGAGCGTGTTTACTGGACATACGATGTTCCAGCCGGCGAAGAGCGTGGCGGCCACTCGCACTACCAAGGTCGCGAGGTGCTGATTGCTATGTCCGGAAGCTTCAACGTCAATCTTTTCGACGGCCGCGAGTGGCACCGCTACACTTTGAATCGGCCGTTCTGCGGACTTTACGTGCCGCCGGGCTACTGGCGTACGCTCGACAATTTCTCGTCCGGTTCGGTTTGTATGGTGCTGACCTCAACTCATTATTCAGAAGGCGATTATGTGCGCGAGTTCGACCAATTCCTTAAACTTCATGCACATGAGTGAACTCAAATATCCCTTTCTCGACCTTCGCGCCACTAATCGCCGGCATCTTAGCGACCTAAAGGAGGCTGCTTGCCGCGTGCTCGATTCCGGCCGATATATCGGGGGAGAGGAGTGCGAGGCCTTCGAGCGCGAAATGGCGGTCCTCCACAGCACCCCGCACTGCGTCGGGGTCAGCAATGGTCTTGATGCCATTCGTCTCATTTTCAGAGCGTACATTCTGCTCGGCCGCATAGCTCCCGGCGATGAGGTTATAGTGCCGGCCAATACCTACATCGCCTCCGTGCTGCCGCTGACGGAAATGGGGCTCGTGCCGGTGCCGGTCGACGCAGATCCGGAAACGCTAAACATGGACACTTCGCAGGTTGCCAAAACATTAACCCAGGCAACTAAAGCCATCCTGACGGTGCATCTCTACGGTCGCGTGTGCTACGACGCTACTCTGGCAGAGTTGGGTCGCCGGAACAATCTGCTCGTCATCGAGGACAACGCCCAGGCGATAGGAGCGCAAAGTGCAACTCTCTCGCCACGAGGGACTTCCATCTCCGGCTCGTTGGGAGATGCCGCTGCTTTCAGCTTTTATCCCACCAAAAATATCGGCGCCGTAGGTGATGCCGGTGCCGTGGTCACTGCCGACGCCGAATTGGCAACAACGGTTCGCGCTTTGGCCAACTATGGTTCCGACCGCCGCTATCACAATATTTATTTGGGCTATAATTGCCGTATGGACCCTATTCAGGCCGCTTTCCTCAAAATCAAACTAAAGGACATAGCCTTTGAAACCGACCACAGGCGCAACCTTGCGGCACTCTACGACCGCGAGATAGACAATCCTCTGATTGTTAAGCCAGTCGTTGAGAAGACCGACGGCTCAGTATGGCACCAGTATGTTGTTCGAACCGACAATCGCGAAGGTTTCATGGCTTTTCTGAATAAAAACGGCGTTGGCTGCGATGTGCATTATGCCACCCCATTCTACCGGCAGCCGTGCTATGCCGACAGGGAGTGGCCCGCTCTGCCGGTGACCGACCGTATATGCCGCACTGTGGTGTCGCTGCCCATTTCGACGGGCACTTCCGCGCAGGATGCCCGCGAAATCGCCGCCATTGTCAATAATTATAAAGGATGAAGGCGCTCTACCATACTTTCGGCTGCAAACTGAACTTTGCGGAGACGTCGGCCGTGGCCGACGTGTTTGCCGCCAAAGGCATCGGCGCCTGCGCCGACGGCGAGACGCCCGATGTGGTGGTGGTCAACTCCTGCAGCGTCACCGCCGAGGCCGACCGAAAGTGCCGGGCCGCAATACGCAATTTCAACCGCCGCTACCCCGAGGCCGCAATAGTGGTGACGGGCTGCTACGCCCAGCTCAAACCCGCCGAGGTGGCTCTGCTGCCGGGTGTGGCCGTGGTGGCCGGCGTAAACGACAAGCTGGCCTTGGCCGACATGACCCTTGAAGCCATTGCCGGAAGCGGAAATACCGCACCCGCCGCCGTGCCCGATGCCAAAGATCTGCGGACCTTCATGCCGGCCTGCGCCCGAGGAGACCGCACTCGCTTCTTCCTCAAAGTGCAGGATGGCTGCGATTATTGGTGCTCCTACTGCACCATCCCCAAGGCTCGCGGCCGCTCGCGCTCGGGCACAATCGCCGAGATAGTGCGCCAGGCCGAGGAGGCAGCCGCCCGAGGCGGACGTGAGATTGTTATCACTGGCGTCAACATCGGCGACTTCGGGGCCGGACGCGACGACAGCTTCATCGACCTCTGCCGCGAGCTCGACCGCGTGGACGGCATAGAGCGTTACCGCATAAGCTCCATCGAACCTAATCTGCTCACCGACGAACTCATAGACTTCGTGGGGGCCTCGCGCGCCTTCATGCCCCATTTCCATATTCCGCTTCAGAACGGTTCCGACAAGGTGCTCGCACTTATGCGTCGCCGCTACGACACGGCCCTCTTCGCCGCCAAAATCGAGCGGGTGCGCCGCATCGTGCCCGATGCCTTCATCGGCGTCGACCTCATCGTAGGCGCCCGCGGGGAGAGCCCCGACGAGTTCGAACGGTCACGCACCTTCGTGGAGAGCCTTGACATCAGCCATCTCCACGTGTTCCCATACTCCGAACGTCCCGGAACACGCGCCCTGGCCATAGAAGGTACCGTCGACCAGGCCGAAAAGCATCGCCGAGCGCACATTATGGGCCAAGTCAGCGCCGCAAAGCACCGCGCCTTCGCCGAGCGCTACCTCGGCACGGTGCGCCCCGTGCTGCTGGAGTCGTCGAAGGCCGACGGCAGCCTGGGCGGATTCACCGACAACTACCTGCGAGTGGCCGCCCCGGCCGGTGTAGGGCAAGACAACGCAATCATGCCGCTGCGGCTGGACGAGCTACTGGCCGACGGACAGACAATCAGTGCCTCGATGCCATGACTCGCGTTCTGTTGGCTCTCTTTTCGGTCTTGGCACGTCTGCCTCTGGGTGTGCTTTACGTGGCCTCCGATATCATTTGGCCCGTGCTGTACTATGTGGCTCGCTATCGCCGACGCGTGGTCCGCACCAACCTTGCCGCCTGCTTCCCGGAGAAAAGCCACTCCGAGCTGCTGACCATAGAACGCGGCTTCTACCGCAATTTCACGGATTATGTGGTCGAAACGCTCAAGCTCCTCCATATTTCTGACGACGAAATGCGCCGGCGTATGGAGTTTGAGAACGTGGAGCTTATCGACTCGCTCACAGCCGAAGGACGCAGCACAGTCGTCTACTTCGGCCACACCGGCAACTGGGAGTGGGCGCCCTCCGTTACTCTCCACACCGCAGCGAAGCCCTCGCCGACAATGGTCTACGCTCAGGTCTACCGCCCGCTGCGCAATGCCGCCTTCGATGCGCTCATGCTCCGGGTTCGCTCGCGTTTCCGGTCGGTTTCGATTCCCAAGGCTGTGGTGCTCCGCACACTGCTGGGGTGGAAGAGAGACGGCGCCCTCAGCGTCACCGGCTTTATGAGCGACCAAAAGCCCTCGCATGGCGACCCCGCCGTGGTGGTAGACTTCCTCGGCCGACCGACGCCTTTTATCAGCGGAACCGAAACCCTGGCCCGCAAGCTCGGCATGGCCGCTATCTATTGGGATATGTACAAGAGCTCGCGGGGACACTACCGCATAGTCTGCCGGCTGATTGCACGCAATGTAGCCGACACCGAGCCGCACGAAGTCACCTCCCGCTATGCCGAAATGCTCGAAGAAACAGTGCGGCGCAACCCCGCAATCTGGCTGTGGAGCCACAACAGGTGGAAAAACGCCTCCGAATTTATCAAATCATGAAAGAAACCAGACCTTTAGCAGCGATAATACTGAACTGGAACGGCGAGAAGCTCCTCCGACGCTTCCTGCCGGAGGTCATCGCAAATACCGACAGCTCCATCACGCGCATCATAGTTGCCGACAACGGAAGCACCGACGGCAGCCTCGAGTTGCTCAAAACGGAGTTTGCCGACAAGGTCGACATTCTCGCCTTCGACACCAACCTCGGCTTCGCCGCCGGCTACAACCGCGCCATCCTCGAGGCCGGCGACTTCACCTACTGCGCCCTGATCAACTCCGACCTCGCCCCCGACCCCGGGTGGGACCGCATTATGGTCGACTATATGAAAGCCAATCCCCGCATCGGAGCCGCGCAGCCCAAAATACTGAGCTACAGCGACCCTACACACTTCGAGTACGCCGGCGCATGCGGCGGTTTCATCGACCGAAACGGCTATCCCTACTGCCGAGGCCGCATTTTCGGCCACTGCGAAGCCGACCGCGGCCAGTACGACACCCCGCAGGAAGTATTCTGGGCCTCCGGAGCAGCAATGGTGGTGCGCCGCGACCTCTATCTGGCACTTGGCGGCCTTGACCCCGGCTTTTTTGCCCATATGGAAGAAATCGACCTGTGCTGGCGCATACACCTGGCCGGATATCAGGTGGCGGCAGTACCCGCAGCCTCCGTGCGACACCTCGGCGGCGGCTCCCTGCCCATGGGCAACCCGCGCAAGACATACCTCAATTTCCGCAACAACCTGCTGATGATGCACAAAAACCTGCCGGACGCCACCCGAGCCCGCAAACTCTTCAAGCGGAGACTCCTCGACGCCCTGGCATGGTGCCGGTCGGTGGCCACCCTCAACTGGGCCGACGCCGCCGCAATAGTGCGCGCCCACCGCGACTTCCGGCGCATGGCCCGCAGCTACGGCGCCCATCCCGACGACGACCTACTCGGCGTCACACCCGGCTCGCAGACCAACATACTCGCCCAGTACTACCTGCGCAGGCGCCGCACCTACCAAGGATTGACACATTAAAACCCAATTTTACATTTCTTCACCCAAATCAACCTCGCCAAAAGCAAAAATTCTCTAAAACGCGGCAGATTCTACCTGCAAGTGCAAAATTAACCAATAAATTTGAAGAATTCAGCGACTGGGGTTGAAAAGTTAAGTTT
>UQLO01000038.1 GCA_900541865.1 uncultured Porphyromonadaceae bacterium | reverse complement strand
AGTTTATTAATAAAAAACTCGGCAAACGTCATCTCCGGATGGTAGAACCTTTGGAAATTTTGATGCGGTTGCCCTGATTCTGAATCCCGAGCGTACTTTTACCCTCTCGGCCTGGCAGACCGCCGTCGGTGCAGTCGACATCATGACCCACATCCTGGAGCGCTACTTCTCGCCGACAATACGCGTCGAAATGACCGACCGCATCGCCGAAGGCCTTCTGATGGGTCTGATGACCGAAACCCCGCGTGCCATGAGCGACCCCACCGACTACCACGCCCGCGCCAACATAGAGTGGGCCGGCACGATGGCTAACAACGGCAGCGTAGGCGTAGGCCGCGTCGAAGACTGGGTTTGCCATTACCTCGAACATGAAATCAGCGCCATGTATCCCAATGTTGCCCATGGAGCGGGTCTTGCAGTTGTGGTTCCCGCATGGATGGCATACATGGCTCACCATAAGCCCTCCAAAGTCGCTCAGCTTGGAAGGCGTATTTTCAACATCGACCAGCGCGACGACCGAGCCGCCGCAATCGAAACGGTGGCCTCGCTGCGCGCTTTCCTCAGTGCCGTGCTCCGCATGCCGCTGACTTTCAAAGCTCTCGGCGTCGAGGCGCCCGACATCGACACCATGGTCGAGCGGCTCCATGCCAACCACGGCGAGACCGTCGGCAACTACTATCGTCTCAAGGCAGCCGACACCCGCCAGATTTTCGAGCTTATGCTCGACGCCGACCAGGTTGCCGCCCGCGCAAAGGAGGCAGCTCCCGAAGCTGCCGAAGCCCTGCAGGCCGAAGCCGCCCGCGACCCTGAGCCGGCAATAGCTTGATTATAGAAGCGTAATAGAACCGAAAAATTCCGGCCGGTGAAAGTCGGGCCGAGGAGTTTCGATCGGGCTCCAGCTCAAATAGTGGGGCAGGGTGCACCGCGAGGCACATTTGTAGAAATTGCCGTGCAGCTGCGCCGGCCCCGCTGTTGCGTCTACACCCATGAGGCTCATCGGTATCTTGACAAGAAGATTCCACGTGAACAAACCCTCCAGCTCGCAGAATGGACGAGTACCGCACGAGGGGAAACGCTCAATTTGAGCGAGCTCCTCAGCCGAAAGCCGCGTGGGTTCGGGGCGCTCCCGGCGGTGGGAGGCGTTGGCGGCTCCTATGCAGTTGAACTCGAAATTCCAGTACTCCGGGCTCTCCTCCGGCCGGAGGAAAACTTCCACGCAGCTGTCCTCGCTCACCGGTGTCTGGTCGGTGTAGTTTTCGGCGCGAAGATAGTTGCAGCGCACCAGAAAGTCAATCCACAGATTGCGGCCGTCGTGAGCGGTGGCGAAGGTAGCCAGGGGCCGGTAGGGAAACTCCTCGGGCCAGTTCAGAGAGCTGATGGTGCGTCGAACACCGTGCTCGTCCAGTAGGTTGATGATGGCCTGCGGGTCCTCAAGGCAGCCAAGTGCTGCTACGCGGGGTATGTCGAGATGTTCGGGGGTCATTGTAAAATTCCGGAATTAGCCAAGCAGCTCAACCACGCCCATCACAGCGCCGGCAACGGCCATGATGAACAGCAAAGAGCCGATGATGATATTAATCAAGCGGAGGGAGCGCACATTGATGCGCTTCTGCAGTCGGCTCACCAGCAGCGTGACCAAGTACCACCAGCACATGGCGCCGGTGAATATAGTGAAATACGCTATTATATAGTGGTGTATGCCAAAGTCGGGTAGCAGGAAGGTGAACCGCGCGAACAAGCCGATGATGAAGAACAGAATCAGAGGATTCGAGAAGGTCAGCAAAAAGCCTGTCACGAAGTCGCTCCAGTAGTTGGTTGCGCTCACATCGGCCGCCCGAAGGGAGCGAGTGGGGTTCTTGCGGAACAGATACAGGCCGAAAGCCGCTATCACGCCGCTGCCTATAATTTGGATAGCGAGCTTGTGGGCATCGATGAATCCGGTGATGAAACTCAGGCAGAAACCCGTCAGCAGACAGTACACCAAGTCGCTCAGCGCAGCTCCCATACCCGTGAAGAAAGCCGCCCACCGCCCCTTCGACAGAGTGCGCTGAATCACGAGCATACCTATCGGACCCATTGGCGCCGAAATAAGCGCGCCTATGGCCAATCCGCGAGGCAATATGTACAATATCTGCTCCATATTTTGAAAAAACAAGCAAAAATAGCAAAAATTCCCCACACATCCCCAATTGACAATGTAAAATGTAAAATTTAAAATGTAAAATGCCCCATAAAATGCCCCATCGTAGAATTACGCCACAATGTCGGCGAGGCCGCTACGAGCGGTATTTGTCGGGCGCGGCGGCCGATGCCTCTTCCAATATGCTCAGATATGAGCTGTAGCGGCTCTGAGAAATTCGGCTCTCGTCGACGGCTTTGAGGACGGCGCATCCCGGCTCGTGGGTGTGGGTGCAGTCGCCGAAGCGGCAATGGGCCGACTCGCGGAAGATTTCGGGGAAGAAATGGCCTACTTCGGCGGCATCGAACTCTACGGTGCCGAATCCGCGCACGCCGGGGGTGTCGATGATATAGCCGCCTGAGGGAAGTTCGAACATCTCGGAGAAGGTGGTGGTGTGCATGCCGGAGTCGTTGGCCTCCGAGATGGAGCCGGTGCGAAGGTCGAGGCCGGGTATGAGGGCATTGATGAGGCTGCTTTTGCCCACTCCGGAGTTGCCCGAAAAGAGGGTGGTGCGTCCGGCAAGGAGCTCGCGCAGAGAGTCGAGGCCTTCGCCGGTGCGGGCGGACACGGCCACGGTGCGGTAGCCGATGGTTTCGTAGAGGTTTCGCACGGCGGCAAGGTATTCGCGACCGTCCTCTTCGCCGTCGAGCAGGTCGGTTTTGTTGATTGCCAGCACGGCCGGAACGCCGTATGCCTCGGCGGAGGCTAGAAAGCGGTCGATGAAAGTGGTGGAGGTTTCGGGATGTACGAGGCTGACAACCAGTAGGGCCAGGTCGACGTTTGCCGCTATAATGGAGGCGGCTTTGCTGAGGTTGGATGCTTTGCGGATAATGTAGTTTCTGCGCGGTTCGATGGCCGTGATCAGTGCCACGCCGTCGCGGCCCGGCGTGCCGAAGACAACGCGGTCGCCGACGGCCACGGGGTTGGTGGTGCGGATGCCTTTGATGCGGAAGTTACCCTTGATGCGGCAGGTGATCGCATCTCCTCCCAGGTCGGGCCGCACGGTGTAGGCCGACCCGGTATTTTTTATTACTGTTCCTGTTGCCATATATCTTGAACAAAATTACGAAAATTTTTCCGACAGCTCCAATAATAATTTGTATTTTTGCATATTGAACTCGTTTAAACTTATTCCCAAATGTTAAAAACTCATCTTTTTTGTAAATCATTTCGGCCTTTTTCGGTTATTATGGAACCCCATAACGCCCTCAAAAGTCTTATGATTTCCTAAAAAATCTTTCGTTTTTACCTATTTTGCGAAAAGTTTAAGAGTGTTCATGAAGAAAATTGTAGTGGCTATCGATTCTTTCAAGGGCTGTCTCACCAGCGCAGAGGCCGGGCGCATTGCGTCCGAGGCGATCAAGGGTGTGCGGCCCGACTGCGAGGTCTGCGTATTCAATGTTGCCGACGGCGGTGAAGGTACCGCGCGCGCCATCTTCGAAGGTAGCGGCCGCACTGTGGTGTCCGACACCCTCGATCCGCTCGGCCGACATATTAAGGCTGAATATATGGTGAGCGCCGACGGCACCGAGGCTGCTATCGACATGGCGGCGGCCTCCGGGCTGACTCTGGTGGAAAAACCGCGGCGTAATCCCATCGCCACGTCCAGCTTCGGCACGGGAATCCTTATCCGCGACGCCATAGCCCGCGGATGCCGACATATCATCCTCGGCGCGGGAGGGTCGGCCACAGTCGACGGCGGCTGGGGTATCCTGCAGGCTTTGGGCGCGCGGTGCTTCCGCGGGGATCGCGAATTTGAGCGCATTTCCGGAGGGTTCCTGCTCGAGCTCACCGACTTGGATATCGAGGCTGCCCGCCGAAATTGTAGCGGTGTGCGCTTCACGGTGCTCGCCGACGTGGCCAACACCTTGACGGGCCCCGAAGGCGCCGCCGCCGTGTTCGGTCCCCAGAAGGGTGCCGGCAACAGGGGCGTAATCACTCTGGAGGCGGGTCTTGAAAACTTTGCGAGGCTGCTTGCCGACAAGGGCTGCCCCGACATGCGCGAACTCGCCGGCGGAGGCGCCGGCGGCGGCGTGGCGGCGGGTCTCGCCGCTGTGCTCGGTGCCGATATTCGCCCCGGCGCACCCTTCGTGCTCGACAAAACAGGCTTCAGCGAGGCCCTTGAGGGCGCCGACCTCGTCTTTACGGGCGAAGGCTCCATCGATGCGCAGACTTTGATGGGCAAGCTGCCTTTCGAAGTGATGCGGCGCGCCCGGGAGCGGGGAGTGCCGGTAGTTGCTTACGCCGGACGTGTGGCAGACCGGCAAGAACTCTACGCGGCCGGCTTCCGGGCGGCGGTGTGCATACAGACGGAGGCCGTCGACCTCGAAAAAGCCATGCGGCCCACTTATGCCGCCAAGTGCCTTGCCGACGCCGTGGTCACTACGCTCCGACTCTTATCATAATCGAATAGAAACAATATGTATCTAAAGTACACTCCCGAAAATATTGAGCAGCTCGGACCGGACGACATCTTCGTTTTCGGCTCCAATCTGCAAGGCAACCACGCCGGCGGAGCCGCTCGCGTGGCTCGCGAAAAGTTCGGCGCTATCATGGGCCAAGGCGTGGGTATTCAAGGTCAGAGCTATGCCATTCCGACTATGCAGGGCGGAGTGGAGACCATCAAGCCCTATGTCGACGACTTCATCAAACTCGCCCGCGAGTGGGACCAAAACACCTTCTACGTGACCCGTATAGGCTGCGGCATCGCCGGTTTTACCGACGAGCAGATAGCCCCGCTCTTCGACGAAGCTTACGACCTCTACAATGTTCGGCTTCCCAAAAGCTTCGCCGACATCATCGAGCGCAACCGTCGAGAGTCCGCGGGTGGTTGTGGCGGTAGAGCTGCCAGGAGTTGATGACGTTGTGCCAGATGCTGTAGAAGCCGCCGGCAACGGAGGTTATGGGCGTGAAGAAAGTGTAGCCCAGCCAGATGGCGAACACGGTGTTTTTCTGGCCGAGCGACTGTCCGGCGGTGACTGTATCGTCGCTGCTTGCACCTATGCGACGGCCGATGTAGAACTGCAGCACGCACGTGATCAGCGATACGGCCACCAGCCACAGGTCGGTGGCCAATGAGGTGTTGCTATGTACGATATAGCGCGTTGTGACGGCTGTGGCAAACGCCAACGCCACTACCCACAGCTCGAACGACAAATGGCCGTAGCGCTGCACAACTTCGTGGAATTTGGGCAGGAACAGACGCAGCAGGAAGGCGCATATAAGCGGCAGAAGCAGCAGCGGGAAAACCTTGCCCAAAATGAGCACAGAGGCCGTGGCGAAGGAGATGCCGGGGTTGGGATGCACCCAGGGCACAGTGGCCGGTATGACAAGCGAAGCAGCCAGATTGATGAGGATGGTGTAGGTTGTGATGTGCTGCGGGCTGCCGCCCAACTTTCTGACTATCACGGCGCCGGCGGTGGCCGTCGGGCAGATGAGGCATATCATTGCGCCCTCGAGCACTATACGGAGGCCGTCGCGGGGCAACGACATGACAACCGCCCCGATGGTCAGGTACATCCCTACTTGGAAAAGAAGCAGCCACCAGTGGTAGCGGCAAAGGCGCAACTCGCTGAGGTTAACCTTGCAGAAGGTCAGAAAAAGCATGCAGAAAATGAGCAGCGGCTGCAGGATTTGTACCGCGGTCAGAGCGGCACCCCGCACCTGGGCCGACAAATCGAGGGCGGCAAAGGCAAAATAGCCGAAAATGCCTCCGAGGATGGAGAAAATAAGAATCCAATCGGTGATGAATTTATAGAGCTTCATTTTGGTTGCACAACTTTTTCAATCTTTTCTACACATAATTCAGGAGCTGCTTCCGGCGGGGAGCAGCTCCTGGTCGTCTTTGGTATGCCTGTGGGGAGTCGAACCCCAATCGATGGAACCGGAATCCATAATTCTATCCATTGAACTACAGGCACATTCCGGATGCCGCCAACGCGTGGAAACTTGCCGAGGCGCTTTTCGTTGGCGTTCAGTGGTGCAAAAGTACGGCTTTTTTTGTATTTTTGCAAAAAAAAATTCATGAACGTAAAGATAGAGTCCGGATGGCACCAGGCATTGGCCGACCAGTGGGAACAGCCCTATTTCGCTGAGCTCACGCGCTTTGTGCGCGCTGAATATGGTCGAACGACGGTCTATCCGCCGCCGTCGCGCATTTTTGCGGCCTTCGACGCCTGCCCCTTCGACGAAGTAAAGGTTGTAGTGCTGGGCCAGGACCCCTACCACGGGCCCGGTCAGGCGAACGGGCTCTGCTTCTCGGTGGGCGACGGAGTTGCCATTCCACCGAGCCTGATAAATATCTTCAAGGAGATAGCCGCCGAGGAAGGCCGTCAGGGCGAACCGCTTCCCGCCTCGGGCAACCTGGACTACCTTGCGCATCAGGGCGTGCTGCTGCTCAACGCCACCCTCACTGTGGAGGCCCATCGCGCCGGCTCCCACCAGGGCCATGGCTGGGAGCTCTTCACCGACGCCGCCATCCGCGCCCTCAACAGCCGGCGCAGCGGCATCGTCTACCTTCTCTGGGGTTCGTATGCCATCCGCAAGGCCGGTATGATTGACTCCTCACGAAATCTGGTGCTCACTTCGCCGCACCCTTCGCCGCTGAGCGCCTACCGCGGATTTTTCGGCAACGGCCACTTCGCCGCGGCCAACAAATACCTTGCCGAGCAAGGCAAACAACCTATCGTATGGCTTCCGCAAGATTTATAACGGCTCTCTTGGGCGCTGTGCTCGGTGCTGTCGGCGGCATGGCGGCCGACACGATGACGGGCGTTTTCAACGACCGCATCCACTCTCTGCGCATACACCCGGCTGGCGACGAATTCGGATTCCCGGTGCTGGTGCTCGGCGCCGACGATGTGCTGGAGGTGTCGTTCGACCATCTCTCCGACGACCGCAAGTTCTTCCGCTACTCTCTGACCCACTGCAACGCCAACTGGCAACCGAGCGCACTGGTCGAAAGCGAGTATCTCGAGGGCTTCAACGAGGGCGTCGTCGAGGACTACGACTTTTCGCAAGCTACAACGGTGCACTACGTTCACTACCGGCTCGACTTTCCCAACGGCGACATGCGGCCTACACTCTCCGGGAACTATCTGCTGAGGGTTTATCCCGAGTCCGACCCTGACTCTACGGTGCTCCAATGCCGGTTCATGGTCAGTGAGCAGGCGGCCCCTGTGCAGGTGACGGTGGCCGGAAACACCGACATCGACTATCGGGCGCGCCACCAGCAGCTCACCGTGGCCGTCGACACGGAGAGGGCCTCCGTCGAAGACCCATTCAACGACCTCATCGTGGTGGTAGGGCAGAACGGGCGCCTTGATTCGGAGGTCGCCGTGCGCCACCCCATGCGTATGCTTGGCAGCACAGCCGTGTTCGAGCACACACCGGAGCTTATCTTCGAGGGAGGCAACGAATACCGGCGCTTCGAAACGGTCACGGAGCACTACCCCGGCATGGGGGTCGACGCCATCGAGTACTTTCATCCGTATTACCATTATACCCTGGTGCCCGATTTGCCTCGGGCCGACGAGGCATATTCCTACGACGAGACGCAGGGCGGACGGTTCTTCATTCGTCGCCGCGACAGTCAGAACCCCGACACCGAGGCCGACTACGGCGTGGTCCACTTTGCCCTGGAGACCGACGAGATGCCCGGCGCGATGGTATTCGTCGACGGCGACTTCACCATGCGCCGCTTCGATCCCAACGCCCGCATGGTCTACAACCACTCCCGGGGTCGCTACGAGCGCGCTATGCTCCTGAAGCAGGGCGCCTACAACTATCAGTATCTCACCGTGCCGCCGGGAGCCCGACGTGGTTATACGGCTCAGGTGGAGGGCGACAATTACCAAACAGAAAACGAATACTTTGTGCGGGTCTACCACCGCCGCCGCGGCGAGCGCTACGACCGCCTTATCGGCGTGGGCGCCGCTCGCGGCCTCTAAATTACGACATATGCTTCAGATTCAGGATACTCTTGTCAGTCTTGACCTTATAGAACGTTTTTTCTGCTGCGACCTGGGCGCCTGCAAGGGGCAGTGCTGCCTTGAAGGCGACGCCGGCGCTCCCGTCACCGAGCAGGAAGATGCCCGCATCCGCGAGCTGCTGCCTGTGGTGTGGCCGGACCTTCTGCCGGGCGCCAAACGCCAAATCGAGGAGTGCGGCACCAGCTACCGCGACGTCGAAGGCGAACTCGTCACGCAGTTGGTCGAAAACCGCAACTGCGTATTTGCCACCCTGGCCGACGACGGCACCTGGATTTGCGCCCTGGAGAAGGCTTATCGCGAGGGTCGGACAGACTTTCTCAAGCCGGTGTCGTGCCACCTGTATCCGGTGCGCCTTAAGAAGTACCCGACTTTCACGGCCGTCAACTACGACCGGTGGAAGATATGCCGCGCAGCCGAGGTGCTCGGACGCGCAAAGGGTATCCGCGCTTATCAGTTTCTCGAAGGCCCGCTACGGCGCCGCTTCGGCGACCGGTGGTATGAGGAACTCAAACTAACCTGCGAGGAATATATCCGCCAATATTGTCAATAATAGCACGTTATGAAGGTTTCGATTTCGCCGGAGGTCGGTCAGGCCGCACCGGGTCTCAAGGTAGTCGTTTTTGAATCGTCGGTTGTCAATCCGCCTACGCCGGATGCGCTTTGGCAGCGCTTATGCGAGGCCGCCAAGGAGTTGGGCGCCACACCGATGGAGTGTGTTCGTCACCGACCGGCCATAGATGCCACTCGCACGGCCTACAAGGCATTGGGCAAGGAGCCCAACCGCTACCGCCCCAGCGCGGAGGCCCTGATGCGGCGTGCAGTCGGCGGCAAGGAGCTCTACCGCACCACGGCCATAGTCGACCTGATCAACCTGGCCTCGCTGCTCACCGGCCACTCCATAGGCGCCTTCGACGCCGACAAAATCGCAGGCGGGGAGCTCGTGCTTGGCAAGGGGCGTCCCGGAGAGCCCTACCAAGCCATCGGCCGCGGCGAGCTCAACATAGAGTGTCTGCCGGTGTTCCGCGACGCCATAGGAGGCATAGGCACACCGACCTCCGACAATGAGCGCACCGCACTCTCTCCGTCTACGCGCCGACTGCTCGTTACGCTCAATTGTTACGGAGACTGCGAGATGGGCAATGCAGCGGCCGTCGACCTCGTCAGGGAACTGCTGACAGAATACGCCGGGGCAGAGCCGGATATGAACATCTTTACTGTGGAACCATGAAAACACTACGGCAGCACTCAAACGAGCCCAACGGCCGAATCATCGACGAAGCCGTGGCCGCCCTTCGCGACGGCCGCATCATCATCTACCCCACCGATACTCTCTATGCCCTCGGATGCGACGCGGCAAACAACAAGGCCGTGGAGCGCCTCTGCCGCATAAAGGGCATAAACCCCGACAAAAACGTGCTGTCGATAGTATGCTCTGACCTCAGCCAAGCTGCGGCCTACGCCCGAATCGACAACAACGCCTTCAACATACTGCGGCGCAGCTTGCCCGGGCCGTATACCTTCATACTTCCGGCCTCGTCGGCTCTGCCGAAAATTTTCAAAGGCCGTAGGCAGGCCGGAATACGCATCCCCGACTGCGCCTTTGCCCGGCGACTGGCTGAGGAGCTGGGCAACCCTCTGATGAGCAGCTCGGCAGTTGTCGACGCCGACGCGGGCGACGAAATAACGCCCGAAGCCGTGGCCGACGCCTACGGCGCTTATTCAGAAATCGCCCTCTGCATAGCCGGGGAAGACACGGGAGTCGTCCCCTCCACCATAGTCGACCTCACCGACTCCGCCGCTCCCGAACTCGTTCGACAAGGCAAGGGAGAATTCTTTGAGAATTGATAATTGAGAATTGGGGAGGCGCAAGGGGTCGCACCGTATGGAGTGAGGGCTTCAGCCCTGGCCGACACGCAGATGCATTCTTTTTTTTCGCCGGGGTCCATACGTCAGCCGGGTTGCAGCCCGCATTTTTGCATTCTGTTTAATTTGGTTTTCAAATTCCCGCAGGAATGTTTAACTTTGCAGTCCCAATAAAACCGGCGGGCCGTTGCCCGTCGCCCAGCCTCCACCGCTCATGAGCGAATTTTTCGACCGTTTGGTTTCTCTCCTCAGCTATGACCCCGGGCAGCCTCTGCTGTTCAACACCGGTCTGTTTCTGTTTCTTTTCCTTGCGTTTTTAGGTGTTTATCACCTCGTTAAGGGACACCGCCGCCTTAAGATGTGGGTGGTGATAGCTTTTTCGCTCTACTTCTACTATAAGTCGAGCGCGGACTGCGTGTTTATTCTCTGCGGGGTCTGCGTGAGCGACTATTTTCTGGGGCGATGGTTGGGCCGGGCCGGCAAGACGGCTTTGGGCCGCGGCATAGTGGCTCTCAACGTGGTTCTCAACTTGGGCATGCTCGTATGGTTCAAGTACTTCAACCTGCTGGGCGAAGCTTTTGCAAGTATGGTGAGTACTGAATTCGACCCGGTGAGCGTGATCCTTCCGGCTGGCATCTCGTTCTTTACCTTCCGCAGTATCAGCTATATGGTCGATATCTACCGGGGTCAACTCGAACCGTGCCGCAGCTTCGTGGAGTATGCCTTCTTTCTTACCTTCTTCCCGCCGCTTCTTGCGGGACCGGTGGTGCGCGCCAAAGATTTGCTTCCCCAGATACACGCCAACGCCAACCCCACGCGTCAGACCACTGCCGAGGGTCTCTTTCTCATCATGACGGGCCTTGTTAAAAAGGTGGTGATCGCCGACTTCATTAGCGGTAATTTCGTGACGCGCATCTTCGAGAACCCACTGCTCTATACGGGTTTCGAAAATCTTATGGGGGCTATCGGCTTCACCATTCAGCTCTACTGCGACTTCTCGGGCTACTCCGATATGGCCATCGGGCTGGCTCTGCTGCTGGGCTACCGCTTCAAGGACAATTTCATGGCGCCCTTCAAGAGCCAAAACCCGACCGAGTTTTGGAACCGCTGGCATATCTCGCTGTCTACCTGGCTCAAAGACTATCTCTATATCCCCCTTGGGGGCAACCGCCGGGGCAAGGCGCGCACGCAGCTCAACCTTATGCTGACGATGACCTTGGGCGGCCTGTGGCACGGCGCTTCGGCGATGTATATCGTCTGGGGTGCGTACAACGGCGCCCTGCTTGTGGCCCACAAATGGCTGCGCAAGGTGTGGCCTACCCCGGAGGCACTGCGCGGCACTCGAACGCTGCGTGCGGTCAATATCGGCATCACATTCGCGCTCATGGTAGTGGGTTTCACCTTCTTCCGCGCACCCTCGATGGAGACAGTCGGGCAAATGGCCGATCGGATATTCACCGATTTTCACCTCTCGGTAGCTCCCCAGTTTGTGGAGGGCTACCTGATGATAGTGCTGGCGCTGGCTTTAGGCTTTATAGCCCACATGACGCCGCGCACATGGACCACAGCGGCATCGGGCGCCTATACCTCCCTTCCGGCACTTTGGCAAGGCGTGCTGTTGGCCGCCATACTCTTTCTGGTGGTCCAGGCAAGCCAGAACGAACTCATGCCCTTCATCTACATGCAATACTGATTGAAGAGTAGGGGCGCGGGGGATGTCAGAGCGATATTTTGTGGGCCTTGTCGCCAATGCGCACGATGTAGAGGCCGGCGGGAAGCGACGAAAGGTCGGCGGTTCCGGTGCCGAGGGCCACTCGTCGTCCCATGATGGAGAACACCTCAATGTGAGCTTCCGGGTCGGCTGCCGCGAGCGTGCGGCCACGCAGGGAGTAGGGTAGGGAGCGGACCTCCCGGGCCTCAATGCCGGAAAGGCGGTCGGTGAGACGGTATTCGGCCATGCCGTTGGAGGGGCAGTACTGGTAGACGGCGTATTGTCCCTCAGCAGTCTGCTCGGTAATCAGCCAGTTGAAGGTAGAGCGGTTGCCGCCGTCGGTATATCCCAAAGTTCCGATGGGGTCGATGTTTGCAATGACAGTGGATATGGTGTTGTTTCGCACGGTGAAGCCGCCTTTGTAGTTGGCTCCGCTGTTGTGGAGGAAGATGAGGTTGTTGTTGTGGTTGATAAAGGCCATACCTCCGGTGCTGTTTCGGGCAGGCGGGGTGGTTGAGCTTGGACCCACGGAGAAGTCCTCGCTTTGGGAGCCGTTCCATTTGTAGATGCCTTTGTTTCGCACCTGGTAGTACCAGTTGGCGTCGGAGTTTTCGGTAGGCACCACATATCCGGCGGCGCTGCCTGCAATCTCCAGCTCGGGCGACCGGCGGGCCTCCACGAGAGCCCCACGGGCAATTTCGACGATGTTGACGCCCTTCTGGCCGTTGGGGAAGAGGAAGATTCGACCGCCCTCGCCAAGGACGTCGCCTGATGCGTTTATGAAGTTGGTCTGACCGCTGAGAGGCACTTCGACATCGAGTTCGACGGGTGTGCCGGGGTTTGCGGGGGTGGCGCCGGCGGGGTAGATGATGAATTTGAGGTTGCCGTCGGTGTTTTTGTCGTTGCGCACTATTATGTTGCCGGCGAAGTCGCGGCAGCATCCCCACCCGGCACCGCCGGGAATGGACCCTATGTGTTGGCCTTGGCTGAAAATATGGATAAGTTTTTCTTCGCAGTTGTTGATGTAGAACAGACCATTCACAGCCGTGCCCTGCTGTGCGTTAGCCCCGTCGATATTTTCGGGGGCGTTGTTGTTGACGTTGCTGCGCACCCAGAGCTGCTCCCACACCAAGTCAACGGGCGTTGGGGGGTCCTGCGGGGTGAGCACCTCGACTTCAGGGAGAGAGTTTGCGTCCAGTCGGTCGGTAGTGATGAAGTCGCAGCCCCAGGAAGCGTATTTCCGATATCCGGAGAGGTCGTTGGTGGTCCACATGTTCACCTTGAGACCGGCGTTGTGGAACTGCGTGACCGTCTCGAAGGTGAAATAGCCGGACTGAATGTCGGCGTCGATGCCATTGTCGGCGCACCACTGGAAGTGGTTGGCCCAATACTCGCCGGTGAGGAACTGCAGCTCGATGTCGGGATAGTTGCGGCGTATGTAGCTCAGGCAGTTCTTCATCGAAGTGAGGATAATGCAACGGTTGCGGAAGCCGGCCTGCTCGATAGTGCTGATGAGCAGGGGGATATTGCTCTGGTCGTTGTTGTTGACACCTGTTGCCCACTTGAGCTCTATCAGAGGCAGAATGTTGAGCTCGTCGCACAGCGCCAGCCATTCGTCCAGACTCATCAGGCGTCCGGTGTACTTCACGCCGTTGCGAGTCTGGGTAAGGGTTTCGGCCTGGAGCTCGGCCAGAGTTGAGGAGGCTATTGTCAGAGAGCCGCCCAGGCGCTTGGTGTCGTCGTCGTGGCTGAGGACAAAGCGTTTGTCGGCTGTAACCTTAAGGTCGGACTCAACATATTGAAAGCCAAGTTCGGCGCCGCGACGAAAGGCTTCTTCGGTGCTTTCGACGCCATAGCCGCTGCCGCGGTGACCCACCATAACGGGTTTATATGCCGAGGCTGCCAGCACGGCGGCCGCACACAGAAGCAGAGTAAATAATCGTTTCATGGTAATTGCGAGGTGTTAGTGCGCAAAAGTAACAATAATTAGCCATACACGCAAAAAAATGTTGCTGAGCGCCTAAGAAAATTCCCGTGCGAAAGATAACAGCGCCCGGTACCCTCCGCGGAGGTCTTATGCGTCTTGCGAACAGGAAAATCGCCGCGGCCGGTGGACTGTCGTTTTTGGTTTTGCGGTGACGGGGGTTTTTTGTAACTTTGCGGGTTGAAACGCCTTTGTCATGCTCAGCTTTCTTAAATATCTCATTCAACTGGTGCTGTCGCCGGCCAACGGCTGGGAGGATATCGCCTCGGAGTCGCCACAGCCTCGTGCGCTGATGCGCGGCGGCTTGGTGCCTTTGCTTTGCCTGACGGCGGCCAGCGAGTTCTGCGCACTCTTCTGGGAACGCGGCGTGCAGCTTGGCACGGTCGTTATCCGGGCGCTGGTCGACTTCGGAGCATATTTCGTGGCTGTCTACATAGCCCGGCTTGTGTTCGACATGTATATGGAGCGGGCTGTAGGCCGCAAGGTCGACACCGACCGCTGCGGTGTGCTCGCAGTGATGGCCGTCGGCATTATGGTGCTGATTCAATTGGCCGACAATATCTGCCCGTGGCACTTGATTCTGCTGCGTTTTCTGCCTCTATACGCCGTTTTGGTGTTATATAAGGGGGCTAAGTACCTCGACGTGCCTCCGCAGCGCGACATTTCCTTCCTTCTTTTGGCTACGCTGGCCACTGTGGTGACGCCTCTTGCCATCTACTATCTCTTCTTTTTCATACTTCCATGAACGCCAAAGATATCAACATAAAAAACCGCCGTGCCAGCTTCGATTACGAGATAATCGAGACATTTACGGCCGGCATCGTGCTGACAGGCACTGAAATAAAAAGCATCCGCGGGGGCCATGCCTCCTTGGTCGATACTTTCTGCTACGTCAGCGCAGCCGGCGAGGTTTGGGTGAAGAATATGAACATTGCCGAGTACTTCTACGGCACCTACAACAACCATCAGGCGCGCCGCGACCGCAAGCTGCTTCTTACCTCGCGCGAAATCGGCAAACTCATCAAGAGCACCAAGGACACGGGGCTGACTATTGTGCCTCTGCGGCTTTTTATCAACGGCAAGGGGTTGGCCAAGCTCGTGATTGGCATAGCAAAGGGTAAGAAAGAGTACGACAAGCGCCAAAGCATCAAGGAGCGCGACGACAAGCGCGCCTTGGCCCGACTGATGCACAAATAAGCCCCGAGCGCCTATGACCTACCCGGAAACAATCGAGCAGAAGATAGGCTTCGACGGCGTCCGCGCCGCCGTGCGCGGACTGTGCCTCTCCGAGTTGGGGCATACGTGGTGCGACGATATGTCCTTCTGCGCCAACCCCGGCGAGGTGCACCGTCGGCTGCGGTGCACCGCCGAGATGCTGGCCATACTCAGCGGCGACACCGACTTTCCGCTAAGCGGCGTACACGACTGCCGGCAGTTGCTGGCCTCTCTGCGCATACCGGGCACCTTCCCCGCCGAAAGCGAACTTCCCGGCCTGCGCTCGTCGCTGGGCGCCATCGCCGGCATCAGCACATTTTTCGCCAAGCTGCGCCGAGCCGACCCGGACGATGCTCTGGCTGTGTCGGCTTCGCCATATCCCAACCTCGACGCCATAGCGCGCGATATGCTCGCCTTCCCCGAAATCACGGCCGCTATCGACCGCATAATGGACCGCCACGGCCAAATCAAGGACAATGCCTCGCCGGCACTGGCCGAGATAAGACGTGACATGGCGTCCACGGCAGCGAGCATAAATTCGGCGGTGCGACGCGTCATCGCCGCCGCTGTGCGCGAAGGCATCCTCGAGGCGGACACTTCGCCCTCGGTGCGCGACGGCCGTCTTGTCATCCCGGTGGCGCCGATGTACAAGCGCAAGATATCCGGCATCGTCCACGACGAG
Organism: uncultured Porphyromonadaceae bacterium; assembly: GCA_900541865.1. Taxonomy (GTDB): domain Bacteria; phylum Bacteroidota; class Bacteroidia; order Bacteroidales; family Muribaculaceae; genus CAG-873. The sequence goes on along the minus strand of UQLO01000038.1, from coordinate 6,087 downwards.
TCGGCCTCGGGCAAGACAGTCTTCATCGAGCCGGCTGCCGTGGTGGAGGCCAACAACCGCCTGCGCGAACTCTCCATGCAGGAGCACCGCGAGATAGTGCGCATACTCACTGCCCTTGCCGACATTATCCGCCCCGAAATCGACAGCCTGCTGGGCGGCTTCGAGCTGTTGGGCGAGTTCGACTTCATTCATGCCAAAGGCAACTATGCGCGAAGCACCGGCGGCGCACTGCCGGCATTGTCGGCCGACCCGGAGATGGAGTGGTACGGAGCTTGCCATCCCGGCTTGGCGCGCTCGCTGGCCCGGCAGGGCAAGCAGGTTGTGCCTCTGGACATCACCCTAACGCCCGAATCGCGACTTCTGGTAATATCCGGTCCCAATGCGGGCGGCAAGTCGGTGACGCTCAAGACTGTTGCCGTCTGCCAGTATATGGCTCAGTGCGGGCTGCTGCCGGTGATGCACGCCAACTCGCATATGGGTGTCTTCGCCGATATCTTCATCGACATCGGCGACGACCAAAGCATCGACGACGACCTGAGCACCTACTCCTCGCATCTTCGCAACATGAAGTATTTCCTCGGTCATGGCGGTGCGTCCTCGCTGATACTCATCGACGAGTTCGGCGGAGGCACCGAGCCCCAGATAGGCGGCGCCATCGCCCAGGCCGTCCTCGCCAAGCTCAACTCGCTGGGGGCATGGGGTGTTATTACCACGCACTACCACAACCTCAAACAGTTTGCCGAAGACACCGCCGGATTGGTCAACGGCTCCATGCTCTACGACCGCAACCGAATGGCTCCAACCTTCCGTCTGGCCGTGGGTCAGCCCGGAAGCTCGTTTGCCATCGAGATAGCCCGCAAAACCGGGCTGCCGGAGGAGATTATAGAAAACGCCAAGGAAATAGTGGGCAGCGACTATGTCAATATGGACAAATACCTTCTCGACATAGCCCGCGACCGCCGCTACTGGGAGAACAAGCGCTCTGCCATTCGCCTGAAGGAAAAGCAGATGGAAGATACCCTCGCGCGCTACGACCGCGAGCTGGAGGAGCTGCGCGGCAAACGTCGCGAAATAATAGCCTCGGCGCGCGAGGAGGCCCGACGCATCCTCGAAGGCAGCAATTCGGCCATCGAGCGTGCCATCCGCGACATACGCTCCTCGCAGGCCGACCGCGAGAAGACCCTGGAAGCGCGCCGCCGACTGGAGGCCGAGCGGACAACCCTGACCGCGGGCGCCACCAACGACAAAGCCCTTGCCCGCCGCGTTCCCAAGTCGCGCACCCCGCAGCCGGCGCCTAAGGCGGCTCCGGCACCCGAGGCCATCGCCGTCGGCTCCAATGTGGTGCTTGCCGACGGCGGCGGAACAGTAGGCACAGTGGAGGCCATTTCCGGCAAGAACGCCACGGTGGTTTTCGGGCAGATGAAGACCACCGTCAAACTCGACCGCCTTAAAGCCACCATACGCAAGCCGCAGGCGGCCAAGGGCAGCACATCGTATATCAGCAGCGCCACCGCCGACGCCTCGCGCGAGCGACAGCTCAACTTCAGCCAGGAAATCGACGTGCGGGGTATGCGAACCGATGAAGCCGTCCAAGCCGTGATGTACTACATCGACGATGCCGTGCAGTTCAACGCCGGCCGGGTGCGCATACTCCACGGCACGGGCACCGGTGCACTGAGGCAATACATACGTCGCTATCTCGATACGGTTTCGGCCGTGAAGAGCTACCACGACGAGGACGTTCGCCTCGGAGGCGCCGGAATCACCGTTGTTGAATTTTGAAAGATATGCTTCTTCAACTATTCCTCACATTCGTAAAAATCGGCGCATTCACCTTCGGAGGCGGATGGGCCATGATTACACTTATAGAGCGGGAGGTCGTCGACAAGCAGCACTGGCTCGAGCGGACCGAATTTCTTGACCTTCTTGCTGTGGCGCAGTCGCTGCCGGGCATTCTGGCGGTGAACATCTCCGTAGTTGTCGGCGACAAACTTCGGGGCATGAAGGGCAGTCTAGTAGCCGCTGCGGGTACCATTCTGCCTTGCTTTCTGATTATACTCACCATAGCCATGTTCCTCACGCCGGAGACCATTACCTCCAATGCTACCCTGACGGCAATCTTCAAGGGCATACGACCTGTGGTTGTGGCGCTGATACTGGCTCCGGTGATAACCACGGCCCGCGCAAGCGGCATCGGCTGGAAAACATGCTGGATACCGGCGGCGGTGGCCCTGCTGATATGGAGCAAGTGGCCGGTGGTATCGAATCCGATACTTTATGTTGTGGCGGGCGGCGCAGTCGGCTATTTTCTGAGTCGGCGCAGCCGCCGGCAACTCGAGGCGCGCAGGGAGGAGCGTAAAGAAGAATGATTTACCTACGCCTCATATGGAGCTATCTCAAAATCGGATTCTTCGGCTTCGGCGGCGGCTATGCCATGCTCGCCCTGATTGAGAACGAGATAGTAACACCGGGTTGGATAACGGAAGGGATGTTCACCGACATAGTGGCCATCTCCCAGATGACCCCGGGCCCCATCGGCATAAATTCGGCGACCTACATCGGCTATGTAGCCCCCGGCGCGAGCTCGCCGGCGCTGACAAGCCCGGTTTTCGGAATATTGGGCTCGCTGCTTTGCACTTTGGTCGTGGTGCTACCGTCGTTCGTGCTGGTACGCTACGCCGGCCACTATATCAACCGCCACCGCAACAGCCCGTGGCTCAAAGGTATATTCACAGGACTTCGGCCCGTCATCGTTGGACTGATAGCTTCAGCGGCGCTGCTGCTTATGAATGGCGCCAACTTCGGCTACCAAACGCCCGACGTCGTCAAGAGCGTCGTCCTGGCGGCCATAGCACTCGGCGTGACCCTCTTCACCAAGATACATCCCATACTGCTTATCATCTGCGCCGGCGTGGCCGGATATTTTCTATTCTGAGTGGACAACCTGCTGTACATAATCTACGAGAGCAACACCCCCAACGGGGCCGCCAAATGGTGGAGCGAAGCAGCCGCGGCCGCAGGCTACGAGGCGCGGTTTCTCTACGCCGACCGTATGGGGGTGATGGCGCTCCCTACGGGGGAGCTGCTGGTCACCGACGGCACGGCGAAGATATTGCCGTGGCCCGACGCGGTGCTTATGCGGTGCTATGCGCGGCATATCTCGCTGGCCTTTGAGCGGGTTGGCATACCGGTTTACAACCGCTGGAGGGCGATGAAACTCTGCCGCGACAAACTGATGTGCGTCAGCGCCCTCGGGGCGGCCGGCCTGCCTGTGCCTCTGACCCTTGAGGGCACCGGAGCGAGCTATCAGTCGCTCGGGCGCCATCTGGGCAAGCAGTTCATCGTCAAGCCGCGCGAAGGCTCGCAGGGCAAAGGCGTCGAGCTGGTCGAAGTCGACGGCGGCCTGGCCCTCAAGCGCGACTACATAGCCCAGAGTTATGTCGGCGACCGCCCGGGGACCGATATACGCGTGTGGGTGCTCAACGGCCGTGCCGTAGAGGGAGTGATACGCTCCAATCCGGGCAATATCGTCTCGAATTTCGCAGCCGGGGGGCATCCGGAGACGCTGCGGGGCAACGCCCGCAAAGAAGCCTTCGCCCTTGCCGAACGTGCCGCAGAGGTGTGCGGGCTGTTTTTGGCCGGCGTCGACATCCTCTACGGCCCGGGGGAGGGCAGCTACACAGTCTGCGAAGTCAATGGCAACGCCGGCTTCCGTACCTTGCCTCCGGCGCGAGGTAAACGATTGGTGAAAAGAGTGATAGAGGAGCTTACAACTGAAAATTGACACCTTAGGCTATATTATGATAACTGCAAGCATATCAGAAAAGATATTGACTATCGGACCCGATCCGGAGGGAAAAGGTGGTATGTCGTCGGTGCTGAAATATTACCGCGACAGCTTGTTCTCGACATGGAATTTCATTGCCGAATCCCACGTCGGGGGCGGTAAAGTGTCGAAGCTGTTTGATTTTTTTGGGGCATGTGTCAAGCTTGTAAACACGTTGCGCTTACACCCCGAGATACGGGTTGTGCATCTGCACACGGCCGGCAAGGTGAGCTTCCCCCGCTCGTGTGTCTTCATGAATCTTGCCAAGGCAATGGGGCGCAAGGTGGTGATGCACATACATTCCGGCATGTTCCACAAATATTGCGAAGGCCGCGAGGACAAAATAGGCGCCAAGCTTGCAAAGGCCGACGCGGTGATAGCCTTGAGCGAAAAGTGGAAAGGATACTACACCGGCACGCTCGGGCTGACCAACGTCTGCTTTGTTCCCAACATAGTGTCGGCTCCTCCGGCCGGCTTCAGCAGAGAGGCCGGCGAGGCCGACGGGGTTGTGCACGCCCTGTTTCTAGGCAATCTCGTAGACGACAAAGGCATCTACGACTTGCTCAAGGCCATTGCTAAGGCCAAGGACCGCCTTGCGGGCAAATTCGTGCTGCACGTTGGCGGCAAAGGCGACACAGCGCGCTTTGAATCTGAAATAGCCCGATTGGGCATTGACACACTGGTGAAGTACGAAGGCTGGGTATCGCCCGAGAAGAAGGCGGAACTGCTCGCATTGTCATCGGTGAGCATACTGCCGTCGTATTTCGAGGGATTGCCGATTTCTTTGCTCGAAGGCATGTCGTACAGTCATGCAGTCATATCCACCAATGTCGGCGGCATACCCGAGATACTCGACCCGACCAACGGGGTGATGCATACCCCGGGCGACGTTGAAGCCTTGTCGGCCGCCATAGTAGGGCTTGTCGGCGACCGAACCCGGATGCGGGAGATGGGGCGTATGTCGTACCGGAAGGTAGAATGTCATCTGCCGGAAAATGTGGGCCGTGTGCTCACCGACCTCTACTCCGGCCTGATTTAGAGCTTTTGCTTGAACAAAGTCGACGCTTTCTGACCGGCTTGTTTTTGCCTGATTTAAATGCAGGGCGACTGAGAAACCACAAAATAATATGTCCTCCGGGTGGGAATGTCGAATAAAAAGAGTATCTTTGTGGCCGAATTTTCTTTTTGATTATAGATTATGTCAATATTGATGTCATCATTGGCCAAGGTAGCCGCGCAATGTCCCGGTTTGATTGCCAATCTGCGTTATTTCAAAAAATTTCACCGATTTGGCAATTTTAAAGGCGATGTCGACACGATGTCGTTATTTGTGGACTATGTGTTCCGGGTTATGCTGGAGAACGGCGGGAACCAAAGATGGGCTCTTCGGGCCGACAAATATGCAGTTCGTGCCGAGGTGGCGTCGATTGTCGGCGACAAGTATCTCATACCGCTCTACGGCCACTGGGACAATCCCGAAGACATTGATTTCGACAGTCTGCCCGATTCGTTTGTGCTGAAGACCAACAACGGCTGCGGCACAAATATTATAGTGCACGACAAGTCGACACTGGACCGGAAAGCTGCTGTGAAACAGCTGAAGAAATCGCTTGAATTTCCTTATCCGCAGTTTACCGGCCAGCTGCATTACTCATTGATCAAGCCCTGCGTGATTGCAGAGAAGCTGATGGTGGAGAAGGGCCATAAATCGCTGACAGACTATAAATTCTATTGCGTCAACGGCGAGCCGGTCAGAATCTATACCTTTATGGAGCGCGACGAAGTGCACCACTTTGACTTTAAAGTGATGGCATTCGACCCTCAGTGGAATGAGCATCCGGAGGCCTTGACCGAAAAATACCGTGCGCCGGAGGGCGCTATCAAGGCTCCCGCGCAATTGGGCGAGATGATGGACATTGCTCGCAAGCTGTCGGCCGACGATGAGTTCGTCAGGGTAGATCTTTATCTTATTGACGGCCGGATATATTTCGGCGAGCTGACCTACACGCCCGACTCGGCCTTCGCGGCCGCCTTTGTGGCCAACGGCATGAATCCGATGCTGGATAAAATCAAGGCCGACCGTCGGGCCGGAAAAACGCGCGGCTGATTAATTTGACCATAGAGCCATAGAACCGGAGGCGTCGCTTTCAGCGGCGTCGCTTAGCTGCTTACCTTCAGATTATGCAGGGCAACCGCATCAAAATTTCCAAAGGTTCTACCATCCGGAGATGACGTTTGCCGAGTTTTTTATTAATAAACTC
>UQLO01000037.1 GCA_900541865.1 uncultured Porphyromonadaceae bacterium | reverse complement strand
TTAAAAATAATCAAAAAATGGGCGCCAATCGTTTTTACATTTGAGAATAACTTGCTAACTTTGCAAAATCCTTGCGCCCTGACGACGCAACCCCGAAATACGAAACAGCATGACTGACCATACCAACACAGACATACATACCTTTGACGATATCCGACCCTACGACGACCATGAGTTTCGGCACAAAATAGAATCATTGGTTCGTGAGCCGGGTTTTGAACATGCAGTGCGCTACGTGATGCCGGATGTGGACTATCCTGCCTTTGTGCAGAATCTGCTTTCCGTAGGCAACAAGGACGACTTCCAGCTCAAGGTAATGGCGCCCTTTCTGGAAATGCTCGTTAAGAAAACCACCGACGGCCTCTCTATCGACGGGCTTGAGAACTACGACCCCGCCAAGCGCTACGTGTTCATCACCAACCACCGCGATATCGTGCTCGACGCCTCCTTCCTCAATCTGGGCCTGATTCGCAACGGGCTGCCCGTGACTCAAGTGGCTATCGGCAACAACCTTCTTATTTTCGACTGGATAACCGACCTTGTCAAGCTCAACGGCAGCTTCATCGTAAAGCGCGACACCGGCGTACGCGAGGCCCTGGCCGCCGCCAAGCACCTTTCGGACTATATACATTATACTATTACCCGTACTCACCAGTCGATATGGATAGCCCAGCGCGAAGGCCGTGCAAAGGACTCCAACGACCTCACCCAGGAGTCGGTAATCAAGATGCTGGCTCTCTCCGGCGGCGATGATGCTATGGAGAATCTTCTGGAACTCAACCTGATGCCGGTGGCCATATCATACGAATACGACCCCAACGACTACCTCAAGGTGCGCGAATTTCTGCTTCGCCGCCGCGACCCCGACTTCCGCAAAAGCCAGCGCGACGACCTCTTCAGCATGGAAACCGGACTGCTGAGCAACAAAGGTCGCGTGCACTTCCGCCTCGGAAAGTGCATCAACGACGACTTGCTGTGCTCGCACCCCGACAGCCGTGCCGCCGTGGCCCGCGCCGCATGCAATATTCTCGACCGCGCCATCCATTGCGGCTACCGCATCTTCCCCTGCAACTACATCGCCTACGATGAGCTGGAGGGAACCGACACATACTCAGCCGAATATACCGATGCCGACGTCGATAGCTTCAATAACTACGTCGCCAGCCAGCTCGCCAAAGTCGACGAGCCGGACATCACGGCCGAAGAGCGCGAGTTCATGCGCCGCACCATGCTGACTATGTACGCAAATCCTCTGCGCAACCAGCTCGCCGCGCGCGACTGCCAATCGCTCTAAGCCATGCGCCTGCCTCTTTCGCTACTCCTCCCGGTGCTTGTGCTGGAACTGCTGCTCGACTGGTATATCTGGCGAGCCTTCAAGTTGCGTTGCCGCCGCAATCCGAAGTTCTGGTGCCGCCTCACCATTGTTCAGGCCGTTGTCTTCGCCATCTTTCCTCTATGGATGGCTTTTGTGGGCACCGGCACCGACGACAGCGCCTTCAAGGTAGCAATGTGGATGCTCTACGGATGGATTTCGGTCTACGCCGCCAAGCTGGTTTGGGTGTTCTTCGACCTTGTGGCAAAGCTGCCGCGGCTTTGGCACGGCCGGCGCTGGAAATGGCTGGCAGCCTGCGGCTGGCTGGCGGTTCCGGTTTTCATCTTCATGTGGTGGGGCGCCCTTGTAGAACGTTTCCGCATCGATGTGGAGCGCGTGGATATAGTGCGTCCCGACCTACCCGAGGCCTTCGACGGCTTTACCATAGCTCAGTTCTCCGACATTCATCTGGGCACCTACGGCTCGGATACGACTTTCGTCAAAAAAGTCGTTGACCGCATAAACGACCTGCGGCCCGACATGATAGTCTTTACAGGCGACATCGTCAACCGCCACACCTCCGAGATGGAGCCTTTCGTGGCGACCCTGGCAGGGCTGGAGGCCCCATACGGGGTGTTCTCCATTCTCGGCAACCATGACTACGGCGACTACTACCAATGGGACAGCCCCTCCGACAAGGTCGAAAATATGGCCTTGCTCTACCACCTTGAGCAGCTCGCCGGACTGCGCATGCTCAACAACAACACCGACTTTATCTATTCCGGCGGCGACTCCATAGCCTTGGTTGGCGTGGAGAACATCGGCGACCCGCCTTTTCCCGTCTACGGCGACCTTGATGCAGCCTATCCCGGCGACCTTAATGACCCGGTATTCAAAATACTCCTCTCCCACAATCCCGCGCATTGGGCCGACGACATCTCTGAAGCGCCCGACAAAAACATCGCCCTCACCCTGTCCGGCCATACTCACGCCATGCAGATGAGGCTGCTGGGCTGGTCGCCGGCAAAGTTCCGCTACCGCAACTGGGGCGGACTCTACGCCGACACCGACAGCGCCCATCTCCTCTACGTCAACATCGGCATCGGCGAGGTCGGTATGCCCGCGCGCCTGGGCGACGCCACTCCCGAGATAACATTGTTCACCCTAAAACGCGGACGATGACGGCATCACTCAACGAATTGCTCGTCTGCCTGGGCTCAAACGCCCTCGGCAAGGAAGAAGCCGTGGCCCGTGCCGCCACCTTCCTCGAGCGATTCGGCGACATTATCGCCGACTCCGGTCCTTACCTGACTCCGCCGGAAGGTGCGCCCGTCGCGGCGAAGCCCTACTGGAACCGTATTCTCCGCCTCGAGACCCCTCTGGCCACCGAAGACCTGCACCGTGCGGCCAAGGCCTACGAAAGCGGCGTGCGGGCTGCCCACACCGGCGAAGGAGTGGCCGTCGACATCGACATCGTCGCCGACAGCACCGGCATCCTTCGGCCGCGCGACTATAAATCCTTCTATTTCACCAAAGGCCTCGCTATGATGCAAAGCATCCTGGTCGAAGCCGACCGTTAGAGCTTTCCAACCAATGAATATGCCCAAGAAAGGATTTTCCATAAAAGATTTTTACTGCCGACACCGTATAATAAGCAATATCGGCATAATATGCGTCGTGACCCTGCTCCTGCTCTGGGGAGGCATGATTTTCCTTGACTACTGGACCATGCACGGCTCGACCGCCGTGGTGCCCCAGGTGCGCGACCTTAGCTATGACGAGGCTCGCCGCGTGTTGGCCGCCAATAAGTTAGGGATTGAAATTACCGACTCCGTCTACGACCGCTCCATGCCTCCGGGCACGGTGATAGAATCGTCGCCCAAGGCCGGAGCCGTGGTAAAGGAAGGTCGACTGGTCTACGTGACCACCACAGCCTTCTCGCCCAAACAGGTCACAATCTCTATGCCTCTTACGGGCAATGTGTCGCAGCGCCAGGCCATCAGCTATCTGCGCGGCATCGGCATCAGCGATATCCGCCTGGAGTCCGTGCCCTCCGAGTTTCCCGACCTGGTGATGGGGGCGCGCTACGGCGACACTCCCATCAGCGTGGGTTCTGTAATCCCCGTGACCTCCACCGTAACCCTCGAGGTTGGGTCGGGGCCGGTTGAGGAATCAGACTCACTCGCTCTTGACGACGCCGAAGTACTTGCAGAAACACCCCCCGAAGGATGGATGGATTGACTATAGTCGGCGAAGACGAGCTCGACGACCTGCGCCAACCCGTGCTGGAGGTCGACGGCCGCGAGGTCTACGAGCATTTTCATTTTGTGGCCGACAAGGGCCAGGCTCTTCTGCGCGTCGACAAATTTTTGGTTGAACGTCTGCAGAAGTCGTCGCGAAACCGTGTTCAGCAAGCTGCCGACGCCGGTTGTATTCTCGTCAATGGCAAGCCAGTAAAGAGCAATTACCGCGTCAAACCTCTCGATGTGGTGCAGGTGGTGATGGACCGCCCCCGCTATGAGTTTGAAATCATAGCGCAGGATATACCCCTCAACATAGTCTATGAGGACAAGGAAGTGCTGGTGGTCGACAAACCAGCCGGTATGGTCGTGCACCCCGGCCACGGCAATTACGACGGCACTCTGGTCAACGCTCTGGCCTGGCACTTCCGCAACAACCCCGACTACGACGTCAACGACCCTCGTTTGGGGCTTGTGCACCGAATCGACAAGGACACTTCCGGTCTGCTCGTGGTGGCCAAGACGCCCGATGCAAAGACAGACCTCGGACGGCAGTTCTTCAACAAAACCACGCGACGCGAGTATGTCGCGGTCGTGTGGGGCATACCGGAGCCGTCGGGCACGGTGGCCACCAACATAGGGCGCTCGCCCAAAGACCGTCTGCAGATGACAACATTCCCTCTCGACGGACCGGAGGGCAAGAGAGCCGTGACGCACTACGAGCTGATTGAGGATTTCGGCCATGTCGCAGCCGTTAAATGCGTGCTCGAAACAGGTCGTACGCACCAAATCAGGGTGCATATGAAGTCTATCGGCCATCCGCTCTTCAACGACAGCCGCTATGGCGGCGACCGCGTGCTTCGCGGTGTGCCGTCGGCGTCGTACCAGGCCTTTGTGGCGAATTGCTTTGCGCTGTGCCCGCGCCAGGCTCTGCATGCCCGCACGCTGGGCTTCCGTCATCCCGGCACCGGCGAGGAAATGTTCTTCACTTCCGAGCTTCCGGCCGATATGACAGCGCTGATGGAACGCTGGCGCGTCTACGCCGCCGGCCGAAAATGAGTTTTGGCATGGCTGACGCTTTCGGACTCACCGGCTACCCTTTGGGCCATAGCTTTTCGAAGGATTTCTTCGGCCGACTCTTCGCCGAGGACGGTTCGGGACGCACTTACTCCAATTTTCCGATAGAAAAACTCGACAAAGCTGCTTTCGACGCCCTTTTGGCAGTCAATCCGGAGCTTGTGGGCTTGAATGTCACCGCGCCGCACAAAGTCGCCGTTATGGCTTTTCTCGACGAGCTCGACCCTCTTGCGGAGGCTGTCGGAGCGGTCAACACGGTGAAGATTTTTCGTGACCGCGAAGGCAATGTGCTGCGTACCAAGGGCTTCAATACCGATGTGCTCGGCTTCGAGGAAGCAGTGCGGCCTTTGCTGCGGCTTAGCCATACTCATGCACTGGTGTTGGGCACCGGAGGCGCCTCCAAGGCCGCAGTGGTTGCCTGCCGGCGCCTCGGCATGCTGCCGACCACGGTGTCGCGCACAGCGGGCAAAGGCGACCTGACCTACGATGAGCTAACGCCGGAGGTTATGGCCGCCAATCTGCTGATTGTCAACGCTACGCCCTTGGGAACATTTCCGAACACACACTCCTGCGCCCCCATACCCTACGAATTGCTGGGGCCTGACCATCTATGCTTCGACATGGTCTACAACCCCCACGAGACCCTCTTCATGCGAAAATCGGCCGACCGGGGTGCCGCAGTGGCAAACGGCCTCGAAATGCTCCACGGCCAAGCCATGGCCGCCTTGACAATCTGGGAAACAGCCACCTGAGAATGTCATGCGCCGGCTTCCTCGCAGCATAGTTCTTGCCCTTGAGCGCCATCCGGCCTTTGCACCGGCCTCCGGAGCCATTGTGTGCGCTTTGGCCATGCTGCTCTCGCCGGCTTTCTGGCTTCTCGCGGCCGCCCTGCTGATTCTTTTCGCACTGGCGAGCCGCCGACTGATGCTTTGGTTCCTTCCGGTCTGCGCCTTGTGCTGCTTCTCAGTCAGGACAAACACTCCGCGGAGGCTGGACAAATCGTACTTCTACAACACACGCTCATACACCGCCGTAGTAAATTCGGTAGTATTAGGGGCCAATTCGCAGAGGCTTCGGGTCGACATTGCCGACGCCCGCGGGGCTTTTCCGGCGCTGATCACTGTGATGGACAATAACCGTACTTTTGCGGCCGGCGACTCCATTGCTTTCCAATGCTGCCTTCGCCCGCAGCAGTATTCCGGATTGCTTGATGTCAGAGCTGCAAATAGATCCATCGCCGTATCGGCCGCGGCCCTGCTGAACACCGAGCAAATCAGAGTGACGGGCAGCTCGAACTCGTGGCGCTTCTTTCCCCAGCGTTTGGGCGAACGGCTCAGAGACGGAATGGCGAAAACCAACTTCACCGACAGGGCATATGCCCTGCTTGTACCCTCGATTTTCGGCCTCGCCGCAGGGCCGCCGAGCGAGTTGGCTTCCTACAGCGGCGCCGGGCTGGCTCATTTGCTGTGCGTGAGCGGCTTCCATGTAGGCTTGATTTACTTGATTCTGTCAGCTTTGCTGTCGCCACTGCGGCTATGGCCGCGCACCCGCTCGTGGCGTCCGCTTGTGCCTTTGCCTCTTGTGTGGCTCTTCGTGTTCGTCACCGGTGCCTCCGCACCCTCTGTGAGAGCGGGCGTGATGATAACCATTGTGGTGCTCGGACTGGTGATGGAGCGGGGCAGTCTGACGCTCAACTCCCTGTACGCCGCCCTGGCCGTGATAGTGCTATGCGACCCGTTTTCAGTGTTTTCCGTGGGACTTCTTTTCGGCTGTTTTGCCGTGGGAGGACTGATCACGGTTACCCCCGTTCTGAATAGATGCACTCCCGATACCGTTGGTTTCACCATGGTCGGTTGGGTGTCTTCGGCTTTGATAGCCTCCGCGGCCACTATTCCGGTGCAGGTGTGGAAGTTCCACGCATTCCCCCTCTTGGCCTTCTGGGCAAATCTGCTTGTGGTGCCCCTCTATCCCGTTTTTATAGTGGTCGGCATTATCGCTGTGGTTATCGACGGAATTTGCCCCGGCTTCAACCCGGCAATCACTGTTGCCGATTGGCTGGCGGCATACTTCAACTTCATCACCGACTTCATCAGCAGCCGTCCCTCGGCAATGGTAGAGGGCCTTAACCTCTCGTCGGCCGGCTTGTGGCTGCTTTTCGGGGGAGTGCTGGCGGTGATGACAGCTTGCAAGCTCACCGACGTGCGAAAGCGCCGGGCCGGTGTCGTTTTCGGCATTGGAGCAGCTTTGGGCGCCTTTGCGTTTCCGGCCGACCTCTCGGCGTCGGAGACTATCTTTGAGGGCGACAACTGCATGGTGACCCGCGCTGGCTCCTCAACCCTCTACACCTTCCGTCGGAACCCTCGCGAAGACGAGTACACCCACTACCTAATGCACCGCGGCATACGCCCCGACAGCTTCACCATCGTCCGCACACCCGAATTATTCGTCGGGCCGGCAGGAGAGGAGGTGCACGTTGTCGGAGCGCGACATGTGTTTGATCGCAACCTTACCGGGCAAACAGTCTTTATCCGCACCAACAGCCGCAAAACCCTCGACAGCCTGCTGACGGCCCCGCACCATCAGCCGCAATGCGCCATACTCTCGGCAAATCTAACCCCCGACACCCGCCGAATCCTGCGCAATCACTATACCCGCTGCGGAATTCCCGTCCACGACCTCTGGATGGCCCCGCTGGTGCTTCGCTGAGGCAAAAAGCGCTGACAAGTCAAAAAAAATGCGTAACTTTGCATCTTGATGGGCCGCCCGAGGGCTGTCCGCAAACCAAAGCTTTCATATTTCAATGCAAACCAAAGGCATAGCCGTGCTGGGATCCACCGGGTCCATAGGACGGCAGGCAGAAGATATAATAAGAAACCATCCCTCGCTATACCACGCCGAGGTGGTCACCGGCGGCAGCCGTGTGGCTCCCCTTGCCGACGCCGCCGTCGAGCTGGGCGCCCGCCGAGCCGTCATCGCCGACCCCTCCCGTCTCGCCGAGCTGAAGAGCGCGCTCTACGGCACCGGCATCGAGTGTCTGGCCGGTCCCGAAGCCCTCTCCGAGTGTGTGTGCGCGCCCGAAGTCGACACTGTTTTGACCGCTACCGTGGGCTACAGCGGCCTCGCTCCCACCATCGCCGCCATCAAGGCCGGAAAAGACATCGCCCTGGCCAACAAAGAGACCCTGGTCGTGGCCGGAGAGCTCATTCGCCGTCTGCTGGCCGAGCACCCCGAGGTGCACGTCTATCCCGTCGACTCGGAACATTCGGCCATAGCGCAGTGTCTGGCCGGCGAGGACGTCTCTAAGGTCGAGCGACTGCTCATCACCGCCTCCGGCGGACCGTTCCGCACCTGGACGAGGCAGATGATCGCCAAAGCAGGCCCCACCGACGCTCTGCGCCATCCCAACTGGAGTATGGGCGCCAAAATCACCATCGACTCCGCCACTATGATGAACAAGGCCTTCGAGGTCATCGAGGCCCATTACCTCTTCGGCATCGCCCCCGACCGCATAGAGGCCGTGGTGCACCCTCAGAGTGTGGTACACAGCATGGTGGAGTTTTCCGACGGCTCCATAAAGGCTCAGCTTGGAGTGCCCGACATGCACCTGCCCATAGCCTACGCTCTGGGCGAACACTCCCGTCTGCCGGGCGCTTCGGAGCGACTCACACTGGACAAGATGCGCGAGCTCACCTTCGAGCCGGTCGATGCCGACCGCTTCCCGTGCTTCACCTTCGCCTCGCGTGTGCTCCGCGACAAGGGCAACACCGCATGCGCAGTCAATGCCGCCAACGAAGTGGCCGTAGCCGCATTCCTCGGCGGAGACCTCGGCTTCTACGGCATCTCCGACTGCGTGGAGCATACCCTGGCAAACACCGAATTCATTCCCGAACCAAGCTACGAGGACTATGTAGCTACAAACGAAGCCGCCCGACGCCGTGCGGCCGACTTTATTAAAAACAGACCGTGGATATTTTAATCAAAGCTCTCCAACTTATACTCGCGCTGGTGATTCTTGTCACCATCCACGAGTTCGGACATTACCTCTTCGCACGCATCTTCGGCGTGAAGGTCAACCGCTTCTATCTTTTCTTCAATCCCAAGTTTTCGATTCTGCGCTACAATCCGCTCAAGGGCACCCTCGAGCTGATTGCATGGAATAAAAAGGACGGCGAACCTCGCGCCCTCAAGACCTTTCAGGTCAACAAGCCCCACGCCGAACGCCCCGACGGCAAGCCCACTTGGCGCGACACCATCTACGGCTTGGGCTGGATTCCGCTGGGCGGCTACTGCGACATCGCCGGCATGGTCGACGAGACCAAAAGCGCCGATGACCTCGCCGCCGAGCCTCAGCCTTGGGAGTTCCGCACCAAGGCGGCCTGGAAGCGCCTTTGCGTGATGGTGGCCGGCGTGGTCTTCAACTTCCTGCTGGCTATAATCATCTATATCGGTATCGCATTCCATTGGGGCGAAACTTTCATTCCATTTCAAAACATGAGCGAAGGCATGGACTTCGCCCAAGAGCTTAAGGACGCCGGCTTCCGCGACGGCGACATCCTTATCACACTCAATGACAACTCGATTGATGCAAGCGATCCCTCTGTGCTATGGGATCTTATTCAACCCGGAACTCATGTAGGAGTTATGCGTGGTGGAGAGCAAGAAATTGTGGTCATCCCCGACACACTTATAAGAAGTCTAACTTCGAAAGATAAAAACTATCAACCTATTAGAATGCGAACCCCAGTGGTAGTTTTAAAAACGATGCGGGGCGAGGGCGCAGAGGCCGCTGGACTGCAACCTCTGGACCGTATTCTTAAGGTTGGCAATGATACTGTACCCAGTTATACGGAACTTGACAAGGCTCTTGGAGTACGAAAAGGGCAGACGGTGGCTATGCTGATACGCTCCGACGACGGCTCGCTGCGCACTGCCGACGTGGCCATCAACGACGCCGGCAAAATCGGCATCCAACTTCTCTCGCCCGCCGATATTTTTGAAAGAAGCACCATCCACTATACTCTCCTTGGCAGCATACCGCGGGGTGTGGAGCTTGGCGTAGACCGTCTGGTGACCTATGTGCAGTCGCTCAAGCAGGTATTCACCAAGGAAGGCGCCCAAAGCCTCGGTGGCTTCGGCACACTCGGCGACCTCTTCCCGTCGAGTTGGAATTGGTACAGTTTCTGGCAGATTACGGCCTTCCTGAGCGTAATCCTTGCCTTTATGAACATCATCCCCATTCCGGGCCTCGACGGCGGCCATACGCTCTTCCTGCTTGTCGAGATGATTACCCGCCGCAAACCCTCCGACCGCTTTCTGGAGATTGTCAATACCTGCGGCTTCTTCTTCCTCCTGCTTCTGTTGGTCTACGCCAACGGCAACGACATTTACCGCTATTTCCTCAAATAAACTATGGCAGAAATCCCCGTTCTCACTCTCCGCAAAGGCAAAGAAGAATCTCTCGACCGT
Source organism: uncultured Porphyromonadaceae bacterium (assembly GCA_900541865.1). GTDB lineage: Bacteria > Bacteroidota > Bacteroidia > Bacteroidales > Muribaculaceae > CAG-873. Next base: position 12,304 of record UQLO01000037.1, on the reverse strand, counting down.
TTTCACCCCTGGGTGTTCTCGGGCGCCCTAACAGTTATGCCCCAGCCCGGCTCAGGCATTGAAGAGGGCGACCTGGTGGCGGTGGCAGCCCACGACGGCCGCATCGTCGGCACGGGCCACTTCCAGATTGGCTCCATTGCGGTGCGCATGCTCACCTTCGATGCTTCGGAAGCCATCGACGAGGAGTTCTACCGCCGTCGCCTCACCGACGCCCTGAGGATGCGTCGCGCAATCGGGCTGCCCGGCGACGGCACCGACGCCTACCGCCTCGTGCACGGCGAAGGCGACTTCCTGCCCGGCCTGGTGGTGGATGTCTACGGCCCTACGGCTGTGCTGCAGGCCCACTCGGCAGGCATGCACTTTGCCCGTCTCACCATCGCCGAGATGCTCACCTCGCTCGACGCCGGCATAGCCAACGTGTACTATAAGTCGGAAACGACGCTGCCCTACAAGGCACGCCTCGACCCTCAGAACGAGTACCTCATCGGCACCGACCAGGGCTGTGTGGCAACCGAGAACGGCCTCAAATTCAATATCGACTGGCTGCGCGGGCAGAAGACGGGTTTCTTCGTCGACCAGCGCGACAACCGCTCCTTGCTCCGCCGCCTGAGCAACGGCCGCCGCGTGCTCAATATGTTCTGCTACACCGGCGGTTTCTCGGTCTATGCCCTCGCCGGTGGCGCTTCGAAGGTGGTCAGCGTCGACTCCTCGGCAAAGGCTATTGCCCTGACCGACGCCAACGTGCTGATGAACTTCGGCAAGGAGCCCCGCCATCAGAGCTACGCCGAGGATGCGTTCAAGTTCCTTGACAATATGGCCGACGGCGAGTACGACCTCATCGTTCTCGACCCGCCGGCCTTCGCCAAGCATCGCAGCGCCCTGCGCAATGCCCTCCAGGGCTACCGCCGCCTCAACGCCCGCGCCTTCACCAAAATAGCTCCGGGTGGCATACTCTTCACTTTCTCGTGCTCGCAGGCCGTCACCCGCGAGCAGTTCCGGCTGGCTGTGTTCAGCGCGGCGGCTCAGTCCGGCCGCAAGGTGCGCATCCTCCATCAGCTCACCCAGCCCGCAGACCATCCCGTCAACATCTACCACCCCGAGGGCGAGTACCTCAAGGGTCTGGTGCTCTACGTGGAGTAATCATCGAACCCGGAGCGCTTCCTCCACGTCGGTTTCGACGGGTGTTCCGGCCCCGAAGTCGTAGAGAGTGACGCTGCGCAGCTGGTAGTGGTAGTACCAGTATTTGAAAAGCTCGTTGAGCAGTTTTGCGCGGGCATCGTCCTTGTTCTGCTGGGCTTCGGCAAGATCGAGGGTTGATATGCGGCCTACCAGAAAGGTTTCGACCATGCTGTCGTAGCGGCGCTGTGCTATCTCGCATGCCCGCTGCGCGAGGCGGTATTGCTCGCCTTGGTTGTTGAAGCGCTCCACAAGGATGAAAAGATCGCGGTTGAAGTCGGTCTGCTCCTTTCGAAGCTGGTTCTCGGTAAGCTCGCGGTTGCTTTCGGCAACCTTCACGGCGGCGCGCCGCCGCCCCCAGTCGACAAGCGGGATAGAGAAGCCGACCGATACCACGGCGTTGTCGTGCAGCGTGCCGTAGGCGCGGCTGAAAGTATTGTCGGCGCCACTGAAGCCCAACTTTGCGTTCAGGGAGATTTGGCGTTGCTCGCCGCGCTTGCGGGCTACCTCGTAGTCGGCTTCGAGTTGCCGCCGGCGTATGGAGGCGGCAAGGGGATTGTTGGCCGTGGCAAGGTCCAGAGCGCGTCCGAAGTTCACCTCGCACTGTGCCGGCAGCCCCGGTTCGGCCGGCGTGAGGATGGAGTCATTGTCGAGTTCGCAGCCCAGGAAGGAAGCGAGCTGCATGGCGGCGCTGCGCAGGTCGGAGAGGTCGGAGGTGACGTCGCTGCTGGCCGTGAGGTGGGTAAGCTCGATTTGCAGAAGGTCGTTTTCGCTGATTTGACCCATATCGCGCTTGGCGCGGGCGGCAGTGTATAATTTTTCGGCGTTTTCAAGATTCTGACGACTTGAGGCAAGGGCCTCACGGGCCAGAAGGAGGTTGAAAAAGTACCTCACCGCCTCCATGGCGACCTCCTCGGAGGCTTCCATAAAGCGAGCGCGTGCCTCGCGGTAGCGCACCGGCTCTATGCGGCGGTCCCACTTCACGGTGTTGGCGGCAAAAAGCGGCTGATTGAGCGTAACGGCCACCGGAAGCGCCATAAAGGAATTGTAGCGCTCGCCGGAAAGCTGCCGCATATAGTCCAGCGAGCTTTCCAGACTCACGGTACCACCCGTGGCCCATATCGATTGCGTCACCGAAAGAGTGCCGGTGGCCTCCACGGAGCCGTTGCGCACAAAAGTGTAGGAGCCGTCGGCTTGCTGATAGCGGTTGTAGCTGCGCGAATAAGCCGGTGCCGTGGCCGACAGCGTAAGCTCCGGCAGCAGACCCGCCCGGTAGGTGCGGTACTGCCAATAGGCTCCCCGGAGCTCGTTCAGGGCCGCTGCGGCGTCCACGCTGCGGGCGCGGGCAGTGGCAACGGCCTCACTCAGCGTGAGGTCGGCGCCGGCGGCCAGCAGATGGACGGCAAGGAAGAGGAAAACAATCGTACGCATCAGTCAGCTATTATATGGCCGTCGTAGAGATGTATTATCCGGTCGGTCTGGGCGCCCTGAGCCTCGCTGTGGGTCACCATGACGATGGTGGTGCCGTCATCTTTGTTGAGGCGGTGGAGAATGTCCATTATCTCGGCGCTCATCTTGGAGTCGAGGTTGCCGCAGGGTTCGTCGGCCAGTATTATGGCGGGTTTGCCGACTATAGCGCGGGCTATGGCCACACGCTGCGCCTGGCCGCCGGAGAGTTGCGAGGGCATATGTCGCAGACGGTGCGGCAGCCCGACTTTCTCAAGAGCCTCGCGGGCCAAAGCCTCGGCATTGCCCCGAAAACCTTTGCGGTAGGCCAGGGGCATGGCAACATTGTCGATCACGTTGAGGGTCGGAATGAGGTGGAAACTCTGGAAGATGAAGCCCAGAGTCTCGTTGCGCAGCCGGGCCTGCTCAGACGAGCTAAGCGAGGTGACGGCGCGGCCGTTGATGTCCACCGAACCGGTGTCGGGGCGGTCGAGTACGCCTATGATGTTGAGCAGAGTGGATTTGCCGCACCCGCTGGGGCCCATCACGCTGACGAATTCGCCCTTGGCGATGTGGAGGTTGATGTTTTCCAGCGCGAGTGTTTCGAGGTCGCTGGTACGGTATGTTTTGTTGATTTTTTCGAGGGTTATCATGTTGTCTGAATGTTTTTTGGGGTGGGGATGTTTATTCGTCGCGCAGGGCGTCGACGGGATTAATGCGGGAGGCGCGCAGGGCCGGCATAATGGCGCCGATGAAAGCGCAGAGCAGAATCACAGCGAGCATAAAAGCCGAAACCACTCCGAAATGGGGCCAGAAGTTGGTCTGCCAGCAGTCGATAAGGGTCAGGGAACCGTTATTGACATATCCTATGGCCAAGCCCTTGGAGAGAGCGTACTGCAGGTAGATTGCATCGCCGACGACGAAAGCGATGAATGCCAGCACGAGCGCCTCGCCCACTATCATGGTCACGATGTTGCGCGAAGTGGCGCCGTAGCTGCGGTGCACGCCGACTTCGCCCGTGCGGCGCTCGGTCTGCAGGAAGAAGGAGCCCACAATGCCCAGAACGAGATTGAGCAGGAAGAACAAGCCCACCACAATCTGGCGCCGGCGTTCGGCATGGATGCCTTGACGCTCCTCGGTGTGGCGAATCATATCCTCATATGGCTTTGCGGAGCGGATGAAGTAGTTGCCGGCCTGCAGTTCGCTGCGCTGCTCGGTAATACGTTCGGAAAAGACGCGGGGCGAAACACCCGTCTTCAGGCGCACGCAGAATTTGAAATCCTCCTCGGGAGCCTCCCAGCGGGCGTTGGGCGTAAAGGCCATAACATAGCTGCGCAGCGAGCTCTGGTAGCGCACGTTTTCGACAACACCGAGCACCTTGATGGTCGGAACGGAGTCGTTGCCCCAATAGTAGAAGGCTTTACCGACGGCGTTTTCGCCGGGCCAGAAGCGCTCGGCGGCGGCGCGGGTGAGGATTACGCCGTTGGAGTAGTCGAAATCCATTTGCGAAAGCTCCCGGGGCGAGGGGCTGCCGGGAGCCGATTTGATGCCCATGGTCTCGAAGAACTTGGTGCCGGCATAGTAGGAGCAGGTGAGGATGTAGCCGTGGAGGCTGTCGCCCGCCGTATGGGCGAAGTACTGTGTGAAACTCGTGCCTTGGCCGCCGAGACCGGACCAGTCGGCGTTTGCCGACACGCTTTCGACCTCCGGCATAGCCTCAAGGTCGGCCAAAATGCGGGCATAACTTTCGGCGCGGCTTGCGGAGTCGGCCTGCTCGGACTTGAACAGAGGCGACTGCTCGGGGAATATACCCATGGAGATATTCACCATGCGCTCGGGCTCGTAGCCTAAGGGGAGCGAGGTGTCGGCAATGCTCACCAAAGGAGTGTCGAAGATATACCACCCCAGGGCCGTCACCAGGATGAGTTCTATGAAGAGCCAGGCGTTGCGGCCGCGGCGGTGCCAGAGATTTTTGAATATTATCTTGAGCATGGCTTATTTTTCTTTAAGAGATTCGACGATGGGTCGGCGCAAGGCCTTCCAGGCCGGCAGAAGAGCCGACAGCAGATTGAGGATCAGGCAAACCACGAAGCAGAAAGCAAACACGGCCGGAGCGAAGACCATGCCCGAGGAGGCGCTGACATTGTCGCCTCTGAGGGTATCGACGCCCATGACGCCGGTTGTCAGAAGGAGCCAGGCCATGAAGAAGCCCAACATACCGCCGACAATGGTGAGGATGAGGTTTTCCCACAGCAGCCCCCGCAGCAGCGCGGCCGGTCGGGCACCGTAGGTTTTGCGCACACCGAGTTCGGGGAGGCGACCTTCCATGCGTCCGGCAACCATGCCGCTGAGGTTCAGCGCTGGTATCAGCAAGAGCACCAGGAAGGTGAAAAGAATGGTGATAAGCACGTCGGAAAGCACAAATTCATTCTGCGCGGAACCTCGGTTGAAAATATACTCCGTGCTGCCCAGCGGGAGCCCCATGAAGTCGACGATGAGGTTGTCGTGGGAGGTGTTGAAGCGGGTTTCGACGTTTTTGAGCTCGTTGCGGATGGCCCCGATGTCGTCGGTGAGGTAGATGACCTCAAAGTTGCCGAGCATTTCGCGGTCTACCTCGTCGTAGTCGGCAATGGTGGTGTAGGGGACCAGAACATTGGCGAACGACACCGGGAGCGCCTCCGACATGGGGCGGAACACGCCCGCCACGCGGTAGGGCATATAGTCGATTGTAAATTCGCGGCCCAAAATTTCCCGGGGCTCAAGGGCGCCGAATATTTTGCGGGCCGTGTAGCTGTCGATGAGAGCTTTGCGCTCGTGGGCCGCAAGGTCGTCGGCGGTGAGGGGGGCGCCGGCCAGAAAGTCGAGGTCGAAGATGCGGAAAAAGCCCTCGTCGACGCCGTTGCGCTGCACCACGGGGTCTTCGCCGCCTGTTTGGCTCTGGGCGGTTTTTTTCTCCCAATCGGAGTAGAGGGCAGTTTTGTCGTCGGCAGCCGGTATATCCCAAAGGTAGGTCTTGACGGCGCTGAGCGACAAGGAGGATATGGAAGTGAAGTAATTGGGCATTTCCAGTTTCACCTGGGGCACCATAGCCATCCGCATGCGGTTCTTTTCGGGGTAGACAGGTGCTATCTTGGTGTGGATCTGCACCGCGTACACCGTCACCGAAGCCAGCGCGAGGGCCGTGCCGAGGATGTAGATGAAGGTATAGAGCTTCTGGCTCTTCACCAACTCCCACAGTTGTTTTAAGGTTTTCATTATTGCTTGATTTTTATTGTTTTAGCTTTGTTGAAGCGGGCAAGGTCGGTGGTCACCACTTCCTCACCGGGTTCTATGCCGTCGACAACCTCCACGTAGTCGTAGCTTGCAGCGCCCAGGCGTACTGTGCGCAGGTGCAGCTCGTTGCCCTGCCGGATATACACGTCGTACTGCCCCGGAGTGGTGTAGTATGCCGGGAAGGGTATTCGCACCACATCGGAGAGAAGCTCGCGGTGTACGTACACTTGGGGCCGCTGGCCGTGGCGGAGCACGGCGGCGGAGTCGTCGGCAAGCGCCACGGTGAAGGCGAGGCGGCTGTCGGTCGAGGTCGGCGACACGCCGCTGACGGTGCCCTCAAGGGTGTGTCCTTCGATTTTCACACTCACCGGGACACCCGGAGTGAGAACGCCGGCATACATCTCCCCGGCCGACGCCTCAACCTTGTAGTGGCCCAAGTCGGACACCACGGCCAACTTCTGCCCCGGAGAGACCTGAGCGCCGACAACGTCGTTTATCTCGGTGACCGTGGAGCGCCGCGGGGCGCGGATATAGGCATCGGCGAGGGTCCGCCGGGCTTGCTCGGCCTCGGTGCGCATAATTTCAATCTCAAGGCGTCCGGAGGCTGTGGCGGCATTGCGCGCGGCGGTTTCGTTTTCGAGCTGCTGGCGGAGCTGGCTGAGGGTGAGGCTCTGGGTGGCCAGCTCGAACTCGGCTTGTCGAACCCGGTCGCCCGTGCCGGTGCCGATGCTGTCGAGATAGCGCTCGTTGGCCAGCTCGACCTCCAGTGTGCGGGTGCGCATTTGCGCAACTTCTATCTCCATGGCTATGCGGGCCAGCTCGGTGCGGTCGCGGGCCAACTGCTGCTCCAAGGCGAGTTCTTTCATGCGCAGTTGGTCGGTTTTACGGCTTAGCTCGGCGCGAGTGTGCTCCAGGTCGAGGGTGAGCAGGGGAGTGCCGGCTTCCACTTGGTCGCCTACGCGGCAGTTTACCTCCAGTATGCTCGAGGCCACCGGCGAATTGACTTGAATCTGAGAGGCGGCTACTACTTTGCCGCCGGTGATGATCGAAGAAGCGACGTTGCCGCGGTCGGCGGCGCCCAGGCGCAGCCCGGAGAGCTCGGCGGAGGGAGTTCCGGCGCTGAAGAGCCATACAGCCAGCCCGGCCGCGCAGGCTATGCCGACGCCGGGTCCGATGAGTTTGCGGAGGCGCGCTCGGCGTATTTCTTTGGGTGAAAGTGTTCGGTCCATATATTGGTCTTGTTGTGCCAACAATAGCTGCCAAAATCGGGCCAAAAATGCAAAGCTCTGAAAGACAAGGATAAAAGAAAATCCGCAGTGTCCGATATCGGACACTGCGGACAGTGGAGTGTAACGCTGCGGACGCCGTTAGCGAACAATCACGCGACGAGCCTTTGCACCATATTTAAGGATGTAGAGGCCCGGGGTGGCGGGCAGCGAGATGGAAGTGCCGTTGGAGATGGAGTGCACGCTGCGGCCGCTCAGGTCGTAGAAGGCGGCTTCCGTGGCCTCGGAGAAGTAAGCCTTGCCGCCGATGATTCGACATTCGTCGGTTTCGACCGAAGTGTTAATGCCTGCGGAAGCACCTGTGACTTTGTAGACGGCTATACCGTTGCCCGGAGCCAGCATTGCGATGTGCGAAGTCCAAGCATCGGGGGTGCCTTCGGTTACGGCATCCACAGGGGTAGATGCATGGGTAGACCATTCATTGCCGATATTGATTCCCGGAACCTGCCACATAAGTTTGTGGGAGGCAAGGTCGTGGGTATCGGCAGTGGTGATATTGAACTTAATGCCGTTGGAGGTCTGGTGGTCTGCGCCGGCATATGCCAGATAGCACTCCCCGGGGCCGAAGTGGGTCATACCGTTGCTGCTGAAACCGGTGGGATAGACATCGGAACCTATGCCGGCCACAAGTGTGGCATTTTCACCGCTAAAGTCATACTCGGCCAGAGCGGTTGAAGTGCCGTCGACCAAAACGCGATTGTTGCCCAGCGAATAGATGCGGGGTGCAGGTCCAAAGTTGGATACTGAGGAGGGATATAATGAGTCGACTTCCTTGCTCACTGTTTCCTTAATGGCTCCGTCAGAGCCGAGGGTCCAACGAACTATGGTCGAACCGCTGGAAAGAGCGGCGTAGGCATAGAAATCGCCGTTGTCTAGTGCCTCGATGTTGATAAAGTCAATGCGTTTGCGCGCGGCGGCACCGCCGGAGAGTTTAGCCCATTCGGTTACGGTGTTGGTCGCGGGGTCGAAACGATGAACTATGACGGGCTTGCTCGATGTTATGCCAGTGGAGAGGTTGACGATGTAGAAGTTCCCCTTGTTGTCGCGGAAAATATCGTTGCAGGGGTAGGTTACATCATCGAAAGCAATCTCGATTTCCTCGAGGAAATGGCCCGTGGAGAGGCTGTAGGAAAGCAGATAACCGGGGCCATTTGAGTTTTCGCGACGACCCGAAACGAGCACGCGGTCGCGCTCAGAGTCGATGACAATGCCACGGTTGAGATTGCCGTTTGCCGGGTCGAACTCGATGTTTTCAAAGCCTTCGCCGGTGCTTCGGTACCAAAGGTTGCGGATATTGAGCTGACCATATGATTCATATTCGGTTTCGTCGCGTGTAACGGCCACTACGGGGACGTCCTCGTTGGCGGTGGCGGGTTCGGACTCGAAGCCGTAGCCGTCGTAGGTGCAGACAGCATACCAGTAGCCCTCGCGCTTGCGGGTCGGAATTTCATATTCGCCGCCGTAGACCACATCGAGCAGGTAAGCGCCCGAGATGCCGTCGTCGGTCATAGCCTTGTCGAGTTTGATGTGGGCCGGAATGGCGTAGACGGAGTAGCGGATAATGGGGTCGTAGGGAGCGGGGTTGGCGTTGGCTACAGTCCAGCGGAGCTTGCGGCCGTCCTCAAAGGTGAGGTTTTCGGGCTTGGCGAGGGGGGCGTGCTCTTTCCAGTCGACCACGGGCACGAGACTCTTGTTCTGGAAGGAGTGCTCTTCGAGGTATTCGCCCCATCCGGAGCAAAGGGGGCCGTCCATATACTTAGCGGAGTACATGATGGCGCCGGGAGCGTTGTTGCGGCTGTACTGGCGGTTGAGGTTGATTTGGTTGGAGAGGTCCTCCCAGTGCTTTTCGTTGTTGTAGACGGGGCTGCCGTTGTTGTCGGCCAGGCGGTAGGGACCCATCGAGGAGTAGAAGTGTCGACCGAAGAAGTCGGCGGTGTTGCTCCACCATTGAGCCAGGCCGTCGTAGGGAGCGGCGGTGGTGTAGGAGTTGCTGCCCGAGCGGGAGAACCAGTAGAGCTGGGGCGAGATAAAGTCGATGCTGCCGTCGTTGAGCCAAGCCACGGGGTCGGAGTATATGTCGTCGTACTGCCAGTCGGAGCCGAATCCCGGGGGTTCGAGACCGTCGACGTCCTTGCAGCCTTTGTAGCCGATACCGGCGGGGCTGAGGCCGAAGCGCATGTCGGGGCGGTCGTTCTGAATCATCTCGTAGAGCTGGCGGATAAAGAGATTGATATTTTCGCGACGCCAATCGCCAATCTGCTGCGATGTGCCGTTGGTGATACCGGTCTGCTCAACGAAGTCGGCGTAGTCCTGGGCGGTGCTGTTTGCGGGAATGCCGTTGGGATAGAAGTAGTCGTCGAAGAGCATACCGTCGATGCGGTAGTTGGTGTAAATCTCCTTCATAATCTTGAGGAGATACTCACGCACCTCGGGGAGGGCAGGGTTGAAAACCTGATATTCGTTGTGCGAGGTGGTGGTGCCGTTGTCGATAATCCAACCGGGCTGGGAGAGCACCCATTTGTCCTGCGTGGTAGTACGGGCCTGATTGTTGCGGTTGAAGCGATAGGGGTTCACCCAAGCGTAACATTCCAGACCGCGCTTATGGCACTCCTCCACGGCAAAAGCCAGGGGATCCCAGCCGGGATCTTTGCCACGGGTTCCGGATACGTACTGGCTGAAAGGCTCGTAGGACGAGTTGTAGACAGCATCGGCCATACAGCGCACGTGGAGGCACACGCCGGTGTAGTTTCGGTCCTGGTGTTTGTCGAGGTAGGCGATAAGGTCGGCCTTGCTCTTTTCGGCATTGCCGATGCTGCCGGACGAAGGCCAGTCGATATTCACATAGGTAGTGAGCCAGATGCTTCTGAGCTCTCGCTTGGGAGAGGCGGCGAACACAGCGGCTCCAGCCAGCAAAGCTGCGGTGGCGGTTAGAAGTAGTCGTCGTTTCATTTGTGTATCTGTTGGGTTTATTGATTGGCTATAATATTCAGAATCACCGGGGAGAGGCGGTCGGCGAAGGCACGGAAACCACCGTCGGTGAGGTGGTAGTTGTCGACGGTGTTTTCGGTGTCGCCGGCGAAGACGCCGTCGGCCTCAAAATAGTGGAGGTTGGTGTCGGAGGCGGCGAGGCGCTCGTAGATGGCGCGCAGACGGCTGTTTTTGTCGCGCAAGGTCTGTTCCACCTCAGCGTCCCAGCGCATAATGGGAAACCAGGGGCTCTCCACGAGCAGAATGGGCACCTCGGGATGGGCAGCGCGAAGTATAGCGATGAAATTCTCCATTTTTTCGTCGACAAGGTCGGCCGAGCAGTTCGGTAGGGCGTCGACGACGAAAAGAGCCGGATTATGCGCCGACGCCATTAGGCGTGCTATTTCCGGGTCGAGGCGGGCATTGCCGCTGAATCCCAGATTGACGACCTCTCGGTTTAGTTTGCGCTGAAGAATATTGGTGTGGGCCATGCCGGGGCGGGTGGCGCAGCCTCCCTGGAGGATGCTGGTGCCGTACATCACCACCGGCGCCGTGCGAACCGGCACTTCCAGAGCCGGAGCGGCCAGCATGGCGGCGGAGTCAACGCCGATGTAGAGGCTGTCGGTGCCGTCGTAGAGCGAAAGGAAGAGCATATACTCGCGGGTGCCTTCGGGCAGATTGGAGGCAAGGCGGCTGCTGTTGTTATGGCTTGCGAAGCCGGGGCGGGCGCTGTTGACGAAGGTCCAGCCCGTATCGGTCAGGGCATAGAGGTCGAGGCCGCGCACACCGGTGTCGGTCATATGGTTCATGCGGAACTTGTTGCGCGAGTGCCATTTAACGCCCAGACAGCGGGAGTCGGTGCGGAACCGCACGCTCAGGCCGGCCGAGTTGAGGCCCAGATTCCACAGCTCGTCGCGCACCTGCCCCTGCAGAGAGTCGGGCAGGCGGGAGTAGCGTGCCGAAGCTTCCGGCACGAGAGTGCCGAGCACGGGGAGTCCGTCGGCGCTGCGGTAGTCCAGTTCGGGCTGATCGGCCAAGGCAGCAGTGCATACGGCCATGCCGGCGCAGAGAGCGGCAGCGCGGACAGCGTTTTTTCGCAAAGTGGGTTGCAGCTTGAGGCGTAGAGCCTCAAAAAGTTGTTTCATAGTTATACGGTATTGAGAATAAGGCTGCAAAACGAGGCGCCGGCGGTTATCGGCGATAGAGAAGAGAAAAAGAAGAATGGCTGCGGGCGCCGGAGAGGCCCCCGCAGACCATCGAATGAGGTATTACATATTCATGCCGCCGTCGACCTGGATAACCTGGCCGGTGACGTAGCTTGACATGTCGGAAGCGAGGAAAGTAGCCACATCGGCGATATCCTCGACCTTGCCGCCGCGACGCAGCGGAATTTTCTTCTTCCACTCTTCGCGAACCTCGTCGGGGAGCTGTGCGGTCATGGCCGTTTCGATGAAGCCGGGAGCGATGGCGTTTGCGCGGATGCCGCGGCTGCCCACTTCCTGAGCGATACTCTTAGCCAGGGCGATGAGGCCGGCCTTGGAGGCGGCGTAGTTGCTCTGACCGGCGTTGCCGTGTACGCCCACTACGGAAGCCATGTTGATGATGGAGCCGGAGCGCTGGCGCAGCATGATGGGCAGGGTGGCGTTGATGAAGTTGAAGGCGCTCTTGAGGTTGACGTTGATTACTGCATCCCACTGAGCTTCGGTCATACGCATCATCAGACCGTCCTTGGTGATACCGGCGTTGTTGACAAGAATGTCGATGCGACCGAAGTCGGCGACTACCTGCTTTACGACCTCCTGGGTCTGAGCGAAGTCGGCGGCATTCGACGCATAGCCCTTGGCCTTGACGCCCAGTGCTTCTATTTCTTTTTCGGTCTCTTTGCCGTTTTCGTCGATAACGAGGTCAGTGAAAGCAATATTGGCACCTTCGGCTGCGAAACGCAGAGCAAGGGCCTTGCCGATACCGCGGGCTGCACCCGTGATAAGAGCTGTTTTTCCTTCAAGCAATTTCATGTGTATGAATGTATTGAATGGTTTGTAATTTTCGTGCGTTCAGCGCCCTTCCCGACAGGGAAAGGCGTTTGTGTCGGCAAAGTTACAAAAAAAATGCGAATTATGCACCGATTTGTGATTTACAGTTTTTTTGTTGACCTT
>UQLO01000036.1 GCA_900541865.1 uncultured Porphyromonadaceae bacterium | reverse complement strand
TATTCACTATTAACTTCCCTTTGAGCCGGTGGCTCAAAGAGTTAAAAACTAAGAGTGAATAGTGAATAATTGACCGCCCGGAGCGCTTTCATTATTCACTATTCACTATTCACTATTAACTACTAACATGGCTTCTTTCAAGAACAACGGCAAGCTCAAGCTTCTCATCATAGTAGGCACCCGGCCCGAGATAATCCGCCTGGCCGCCGTCATCAACAAGTGCCGCGAGTACTTCGACGTAATCCTCGCCCACACCGGCCAGAACTACGACTACAACCTCAACGGCGTCTTCTTCCGCGACCTCAAGCTCGCCGACCCCGAGGTATACCTCGATGCCGTCGGCGACGACCTCGGCGCAACAATGGGCAACATCATCGACCGAAGCTACAAACTAATGGTCCAGACACAGCCCGACGCCGTGCTCGTGCTCGGCGACACCAACTCCTGCCTGAGCGTCATCGGCGCCAAGCGCCTCCATATTCCCATCTTCCATATGGAGGCCGGCAACCGCTGCTTCGACGAGTGTCTGCCCGAAGAGACAAACCGCCGCATCGTCGACATCATCTCCGACGTAAACATCTGCTACTCCGAGCACGCCCGCCGCTACCTCAACGCCTCCGGTGTGGCTCCACAGCGCACATACGTCAGCGGCAGCCCAATGGCCGAAGTGCTCCACAACAACCTGCCCGAGATAGAAGCCTCCGACGTCCACGCCCGCCTCGGCCTCGAAAAAGGCCGCTACATCCTGTTGAGCGCACACCGCGAAGAAAACATCGACACCGAGCGCAACTTCCTCTCCCTCTTCAACGCCATCAACGCCATGGCCGCCAAGTACGACATGCCCATCCTCTACAGCTGCCACCCCCGAAGCCGCAAACGCCTCGAAGCCACCGGTTTCCAGCTCGACCCACGAGTGCGCATGCACGAACCCCTCGGCTTCCACGACTACAACTGCCTCCAGATGAACGCCTTCGCTGTAGTCTCCGACTCCGGCACCCTCCCCGAGGAAAGCAGCTTCTTCCTCTCCGTGGGCCACCCCTTCCCCGCAGTGTGCATCCGCACAAGCACCGAACGACCCGAGGCACTCGACAAAGGCGACTTCATCCTCGCCGGCATCGACACCGCCGGACTCCTTCAGGCAGTCGACACTGCCGTCCAGATGGTTCGCAACGGCGACAACGGCCTACCCGTCCCCAACTACGTCGACGAAAACGTATCCACCAAAATCGTAAAACTCATCCAGTCCTACACCAACATCGTCAACCGCATGGTCTGGCGCAAATCCTGACTTACCCCGGTCTTAATGGCCTTAGGCATAGAGCATGAACATTCTTTTTCTTTCCCTTTCCCGGTTTGACGACATCAATGCTGCCGGCATTTATTCCGACTTGATGCGGGAGTTGGTTCGGCGCGGCCACGAGGTTTATATCGCATCTCCTACCGAACGCCGCTTCGGCAAGCCGACCCGTCTTGTTTCATCGGGCAAGTGCCACATTCTCAAAATCAAAACGCTCAACATTCAGAAAACCAATGTGATAGAAAAAGGCATCGGCACCCTCCTGCTGGGCACACAGTTCAACCGGGCCATAAGGAAATACTGGGGCGGGGTGAAGTTCGACCTCGTGCTCTACGCAACGCCTCCGATAACGTTCAACAAGGTTATCGAGCGGGTGAAAAAGCGCGACGGGGCCCGCTCCTACCTGATGCTCAAGGATATCTTTCCTCAAAATGCCGTCGACCTGGGTATGATGAAGGAAGGCTCGCTGCTACACAGGATGTTCCGGCTCAAAGAAAGCCGTCTTTATGCCATCTCCGACCGGATAGGATGCATGAGCCCGGCAAATTGCCGCTACGTGGTCGACCACAATCCCAAGGTTGACCCCGCAAAGGTCGAGTTGTGCCCCAACAGCACCGATGAACTTCCGCTTAAGCCGTTCACTCTTGACGAGCGCGCTGAAATACTGAGCACTAACGGCCTCCCGGCCGACAAAACAATTTTCATCTACGGAGGCAACCTCGGCAAACCTCAGGGAATCGACTTTCTGCTGCGGGCAATGGAGGCCAACGAGGGCCGCACGGACAGCCACTTCGTGGTGATAGGGAGCGGTACGGAGCGTCCGCGCATTGCAGAATGGTTCCGGCGGCACAATCCCTCCAACGCCACCCTTCTGGAGGCGCTTCCGCCTGAAGAATACAATCGTCTTGCAAAGGCCTGCGACGTCGGCTTGATTTTTCTGGACCCGCGCTTCACAATTCCCAATTTCCCGTCGCGCCTGCTGTCGTACCAGCAGAACGCAATGCCCGTACTCCTTGCCACCGACCCCAATACCGATATGGGCCGTATTGCCGAGGCCGAAGGCTTCGGACTTTGGTGTCTGAACGGCGACCTGGACAAGTTTATGGCCAACGTCGACCGCCTGGCGGCCGACCCCGAACTGCGCAAGCGCATGGGACAGGCAGCCCGACGCCATTTCCTGGCGAACTACACCACCCCCTCCACGGCCGACATACTCGAAAAATTCATAAAATGAGCTTGGACTTCAGAACAATACAATTCGGGAAAACGGATGGCAACGAAGAAGCCTCAATCTATCCCGTCCTTCTTACTAAAGGTTACTTTGACATTATGGAAGTTGCCGAGAAAGCTCTATGTTCCGAAATTTTTCTCTTCCTAGGCTATAAGGGTTCCGGAAAATCTGCTTTGTCCGAACATCTAAATCTTCGAGCTAAACCGGCCGGGAGTGAAATTGTCCATCCCCAATTTCTAAACCGATTCCCCTATAAACTTTTTAATAAAGTTGTCAAAGGCCAAGCGGAAACCGAAGCCAAATATCCTTTAGCCTGGGAATGGGTGTTTTTGGTTTATTGTATGTATGCTTTCGATGAGGATTGTTCGGCCATGTGCAACCTCAATCACGAATGGCAAGCGACAATCGAAGAGCTTAAAAAGGCGCAACTCTTCCCTGTTTCCAATATCACTGATATCGTCAAAATTGCGCACAAGAACACATTTACAGTAGGCGTGCCCCCAATTTTGGGCTATAAATATGAAAGAACGGCTGAAAAAGGTTTTGATACCGGTCTGTGTATAAAACTGCTTAAAGACTTAATCAAGGAAATCAGAACCGATAATCGGCATTATCTTGTCATAGATGGGTTGGATGATTTCATCTCGTCGCGCGAGGTGCAGCAAAAGACAATAATCGCCCTTATAAATACAGCCAAAGATATAAATAAATGGTTTAGAGACAATATAGTCCCATTCAAGGTTATAGTCCTTTGCCGTACTGATATTTTCGACAGATTGTCAGACCCGAACAAAAACAAAATAAAAAGGGATTCATCCTTTACCTTCACCTGGTTTGACGAGAGCGAGGCCGACGATTATGCCTCCTCAAATCTTATAGCGTTGGCAAATCTTAGAGCCAGGTTGAAATATCCTGAAATTGAGGATGTGTTTAAAACGTTCTTCCCCAAAGATTTCGACGGTACCAATATCTATCAGGCTTTGTTGGACTATACGCGGCATACCCCTCGCGATTTCCTTCAGTTGTTGAATGAAATACAGAACAGCTGTTCATCGGAGAATGTCAGCCCACGCAATATTACCTCGGGCATAAAAAGATATTCGTCGGAATATTTTCTCGGAGAAATTCGGGATGAATTGGCCGGATACGTTTCTGCCGACAATATTGAACTCACCATTGATTTATTGTCCAGGTTAAGAAAGACCACTTTCAATTTTATTGATATTCAGCAACTGGCTGATCGGGATAACAAATACCACAATCTTGATTTGGAGGAAGTGTTTAGAGTACTTTTCGAATGTAGCGCAATCGGGCATATTCGGGGTGACGAAGATAAAAACTACTTTAAATACCGTAATCCTCACATGACTTTCAACAAATTTGACCGAATCAAACTCCACAAAGGTCTATGGAAGGTTTTAGTGACGTAACGAGTTAATAAACAGAAATTAGGAATCACTCAAGTATATAACCATGACTAAAATAAAGACAGCGCCATGCGATGTAATTGTCACATACTGCTGGAATAGAGTCGGATATAATATCTTGTTGAGCTTATCGCAAGCCGGACTGAACGTTTGGACTGCCGATACTTCTGCAAGAAACATATGCAGTATGTCCAAATTCTGCAAAGGCAGTTTCGTTTATCCGGACCCCTTTACAGCAGAGGAAGATTTCGTCAAGTGTCTGATTGATAAAGTAGCAGAGCTTAAGCCCAAAATGCTTATACCTACGCACGATGAAGGAATCATAATAGCCCGTCACCGGAATAAATTCCCGAAAGATTTAATCATCCCTGTTGAGAGTGAGGAGAAATTGCTGAAACTCTCGAACAAAAAGATCGCGACTGAGCTTGCCGGGCAGGCTGGAATCCCTATTCCAAAAGTTTATAACGACGTGGAATCTATCTCTGAGTTTCCGGTTGTTTTTAAGACTGTGATTGGAAACTCGGCCAAAGGTGTATACTTTCCCAAAAACGCTGACGAGCTTAGGCTGTTGGCTCGGAAACACACTAACGATGAAACCCTAGTCGAAGAATGGGTAGGGGGCGGAGATGTATGTGTGGATTGTGTACGCTATGGAGATTTTTTCCAAGCATCGGTCTACCGCGCCTTAGTTACTAAAACAGATGGAGGAGGAACCACAACTCAACGGGAAATTATTGATATGCCAATCTTGTTGAAATACGCCAAACAATTTCTCGATTTCGTGGATTATAACGGCGTGTGCGGACTGGATTTCAGATATGATCCCGAACGGAACCGAATTGCATTCATTGAAATGAACGCTCGTTTTACCGGTGGTCTGGCCACGCCCATAGCCGGCGGCTTCAATCTACCTCTGCTGCTCTATTGGCTTGCAACCGATACTGCATTCGATAAGGCAACCCACGCAAGGATTGGCACCAAAACGAAATGGATTCTTGGTGACGTAATAACTCTTGTCGGACGCTTGCTTTCTTTCAAGTTCAATAAAGAAGAGTTAAAGAAAGTATCTACATTTTCCGGCTTTGACGCCTTCGATGACTTCAGAAAGGACGACAAGCGGGCGATATTGGGAGAAATGGCTTACTATCTCACCAAACTCATAAAAAATCGCAAACTAAACCCATGAGAAAGATTATTTACTCGCTCTTGCGTGCTCTGTCAAATCTCAAATATCGGACGAAGGGATTTGCCATTGGAGAAAATGCCTGTATATCTGTGCATTGCGTACGCAAAACAGGGGGGGGTAAAATTATTCTCCACAAGAACGCGCAAATCAACAGTGGTTGTTTTTTTCTCACCGCTGAAGATATTACAATAGGAGAAAACTCGGCGATTGCGTATAACGTGACTATCCTCACCTCGGCCAATCCCAATTACCCCTATAACGAACTGTCTAAAATCTATCCACCCAAACACGAGCCTGTGAAAATCGGCAAAAACTGCTGGATAGGCGCAAACTCAGTAATATTGCCCGGGATTGAAATAGGAGACAATGTTGTGGTAGCCGCAGGTAGCGTAGTTACGCGCAACATCGAATCCAATGTCATGGTTGCAGGCAACCCGGCAAGAATTAAAAAATATTTAGCTAATGCAAATTAAATGGATTTTTGATCGGGTAATAGCTCTGATTGGTCTACTGATATTATGGCCTGTGTTCCTTATTGTGGCACTCCTAATAAAAATCAAGATGCCGGGAGGACCTGTAATCTTCAAACAAAAGCGGGTTGGGAAAGACGGCAAACTGTTTACTTGCCATAAGTTCCGAACAATGAACGTGAAGCATAATGGTTCAACTGTCAGTGTGGCCGGAGACAGCCGTATAACACCCTTGGGCGCTAAACTTCGCCATTATAAACTTGATGAATTACCGGGACTTTGGGATGTGCTTGTTGGCAATATGTCCTTTGTGGGGCCTCGCCCCGATGTACCCGGTTATGCCGACCAACTCGAAGGTGAAGATCGCGAAGTTCTTCAACTTCGCCCCGGAATAACGGGACCTGCCACCCTTAAGTATCGACTTGAGGATGAAATGATTTCAGATTATGTTGAGAAAAAACAATCAGGCGGCGACAAGCGTCCCGTTCAAGTCATCGCTGAGGAATACAACGACAATGTAATCTATCCTGACAAAGTCAGAATAAATCGCTATTACCTGCATAACTACAGCTTCATAAAAGACATCCAAATGATTTTTTGCACTGTCCTGGGCCGCAGGATGAAGTATTGCAACGAAATAATTTAAACCTATATTATGCGAGAGAGGATTTTGCTTTGCCTGGCTCATATGAGCGGCAACGAACAGAAATACATCAAGGAGGCCTTCGACACCAATTGGGTCGTGCCTATGGGCCCCAACGTCAATGGTTTCGAGGAAGATCTGGAACACTTTGTCAACAACCGCATCGGCGCCCAGCCCCTCCACAAGGAGGTTGTCGGCCTGTCGGCCGGAACGGCTGCCGTCCACCTGGCTCTTATTGCCTGCGGTGTTGGCCCTGGCGACGAGGTGCTGGTGCAGTCCTTCACCTTCTGCGCGTCGTCTCACCCGATTACCTATCTGGGCGCCACGCCGGTGTTCATCGATTCCGAGAAAGACACCTGGAACATGGACCCCGAACTCCTCGAGGAGGCCATCAAAGACCGCATCGCCCGCACAGGCCGCAAGCCCAAAGCCATCATCCCCGTGGCCCTCTACGGCATGCCATATCAGATTGACCGCATTATGGAGATTGCCGCCCGCTACGAAATTCCCGTCATTGAGGACGCCGCCGAAGGTCTAGGCAGCCGCTTCAACGGTCAGGTTCTGGGCACCTTCGGCCGCTTCGGCGTGCTCAGCTTCAACGGCAACAAAATGATCACCACCTCCGGTGGCGGAGCTCTCATCTGCGACGACGAGAAAGAAGCCAAAGAGATACTTTTCTACGCCACCCAGGCACGCGAGAGCTATCCATACTACCAACACGAGCACATCGGCTACAACTATCGCATGAGCAACATCTGCGCCGGTATAGGCCGCGGACAGATGACGGTGCTCGACGAGCACATCGCGCATCATAAGCATGTGCAGGAGCTCTACTGCGAGCTGCTGGCCGACGTGCCGGGCATCACCATGCACCGCAACCCCGGGCCGGAGTACGACTCCAACTTCTGGCTCTGCACGGCCACCCTCGACCCCGACCTGCGCATACGCGGTCAGGAGAATGCCTACAAGGCCGTCGTCGCGGGCGCCGTAGGAGGAGCCGCCGGCGTTACCCACGCCGCCTCGTCGGCCACCACCGACTGCCAGCCCAACGCCAACGTCGAAGCCCTGCGCATAGCCCTCGACGCCGCCGACATCGAGGCCCGCCCGCTGTGGAAGCCCATGCACCGGCAGCCCGTCTACCGCACGGCCCCGGCCTACACCAACGGCGTCAGCGAAGCCCTCTTCCGCGTAGGCATCTGCCTGCCCGCCGGGCCATACGTGACCGACGACGACGTGCGCTACATCGTCGACACCATCGTCGCCGCCATCGAAAAATAACCCGCCCCCTCCAAACGCCGCGCCGCCGCAAGACCATCTCTCGCGGCGGCGCGCTGTGTTTATATAGGGTCTGCGTTCAGCAGGAGCGGTAGAAACGCATCAGGAAGGCGAGATTGTCCTGAGTGATGCGCTTGGCAACCCGTTTGCCCTGGGAGGCATACATGGTGGCGTCCGAAAGCAGCTTTTTTTCGACTATGTAGTCGATGACGTCGTCGGCGAAAGCGTACGTGCCTACAATTTCCCAGGCCTTCTTCCCGTTGAGCTCTTTGTTCGAGCTGTCGTAGAAAGGATTCTTGCGGTCTTTGAAGCAGGATGCCCTGTCGGGAATCACCACGGGCGCCACGGTGTCGCTGATGAGCAGGACCAAGTTCTGCGGCTCTATATTAGCGCCGTCCTCGGTGCAGGAAATAGTCATGGCGCCTTCGAGCAGCTCAGAGATTTCGTCCACGGACCTGAGGTAGAAAACACGCTGCCCGCGATGCTTTTTCACCACTCGGCGCAATTCCTCCAACTTTTCTTCCGGGAATTCCGAAAGAGTCGTAATTTCTTCGTATGAAGGTTTGGAGTCGGTGAAAACGGCCATTCCGGAAACGACGTATTCGTTGCCGAACTGAGCCAGAGATGTTAATACCCAGGGCCTTTTGTGCAGGTCGGGCATCGTTTTGAAGGATGAACGGCAGACATTGAATTTTTGTCCGGCCAGGTCGACAAGGTGGAAATACTTGCTGTCGGAGTCGACAATTTGGAAGGCAGAATAAGAAACAGTCTTGACGGTTTCGAGCTTGGCGGCCATTTCGGGCATATTGTGAATACGTGCGATTTCGGCCAGATATTTCGAGGCCGGGCATCCGAGCATACTCATATATTTGGCCCATGCAGCGGACGATTCCGAGATATAAGCAGCCATAGGTGCCGATATGGGAGTTTCGTTTTCCTCGCTTTCCCGGAGAAAAGACTCTGTAGAGTCAATGATGGAAAATCTCAATTCCGGATCGTTTGTCAGCGGACAGTCGGCCGACAGCCACAGACCCAGCGAGCGCAGCTTGTAGTAGTCGCCACTTTGCAGAATTGAGAGTAGAGTTCGGGCAGCGCGTGAACAAACCGGTGCTTTTTCGAAATTGTCGACGAGAATTTCGAAACCGACCTCGGCCAACATCTCCCATCCCGGGCTAATGGGTGAATAGGACATGTCGCAGGATGCGCCGGCGCGGTTGAAGGCAATCCAGCACAACAGCTTGAGGTCTTCCATGTTGATGTCGTCCTCGAAGTAATTATCGGGGTCGATGTCGTAGAAAGGCAGAGTAGCGCCGAATCGGGCTTTGTAGAGGTTTCGGGTAGCTTGCCAGATACCGGTTTCGCTGACGATATCCTCCAGATAAGCGGCCATCATCATAGCGACGAGAGGTATGGCTTCATCGCGCACCTGTGCGCCAATAGGAATCCGGACAAATTCTTTCTGCAGCTTGGTAGCCAGGGCGGCATAGAATTTGTCGGAGGCCGCCATCTGCCTCAGAGGATGAGTCAGCGCCCATTCGTCGGCCGTTATGGGTTCTAACTCCCGGAACTGAGGCTCGTCGAAGTCGGCAATCTCTTCCGTAGCTTCAGGATAATAGGCGTTTAGAAGCTCTTTAAGAGCATCAATCCGCTCTTGGATTTGTGCTTTATAGTCGGTCTTTTTCATGGTTTATTTCTTAAAGAGGCGGAGAATTTCGCCAATCCATAGAACCGGCGAGGTGGCGCCGATGATAATCACCCAGTCGATGAACTTGAGGGGCACCACGCTGAAGAATTCGCCTCCGATGCTGACGATGGCAATCTGACCGAGCAGAATAGCCAGGGCGATGAAGACGAAGCCTCCGCAGTCCTTGAAGTGAAAGGCGCTGCGTCCGGTCTGGAATGCGCGGGCGTTGAACATGTTCCAGAACTGGAGGAAAACGAAGATGGTGAAGAAGAGCGACAGCTCGTAGGGTGTCAGGCCGGTGTTTGCGCCCATTGGCACCTGCCCGATTTGGGTGAGGCAGGTAATGTCGGTGTGCTCGAAGTAGTAGAGCAGGGCAAGCAGGAGGATGAAGAAGATGCCGCCGGTGCCGATGATAGCCTTCCACATCGGGTGGTTGATTATGAATGCAGTGCGCTTGCGGGGCTTCTCCTTCATCACGGAGCTGCTGGGAGGCAGTGAGGCCAGAGCCATGGCAGCGAAGGTGTCCATAATAAGGTTGACCCACAGCATTTGGGTAACGGTGAGGGGCGACTGCATGCCCATGAAGGCACCGCAGAGCACGATGAGGCAGGCAGCGACGTTGACCGTCATCTGGAAGAGAATGAAGCGCTGAATGTTGCGGTAGAGGGAGCGTCCCCACATCACGGCGCGACCTATGGAGGCGAAGGAGTTGTCGACGATTGTGATGTCGGAAGCTTCCTTGGCCACGGAAGTGCCGTCGCCCATGGAGAGGCCGACGTGTGCGGCCTTCAGGGCCGGTGCGTCGTTGGTGCCGTCGCCGGTGACGGCCACCACCTCATTATTGGCCTGTAGGGCCTCCACGAGGCGCTTTTTGTCCATAGGTCTTGCGCGGGCGATGATTTTTATTTCGCCGACCCGTCGGCGGAGCTCCTCGTCGGAGAGATCGGCGAACTCCACACCTGTGATGATATTGCGGGGAGAGTCGGCGCCGTCGTTCCACAATCCTATTTGGCGTCCGATTTCCTTTGCTGTTCCGGGAGTATCGCCCGTGACTATCTTGACCTGAATGCCGGCGTCGGTCACTTCGCGCACGGCAGCGGGCACATCGGCTCGCACGGGGTCTGAGATGGCTGTAATGCCCAGGAAAGTGAGGTTATGGGCTGCCAGGCGGCCGTCGGCGAAAGCCGATTCGCCGGGCTGCATCTCGCGGTAAGCGAAGCCCAAAGTTCGCATTGCCATGTTCTGGTACTCAAGCAGTTGTGCGTCAACTTCCTGTTTTGTGACGCCGGAAGTGTCGGAGCACATGGCGAAAACGATTTCGGGAGCGCCCTTGACGTAGAGAATAGTCTTTCCGGCCGCGGAGCGCACAACCGTGGCCATATATTTTCGCTCGGTGGTGAAGGGCAGTTCCTCGATGCGCATCGTGTTGTCGCGCAGGGAGGAGTAGTCCACGCTGCGCTCGCGCAGCCAGAGCAGCAGGGCGCCCTCGGTGGGATTGCCGAGCACGGCCGGCTTATCGCCCGAGAGGTCGAGCTGTGCGGTGGAGTTCACGGCGATGCCCTCGTAGAGAACGTCGTTGGAAGGGCTGCCGTAGAAGTTGGTGCGGAACACCTGCATCTGGTTCTGAGTGAGGGTACCCGTTTTGTCGGTGCATATCACCGTGGTTGCGCCCATGGTCTCGCAGGCGTGCATCTTGCGGACCAGGTTGTTGGTTTTGAGCATGCGGCGCATGGAGTATGCCAGCGAGAGCGTCACAGCCATCGGCAGGCCCTCCGGCACGGCCACCACCACGAGCGTGACGGCAATCATCAGACTCTGCAGCAAATACCCCAGGAATGGGAGCAGGTCGAAGTGGGGCACGTTGACGAAATACATAATCAGACGCCCGACCACGATTATTATGCCCAGAGAGTACGAAATCTTCGAAATGAGCTTGCCGAGGCCGTCGAGCTGCTCATTGAGGGGTGTTTTGACGCTGTCGTCGATTTGAGCGGCCTCGAAAACCTTGCCGTTCTCGGTGTTGTCGCCCACGGCGAGCACCTTCATCACGCCGTGGCCTTCCATTACCTTAGTGCCTCGCATGGCGTGGTTGGAGGGGAAAGTGGCGTCGGGGTCGAATTGCGCCGGGTCGGTGGTCTTATGAGCAAGAGGCTCGCCGGTGAGAGTGGACTCGTCGATATTTAGCGAAACGGCCTCGAGCAGCTCGCCGTCGGCGGGTACTTCGCCGCCGGTGTTGAGCACCACGATGTCGCCCACGACGATATCCTTACGCGGCACCTGCATGGCTTTTCCTGCGCGGACCACCTGAACCGGCTCGTCGTCGTTGACCTGGTTGAGGAGGGCGAATTCCTTGTCGGCCTTCATTTCGAAGAAAAAAGCCAGGCCGGTGGCAAGCAGAATGGCGATGAAAATGCCTACCGGTTCGAAGAAAACACCGGCGTCTTCGTCCAGACCCCAGTATTCGTAGCACGAAATTCCCACCGAGAGCACGCCGGCAATGAGGAGGATAATAATCAGGGGATCGGAAAATTTTGCCAAAAAAAGTTTCCAAAGCGGGTCTTTTTCGGGCGGGGTGAGGATGTTGGAGCCGTATTTGGCGCGGCTTTGGGCCACTTCGGCCTCGGACAATCCGGTGTAATGCTGTTTTTCTGACATCTGGGTTTCTTCGTTTTGAAGGTGCAAAGTTACTCTTTATAACACTTTGGAGCAAAAAAAATATCACAACCGGCAGCCCAACTTTTCGAAAAACCGGGCTTGAAGGTGCTCCGGGACCGAAAAAAAGAGGCTAAGTATAATAAAGTTTAAAATGCGGCGTTAGTTCTTTAAGACGGAGCGCGCGCGAACGCGTGCGGCCTCTGTGTCCGCCCGTGCGGAAAACCTACAAAGACACTAATCGCTCAATGAATACCCGCAAGCTACTCCCACTGCTGTTAGCCGTCGTCCTGATGGCGACCGGATGCTCGTCGAAAAAGACCATATTGCCCTATTTTCAGGATTTACCCTCGGCAGGAACATTGGAGGCTATGTCCTATCTGCCTGTAATACAAAAGGATGACCAGCTTCAGATTTCGGTGTCGTCGTCCGACCCGACCCTGACGGCCTACTTCAACCTCCCCGAGGTCAATCCGGCCACGCACCCCGTGCTCGAGGCCACCAGCCAGCCCAAGATGCTGACCTACACCGTCGACAGCCAAGGCGACATCATCATGCCGGAACTGGGCCGCATCCACGTGGCCGGTATGACCGTGGAGCAGCTGCAGCAGAAGCTAACCCAAGAAATATCGCGCTATGTGGCCAATCCGCAGGTAACGGTACTGATGGCCAACTTCACCGTTGTGGTTGCCGGCGAGGTAAAGACACCGCAGACAGTGCGCGTGCCCCGCAATCGGTTCACCATCCTTGAGGCCCTTTCGGCTGCCGGCGATATGACCGAGTACGGCGAGCGCTCCAACGTGCTTCTCATCCGCGAAAACAACGGCGAGCGCGAGTATATCCATCTCAACCTCAACGAAAGCGACATTCTCAACTCGCCCTATTACTATCTCCAGCCCAACGACTACGTCTACGTGGCTCCCAACCGCGTTCGTCAGGAGAACTCCAAGTACAACCAAAACAACGGCTTCAAGCTCTCCGTAATCTCGACTGCAGTCAGCGCAGCTTCCGTAATCGCATCACTCGTTATCGCACTGACGGTAAAATAAACCGCAAGACATGGCTAAGAAAAAGAATTCCGACTTCATAGACGTAAAATCTCTCTTTCATCAGTACAAGGCGCACTGGTACCTATTCGCGATTTCGGTGATTGTTTGCGTCGCCCTCGCGTTCATATATATAAAGCGCACACCGGAAAAATACGCCGTACACGCCAACGTGCTCATTTCGCAGCAGAAAGACGCAATGGCCGAAGCAATGGGCTCACTGAGCGACCTTTTCGGTAGCGACGGCTATGTAGACGACGAAATTTTCATCATATCCAGCCACTCCGTCTACCGCGATGTCGCCAAGGCGCTCCGGCTCAACGTCGACCACTTTGTCCGCAAGAGCCTGATGAACTATGAGTTCGTCTATCCGGACTTCCCCGTCGACATTATCCCGGGCCCCGGCATTATGGACACTCTCAGCACCGGCATTTCCTTTAAGGTTAAGGTGCATCCGGACATGAAGGCCAACATCACGGTGCGCATACGCGGCAAGAAGGTCGGCTCTTACGACGAAGTAGAGCTACCCAAGACCCTCAGCACACCTCTGGGCGACTTCACCATAGCCGCCACCGAGCACTACCCGACCGGCGAAAAGCTCACCACGGTTATTTCAGTGCGCGGCTACGACTCCGCCGCCGAAGTGCTCGATCAAAACGTGGTCAACGAAATCGCCTCCAAGCGAAGCAACGTAATCAAGATGAGCATAGAGACCCCGGTGCCGGAATACGGCATGGCCATTCTCAATGAAATCATCGAAAAGTACAACCAGCAGGGCATACACCAGAAGAACCGCCAGGGAGAACTCACGGCCGACTTCCTGGAAAGCCGACTGGAGATACTCGCCCGCGACCTCAGTACCGCCGAAGGCCAGATTCAGGACTACAAGGAAAATCACGGCATCACCGACCTCGGAGCTGAGGCCGTCTACCAGACCGAGAAGCGCGGACGCCTTGAGGAAGCCCTGTTGGGAGCGCAGACAAATGCCGAGATACTCAACATGGCCAATGAATTCCTTGCCGACCCCGCCAATCAATTCAGTCTTGTGCCGATCAATATCGACAACGAAGGTGTGCAGACTGCGGTCAACAACTACAACAACCTGATAATACGCCGCGACGATATACTTCGCGAAGCGTCGCCCGACAACCGCACCGTCCAAAACCTGGAGGCGCGCATAGACCTTACCCGTCGGAACCTTGCCGAGACGATGCGGCGCGCCAAGGAGTCGGCCGATGTGGCAGTGCGCGAGGTGCAGAACGAAATGACCGCCGCATATGCCGTCTTGGGCACCATTCCGCAGCAGGAACGCGAGTTCATGGACCTTCGCCGCCAGCAGAGCGTCAAGAGCCAGCTCTACTTCTTCCTGCTCAAGCGCAGCGAAGAAAACGCCATGCTTCTTGCCAACGCCACCCCCAAGGGTCAGATTATCGACGAGGCCTACACCGAGAGCGAGCCTCTTGGACTTGGCAAGAAAATGATTCTTGCATTGGCTTTCTTTCTGGGCCTGTGCATACCCCCCTTCTGGCTGTGGATACGCAAGCTTATCTACAACCGCTTCGAAACCCGCTCGGATGTTGAACGCATGACCGACGTGCCCATTCTCGGCGAAATGTGCATCGACAAGACCGGCCGCAATCTCGTGGTCACTGCAGACGACACGTCGTCGTCGGCCGAGCTATTCCGCCTGATGCGCTCGAACCTGCTCTTCGTGCTCACCGACCCGCGCGACAAGGTAGTGCTGATGACCTCGACCTCCTCCGGCGAGGGCAAGAGCTATATCTCCATCAATCTGTCGGCCTCGCTGGCCCTTCTGGGCAAGAAGGTGCTCCTGGTAGGTATGGATATCCGCAACCCGCAGTTGGCCAACTACCTCCACCTGTCGCCGCGCTTCGGCCTCACCCAGTATCTGGCCTCGCACGACATACAGCTCAAGGACATCATCACCCCGCTGCAGGATGCTCCCGGGCTGGACGTGATCTGCGCCGGCCCCGTGCCTCCCAACCCCGCCGAGATGCTTATCTCCAAGCGGGTCGACGAACTCTTCGCCACCCTGCGCGACAACTACGACTACATCATCGTCGACACGGCGCCCATCGGCCTGGTGAGCGACACCTTCACCCTGGACCGCATCGCCGACGCCGCAATCTACGTATGCCGCGCCAACTATACCTCCCTGAGCGACCTCGAGCTTATCAACGACATCTACGAGCAGCGACGTCTCAAGAAGATCAGTCTGGTCATCAACGGCACCGCCGCCAAGAAGAGCTACGGCTACAAGGCCAAAGGTAAGTGAGCCATTCCGTTCTCTACATACCTTCCGCATTCGGCGAACGCCCCAAGTCCGCCACCACGGAAAAGGCTGACCTGAAGCTGGCAAAGTCCGATTTTCTGTGGCCCGCCATCTTTATGGTGTGCCTGAGCCTGACGGGCCTGCACATTTACCCGGCCATACTGGTGTGCCTTGCCGTTATGCTCAAGGCCTTCCGCGAGAACCGCTATGACTTCGCCATCATGCTGTTCTTCCTGATGGGCGGCTATGGGCAGATGCCGCAGGATGTGTTCCCGGTGAAATTCTACGACTTGGGCATCCTTGCGTCGCTGGCCTTCGCGGTACTTCTGCGCAAGCCGGTGCCTGTGCGGCGCATGCTGGTTTTATACCTGCTTTATGTAGTGGCATTGTTCTGGATAGCCACTCAGTCGTGGGAGAGTATGAGCACGCAGTTCATCGTGATGCGCGGCTACTTCTCGTTCATCATTGTCTTTGTGTTCTTAGGTACGTTTGCGAACCATCCGTTCCAAATAAAAGAAATGGTGCGCAGGCTGATGGTGTTTCTGATAATAGTCTGCGTCTTCTACATCCTCGACAGCCTGATTCTCAAAGGCTATTTCTTCATGCCGGTATGCTCGTGGGGCGGAGGTGTGACCATCTCTACGGTCTATTTCAATCCTTTCTCGCTGTCGCCGACCCGAATCTACCCTCATGGGTTGCTTTTTATCCCAATCGTTATGGTGCCGGCAATGCGGATGTTCCGCCTTCCGAAGTGGGTTTGGCTCTTGGTGGTGGTATCGGCATTGACAACCTTCACCTTCACCTACCTTACCGCCCTCACGGTGACCCTGCTCCTCTTTCAGGGCTCTTTACGCCGACTTGCAAAAATCGCCGGAGTGGCTGTAGTCTGCGGGTTGCTCCTGTTCGGCATCGACTGCCTGCTGCCCACAACGACCGACGAATACAATTACACAACGTCGACACTGCGAATAAAGAGTACCATCGACCAGTTTGTTGATCTTGCCAATGCGGTCGACGATGAGGATATAGCCGAATTCGGTTCCGGACGTATGGCCCAGGCCATTCCCAAGCTCGAGCTGGTAGAACTCTACCATAAGGAATGGATAGGATTGGGTTTTCTTCATCCGCAGTTCACCAAAAGCACTCGTTTTATTGTCGACAACGAATACTATACCGACGTTACCAAAAGTACGGAGGTCTCGACCGGTATTGAGGTAATACCGTTGGAAATCTTCGTTCAAGCCGGATGGGCAGGCCTGATTGTGATGAATGTCTTTCTTTTCGGTGTGTGGCTGACAATCTGCCGGTTGAGGTATAACTACATCTACTTGGCCACCTTGGTGTTCGTGCTGGTGATGGGCGTGGGCGGTTTTTCCTCGCCGACGCGCTTTATCGGCGCCCAGCTTTTGGCTTTATCATACGCAATGGTTATTCTTGCCAACCGCGAACGCCCCGAAGAAACCTCATCCCGATGAAACTGCGAGCCTTCCTCATAGCAATCCTGGCGGGTCTCTGGCTGGGCGCGGCAGCCCAGACGGCCTTTGTGTGGGACATTGACTTCGAGACCGTTTTCGACAACCGCGAGGGCGACCGCACCCACACCGACCCCGAAACCATATTCTTCACGCGTCTGCGGCCCACCGTCGGCGTGCGCCTCGGTGCGGGCGACACCTTCGCCGGCGGCATAGAGTGGATTCAGCCCATCGCCTACGACTGGTCCGGTCGCCGCGTTCGCCCCGTGCTCTACTACCGCCACGACTCGCAGCGTTGGAGCGGCTCGCTGGGTATATTTCCCCGCAGCCAGCTCTTCGAAGAGTTGCCGTCCTTTATGTGGGGCGACTCCACGGCCTATTTTCAGCCCGATATACGCGGGGCTCTCCTGCAGTGGCGCGGCGGACGGTCCTTTGCCGAAATCTACCTCGACTGGCGCCAAAAGCAGACCGAAACCAAGCGCGAATCCTTCTCCATAGTGGCCCACGGCCGCTGGCAGCATCCTCAGCGACCCTGGATGGCCGGAGCATATCTCACAATGAACCATCTGGCTCTGACAAAGCATGCTCCGGAGAATATGCATATCGTCGACAACTTCCTGGCCGCGCCCTACGTCGGCGCCGACCTCACGCCCCTTGTCGCTCCGCTCGACAGCCTGCGCCTTCGCGCCGGCATGGCCATCACCATAGAGCGCAACCGCGAGGCGGGCGGCTGGCGCACCCCGGCCGGCGCATGGCTGGAAATTACAGCCGGATGGCGCGGTTTCCGCCTCAAGAACATGCTCTACGCCGGCGGACGCCTCCTGCCGAGCTACGGCATCTTCGGCTCACTGCTCTACCAGGGCGAGCCTTACTACGCCGCCAGCTTCTACGACCGCGCCGAACTCAGCTACGGCATAGTGCGCCGCAGCTTTCTCGACCTGCGCACCGCCCTCGACTTCCGCTTCACCCCCGGCAGCTTCATGTTCTACCAGAAAATATCACTTACACTGCGTTTCGGCCGCTCATACCCCCTCCGACCAAGTCTAAGCAAAGGCGCGCAAAAAGTAATAAATTGAACTCTTTTTGCGAAATTGAGGCAAAAAGACGAAAAAAAATGTGCGTTGCGGCTGATAAATAAAAAATATTTGTATATTTGCGGCGTCGTGCAAACGTCGTTCGTTTTTTGACCATAGCAGAAATCCTATCCTCAATATTTTCACCATCAGCCGCGTAAAAAGGTTTCGCCCCGGCTGATTAACAATGAAACCAACCATAATCATTATGAGAAAACTGCTATCGGGAATTGTGGCTGCAACGCTGACGCTTGGCAGTTTCGCCGCTGCGGTCGCATATCCACAGATGGAACGGTTGAGCGCCGTGCCTTCGGAAGCTCTTGCCCGGGCGGTGCCCGGAGAGCCAACACAGACAAGCCGAATCAAGATGCTTCCTGCGCGAGGCGACAACGGCATTGCGGCTCCTTTTATGAAGGAGCTCACTTCGGCCACGTCGCTGGCCGATGTCAACGCTCCCCGCCGCGAAGCATCGTCGACCGAACTTCCCATGCTCTACGGCATGGTGATCTACAACGATGCCTCAACAGTGGGCTATTCGAAAATAATCGAAGGTAAGACAGAAAACCTCTTCTACGCCACCGGCGGCAAGGAAGGTTCTGTGGTCCACGACAATCTGCTCTACAACCAGTACACCCGCAAGATGGGTCCATACGAGAGCTACTACGTCAGCGCATACGATATAGCCTCCGGAGAGGAAACATCTTCGTTCGGCTCGTCGCGCTACAACAGTTTCTTCGCCGCCGCTGAAGATCCGGTGTCGGGAACAGTCTATGTGATTTGCTACGACGATTATGAGACCGGACTTTCGCTGGGCACACTGACATTCGACGAATATGGAATTAGTGTGAGCCGCATCGCCGATCTCGAAGGCGCCGGCGACGGCTGCAACGCCCTTGCCTGCGACGCCAACGGTCAGCTTTACGCAATATTCTATGAATTTTTAGGAAACGAGTCGGGCCAGATTACCGACCAATTCACCTATTTGGCCACGGTCGACAAGACCAATGGTGAGGTCACAATGATAGGCGACACGGGCAAGGACCCGCTCTACCGCTCGTCGGCGTGCATAGACCCCACTACCGGCCGCATGTTCTGGAATGTCTGCGATGCCAGCGAGACGGGCGTTCTCTGCGAAGTTGACCTTGCCACCGGTGTGGCCACCGACCTTTTCCAGTTTGAGCAAAACGACGAAATAGCCTTTATGTACGTTGTGGTGCCTGAGGCTGAAGCAAACGCTCCGGCCGCGGCAGAGAATCTGGCGGCTGAATTTCCCAACGGCAGCCTCACGGGAACGGTGTCGTTCGACTGCCCCGCAACACTTTTCGACGGCACGCCGGCCACCGGAAGCGTAAACTACACAATCACCCTCAACAATGCCGAGGTGAAGACCGGCACCGCTGCCTACGGCCAGCATGTGGATGCCGAGGTGACGGCTTCGGCAAGCGGCACCACTGTTGTGGCTGTTGTGGTCTCCAACGAAAATGGTCCGAGCCCCAAGGTGAATGTCAGCCTGTTTGTCGGCTACGGCATACCGGCCGCTCCGGCGCCGATGCTTGAATATGCCGGCGGAAACTTTACCGTGACATGGCAGCCGGTGGCTTCCACCACCGACGGCGGATATATCGACCCTGAAAATGTGGTATACGATGTGGTCCGCTATCCCGGCGAAGAGAAGGTTGGCCGGGAAATAAGGGAGTGCTCCTTTACCGAGGCCATCGCTATGCCCGCCGAGCTTACCAAGTACTACTATGAAGTTACGGCTCATAGCGCCGAAATCACTTCGGTGGCCGGCAAAACGTCCGGGATAGTGCTGGGTTCGACGGAACCGCCATACTCAAACGACTTCAGCGCCTACGGCCAGGCCATCAATGACTGGACCATACTCAATGTCAACGGCGACAACCGCACTTGGGAATCTACCGGCGGCAAACTGCGGTACGCCTACAGCACCAATTACGATGCCGACGACTGGGCCCTGATGCCCCCTATGCGTCTTGAGGGCGGAAAAGCCTACCGACTCACCTTCAACGCCAACAATCAGAACCGCAGCAATGTGGAGCGCCTCGAGGTTAAATATGGAGCAGCCCCCAATCCGGCCGCTCTCACAAACGAGGTTGTGCCCCCTACGGAAATCGACGGCAACGGAGCTTCCGACCTCCATGAATTTGTTCAATTCATAACCCCCGAAGAAACCGGCGTTTACTACATCGGATTCCATGCCATCTCCGACAAAGACAAGTATTATCTCTTTGTCGACGACGTTGTGCTCTCCGAAGGTTCTGCGGTCAACGGACCGGCCGCGGTGGAAAACCTGACCGTTTCGGCCCTTGCCCCCGTGCAGGGTGAGCCCCTCAAAGCACAGCTCGAGTTCACCGCTCCCTCGGCGACCTTCACCGAAATCCCCCTCAGCGAAATCGCCAAAATAGAAATCAAGCGCAATGATGAGCTTGTGAAGGTCCTTGAAAATGTAGCACCCGGTTCAGCTCAGACGGTGGTCGATGAAATACCCCGTTCGGGACAGTACACCTGGACCGTCACCGCATACAATACCGAAAGCGCGGGCGCTCCCGCCACGGTGTCGGCCTATGTAGGCTATCAGAAACCTGTGCCTCCCACGGGCGTGAATATGGTGGAGACCTCCGAGGGCATTGTGAAGATAACCTGGGCGCCGGTCACCGAAGACGTCGAAGGACAGACCTATGTCAACGGTGGCGTGACCTATATCATCGCCTACCAGAGCTCGGAAGGCTGGATGCCGATGATTACCGACATCGCCGGCACCGAAGCCGAAGGCCGCGCTGTGGCCGAGGGCGCTCAGGCCTTCGTTCAGTTTGCAGTGTTCGCGAACTACGAAGGAATGCTTGGCAACGGCACTCCCACTCCCGTCATCCCCGTGGGCACCCCCTACGCGGGCCTGACATGCTCCTTTGCCGATGGTACGGCCGGAGGATACTCCTGGGCTACCGGCTACGCCTCCAACGGCGAATGGGGTGTCTATAACGACAGAATCATCGGAGGAGTCAAATCGCAGGATTCCGACAATGGCTTCATCGGCATGAAGGGCATTAATGTTGGCAGCAAAGCCTCGATGATTTCGGGCAAGATAAATCTGGCCGAAATGCAGAACCCCGGTGTCGGTTACTACACCTACAACCTTATGGCCGACAACACGCCCAATGAAAATGAGGTCGGCATATATGCCCGCGAGCCGGAGGCGACCGAATGGACGCTCCTGTCGACCAAGACCGTCGGCACCGTTGCCGACGGCGGCCGTTGGGGCTATGTTTCGGCCGACCTGAGCGCTTTTGCCGGCAAGACGGTTATGATTCGCATTGAAGCCGAGACCAAAACCTATGTCTACACATTTGTCGACAATATCGTGGTCGGCGACCTCAAGGCTTGCGACTTGGCTGCCACAGCCATCGAAGCTCCTTCGCAGGCCTTGGCCGGCAGCGACTTCATAGTGGATGTGACCATTGCCAACGTGGGCACTCAGGACGTCGCCGCTGCCTCCGTTACTCTTTACGCCGACGGCGAAGCCGCCGCTTCCAAAACGATAGAAGCTCTTGCGGCCGGAACTTCCGTGCCGGTTTCTTTCGACTGCACAATGAGCCCGCTGGCGGCTGCCTCGGTGGTATACACTGCCAAGGTTGAACTCGCCGGCGACGAAAGCGCCGCCAACGATGAAACCGGAGCGGCTGAAGTGGCCCCTGTGGCAAGCACTCTTCCGGCAATAGAGAATCTCACCGGCGAAAAGACCCAGAGCAATGCCGCAAAACTTGAGTGGACGCTTCCCGCCATTGCCGAGCCGGCTGTCCGCACGCTTACTGAAACCTTCGAGGGCTATTCCTCGTGGGCACAAGAAATCGACGGATGGACCTTCGTCGACGCCGACGGCGCCCTGCAGGGCGGCATAAGCGGCGTTACCATACCCGGCATCACCGCCGGTGCCTCCACCGGCTCGTTCTTCGTGTGGGACACCGATGTTCTCGTCAACGAGATGCTCGTTGCTCACTCGGGCAGCAAATATTTGGCAAGCATGTACCGCTACGACGACGGTAAGGTCGACGACTGGGCCGTATCGCCTCAACTGAGCGGCAATGCGCAGACCATTTCGTTCTATGCAAAGAGCTTCTATGCCTCATATCCCGAAGCACTGGCTGTTTACGCCGGCGCAAGCACCGACATCGAGCAGATGAAGGCTTCGACGCCTCTGCTTGTTGTCGACCAGGTGCCCGGCGGATGGACTCTCTATGAGCTGGAACTGCCTGAAGGAACGACCCATTTCGCAATAAACAGCTGCGCCGTGGGCGGCTTCATGCTGATGATAGACGACATCACCTACGAAGGCGTCGACGGCACTGCCGGGCTCGAAGTACTCGGGTGCGACATCTACCGCGACGGCCTCAAGATAAATGAGACCATTGTGGCCGCAAACGAGTATGTCGACGCTACGGCTACCCCTGCGGTGCACACCTACAACGCCATTGTGCGCTACAACAAGGGCATGTCGGCACCCTCGAACAGCGTGTCGGTCGACCTTAACGACAATTCCGGCATCGACGACATTGCCTCGGCGCCTGCCATAGAAGTTGTCGACCGCACCATCGTGATCCGCCGCGCCGCCGGCCGCCAAGTGACGGTGTCGGCCGTCAATGGCATGACCATTTTCGACGCCATCGCCGACGAGGAGACCTCTATCGGAGTCGCCCCCGGCGTCTATATCGTCAAAGCGGCTCAAACCGTAGTGAAGGTTGCCGTTGAATAAGGCATAACCGCCCAACGCCACAGGCCGCCCGACGCGCACTGCAGATTCCAAATCGAAGTGCAAAATTTGAGGTGGAATCTGTATCGACGAAAAGCCCCCTCTCTCCTTCTGGAGG
>UQLO01000035.1 GCA_900541865.1 uncultured Porphyromonadaceae bacterium | reverse complement strand
CGAACTCTGACTTTTTGATAGTCTGTCGTCCGACGCTGCAAAGGTAAAGCTACTTTATTGAACCCTTACAGGGTTCTCTCCCCGGACACCCCGTGGGCGCCGCCGGCGCACAGCGGCACCCTTCGGGATAGGGCGAGGGTTGAAGCTGTCGGTCCATACGCTACCGGTTGGGGGCGCCAACGCACTATTCGCTATTCACTCTTAACTATTCACTGCTATCTCCGGCTTAGAGTTCGGCTCGCTTTTGCTTGCGGTACTCCGAGGGTGTCATGCCGGTTTCTTTCTTGAAGCATTTAGTGAAGTACTTGGGGTCGGAGAAGCCTACGCTGAAGGCTATCTGGCTGAAGTTGAGCTTGCTGTTGACCATCAAATCCTCGGCCCGCTGCATACGCAGAGTGCGCAGGAAGTCGCTGGGCGACATGCCGACGATGGCTTTAATCTTGCCGTAGAAGACGGTGCGTCCCATGCTCACGGCGTCGGCCATCTCTTCGATGCGCAGGTTTTCGTCGCCGATGCGCTCCTCGAGGAACTTCATCAGCTTCTCCATCATCACTTGGTCGGCCTCGATGATCTGAGGCGTTTCCAGGCGGTACTCACGCTTCTCGGGAGAGGGTCCGGTTTCGGCAGTGTCGGCGGCGGTGTCGGCGGCGTTGCTCGTTCCCTCCGGCTTGTTGAGCTGTTTGCCTATCATCTCCATGTACGACTGCTGGAGCATCTTGCGCTGGGCGATGATGTTTGCTATTCGCTGTCGCAGAAGCGTTGCCGAGAATGGTTTGGAGATATAGTCGTCGATGCCGGCGCGGAGGCCTTCCATGCGGTCGGCCATTGATGTTTTGGCCGACAGCACGATTATGGGAATATGGCTGAGCTGCTTCTGGCTCTTTATTTTCTTGACCATTGTCAGGCCGTCCATTTCGGGCATCATCACGTCGGTGAGGATGAAGTCGGGCTGTCCGGATTCGGCAATCTCCAGACCCTCACGGCCGTTTGCGGCGGTCAGCACGGTGTACTGCGGCGCAAGGATGTCGCGCAGGAAGCCGCGAAGGTCGTCGTTGTCCTCAACGATGAGAATAGTGATGTCTTTCTTGGTGGGGACCTCATCGGGATCCTTGACTTCCAGCCAGTTGTCGGAAGTCATATACGAGGGACGGTCGCCGGGCTCCACTTCGTCGGGCACTGTCGGGTCTGTGCGCGGGTCGAAGAGGCCGGAGGGTTTGAATTCAGCCTCAAGCATAGTGTTGAGCACCTGGAGCATGTTCTTGGCGCTGCGGCGCACGCGCTCAAGGTGTTCGCGGCCCGTTTCGGAGAGATTTTCGGCCTTGAGAACCTCGTAGACGGGCGAGCCGATCAGGGCCAGAGGCGTACGGAGGCGGTGCGAGGCGTTGATATAAAAGTCGCGCTCGCGGCGTCGCAGCTGGTTCATGAGTTTGTTGCGCCGGTAGATGTTGTAGAACCATATTCCCACAAAAATCACGGCGAGAACAGAGAGCAGAATCAGCAGTTTGGCCCATATTGTTTCGGAGAATGTGGGCTTGACCATAATGTCGACATACTTGGCATTGTCGACCCACGTACCGTCGACGTTGGTGCTCTTTATATAGAGGCGGTGTACGCCGGGCTTGAGCTCGGTGACCTGGAGCACGTTGGAGGTGCCGAGTTGTGTCCATGCCGAGTCCGGCTCGAAGCGGTAGGCATACTGCGTGCGGCCGGAGCCGCTGTAGTCCAGCGCGGTGAAGCTCAATGCGAAATTGCGGTGGTCGGGTTCAAGGATGATGTTTGTGGGGTTGACGATGAACTTTTCCTTGGGCTCACCCTGCAGCTGTATGCCCGTCAGCACGATATTGGGCGCATACGGCTCTTTGGTGACCTCTACGGGGTCTACCTTGACAACATATCCCACCGCTCCGAAGTAGAGCGAGCCGTCGGCTCCCACGGCGGGCAGGGCCTCGGAGAATTCATGCTCGTCGCCGAGGATGCTTCGGCCGAGTATGGTGATGTTGCTGTCGTGGGGGAAGTAGGCCACGATGTCTGTTTCGCGCACAAAATAGTAGTTACCGTTGCGGTCCTGCACCATAGAGAGCACATTTCCGTTGGACAGCACCTTTGAGAGGGCGGGCTCGGCGGGAGGTTCGAAGCGCAGCAGCGAGTCGGTGAGATTGCGGTTTACCACACGCTGCACTTCGCCGCCCATGGACGACACCAGAGTGTTGCCGTCGGCTCCTACGAGCACCTGCATCACATTGGAGGTGCGCAGCGATGCCCGGTCGCCCGTGCCGGGGACGCTGGTGACGAAGCGGATTTCGGAGGGAGACGCAAAACTGTCGCGGAAGGCCACAAGGCCGCTGTTGGTAGCCAAGGCCACTTCTCCGCGGCCGTTGTGTGTGATACGGCGCACATAGAGATAGCCGTCCTCCTCCGGATAGTTTTGAGCTACCGTGGGCAAGCTGACAAATTCAAAGCTGCCGTCGGAGCGCGGGCGCGCAAGCTGAGGACCGCGGCCATAGGTTGCCGTCCAGAGCTGTCCGCGGCTGTCGGTGTCGAAGTCGTAGACCGTGTCGCACTCTATGCGTCGACCGGGCACGCCGCCGCGGGTGTAGTGGCGCACACGGCCCTCGGTGTTGATATTGAAGAGGCCGTCGCCCTTAGTACCGATCCATATTCCGCCGGAGGGATCCTGATAGAGCGAATAAACTTTTATGGAGAACCGGCGCGGGGTTGCCGACAGGCTTGCCTGGCCGTCGCCGTTGGTCTCTTGAGAGCGCACCAGATAGCCCTCGAATCGTCCCTGCGGATTATATTTGGCGATAACGCCATTCGAGGAGCCGGCCAGGAGGCTGCCGTCGGCAAGCACTATCATGGAACGAGTTTCGTGGTTTTCGTCGATGGGCAGGTTGCGGTAGTTCTGATAGGTGAAATTGACCAGCGAGAGACCATGGGCCGAGATGACCCACAGATTCTTATTGCTGTCGACAAAGTATTTCTCCACCTCCGGAAGAGTGGTGTACTTAAGCAGGGGCGAAACTATTCGGCTTGGCACTGCGCGGCCCGTCTCCTCGTTGTAGTAGCACAGAATACCCTGCTTGGGCGCCAGCCATATGGTGCCGTAGTTGTCCTCAAGAATCATCGGGGTTACGAACTCGGTGTTGCGCGAGCCCGGGGGCGTTTGGATTTCCACGGGGCGTGGCGAGATGCCGTCGCCGGCCGACATATAGACCTTTCCGTTGGTGCCAAGAGCCCAAACACGATTCTTACTGTCGGCCTTGACCATTTCCACTCCTCCGGATATAGGAGCCGTTGCCCAGCGGTTTGTGCGCGAATTGTAGATTGCATAGCCGCGGTCGGTTGCGGCAACGAGCCGCGTGTCGTCGATGGGCTCAAGAGCGCTGACAGTACCAAAATCGTCGAGCGGGGTGACAGGCCGCAGGCGCCCTTCGGCAAAAGCGGTCAGAGTGCCGTCGGTGCCCATGATATACGACACCGGGCCCACAGCGGCAACGTCGGCAATGGGTCCGGCAATGCTCACCTGCGGCGTCGAGCCCTCGAGTAAGGCGGAATTGTCGGTTATTATCCAACTGTTTCCGATAGCGTCGGCCTTTATCGAGCGAAGCCGCCGCGCACCGTCGACTATTTCGCCGATGGGGCTGAGCTGCACATCGTAGCCCAAAGGCGACTCGGTGTTGCGGCGTATGATGGCCACAGTTGCGCCGTCGCGGCTGCGCACCCAAACGCCGTTTTTGCCTTGCATAAAGAACCGGGCGTCGAAAGAGCTGGCCAGGGAGTCGCCCGGCATAAGGTCGGACAGGCTGTGGAAGCGGCCTTCGGAGTTGTCGAGCAGGTTGAGGCGGTAGTCGTAGGTAATGAACCAGGCGTTTGCCGCCGAGTCGGGGTGCACCTCGAGAATACGGTTTGTAGAAAGCTCGCCTGTGCCCTCACCCGAACGGAAAGTATAGAACCGATAGCCGTCGTAGAACGACAGGCCGTTCCATGTGCCGATCCACACCAGGCCGTTGCCGTCCTGCACGACGGTGGAAACACTGTTCGAAGGCAGGCCGTCGCGCACGTTGAAAGTGCGGGCGGTATGTCCCGGATTGGCATAGCCAAACAAGAAAGAGGCGAGGATAATCAAAAAAGCGCCGGCGCTCCGGAGAAAAATCCGTTTCATGGTCAGGCAAGATTTTATGGTTGTACGCTGATGCGTAAGTTCAAGAATGTGTTTTCCCACAGGGACAGGTTTAGGCATCACTGACGGGACCGGATGGTTTATCACTCCAAAATTAAGACAAATTTCCCAATCCGCCAAATAATCAAGCGTATTTCAAAAAAAAGGAGGACGTGAAAAAGGCGCCCCGGCATCGCGGAGGATGTCGGGGCGCCCGTCAGGATCTTGCGTGAAGATTTATTTCTTGGTCAAGGTCACGCTGTAGGGTATAGTGGTGAAGTCGAGCTTGATGTCGTATGTGCCGGCTTCGGGAACGGCGAGGTTGCCGCCGTTCTGCACGATGTCGTCCATAGCGCCACCGAAGCTGATAGCCCAGTCGTGGTTGCAGCAGAACTTGAATTCGCCACCGGCGTCGAGCACCACGTTGTTGATGGTGTAGACAACCATGTTGCGGTCGGGAGTCATGGTAGCGGCAGCGTCGGCGGTGTTCCAGCCGTTGAAGGAGCCGACAACGCTGATGCTTTCAAGCTGAGAAGCCTTCCAGGTGAGGTCCTTGATGTTGGCCTGAACATAGTAGAAGCCGTTGTTGGGCACTGTCATGGCCGGGCATTCGCCGATGCCGGAGTAAACGCCCATCAGACCGGAGGTTACGCCATTGGAGGTGACGGGAGTGTCGCCGTCGGCACCGCCGTAGAACATACCGTTGTTGCTGGGTTCGCAAGCCAGACGGAAGGTTGAGCGGGTGCGGACAACACCGTCGTAGTTCACGTAGTCGTTGGTGAACAGGCGGAGCATCTTGGGATACTGGGTCTGGTAGCCGACTGCGTTGACGTAGAGCGACTCGTAGGCGTAGCTTACGGTGTAGTCGAGAGTGAACATGTTGATCTTGAGCATGTAGGTGCCTCCGGTGGGTACGCTCACGCCGTTGGTGACAACGTCTTCAACCTGAGCCAGACGACCTTCCAAGGTCTGGTTGTCGTTGCTGCGGCCAAAGCCGTTCTCAAGGTTGCCCTTGGCTATGGAGCTTGCCGGCACGATAGCCCAGCGATAGCCGGCGGTAGCTTCTTCGCCGCTTACCTGGAAGGGCAGATAGAAGTCGGGGTTGTCGTAGATATTGCCCTCGCCGCTGCGGATCAGCGGTATTGCGGAAGCTGCCTGCCAGTTGTTGAAAGTGCCTACGAAGTAGTAGGAATCTTCCATCACCCAGTCGTGGGCCATCGGCATCAGAGTGAGTTCGGTGGAAGCGTACCAGTTGTCGGGGCCGCCAACGCGGGCATTCTCGGTGCCGGCTGTATTGCTGATGTAAGCGGCGAAGCGAACATACATCTTTACAGCGGCGGGATCGTGGGTAAAGGTGGTGAAGTAAGCCTCCTGAATGTCGGCGGGGTTAACGCGGACAACGTTGTCCTCGCCCGTGGTAGGAGTAACCTCGGCAACCTTTGCGAAATCCTCGGTGTCGGACATCTGCATGAGGTACTTGACCACGCGACCGGCGGGAAGGTTCTCAACGGTGAAGCTGAGTACCTCGGGCTCAGTGCCCTGCTCGCTCAGGGCGGTAAGATTGAGGGTCGACGGCACCTCCGGAGTAACTTTGAGGTCGGAAGCGTTGAAAAGCGCTTCGGCTTCGTTGCTCTGTGCCGGGGGATTGGGCAGCGTATACTCGTCGCACGATGTGAATGCGGCGAGAGCGAGAGCGGCCACGGCTGTTAAAGCGAATTTCTTCATATTGAGTGAAAAACTTTTCGGTTTGGGTTATTGGCCGTTCCGGCAGGAGCTGCCGGAACGGCTTTTTTGTTAGTGGCCTGCTTTATTCAGGGGTTGAGAATGTTGCAGCGTAGTTTGCTTGGTCATCGCCGGAGAGGTCGACGGTCATGATAACCACACCGGTGTAGTTGGGGAAGCTGAAGCTATCCTTGGTCTGGGCAACATTGTGGGTCAGCGTTGTGCCGGCCACGAAGTCGGGGAAGGGCACGGGGGTGTCGTTGTTCTCGCCTCCTGCGGCTCCCATGGAGAAGAAGTAGGCCGCACCGGTCTTGCCGTCGCCGCTCCAGTCGGCAGGAGCGTCCCATCCTTCGAGGTTGGGGTAGAAACGGAAGATAGGAGCGTGGTCCTGGAAGTCGATGGTGCCGTAGAACACGTTGGAACCGATGGCATCGTCGTTCTCCGACAGAGTGTAGGGAGCCAGAGCGACAGCATTGTCGGCAACCGGGCCAATCCAGTCGCCCAGGTAGTTACCGATGCAGTAGATGCTTGCGGGGATTGCGAGCACGAAGTAGTTCTGCACCTTGTTGAGCGAAACGACGTTGTTGGTGGTGACATAACTTTCGTCGACGCCCGAAATGAAGGCGACGCCGCGGAAGTAAACCTTCTCGATGCCTCTGTCGACGTATTCTTCCTCGGAAGTGACGCCGTGGAGCTCGTTGATGGCTATTGCCAGGTCGTACTCCTTGAGGGTCATCTTGGAGAGGGTGCCGGTTCCGGTGGGAGTGAGGGTGCGGTAGTTGCCCTCGGTGAATTCCGGAGTGAGGCTGACTTCGGCGCGGTACTGGGTGATGGCCGAGAAGCCGTAGTCGGGCTGCCCGTTGAGGGTGAGCTCGAAGGTACCGGTTTCGCTGAGCTGGAAGTACTGGTCCTGCAGCGGCGGGGTGTACAGAGTGAATTTGGATGCGTCCGGAGCGTGGAATACGGGATCGGTGACGTCGCTGCAGGCAGCGAAGCCGGCTCCGAGCAGGGCAACAGCCCCGATGGCATATATTTTAGCTATTTTCATTGCTTAGTCTATAGAATGATGAGTTCGCTGAATATCAATAGCCGGCGTTCTGGCCCACTGTGCCCACATACTGGGTGGGGATGGGATAGAGTGCGCGGTACTCCGGAATGGAAGCGCCTTCGTAGACACCGTTCTTCCACGACCATACATAGGCGTTGCCGGTGTAGCGTCCGAAGCGGATAAGGTCGGAGCGGCGGTGGCCCTCCATGTAGAGTTCGTTCATGCGCTCGGTGAGCAGCAGGGACTCGGTGAGAGCGCCGGAGGTGCTCAGGCCCACGCGTTCACGAACCATGTTGAAGTACTTCAGACCATCGCAGTTTACGCCACGGAGCTGGCACTCGGCAAGCATCAGGTAGGCGTCGGCAAGACGGAACACGGGGTAGTCGGTGTTGCTCATGGCGGTGTTGTTGTTGGTGGCACCGGCCGTGTTGGTGTAGTCGTCCTCGGTGGTGTTGGTGTACTTGATGAGCATGTAGCCGCAGGAGTTCACGTCGTAGGCAACCAGGTCGGGAATTTCTTCCTGGAAGGTGCCTTCGTAGATGAGGCGGCGGGGGTCACCCTGGAGGCTCTTGGAGAGTTCGGGGCGCAGACGGAGGCCCGACCAAGCGTCGCCGCTATAGTTGAGTGCGGTGAGGACGTCCTTGGGCACGGTTTCAATCCAGCAGCCTGCGGTGAGGTAGGTAGTACCGCCCCATGTTTCCATGCGGCCCTGCTGCTGGGGCACGGCGAAGAGGATTTCGCCGTTGCCGACGTACTTGTCGTTGCTTGAGCAGAAGAGGTACTTGTACTCGGGAGCCAGCGTCAGGCCTGTTCCGACAACCTTCTGGAGGGCGTTGGCGCACTCCTGGTAGCGAGCGGTGCCGGTGTACACCTCGGAGTTGAGGTAGAGCTTGGCAAGAATCATGTAGGCAGCCTCGCGGGTGATGCGGCCGTAGGCCTGCTGAGCGGCGGGCTTGATCATGTCGGCGGTGGCAACGAGTTCGGCCACGATGGCGTCGAAGAGCTCGGAGCGGTTGTAGGTGGGCGGGATGGCACCGGTGGTCGACGATTCGTCGATCCAGGGGCCGCGGCCGAAGAGGTCGATCATATAGTAGTAAGCCAGACCGCGAAGAGCGTGAGCCTCGCCGATGCGGGAGTTGGT
The DNA here is from genome assembly GCA_900541865.1 of uncultured Porphyromonadaceae bacterium. Classification (GTDB taxonomy): domain Bacteria; phylum Bacteroidota; class Bacteroidia; order Bacteroidales; family Muribaculaceae; genus CAG-873. The sequence continues at coordinate 16,162 of UQLO01000035.1, read as the reverse complement.
TTCAGCTTCGTCGTAGCCGTTGGCCTGAAGGTATGCGGAGCCTTCGCTGTTCATTGCGGCGATGAACTCGGCGCACATCTTGGCGTTGAAGAACTCGCGTGCGAAAGCGGCGTAGATCCACTCGTTGTCGGCGCTCCAGGTGTTCTTGTTCAGAGGCTGGTAGCCGGGGTCATTCCACTTCTCGGAGATGAAGCACTCGTCGGCGGTTATTTCCTGCAGGTTGAAGTGGGTGCGGGTGAAGGTACCGGCACCACCGTCGGAGGTGGAGATGATGTCGTCGCGGTAGAGGTTGCCGTAGAGGCGGCCCAGATAGCCGTCCCACTCGTCGACCGTGGAGAGTTCCAGTTTTTTATTGGGATCGTTGGGCTTGAGGTCAAGGTCGCCCACGCAGGAGGTGGTGGCACCCATCAGAGCAATGCAGCCGGCAACGATATATTTGTTCAGTTTCATACTTAGCTTGATTAGAAGTTAGCCACTACACCGAGAGTGAAGGTGATAGGACGGGGATAAACGCTGCTGTCGATGCCCTGGTTGTAGGTGAGTTCGGGATCGAGGCCCTTGTAGTGGGTGATTACGAAGGGATTCTGAACGGCACCGTAGAGGCGCAGGCGCAGGTTGTTGCGCAGCAGGTTCTGCCAGGTGTAGCCCAGGGTGATGTTGTCGCAGCGAACGAAGGAGGCGTTCTGCACCCAGTAGGACGAAAGCTGGAGCTCGGTGCTCTTGGAGCTTTCGAAGAGGTAGGTGTTGGCCATGATGTTGCTCAGAGGTGCGGAGTTGGTGGCGCTGACGAAGGAGTTGTCCATCTGGTTCTTGTTGTATGCCCAGTTGCCGAAGGCACCGCGGAGAACGAAGCCGAAGTCCCAGTTCTTCCAGTTGAAAGTATTGTGCCAGCTAACGGTGATGTCGGGGTGAACGTGATGGTAGAAAATCTTGTCGTCGTTGTTGATGACGCCGTCGCCGTTCTGGTCAACGTAGACACCTTCGAGGGGATTTCCGGCGGCATCGAAAGCCTGTTCGTAGACGTAGAAGGTATAAGCGGAGTAGCCTACCTCATGCTTCTGGATGTTGCCGGCGGTACCGATGTTGCCGGTCATACCCTCTGCGCCTTCGGCCAGGCGGGTAATCTTGTTCTTGTTCCAGGCCAGGTTGAGGTTGGAGTTCCACACGAAGTCGCGGGCGACCACGGGTCGGGTGTTGACGTTGAACTCAACGCCGGTGTTCTTGAGGTCACCGAGGTTGATGAAGCCCACGTTGGAGAGGTTGGAGCCGGCGGGATAGTCGGCGGGAACCAGAAGGTCTTTGGTTTTGCGGATGTAGTACTCTATGCTACCGTTGATGCGGTTGTTGAGGAAACCGAAGTCAAGACCGACGTTCCAGGTGTGGGTTTCCTCCCACTTGAGGTCGGCGTTGTACTTTTCGGGATATGCAATCTGAACGTACTTGCCGTTGACCAGGTAGGTATTGCTGTCGCCGGTGAGCACGGAGTAAACGGGCAGATAGGGGAAGATGTCGGAGAAGCCGGTGCCGAGGTCCTGCTGACCGGTGACACCCCATTCGCCGCGAATCTTAAGTTCGTTCATCACACCGCGCAGACCGCTCATCCAGCTCTCTTCGAGGAGCTTCCAGCCCACGGCCACCGAGGGGAAGTTACCCCAGCGGTTGTCCTTGCCGAAGCGGCTGGTACCGTCGCGACGCATGGTAGCGGTCAGCAGGTAGCGGTCCATGAAGGTGTAGTTCAGACGACCGAAGAACGACAGCAGCTGGAAGCGGTTGCTGTAGTAGTAGGTCGGGGAGTACTGATAGCCGGCGAAGTTGGCGATGCAGTAGGGTTTGCCGTTGTTGATGCTCGGGTCGGTAATGGTGACGTCGCTGTCGGCGATTTGTTTCACAACGGTGCTGAAGTTGTGGCCCTTGTCGGTGAAGCGCTGCCAGGAATAACCTGCGGTGACATCCAGGTTAGAGTGGATGGCGTCGAAGGTCTTGTTGTAGTTGAGGTAGAACTCGAGCATGGTGGTCAGGCGCTCCTGAAGTTCCTTGCTGCGGTTGCCGTAGCCTTCCTTAATATAGATGGTGTTGGTTTTGCCGTCCTGGGAGAAAACTGCGAAGTTGCCGTCCCATGCCGAAGGCGAGTTGGGCTGGGCGTAGGAGGCGTTTTCGCCGTGGCTGTAGTCATAGCCGAGGTTGAGGTTGGCGCGCAGTTCGCGAAGGAAGGGCATCTTCAGGTCGAGCTGAAGGTTGCCCACGCTCTGGTAAACCTTGGAGTGGCTGTAGTTGTCGGCCCACAGCGAAACGGGGTTCTTCGAGTAGAGGTTGTTGATAGTGCCGCCGGCGGGCTGGGTGCCGTCTTCGCCGGGCTGGGCAACCACGCCGCCGTTAAGATAGGTGGTGTAGCCGTTGAAAGTGGTCAGACCGGGCACGCGCACGGGGAGCGTAGGATTGAAGCTGATGGCCGAACCCAGAGCGCCGTTGCCGGAGTAGTTGTTGGTGATATAGGAGCCCTTGACGTTGGCGTTGACGCTCAGCAGGTCGTCGAAGAACTTCGGAGTCAGGTTGACGCTTGCGCCCAGACGCTTGTTGTCGGTGTTGCGCAGGATACCATCGGTGCCGGTGTAGTTGACGGCCACACGATAGGGGAGCACGCCGGCAGTACCGCCGACACTGAGGCTGTAGTCGTGCGAGAAGGAGGTGCGGAGCACTTCTTTCTGCCAGTTGGTGTTGTAGATGGTGCCGTTGAGGCCCAGCTGTGCAGCCTGGGCGGACTCGGCGCCGTAGCGGCTCACGATGAAGTCGGCGAACTGCTGGCTCTTCATCATGTTGAGGTAGTTGCGGGGGGTGGCAACGTAGAAGTTTGCGGTGAAGTTCACCTGCGGACGGCCGCTCTGGCCGGTCTTGGTGGTGATGATGATCACACCGTTGGTGGCGCGGCTACCATAGATGGCGGTTGCCGACGGGCCCTTGAGGATGGTCATGTTCTCAACGTTCTCCGGGCTTACCAGAGCCAGGGGGTTCGAAGAACCCTTCACGGTGTTGCCGTCCATGGGCACACCGTCGATAACGATGAGGGGGTTGTTGGAGGCGTTCAGCGAAGCACCGCCGCGAATCTGGATGGAGGCGGCGCCGTCGGGGTTACCACCGGCGGTCGACACAACCACACCGGGGCTTGCGCCTACCAGAAGGTCCTGGGCGGTGGTTGCCAGACCGGCTTCGATTTCACTCGGCTTCACAACGCCGACAGAACCGGTGGCGTCCGATTTCTTTACAACACCGTAACCAACGACAACGAGTTCGTTCATCGCAACGGTGTTGGTGGTCAGGTGAACCTCAATGTGGGTGCGACCGGCAACGGGGATGTCCTGTGTGTCGCAGCCTACATACGATACCACCAGGGTAGCGTTGGGCTCTACGCTGATTGAGAAATTGCCGTCGATGTCGGTAGCGGCACCGACACCGGGTACGCCTTTGACTTCAACGCTTGCGCCGATGGCGGGCTCGCCCTCGGGCTCATACACGGTTCCTGTCACCGTGATTTTCTGCGCCAAAGCCGGGAATGCCATGAACAGCACCAATGCAAGTGCCATCGCAGCCTTCCGTGTCATTTGTAAACAAATGTTCTTCATGCAAGGAGTTTTTTGTTAACGGTTAGGTTAATTATTGTTTTGTTTGTTTGTCATTTAAATAAATACACAAAGAAGACCGCAGGCGCGTAGGGCGCGCTTGCCGCTGTTGATGAACTTTAATTCGTCGGCTGCAATCATGGTATTGGATTACTTGCCGGTGCCGTGATGAGATGCCATCAGTAAGCTTTTACGGTTGTTAGACCTTTGGTATTTAGTAAGTATGTATGCTCTCGGAGGGCTTTCGCCCTTCCAAAGTGCAAAGAAAGATATTTTGCCCCAAATAAACAAAATTTAACCGCAAAAAAAGCCGCCGCAATAAAACTTTAACAAAGTTAAGTTAAACTGCGGCGGCAATTTTAACATTTAGCCCACAATATCGAGGGACTTGCGGCTCACTTGGCGGCTGCCTTGTACTCGGCGTAGTACTCGTCGAGGATTTGGCGCACCTTGGTGCCTATGGTGAGGTAGGAGTCGCGGTCGAGGTTGGCCTCGGAGGTTCGTATGCTCCATTCGGGGCCGTCGAAGCCGGAGCCGTTGAGCACCACCACTGCACACTCCTTGGCAAGGCGCATGGTCACGTCGAGCGGCTCGTGGGCGGTAGGCAGCCAGGCGGCGAAGTCATCGCCGTAGAGCTTCTTGGCCCACACCATAAAGTCGATTTCGCTGTAGTAGCCCACGCGGAGGTCGTCGGGCAGGAGGGTGAAGCCGGTGTTCTTCCACAGGCATTTGAGGCGGTCTTCGATCATGGCCTGCATCTTGCCTTTGTAGACGTTTTCCTTGTCGAGCAGACACTTGATTGCGAAGAAGCTCATCATGATCTGCTGCGGCGTGCTCAGACCGGCGGTGTGGTTCAGAGCTACGTCGCGGCTGTCGGCGACCATACGGTCGATGAACTTGAGCGCGGGCACATCGAGGGTCAGACTGGAGTAGCGCTTATCCAGGTCGGCCTTCTCCGCGGGCGTGAGCTCGGTAAGGAGCTTGTCCATAAGGTTCTCCTTTGCGGCGGCCACCACGGCGAGGCGCCAGCCGGTGGCGCCGAAGTACTTCGAGAAGGAGTAGACGCACAAAGTGTTGTAGGGCAGCACGTACATCAGCGACCGGAAGTCGTGCGCGAAGGTGCCGTATACGTCGTCACTCACGATTATAAGGTTAGGATTGTCTTTCTTGACAATGTCGACCAGCTGCTCCATGTTGTGGTCGCTCAAGCGGTAGCTCGGCGGGTTCGACGGGTTGATCAGGCACACGAGTTTGATCGACGGGTCGCGGAGCTTGTCGAGCTCGCTGTCGGGATACTGCCAGTAGTGGTAGCCGTCGGCCTCAACCTTGTTGGCAGAGATGTTGACCACGTCGAAGTCGAAGCGGTCCAGCTCCGGTATTTCTATATAAGGTGTGAACAGCGGTGCCATCAGGGCTATGCGGTCGCCCTTCTTGACAAGGTGGTTTGCCTGCAGGGAGTCGAAAACGTAGCACATGCCGGCCGTGCCGCCTTCGGTGGCGAAGAGGTCGTACTCCTGCCCCATGCCGGGAGCGTTGAGGCCCATTTCCTGAGCCAGATAAGCGCGGACGGCCTCCTCGGTGTACTTGAGGATGCGGGGCGGGGTGGGATATTGGTCGCCGGTGATGCCCTCGGCCCATTCGTGGACGAGGTCGTCGCGGTCGGCGTGGAGTTCGGTCAAGGCGTAGTGGTAGGCTGCGTTGAGCAGGCGTTCGCCGCGTTGGCCCTGGTTGGCCAGCAAGAACTTCTCGAAGCGGTCGGCGATGCCGGCGCGCGAAGGTATGCCGGCTATGCCGGGTTCGTCGGTGTGTACGCGCTTGCACTCGTCCATGGCGAAGAAGCCAAGCAGGAAGAAGGCCTCGCGGGCGTCGTAGGCAATCCAGTTGGGGTTGCCGCGGCCGGCGTTAAGGAAGGTTGCGGAGCTCTTGCGTGCATCTTCCTGCGCAAGGGCTATAAGCTGGTTTTTGATTTCGAAGGGACTCATGCTCTCGAGTTCCTTTTCGTACTCGCGGCTGAGCGGATTTTTGGTAGTTGACATATATCAGTCTGTGTAAGTTAAAGATAGTCCTAAGGTCAGGCGCATATCAGCGTCACCGCCACGCCCATCAGGATGAGCAGCGTATTGCCGATTGCGTAGGTTATGGTGTAGCCAAGAGCCGGCACGGTGGAGTTGAGCGAGTCCTGGATGGCACCCAGAGAGGCCGTGGTGACTCGCGCTCCGGCGTTGCAGCCCAAGTTGATGGCCGGGTGGAACTTGAAGAGCTTGGCGCCCATCCATATGCCGATAAGAAGGGGCACCGTGGTGGCAATCACACCTGCCACGAAGAGCATGAAGCCCACTTCCTTGATGCCGCTCACGAAGGTCGGAGCCGCAGTGATGCCGATTACGGCGATGAACATATTCAGGCCCAGATTATTCATCAGCCATACCGAAGAGTCCGGAATACGGCCGAAGGTCGGATGCTTGGAGCGCAGCCAGCCCAGAATAAGACCGGCGATCAGGGCGCCGCCGGAAGTACTCAGGCTCACGGGGATGCCGCCCAGATGGATGGTTATGGCGCCGATGAGCGCACCGATGAAGATGCCCAGCCCGACGAACACCATATCGGTGCTCTTGGTGGGCCTGTCGGCATAGCCGATGGCGGAGGCGGCGGCATCGACCTCTTTCTTGAGGCCGGTGATAGTGATGACGTCGCCGCGCATCACCTTGCTCTGAGCGAGCACGGGAAGTTGCTGGCCAACAGCGCTTATTGCGCTGATTACCACGCCTTTCATAAAGGGTTTGGCGCGAAGTTGGTCGACGGTGAGGCCGTCGATGTCTTTCTTGGCCACCATCACGGGGATACGCTCCACGGGGAAGCTCAGAAGATCGGCGTCGGCAACTTCGGGGCCGATCCAGCTCTCGTCCTGGATGACGTACTCGCGGCGTCCGCTGAGCACCAGCTCGTCGCCGCGCGAAATCTTCACGTCGGAGGCCGGGTCGTCGACTATGGTGCCGTTGACTCTGAGGCGCTCCACGAAGACTCGGCGTCCCTTCGACGAAATCTCGCTCTCCACCTCGGCGACGGTGCGCGGGTTGGCGAAGAACTCGCCGTCGGCCTTATAGGCGCGGAATACAACCGGACGAAGCGCGTTGATGTAGGCCGGGTCGGAGGTCAGAGAGCTTTGGTTCATGCTCTTTTCGAGCTCCACGGTCTGAGCCTTCACCTTCTTTAGTCCGCCGAGCATGGCCGGCCCGATATAGCTCAGTATGTATGCCGAGCCGATAGTACCGAAGATGTAGGTCACGGCGTAGCACACCGGCACCAGGTCGGTCCACGCCTGCTTGTCGGCGGCACTCGCACTGAGAGTGTTGATAGTGTCGTCGCCAACGCCGATAACGGCCGATATGGTCTGAGCGCCGGCAAAGAGGCCGGCGGCCTCACCGGGATTGTAGCCGAAAGCAAGGGCTACCCCAACGGTAACGGCAAAGCAGACTAAGCACATCACAACGGCGAACACCACCTGCTTGATGCCCGAACCGCGGAGAGCGCGGAAAAACTGCGGCCCCACGCTGTAGCCTATCGCAAAGAGGAACATAAGGAAGAACACACTCTTCACCGGTCCGGGAATGGGTATGTTCATCTGCCCGACAAGAACACCCACCAGAAGCACCGAGGTGACGGTGCCCAGCGAGAACGTCTTGTACTTCAGCTTGCCTACCCAAAAGCCTACGCCAAGGGTAAGAAAGATCGGAATGGCAGGATTGTTTCGGAAAATGTCAAGAATCCAGTCCATGAATTTTGGGTATGGGATGAAACGTTGGTTAAATGCGCAAAACGCCGCCTAAGCTGCGTCCTACGTCGTTCTAACGTCCGAATCCACCCTAAGGTTGACCGGATTCCACAAAGTTCTTACTCTACGGCCGACTGTGTATGCTCGGGCGCGGAAATATCCTCGCCGCGACGCACCTTCTTGCCGTAGCCGATAATGTAGGTCACCGACAGATTCACCCTGCAGTGCGAGTTCACCGTTATGGTGTGGCCGGCCTTACTGTAAAGCGGGGTGTCAAGTTCGTAGCTGCTGCCGCGCCAGTGCCGACGGAAAGGGTTTGTAAGTGTAGCCCGGATGGTCCAGGCCGAGGTTCCCCACGTCAGCCCAAGGCTGTAGCGCGAACGTGTCCGCATCAGCAGGGGATCGCTGCCGTCGAAGCCCTTGCTTGGCGAAGTATAGGCAAGAGTGGCCGAAAACGTCTTCCAGTAATAGGCCGCATAGCCTTTGGCCTGAAGCCGGCATCGGTGCTGACTGTAAAGACCGCTGAAATTTTGAAATTGGGCGGTGGCTCCGGCGTTGAGGATGAGTTTGCGCCCAAGGGCATAGACCGTCAGGTATGCGCCAAGCTGAGTGTCGTTGAAATTGCCGCAGTTGTCGTATCTGCCCACTATCGCAGCCCCGTCCGGCGTCAGGCTGTAGTCCTGCGCTATAAGGTTGCTTGTGCGCGTATGCATAAGCTCAGCCGAGAAATTAAGCGTCCTTTTGGGGGTCCAGGAATAGTAAAGGCGCCCCAAAGCAACGCCTGGAGAGCGCAAGTCCGCGTTTCCGCCAGTAAAGAGCCAGGGATTCTCCGGCAGAACGTTCGGATTGAGCTCGTAAGGCTGCGGAGTCTTCAACGAATAGCTTAAGCTCAAGGCAAACCAGTTCTTATCGTCCGGCATAAAGTTAAAGCCGACAAGGACGTTGGGCGACGCAGTGGTACGGCCGCTTGTCCCACTGCCGTTATGCTCAACCTGAGCTCCGGCCTTTGCCGAGGCAAGAAAAGAATCGCCGTGACGGTAGCTGACCGACAGGCCGGGAGTCATGCCCCAGGTGTTTTGTCTTGTCCGGCTGTTTTCGCTGCCTTCATAGCGGAGGCGGCTTTGGGAGTGATGGAATCCGGCGTAGACGCCCAGCGAAAGCTCCCGGCTGAAATCCTTGGACACATTGACCGACCCGGTCAGGTCAAAGGTATTCTCGCCTATGTTCACATCGCGGATCTGAGTGGTGCCTTCGTTGAAAACCTGTGTCCGGCGGCTATGAAGATAGCTCAGACCCAATCTACCGGAAAGATACCATTGCGCCGGTAAAATTTGGAAAAGATCGTTGTCCCAGACTATGTTGTTCGAAAGCGAGTTGCGAGTCTTCGACCAAGACTGCACATCGTCGGCAATGGGTATTGCCTCCATATGTCCGACGCTGTAGTTCAGGGGTATACGGCTGTAAATATAGCTCGCCGTGGATGAAAATACGGTGTTGTCGGTCTGGTATCTGGCCCGGAAGGAACCATTGGCGTTGTGCACTCTCGCCCGCGAGTCGTCAATGAGCTGCTCGCGGGATATTTCTTCCCCTCCCGCCTCCTCAAGGCCTCGGAATGTCTCCGTCGATTCGCTGCCGTAATGCTTGTAATTCCCGTATTGGTAATAGGCCCGGGCATCGTATGTCATCTTTTTATAGACCATCTTGCTGTTGACGGTATTGTCGGACGCTATGCAGGAAACGAACATGTCTGTTGTGCCCAGTTTGGTATAACCTCCATATTCGTACTTCTGCATGATGAAGTTCACAACGTGGTTTTCATTGCGGAACCGAGGATCCGAAGGATAGTCCAATATCTCTACGCGACGCACGTCGCGAGTATTCATGTCCGTAATGTCGGCCGCCGATGCCGGCACACCGTCGATAAAAAATGCAACCGGCGCTCCGCCCAGACTCACCGAGCCCTCCACCGGATTTATATCCAGACGCGGAACGGCCATCGCATAGAGCAGCGACACGCCGTCGGTCGACGCATTGCGCTGCTGACGAGTGGGCGTATACACACTTTTGGTCAGTTCCTGCGCCATCGGAGCCTCCTCTACCGTGATTTCTTTAAGTTGTACGCTTTGCAACGTATCGGTCGAAACACTCACCGAATCCCGCTCCGCAGCCTCTGCCTGCCAAAACAGGCCCGACAAACTCACCCCGACAATTATATATCTTTTCATAGCTCAGATTTTTTTATTTTATTGCCCGATAGACTCGTACAGCGGAGTTTGGGCCGGATTAGAGTTTGCGGAGGATGGTGAGGCCGTCGCGCATCGGGATGATGGCTTTGGCGACGGCGCTGTCGGCGGCGACAAGGTCGTTGAACTCGGCTATGCCGGCGGTCTGGGGGTCGCGCTTTGCGTCCGGGTCGAGTATTTTATCGCTCCAGAGGGTGTTGTCGGCCACTATCACCGCCCCGGACGGAAGCAGCGGCAGCAGCAGGCGGTAATAGGCGGCGTAGCGGCGCTTGTTGGCGTCGATGAAAACGAAGTCGACCGGAGGCTCACCGGCGCAAAGCTGCGGGATGAGCGCTTCGGCATCGCCGATATGCAGGAAGATGTCGGAGCCGCGCGGGCTGCTGTCGAGGGCGGCGCGGATTTCGTGCTCGTACTCCGGCTCTATCTCCACGGTGTGGAGGGTGCAGCCTTCGGGCATGCTTTCGGCCATGGAGATTGCCGAATAGCCCGTGAAGGTACCCAATTCGAGTATGCGGCGGGGCCGGGCAAGGGCCACAAGCATACCCAGAAGTGCGCCCTGGGCATGGTCGGAGCACATCCGGGGGTAGAGCCGCCCTGTGTGGGTGGCGCGGTAGAGGCGCTTAAGATGGGCGGGTTCCGGGCCGAGGTGGCGCGCTATGTATTCGTCCTGTGTCATTGCGGGGGATAGCAGAGAAGCCACATGGCGACGTGGCTCAGCACGAGCACGGCCAGCAGGATGAAGGTTAGTTCGCGGCTGCGGCGCCACGCCAGCCAGGCGCACACCGCAGCAAGAGACACAAACACCGGGTAGAGGCGAAGCAGCAGTCTGGCAGTGTCGGTTTCGGGATTACCGGCCCACAGCCACGGCAGGTCGGCCACCGGCAGTGCGCAGACCACCACCAGAATCTTGGCCCACAGGGGGATAGGTTGCTCGGGTGCGCCGTAGTCGCTCATTTTTTCTTCTTTTTGGCCTTTGCGGCGGCTTTTTCGGCCCGATAGGCGGCAACGGTTTCGGCCACACCGCGCTCCAAAGGATAGTCGACGGAGAATCCGAAGTCGCGCTCGGCGTCGGCGACGGAGCAGTTCCAGTTGCGCTGGCGCATTATTTTGAATTTGTCGCGGTTGAGGGTTGCCGGTTTCAGGGTCAGCACGCCCCATTTCTCGGCCACCACGGAAGCCACATAAGCCGCCCAAATCGGTAGCTTGACGGGCACCACGAACTTGCGGCCGAGTGCCTTGGCCACCATGGCCCGGAATTCTTTCTGGGTGTAGGCGCGCGGCTCGCTGATGATGTAGCGGCGGTGGATGGTGGTGTCGGTGGCGATGGCGTCGAACATTGCCTTAACCAAGTCGGCCACGTAGATGAAGGTCAGCATCTGGCGGCGGTAGCCCACGCCGAAGTCGAAATGGGCGTCGATACACTTCACCATCATCAGATAGTCCTGCTCGCGGGGGCCGTAGACGCCCGTGGGACGGAAAATGGTCCAAGGCAACCAACTCTGTATGCCCAGAAACTGTTCGGCCTTGATTTTCGAAAGGCCGTAGCGCGTGTTCGGCGCCGGCACTGTGCTGTCGTCGATGGGGGTGTAGTTCTTCTCGTCGGCGGGGCCGAGGGCGCTCAGCGAGCTCATGTAGAGGAAATGCTGCGGAGTGGCCTCCAGCTCATGGAGGGCCTCGACGAAGTCGCGCAAGTACTCGTAGTTTATGCGGTTGAAGTCGCTGAAGCGAGCGGCCTTTGTGGCTCCGAGGTTGTAGATTATGTCGGTCCAGCCGCCGTGGGGGCGCTGCGCCTCCAGACCGTCGCGCAGGGCGTCGGGGTCGTCGTAGTCGAGGACCACGAACTTTATGCGTTCGTCGGTAAGATAGCGCCGCGAGGTGCTCTCGCGCACACCGGCGTAAACCTCGTAGCCGCGGCGAAGGCCTTCCTCGACGATGAAACCGCCGATAAAGCCGCCGGCGCCGACCACTAAGAGCGTTTTATTGCTTTGACTCATATCTTTTTATGATGGCTTCCACGGCCAGTTGGTAACTGAGGGGTCCGAACCCGCTTATTGAGCCTATGCAGTTGGCGGCAATGAGGCTGCGGTGGCGTATTTCCTCGCGGGCGAAGACATTGCTCAGATGCACCTCTACCACGGGCGCCGGGATGGCCTCAATGGCGTCGGCTATGGCGAGCGAGGTGTGGGTGTAGGCGCCGGCATTGAGCACAATGCCGATGCAGTCGTCGTCGAAGCCGGCACTGTGGAGCAGGTCGATGACAGCCCCCTCGCCGTTTTGGCAGCTCATGCGGATTTCGACGTCGGGGCGCCCGGCGGTGAGTGCGGCGGCGATGTCGTCGACGGTCTGAGTACCGTAGATTTCGGGGCGGCGGCGCCCCAGCAGGTTGAGGTTGGGGCCGTTGATAACTGCTATATATGCCATGACCTTGGAGGTGTGTTAAAAATCAGTGCATCTGCACCTTCTGTGTGGGCGGCAACTGGTTGTTGCGTCGGTCGACGGCCTCTATCACCTCGTGGGCGAGGTGGAAGAAAGCGGCCGCGCTCATGGTATTCTCCGTGGCCACGGGACGACCGCTGTCGGCATGCTCGCCGACGGATGCCACAAGAGGTATGCGGGCCAGAACGGGCACGTCGAAATCGCGCGCCAGACGGTCGACGTTCTCATCCTTGCCGAAGAGGTAGTACTTCTCGTCGGGATGCTTTTCGGGAGTGAACCAGGCCATATTGTCGACCACGCCGAGCACGGGCACGTTGATTTTGGAGTCGCGGAACATGGCTATGCCTTTGCGGGCGTCGGCCAGAGCTATTTCCTGCGGCGTAGTAACCACGATGGCGCCCGTGATGCCCAGCGTCTGCACCAAGGTAAGGTGGATGTCGCTGGTGCCGGGAGGCATGTCGATTAGGAAGTAGTCCAACTCGCCCCAATCGGCCTGCTGGATGAGCTGCTTGAGGGCGTTGGAGGCCATGGCGCCGCGCCAAACGGCCGCATTGCCCGGATCGATTACAAAGCCGATGGAGAGCACCTTGACGCCGTAGTTCTCGGCCGGTATGATGAGGTTGCGGCCGTCGACTTCGTGCATATAAAGTTCGGTGTTCTCCAGGCCGAACATCTTGGGTACGGAGGGCCCGAATATATCGGCGTCGAGCAGCCCGACTTTGTAGCCCTCGGCGGCAAGAGCTACGGCAAGGTTGGCGGCCACGGTGCTCTTACCTACCCCGCCTTTGCCGCTGCTCACGGCCACGATGTTCTTCACTCCGGGCAGCACGGGCGCTTCCTGCGTGGCCGCCGGTTGGGGCGCGAGGGTGGCGCTGTTGACCGTCACCTTGGCGCCGGGAGCGGCCACGCGCACTGCCGCTTCGGCGCTCTTGAGGATGGAGGCCTTGAAGGGGTCGGTGGGCTTTTCGAAAAGGATGGTGAAGCTTACGGAGTCGCCGTCGATGCGGATATCGTCGGCGAGCATTCCCATCTCCACGATGTTGCGGCCGGTGCCGGGATAGCGCACGGTGGAGAGGGCCTCGGTGATAAGTGCGGGATATAGTGTAGGCATTGGTTCTGTTGTTCAGTCGGTTGTTTGTCGTTCCGCCGGCTGCAGCCCGGGCATGCCTTCGAGGGTGCCTCGGGAGTAGCTGCGGTAAGTGTCGCGGGGTATGTCGTCGGCGCCGGGGGGCTCCGCAAGGGGAGCGTCGGTGGCCGGGTCGAATTCTATGAGTTTAATAGGCAGTCCGCGCTGCATCCACTGGCGCTCGTAGTGCGTAAGAATGGAGAGCACCGGCGAGGCTGCGCGGGCGCCGGAGGCGTCGATGTCGGCGTCGTCGGCGACGATGCGGCAACCATTGTGTGTTGCCATAAGCCTTGTGTAGGCATATAGAAAGGGGCTGTCGGTCTTGAGGCTTACGGTTCCTCCGGGAGCGAGTACGCGGCGGTACATTTCGACCATACGCGAGCCGGTGAGGCGCTTGTTTTCCTTCTTCATCTGAGGGTCCGGGAAGGTAACCCAAAGGCCCGACACTTCGCCGGCAGAGAAGAAGTTCTCCAAAAGCTCCACCGAGGTGCGCACAAAAGCCACGTTGCGAAGGCCGCTACGGTAGGCATCGGTGGCGCCGGTGTGCATACGCGCGCCCTTGATGTCGATGCCTATGAAGTTGCGGTCCGGGAACTGGCGGGCAAGCCCGACAGTGTACTCACCCTTGCCGCATCCCAGCTCTACGACGATGGGATTGTCGTTGCCGAAAAAGTCGCTGTGCCAGCGCCCGCGGAGCGGAAAGCCGCCTTCCTTGAGAGCGCCGTAGGGATACTGGAACACCATCGGCAGCTGCTCCATCTCGGCGAATTTGCGAAGCTTGTTCTTGCCCATCAGCGAAGGAGTTTAAGCACGGCACGCAGCTCGCCGTTGAGTTCCGCCACCACTATATATATATTGGTGGTGAAGGCGGAGGTGTCGATGGCAGCCTCGGAAGTTCCTATGGCCTGCGAAATGAGCAAAGTGCCGGAGGTATCGTAGAGGCTCACCGTGGTGATATCGGCGCCCTGAGAGCGCAGAAGCAGCGTGGCGCCGTCGAAGCGGCCCTGCAGACCGGTGTCGCCGGTGGTGATTATCGGGGCTGCGGTGCTCATGGCCTCGATGTGGAAGTCCTGCCACTGCGGCGTGGCGGCAAACTCGGACACCATCTCGGGGGCTGCGCTGAGTTTCACGGCACTCTGCTCCACTCCGCCCCAAACATCCTCTCCCAGCGCCGGAACGTGGTCGAGCGACTGGGCGTCGATGCTCCTGAGTCCGGTCATGTTTACCATAGCGCCGGTGCCTATACTGTCGAGGGAGTTGCCCAGGTGCAGTTCGGAGATGCCGGAGGCTCCCATCAGCGCGTAGTCGCCGATTTTGTCGACGTTGGCCAAGATGTCGGGTGAGACATTTGTCAGAGCCGCGCCTTTGAAAACGTAGTCGTTCAGACTTGCGGGAGGGAAGTTGGCCGAAACGAGCGAGGCGCAGTCGAAGAAGGCGCCTTTGCCGACGGAGGCCAGGGCGGCGGGCATCTGCACAGCCGTCAGAGCCGGGCAGTGGGCAAAGGCCCACTCGCCGAGGCTGCGGAGCCGGGGCGCGGAGGTAAGGTCGGCGTCGGTGAGGCCGGTGGAGGCGAAGGCGCGTGCGCCGATGCTCTCAAGGGCCGATCCGAAGACAAATTCGGTCAGAGAGCTGCAGCCGTCGAAAGCCTTGGCGCCGACGGCGGCGACAGAGGAGGTGCCTTCCACGTCGGTCAGGGCCGTGCAGTCCTCGAAGGCGCCGGTGCCGAGCACGGTGGTGCCTCTGAATGTCACCTTTTCGAGCTTGGAGCAGCCCGCGAAGGTGAAATTGCCGGTATTCGGAGTGCAAACCGTCGCTTGCAGCAGCTGCGGGCAGCTGCTGAAGGCGCCGTCGCCGGCGAGGGTCACATTGGCAGGCAGGGTGAGGCCGGTGATGGCCGTGCCGGCGAAGGCTGCGGCCTCTATGGTCACCTCTGCCGCGGGCAATGTCAGCGAAGTGATGGCGTTGCCGGTGAAGGCATTGGCCGGAATAGTGGCGGCGGGATAGTTGGAGAGTCCGCGCAGTTTATCGCCGCTGTAGGCCGCAACGGTCACTCCGGAGAGGTCGAGGGAGCGCAGCGAGGGCATACTGCTGTCGATGAAGAAAAGGTCGGAGGCATCCACGCTGCCGGTGAGCTTGAGCTCAGTCACTGCGGCCGCATCGGCCACGGCGGCGCTCAGGGAGCCCGGCGTGCACTGCACCTCGAGACCCCATGCCATGGAAGCGGCAAGAAGGCATACGGCAGCGGTCGCCAAGCGGCTGGGCGCTGCGATGTATTCGGTAAATTGCATTGTAAAATTTGTCATATGCTTTGGCCTTGGAGAGATTTCGGATGCAAAGTTAACAAAAACCCTCCAAAACAGCAAAAAACGAGGACCGGCCGCCCTCTCAGCAGCCGCAGCCGGCCACCGGCATCTTGTCGATGCGCCGCTGGTGGCGTCCGCCCTCGAATTCGGTGCTCAGGAAGGTGTCGACAATTTCGGCCGCTACCTCCGCGCTGATGAAGCGTGCGGGGAGTACGAGCACGTTTGCGTTGTTGTGAGCGCGAGCCAGGCGGGCCAGCTCCGGCGTCCAGCAGAGTGCGGCCCGGATGCCCTGGTGCTTGTTGAGGGTCATGGCGATGCCGTTTCCGCTGCCGCACATTGCGATGCCGGGATAAACCTCGCCGGCTTCTACGGCCAGCGCGCAGGGATGTGCGAAGTCAGCGTAGTCGCAGCTGGCGTCGGAATGAGTGCCGAAGTCAACAACTTCGATTCCGCGGCTTTCGAGATAGCCTTCGAGAAAAGATTTGAGTTCGTAGCCCGCGTGGTCGCTGCACATTCCGGGTTTGATGCCGTCCTTGAGTATGGTTGCCATAGTGTGGTTTTGTTTTAGGGTGACGTTAAATGGTTATGCGGTGGGCAGATTCTACCTGCAAGTGCAAAATTAACCAATAAATTTGAAGAATTCAGCGACTGGGGTTGAAAAGTTAAGT
>UQLO01000034.1 GCA_900541865.1 uncultured Porphyromonadaceae bacterium | reverse complement strand
AGTTTATTAATAAAAAACTCGGCAAACGTCATCTCCGGATGGTAGAACCTTTGGAAATTTTGATGCGGTTGCCCTGAAGAGAGACCACACCATTGTGGTCGCCAACTTCTTTGGCGAAGGGAAAAATCTTGAGGCTTGGCAACTTGGATGGCAGCAGGATGAAAAGATTGAAGCCAAATCGTCAGTGTCCAAAAAAGTCTTCCAATATTTTGTTGAAGACATGGCACGAAACATGATTTTCTTCTATCTTGGTGATAGTAATTTTTACGGCATCCATGCAGAAGAATGTCCAACTCCAGTTTTCCGGTTCAAAAAAGAGCAATGCGAATGCATTGCCGACCAAATCGGCGAGCAAGACACACACGACTATGCAGACGGAGAAATCCTCTACATGGTCCCTTGCGATGAAAGTGTCTGGGATACCGTCAAAATTGACGCCAGGTCTCTTGAAGAAGTACTACAAAACTCCTACATCGTCAACATCAGCTGACGGCACTTCCTTCCATCAAAAAGCTATAGCGGCATATACACTCGAAATGGTATATGCCGCTACAGTTGTTTTGTCTAAAAGACAACGAATACTCACACATCCAGCGAGCGAGCATGAATTAAACGCAAACATTCCTCCCACTGCCCGGTTTTTAGGTATTATATACAAACATTCGGGGCTATCTGAGGCTATAAAAAGCCGGCGATACAAACATTGAAAAAAATGCTTATATCGCTGGTTATTAGATGCTTAGATTGCAATCAAGCAATTAATATTCCTCTTCGTTGAAGAGGAAGTCTTCTTTGGAGGGGTAGTCGGGCCAGATGTCTTCGATGGATTCGTAGGTGTCGCCTTCGTCTTCGATTTCCTGGAGGTTTTCTATCACTTCCATTGGGCAACCGGAGCGCATGGCGTAGTCGATGAGTTCTTCTTTGGTGGCAGGCCATGGAGCTTCGTCGAGACGGGAGGCCAATTCAAGGGTCCAGTACATAATTCTATATGTTTTTTGGTTGTTTTTGCGGTTTGTTTTATTATCCTTGGGCTAAAAGTGTGCAAAGGTAGCGTTTTTATACTATATCAACACGATTTTGTCCAAAATATTTCATCGCTGCCGTTCAAAATGTTTATGGCGCGCGACAGTACGAAGAGGTAGTCGCTCAGCCGGTTGATGTAGCGGAGAACGGTGGGGTCGACGGCCACTGTGCGCTGCAAGGTGATTATGCGGCGCTCGGCGCGGCGGGCAACGGCGCGGGCCACGTTTGCGCGGGCCGAGTCGGGGTGTCCGCCGGGCAGGATGAATTGGTTGTGGCGGGGCAGGGTAGCGTCGAGGGCGTCGATGTCGGCTTCGAGGGCTTCGACGGCGGAGGCCGGGAAGGGTGCGGGCTGCCACTTGGATTCGGCTTCGGTGGCCAGTATGGCTCCTATGTCGAAGAGGTGGTTCATGGCGCGGCGCAGGGTGGCGTGGGCGGCCTCCGGCAGGGCTTGCGAGCTGTCCACCAGTCCGAGCCATGAGTTGAGCTCGTCCACGGTGCCGTAGGCTTCGAGGCGTACGTCGTCTTTGGAGGCCCGTGTGCCTCCTACGAGGGAAGTTGTGCCGGCATCGCCGGTGCGGGTGTAGACGTTAGATTTCATGACTTTTCGTTTTGGGGGATTAACAACCCTGTGATGAATATTGTTTTTGCGTCCGGTCCCCACTGCAGGGTGATACCCAGGAGGTCGCGGGCGGCGGCGGTGAGGTCGAGGCCGCAGGCCTGCAGCGAGGGCCGCATACGCTCGGGGTGGCGGCAGGGCTCGCCGAGTGCTCGCGCGCAGTCGGCGGGCTCGCAGAGCCGGCAGCCGCCTGCGGTGAAGGCTGCCGCGCCGTCCTTTTCGAGAGCCAGAGTGGCGCTATCGGCGCCCTCGGCGTCGCCTTCGAAGGCCATCAGCCTCAGCCGTGCACCCGGCATGGCAGCCAGCGCCGCCGAGAAGGGGTCATCACCCTCGAAGGGCGGACAGCTCCAGCGTCGCCCCAACTTCGGGCAGCCCGCGCAGCGGGCGCCGTCGGTGCGGCAGGGACCGTAGCGGCGCGCGAAGTCGGCGGCGTCGGTTTCGGCTGCCGCCGTCGGCTTAGTACTGCTCGTTGGCGTTGGGAAAGTCTCCGCTTTTAACATCGGCGATATAAGCGCCCACGGCGTCGTTGATCACCGTCGAGAGGTCGGCGTAGCGGCGCAGGAATTTGGGCGAAAAGCCCTTGTTGATGCCCAGCATGTCGTGCATAACGAGCACCTGGCCGTCGCAGCCGCCTCCGGCACCGATTCCGATGGTTGGTATGGAGAGCGATTTGGACACCTTTTCGGCCAGAGCGGCCGGTATCTTCTCCAGTACGATGGCGAAGCAGCCCAGCTCTTCGAGCAGTTTGGCGTCGGCGATGAGCTTTTCGGCCTCGCGCTCGTCCTTGGCGCGCACGGCGTAGGTGCCGAACTTGTTGATGCTCTGGGGTGTCAGACCCAGATGACCCATCACGGGGATACCGGCGCTGAGGATGCGCTCTATACACTCGCTGATTTCGGAGCCGCCTTCGAGTTTTACTGCTTCGGCGTGGCTTTCCTTCATTATGCGGATAGCGTTGGCCAGGGCCTCCTTGGAGTTGCCCTGGTAGGAGCCGAAGGGCATGTCGCACACAACGAGAGCACGCTGGGTGCCTTTGATGACGCTCTTGGCGTGGTAGATCATCTGGTCGAGGGTCATCGGGAGGGTGGTCACGTTGCCCGCCATAACGTTGGAGGCACTGTCGCCTACCAGGATAACGTCCATGCCGGCCTCGTCGATGAGTTTGGCCATCGAGTAGTCGTAGGCGGTGAGCATGGCTATTTTTTCGCCGCGCGACTTCATCTCGATGAGTCGGCGTGTGGTTACTTTGCGCTGATTGTCTGTGGTGTTTGTAGACATTTTTTGGAATTTACGGCGGTTGCCCGCCAGAATTTTGGCGCAAAATTAGATAAAATAGTTGAAACACCAAATTAAAAAAGCAGCCGCATCGGCGCTGGGCCGCTGCGGCTGCAGTAATATCGGTTAAGACCGGATTAGAGAACGGCCTTGAGAGTGCGGGTGCCCTCGGTGGTGGTCACGCGGATGATGTGCACGCCGGCGTTGAGAGCGTTGAGGTTGGCGGATGTGCCCACGGTGTTGAGCTCGAGGCGGCCGTCGATGCCGTAGACGGCGATGGTGGCTTCGGCGCCCACGGTGAGGATGCCGTTGCGCAGGCTTACGCTGAAGTCGGCGGCGATGGCTGCGTCGATGCCGCTGCCGGGGAGGTCGATGTCTTCGATGGAGGCGGTGCGGGGAGTGTCGTCCCAAGTGGTGCGCACCAGCTCATAGTAAGCCATCTGGCCGGCCCATGCGGTGTAGCCGTCTTCTTCGGGATCGGTGATGGCTTCGCCGTCGGCGAAGTTGTGGTCGATGTAGATGGCGTCGAAATACCATTTTTTGAACTTCTGCTTGCCGGCCTCACCGGTGAAGTTGGCGATTTCATCGTTTTCGAAGTCCCAAACGAACTGATGCCAGCCCAGGAAGTCGACAACCATCTCGTCGGCCTTGCGAACAAGAGCGTTCGAGGAGAAGTCGCGCATCAGGAAGCCGGTGCGGTTGAGGGAGTGGTCGCCGTAGACCCACATGGTGATGATGCCCGTCTGGTTCTTGAGCTGGTTGTTGGCGCCGGTCTTGTTGTGGTCGCGGATATACCAGTAGCCGTTGGGGAACGACGGGTCGCTGTAGTCCTGGTCGAAGGAGTAGGTGATGTAGAACGCCGAGTTCTGGCCGTGGTAGGGCGAGAAGCCGAAGGTACCGGCTTCGTTGCCTTCTTCGGTCAGACCCTTGGTTGAGCCGGAGCCGTTGGGGGCCCAGAACTCGCCCATGCCGTCCAGAGGTATGATTTCCTCGGAGGTGAGCTTGTTGCGGCACTCGCTCAGGAAGCGCAGGGCGATGGGTTCGGTTTCGTTGCCCGAGAGGTCCTTGACGGGCTTGCAGGTAACGAGCACTGCAACGTCGGAGGCGAGGTCCTCGGCCAGGTAGCACATCAGCACGGAAGCTTCGCCGACGATGGCGTGAGTGATGTGGCCGATTTCATAAACCTTGCCTTTGGAGTCCTTGACTTCGAACCAGCCGCTGTTGCGGTCTTCGTTCCAGTCGATGATTTCGTCGAACTCGATGCTGATGGGCGGACGCTGGCAGTAGAGAGCTTCGCCGTCGGCTTCGGGATAGGTCGACACCACTTCGGGAGCGGTAACGTCCGGCTCGGCCATGGTGAAGGTCAGCACGTAGTCGCCGCCTTCGGCGCCGTCGCCGTCGCCGTCGAGCAGCTGGCCGGTCTGGCTGTTCTTAGCCACGGAGCCGTCGATGGTGATGGTGTACTCCCACAGGGGCTCGAGTGTGCTCAGGTCGACGTTGAGGGTGTAGTCGTTTTCCCAGCTCAGGGCGCAGGTGGCGTCGTTGTCGATGGAGAAAGCGGCTTCCACGCTGGCGCGGTCCATATTGCGGGAGAAGGTGATAACCAGAGGATAGATGCCCGAAACGCTCTCCAGGTCGGTCAGCGAGATGGCGTCGACCTTGGCCGGGGAGGCGTTGGTCAGAGCAACGTCGAGGAAGGTAACGTAGTCGGCCGAGGTCTCGCCGCCGCCGTTGATGGTGACGGTCTCGGTGCGCGTTTCGAAACCGGGTGCCTCGAACTTGACTTCTACAGAGGAGCCGGCCTCAAGGCCTTCGAACACGTAGAAACCGTTGTGGATCAGGTTCGGGTTCTTGGTGTACTTGTTGAAGAGGCTCTCGTAGGTATCGGTGGTGTAGGTGCGGTCGCCCACGGTGATGGTGGCGCCGTTGATGGGCTGATTGTTCTCCGAGTTGGTCACCATACCCGTCATGAAGGTCTGAGCCGGACGGGCCAGGCCACGGTACTGGAGAATCGACTGGAAGGCGGCGAAAGCCTCAAGGCGCTTGTAGTCGTCGTTGAGGTTGCGCTGCTGCTGTTCGGCCAGTGTGTGGTAGCCGCCCTCGCTGAGCAGGGAGGGCATGTTGGAGCGGCGGTTCACGCTCAGGTAGGGGAACTGGTTCTCGTGGGTGCCGGTGGTGGGCATGTAGTAGTCGCGGTCGTAGCGGTTGCCGCGGGTGCCCACGCGCATCACGCCGGCGAGGTTCGGGTTGAGGAACTCGCCGTAAGCCTTGCCGCCGTTGGGCGTCTTCTCGACGAGCTGGCCGTCGACGCACCATCCGCCGAAGAGCGTAACGATGGTGTTTACCGAAGCCGAAGCGTCGGAGTGGATGGAGTAGTAGAAGTCGGCGCCCCAGGCATTGGCTTCGTCGGAGCGTTCTTCGAGCGAAATCTGGTCAGCGTCGGTCTCGCGGCAGAGCTTGATGGCGTCTTCCGGCATATCGGTGTAGGTCTGCAGGAAATCGCGGATGTTGAGAGCCACGCGCAGGGTCTTTTCGGCTTCGGAGTAGCCCCACAGGCCCTGGTTTTCGCGTCCGGCGTGTCCCGGGTCGAGGTAGAGTTTGAAAGTTCCCCAGCCTTCCACTTCGGCTGCGGTGAGGGGCATGGCCACCATTGCTGTGCCGGCCATAAGCGCTATGCGCGCGATGCGATTGAATGTCTTAGCCATGGTCGGTTCAGTTTTCGATGTTAATAGTGTAGATGCAGGCGTCGGCGGCGTTCTCGAAGGCTACCTTGGTGCCGTCGGGCGACACGGCCGGTGTCATCGGCAGGAAGCCGTTTGCCGTAAAGAGGGTGGCGCGGACGCCGGTGGCGGTGTCCATGCTCATTAGGGTGGAGGCGGTGAAGGCGCTGCCGTTGTCCTCGACTATGGTGAAGACCACGGTGCGGCTGTCGGGCAGCCAGCTCGGGTGCGAGCCCTTGCCGAGGCTGCGCAGGCCGCTGCCGTCGGCGCCGATGACCCACATACCCTTGCCGGGAATCTGGAAGGCGATGGCGCTGCCGTCGGGGCTGAGCGCGGGGTTGATCACGGTCTTGCCGGCAAACTCTGCCAGGGCAGGTATGGCGGCGGCTGCCGTGGCTGGGTCGGATACCATGGCGGCGTAGATGCCGCTGGCGCTCTGTGCGGCCGGCTCGGCGCTGGTGCGCAGGCGAGCGGTGGTGGCGGTGGTGCCGCCGGCCAGCTCGTAGCGGCGCATCTGGTGCATTATCATAGCACCGTCGAGGCTCTTGGCGCGACCGGTGATGGCGCTGCCGTCGGCGCTCCAGGCCATCTTGTAGCCGGTGCCGGCGTCCATGGTCAGGGCGCGGAAGTTGCTGCCGTCGGCATTTGCCACGAGTATGCCCGTGTAGTTGTCGGTGGTCACGGCAATCTTGCTGCCGTCGGGCGACCATACCGGGGCCATCAGTCCCGTCGGAGCCTCAAGCAGCTTCTCGGGCTGCGAGGTGGCGCGGGCCTGACCGAACGCGGGGGCTGCAGCCAAAGCTGCAAGCGCCAGCACAGTAAGGTAGTGCTTTTTCATTTGGCGTGTGGTAATTAGATAGGTTAGTAATAAGTGTTGTTTTTGATAATTTGCCCCAAAATTAAACATAAATTTCTCAACGGCATAAAAAATCATGAAAAATATATTTCGTTAACATATTTTAAGAATTTAACCCTATGCCGACGCCCAACTTTTGTGTAATTTCGCGGTGTGAATTGGCTGGTCCGGTTTCGCATCAATGTTCTTTGTATGGCTATGTATATGCCCGTCGTTCATTATTAGCGTTTTAGGGAAATGGAGCGGAGGTTTAGGATTGACCGCCGCCCCGCATCGTCATATCAATGTTCTCATTTTTCAATGTTCTTCTAAAAACCAATAACCCTAATTATAAACCAATCCAAAAGTAAATCTATGAAACGAGTTTTACTTCTATTCACAATGGTCCTCGCCCTTGCAGGCCTGGCCGGCGCGGAGACGAAGACCGTAACGTTTGATTTCGCAACCAACGATTATGGCCTTGAACGTAACTCCTCGTCCTATCTTGCCAACGGCACTAAGGTGCAGAGTGAAGGCGTCAGCCTTTCGTTGAATAAAACAAAAGGAAATGGCTGGCGTCTTTGGAGCGATGGCCTCCGTGCTTACAAAAACAGTGGCGTTTCTATAGGCGTCTCTGTCCCCGATGGTGAGATTAAGTCTGTAGCGTTCAATATGTATAAAACGGGCATTGTAACTGCTTATACTCTTAATGAGGGTACTTCTAATTCTGTGAATACCCAAGAGTTTGTCGTTGCTTGCTCCGGTTCTGAAGCCAATCTCGGATTTACAGTTGGCAGCAATGGCGCTTTCGTGAAGATTGTAATCACTTACGAGACCGCCGGTGCGCCCCTCACTCCCGTTACCCTGGCGTTTGCTAAGGAGACTCTGGAGATGGTGGTCGACGATATGGTTGAGGCTCCTGCCCTGACCGGTGTGCCCGAAGGCGTTGAGGTTACCTACACCTCCTCCAAACCCGCCGTGGCTGCCCTCGAGGACGGCGTTGTGTACGCTTACACCGAAGGCGAAGCTGTCATCACTGCTACCACCCCTGCCACCGAGACTTACGCTGCCGGTGAGGCTACCCTCAAGGTTGTCGTAACAGCTGCTCCCGACCTCCGTCAGGAAGCAGGTCTGAGCTTCGGCGACGTCACTGAGTTCACCACCTACGTAGAGGCTGAGGACTTCGAAGCTCCCAACCTCAACAAGGCCACCAACGCTGCCATCGTCTACACTTCCAGCGATGAAGGCGTTGCTCTTGTCGACGAAAACGATGGCACCATAGTTATCGGCGCTGCCGGTACTGCCGTCATCACCGCTACCGCAGCCGAAAACGATGAATACAAAGCCGGCAAGGCCAGCTACACTATCATCGTAAAGAAAATCGACGCCGCTCTTGCCTACAGCGAAGCTGCCGTCGAGAAATACCTCAACTCCACCGAGCACGGCGACTTCCCCGCACTGACCAACGAAGCCGCTATTGAGGTAGTCTACGCTTCGTCCAACGAACGCGTTGCCACCGTCGATGCCGAAGGCGCAGTCACCATCCTCGCCGCCGGCAACACCACCATCTCCGCAACTCCCGCCAACCCCGCCAAGTACGAAGGCGCCGCTTCCTACGTCCTCACCGTTACCGACGCCTCCATCGTCGCCGGCGGATACGCCCTCGTAACCGATGTCAACCAGCTCGTTGCCGGTGCCAAGATCATCATCGTGAACATCGAAAATAGCAAGTCTCTCTCTAAAACTAATGCCGACCGCAACTTCCCGGCTGTTGGCGTAACGCTTAACACAGATAAGACCGCCGTCACCGAAGCTGAAGGTGTTGCTGAATTCGAACTGTTGGTTTCCGATGGCAAGTATGCCTTCAAAAAGCTTGGCACTGAGGTTGACAGCTATCTTACTCCGGCTGCTACCGGTAAGAACAATTACCTGCGACTTTCAACAGACCCGATTTATGCAACTGTGACCATTGGAACAAATGACGCAGCTGTAATCACCTTCTCGCTAAACGACCAGGGTCGAAATATTATTCGGTACAACGACACCAACAATCTCTTCGCTTGCTATGGAAGCGGTCAGGAAGATGTGCACATCTTCATCGAGTCTGCCGGTCAGGGCGTAGAGGCACCCTCTGTAGAGGTTGTGTTCGAGGAAACCGGCGACGGCGAATACCTTGCCGACTTCGTCTACGACAGCGAGAATGGCGTGGTTGTTTACTACAACGTTGCTTCCGAGCGTCCCGCCTTCATGGCTGTCAGCAAGGACGGTCTCGAAGTGACCAAGCACACCGAGAAAGTTCCCGTTGTCGACGGCGACCTGCTCACCTACTACGCCGAGAACAAGGGCGTGCAGAGCGAGACCAAGCAGATCTCCATCAACAAGCAGACCACCGGCGTTGAGAACATCAGCGTCGACGCTGCCGCCCCGGCCGAGTACTTCGACCTCCAGGGCCGTCCCGTTGCCAACCCCGCAAACGGCATCTTCATCCGCCGCGCAGGTTCTACCGTGACCAAGGTAGCCCTCTGATCAGCGGACTGAGTCCAACCATACCCACCGGCTGCGCCCACGAGGCGTGGCCGGTTTTTTTAGGTGTGCGCGTTTGCCCATGCGGGATAAAATGCGTAACTTTGCGGCGGAAAAACAAAAGCACTTTCCCGCCATGCTCAAATACTTTACGACTGCCGACGGCAACACGGTCTACGCCGTGTCCGCCGACCATCGCCTTACCGACGCCGAAACCGAACGCCTGCAGTGGCTCTTCGGCGGCGCCGCCCCCGCCGAAGGTTCGCCCGAGGGCACCTTCGTCGGCCCCCGAAAAGAAATGATAAGCCCCTGGAGCACGAATGCCGTTGAGATTACCCAAAACATGGGTCTCAGCGGCATTCTGCGTATCGAGGAGTTCAAGCGCGTGCCCGCAGGCACGGCCCCGGCTTTCGACCCCATGCTGCGAAGCGTCTACACCGCGCTCTCCCCCGACGCCCTCACCATCGACGCCGAGGCCGCCGCTCCCGTCGAAATCACCGACATCTCCGCCTACAACGCCTCCGAGGGCCTCGCCCTCTCCGAGCAGGAGGAAAAATACCTCCAAGGCCTCGCCGAGCGTCTCGGACGACCCCTCACCGACAGCGAAGTGTTCGGCTTCTCCCAGGTAAACTCCGAGCATTGCCGCCACAAAATCTTCAACGGCACCTTCATCATCGACGGCAAGGAAATGCCCCGCTCCCTCTTTAAGATGATCAAGGAGACCAGCTCGCGCCATCCCCGACGCCTCGTCTCGGCATATAAGGACAATGTTGCCTTCGTCGAAGGACCCGCCGTGAGCCAGTTCGCCCCCGAGCGCGGCGACCGTCCCAGCTTCTTCGCCGAAAAGAGCGTCGACACCGTGATTTCGCTCAAAGCCGAAACCCACAACTTCCCCACCACAGTAGAACCCTTCAACGGCGCCGCAACCGGCAGCGGCGGCGAAATACGCGACCGCCTCGGCGGCGGCCGAGCCAGCCTCCCCCTGGCCGGCACGGCAGTCTACATGACGTCCTACCCGCGTCTGAGGGGCCAAGGCCCCCTGCGCTGGGAAGAAGCCGTCAAGGAGCGCCAATGGCTCTACCAGACACCCTCCGAAATACTCATCAAAGCCTCCAACGGCGCCAGCGACTTCGGCAATAAGTTCGGACAGCCCCTCATCTGCGGCTCGCTCCTCACCTTCGAGCATCAGGAAGGCGCACGCACCTACGGCTACGACAAGGTGATCATGCTCGCCGGTGGCGTCGGCTACGCCCGCGCCGAACATGCCATCAAGGGCGAGCCCGAACCCGGACAGGTGGTGATGCTCTCCGGCGGCGACAACTACCGCATCGGCATGGGCGGCGGTGCCGTCAGCAGCGTCGACACCGGCCGCTACGCCGGCGCCATAGAGCTCAACGCCGTGCAGCGCGCCAACCCCGAAATGCAGAAGCGAGTGGCAAACCTCATCCAAGCCCTCGCCGAGAGCGACGACAATCCCATCGTCAGCATCCACGACCACGGCGCCGGCGGACATCTCAACGCCCTGAGCGAACTCATCGAAAGCACCGGCGGCGAAATCGACATCGACGCTCTCCCCGTCGGCGACCCCACCCTGAGCGACAAGGAAATCATCGGCAACGAGAGCCAGGAGCGCATGGGATTTGTGGTCAACGAAAAAGACATACCCCGCGTGGAGGCCATCGCCGCCCGCGAGCGCGCACCCCTCTTCCGCGTAGGCGCCACCACGGGTGACCATCGCCTCGTGTTCCGCCGCCGCAGCTCGGGCCGCGCCGTGCTCGACCTCGCCGTGGCCGACATGCTCGGCAACCCGCCCAAAACCGTCATCACCGACCGCACCGTGGCTCCCTCTTTCGCCGAGGTAGAGCCCGACGACGCTCTCATACCTTCTTATATAGAAGCCGTGCTCAGCCTGGAGGCCGTGGGCAGCAAGGACTGGCTCACCAACAAAGTAGACCGCAGCGTAAAGGGGCGCACCGCCGCCCAGCAGTGCGTCGGCGAGCTCCAGCTGCCGCTTGCCGACTGCGGCGCCGTGGCCCTCGACTACCACGGCCGCGCCGGCATAGCCACCTCCATAGGCCATGCCCCGCAGGCCGCCCTGGCCGACGCCACCGCCGGCAGCCGCCTCGCCATCGCCGAAGCCCTCACCAATATCGCAGCCGCTCCCCTGCAGGGAGGCCTCGACGCCGTTTCGCTCAGCGCAAACTGGATGTGGCCCTGCCGCAACGAAGGCGAGGACGCCGCCCTCTACAGCGCCGTTGCCGCCGCCTCCGACTTCGCCATCGCCCTGGGAGTCAACATACCCACCGGCAAGGACAGCCTCTCGATGACCCAGAAGTATCCCGACGGCAGCAAGGTGCTCTCGCCCGGAACCGTCATCATCTCCGCCGCCGGCGAGGTCAGCGACGTCCGCAAAATCGTCGGCCCTGTGGCCGAGCGTCGCGCCGACTCCGGCTTCTACTACATCGACTTCAGCTCCGCACCCCTCGCCTTGGGCGGCTCCGCGCTGGCCCAGACCCTGGGCAGAGTAGGGCAGGCCGTGCCCGACGTGGCCGACGCCGAAGCCTTCCGCGCCGCCTTCGACGCCATGCAGAAGATGGTCGACGGCGGCATGCTCTGCGCCGCCCACGACGTCAGCGCCGGCGGCCTGGTCACCACGCTGCTCGAAATGTGCTTCGCCAACACCACCGGCGGCATAAACTTCTACACCGACGGCTTCGCAATGTACGGCGAGAGCGACCTCGTCAAGATTCTCTTCGCCGAGAATCCGGCCGTTGTGGTTCAGGTTGCCGACGAGCATAAAGAAGCCGCCGAGGCCATCCTCGACGCCTCCGGAGTGCGCTACTTCCCCATCGGAGCGCCGAGTGCCGAGAATGTGCTCAACATAAGCCATGCCGGCCGCGAAATCTTCGTCTCCGTGCCTTCGATGCGCAAGGTGTGGGGAGCAGTCTCCGCCGCCCTCGAGCCACTGCAGAGCAGCAAGGAATGTGCCGACGCACGCTTCGCCAACCTCGGCCTCCAGCCGCTGCGCTTCGCCATGCCCGCCGACTTCGAGGGCACCTGGAGCAGCATGGGCCTGACAGAGCGCCGCACAGGCCGCTGCGGCATCACCGCCGCCATAATACGCGAAAAAGGCGTCAACGGCGACCGCGAAATGGCCTACAGCCTCTACGCCGCCGGCTTCGACGTGCGCGACGTTCACGTCACCGACCTCATGACCGGCCGTGAGACTCTCGAGGACGTCGGCATGATTGTGTTCTGCGGCGGTTTCTCCAACAGCGACGTGCTCGGCTCCGCAAAAGGCTGGGCAAGCGCTTTCCGCTGGAACGACACCGCCCGCCGTGCCCTCGAAAACTTCTACGCCCGCCCCGACACCCTCAGCCTGGGCGTCTGCAACGGCTGCCAGCTCATGATGGAGCTCAACCTCGTCGGGCGCCCCTTCGGGCACAACACCGGCGCCATGCGCCACAACCGCTCCGGCAAGTTCGAGAGCGAGTTTGTAAGCGTGGTCATCCCCGAAAACCCCTCCGTGATGTTCGGCCCGCTGGCCGGCACCGAAGCCGGCATCTGGGTGGCCCACGGCGAAGGCCGCTTCGAGTTCGAGGCGGGCGCCGACCACGCTCCCATCGCGCTGAAGTACAGCTACCAGGAATATCCCGGCAACCCCAACGGCTCCGACTACGACTGCGCCGGCGTGTGCAGCGCCGACGGGCGGCATCTGGCCATCATGCCCCACCTTGAGCGCGCCGTCTTCCCCTGGCAATGGGCCTACGGGCGCACAGAGGCCGGTCCGGAAGTGACAGTATGGCTGCAGGCCTTCGTCAACGCCCGCCGCTGGCTCGAAAGCCGCCGCTGAAACAAAGCACAATCCGCAGACGCAATGGGGCGGCGGTGGCCACCGCCGCCCCGTCGGCTGAATACGGCACGGTGCGCGCCGACGGGCCGCAAACTGCTTAGTTAGGATATTTTAACGCAAAGGGACCGCCGCGCGGCCGGTAAAGCTTGGCCGTTTTGGTGAAAAATTGTAATTTTGCGGCTATAAACTTGAAAATATAAACCAAGACATATATCTATGAGCCTGAACATCATTGTCCTTGCCAAGCAGGTGCCCGACACCCGCAACGTAGGCAAAGATGCCATGAAAGAGGACGGCACCATCAACCGCGCCGCTCTTCCCGCAATCTTCAACCCGGAAGACCTGAACGCTCTTGAGCAGGCCCTCCGCATCAAAGAAACACATCCCGGCACCACCGTGACGCTGCTGACCATGGGTCTGCCGCGCGCTGCCGAAATAGTACGCGAGGCCATCTACCGCGGTGCCGACGGCGGCATCGTGCTCACCGACCGCCCCTTCGGCGGCGCCGACACCCTCGCCACCTCCTACTCCCTGGCACAGGCCGTGAAGAAATTCGGCAACTACGACCTCATCCTCGGCGGCCGTCAGGCCATCGACGGCGACACCGCCCAGGTAGGACCCCAGATAGCCGAAAAACTCGGAATACCCCAGGTCACCTACGCTGAGGACATCCTCGAGATTGCCGACGGCAAAATCATCGTGAAGCGTCGCCTCGAACGCGGCGTGGAGACCGTAAAGGCTCCGCTGCCCTGCGTAGTGACCGTCAACGGCAGCGCCGCCGACTGCCGCCCCCGCAACGCCAAGCGCCTGATGAAGTACAAAAACGCCGCTTCGCCCTCCGAAGTGGCAAAACTCGCTCCCGAGCTCGCCGAGCGCGTGGCCGCTCACCCCGAACTTCAGATTCAGGAGTGGGGCGCCGCTTATGTGGAGGCCGACCCCGAGCAGATTGGTCTGCCCGGCTCCCCCACAAAGGTGAAAACCGTTGAAAACGTGGTGTTCACCGCCAAGGAAAGCCGTCGGCTCGACAACGACGACGCCCAGATTGAAGAACTCGTCAAAGAACTTATCGCCAACCACACCATAGGTTGAAAAACACAGAATCATGGCAGACAACAACAACGTTATAGTTTACTGCGAATACGAAGACGGACACGTTGCCGACGTGAGCCTCGAACTCCTCACCAAAGGACGCGTGCTGGCAGACCGCCTCGGCGTAAAACTGGAAGCCATTGTGATTGGCGACAATCTCAAGGGCATCGAAAAAGAACTCTTCCCCTACGGCGCCGACACCGTATATAAAGTGGAGGACAAGCGCCTCTATCCCTACACCTCCAACCCCCACGCAGCCGTACTGATCAACCTCTTCCGCGAAATCAAGCCTCAGGTGTGCCTCATGGGCGCCACCTGCATAGGCCGCGACCTCGGTCCCCGCGTGAGCTCCTGCCTCCACAGCGGCCTCACCGCCGACTGCACGGCCCTGGAAATCGGTCCCCACAAGGACCCCAAGACCGGCAAGGAGTACACCGACCTCCTCTATCAGATTCGCCCGGCTTTCGGCGGCAACATCGTGGCCACCATCGTCAACCCCGACTGCCGTCCCCAGATGGCTACCGTGCGCGAGGGCGTGATGAAGAAAGAAATCAAAGACCCCGACTACAAGGGCGTCGTTGTCGACCTCGACCCTGCCAAGTACGTTGCCGACACCGACTTCGTGGTTGAAATCATCGACCGCCACATCGAGAAGAGCAAAGTCAACATCAAGAACTCGCCCATCATCGTGGCCGGCGGCTACGGCGTGGGCTCCAAGGAGAACTTCCAGCTCCTCTTCGACCTCGCCGACACCCTGGGTGCCGAGGTAGGCGCTTCGCGTGCCGCCGTCGACGCCGGTTTCATCGAGCACGAACGTCAGATCGGCCAGACCGGCGTGACCGTGCGCCCCAAGCTCTACATCGCCTGCGGCATATCCGGCCAGATCCAGCACATCGCCGGCATGCAGGACAGCTCCATCATCATCTCCATCAACAACGACCCCAACGCACCCATCAATACCATCGCCGACTACGTCATCACCGGCGACATGGAAGAGGTCGTTCCCAAACTCATCAAATACTATAAAAAGAACTCCAAGTAAAGCACACCATGGCTAACTTCTATACGGACAACTCCGACCTGCGCCACCACCTCCATCACCCGCTGATGGAAAAAATCGTGGCTCTGAAGGAACGCGGCTATTCCGAAGCCGATAAATTCGATTATGCCCCCCGCAACTTCGAGGACGCTATGGACAACTACGAGCGTGTACTCGAAATCGTAGGCGAGGTTTGCGGAACAACCATTGCCGGCAATGCCGAAGCCGTCGACCACCAGGGCGCTTCGTGCTCCGACGGCCGCGCTCACTATGCCGACGGCACCGTCGAGAACCTCGACGTATGCCGCAAGGCCGGCCTGATGGGTATGGCCATGCCGCGACGTTTCGGCGGCCTGAACTTCCCCATCACCCCGTACATCATGGCCGCCGACATCGTAAGCCGCGCCGACACGGGCTTCGAGAACCTCTGGGGCCTTCAGGACTGCGCCGAAACCCTCTATGAGTTCGGCTCCGAGGAGCAGCACGCCAAGTACATACCCCGTGTGTGCGAAGGCGAGACCATGAGTATGGACCTCACCGAGCCCGACGCCGGCTCCGACCTCCAGAGCGTTATGCTCAAGGCAACCCAGAAGGAAGACGGCACTTGGGTGCTCAACGGCGTTAAGCGCTTCATCACCAACGGCGACAGCGACATTCACCTCGTGCTGGCCCGCTCCGAAGAGGGCACCAAGGACGGCCGCGGCCTGTCGATGTTCATCTACGACAAACGCAACGGTGGCGTCAACGTTCGCCGCATCGAAAACAAGATGGGCATCAAGGGTTCGCCCACCTGCGAGCTCGTCTACAAGAACGCGCCCGCCGAGCTGTGCGGCAACCGCCGCCTGGGTCTGATCAAGTATGTGATGGCCCTGATGAACGGCGCCCGCCTCGGCATCGCCGCCCAGAGCGTGGGCGTCAGCGAGCTCGCCTACCGCGAGGCTCTGCAGTATGCCAAGGAGCGCCGCCAGTTCGGCAAGGCCATCATCGAGTTCCCCGCAGTCAGCGAGATGCTCGCCGTGATGAAGGCCAAGCTCGACGCCAGCCGCAGCCTGCTCTATGAAACGGCCCGCTTCGTCGACGTCTACAAAATCTACGAAGACATTGCCCGCGAACGTCGACTCGACGAAACAGAGCGCGCCGAGTGCAAGCACTACAGCAAGCTCGCCGACGCCCTCACCCCGCTGGCAAAAGGCCTGGGCAGCGAATACTGCAACCAGAACGCCTACGACTGCATCCAGGTGCACGGCGGCTCCGGCTTCATGAAGGACTATGCCTGCGAACGCATCTACCGCGACGCCCGCATCACCTCCATCTACGAAGGCACCACCCAGCTCCAGGTAGTGGCCGCCATCCGCCACGTCACCACCGGCACCTACCTCAACCTCATCAAGAGCTATGCCGAGCAGGACTTCGGCGCCGAGCTTCAGCCCCTGGCCGACCGCCTGGCTGCCCTGACCGAGGAGTATGCCGCCGCCGTAGAGAAGGTTACGGGCGAGAACAACCCCCGCTACCTCGATTTCATGGCCCGTCGCCTGGTCGAAATGGCCGGTGGCCTCATCATGGCTTACCTGCTCCTTCAGGACGCCGCCAAGAACGCATCGTTCAAGGCTTCGGCCACCGTCTACACCAACCTCACCGCTGCTGAAGTTACCAAGCACGCTGAGTTTATCAAAACCTTCAAGGTAGAAGAACTCGCCGCTTACGGCGTAGAATAATATTACCATGCAAGACCCCGGGTCGCCAAGCCCGGGGTCTTGTCATATTCTGTCGTCAGCCCACGCAGGGCTGTGAACGGAACGATTCGCGGAGTTGTTTTTTAATAAGAGGCCGGGTACTATTCCACCGCGCCCCGACAAACTCTATCCAATGGCAAAAAATTCATCACCCGCACCGCAGCCCGAAGGCTCGGTATTCTCAGAAGGCATATTCTATGCCGCCCGGCAGTCGCTTCGGCGGCACGCAACCGGCGGCAACGTGCTCATCGCCGCCACCGTGCTGGCGCTGATAGTGGCCAACATACCGGCCGTCAATCAGTACTACTTCGACTTTTGGACGCAGGAAGTACGCCTTCAGCTGGGCGGCTTTAACCTCTTTTCGCACTCGGGGCACCCGATGAACTTGCTGTCGTTTATCAACGACGCCCTGATGGCAATCTTCTTTTTCAGCATAGGCCTGGAAATAAAGCGCGAAGTGCTCGTTGGCGAGCTGAGCTCCATCAAGCAGGCACTTCTGCCTATAATAGGTGCCGTCGGCGGCATGGCCTGCCCGGTGCTGGTCTACTGGCTGCTCTCGCGCGGCACAGACTACAGCGGCGGGGCCGCCATCCCCATGGCCACCGACATCGCCTTCTCGCTGGGCGTGCTCGCCATGCTGGGGCGCCGTGTGCCGCTCTCGCTCAAGATTTTCCTGACCACCCTGGCCGTGGTCGACGACATCGGGGGCATCATCGTCATCGCCGCTTTCTACAGCACCGACATCAACCTCGCCCTGCTGGGCTATGCCGCAATACTCTTCGGGGTGCTGCTGCTCGGCAGCGTGCTGCGCATAAAGAGCAAGACATTCTATATCGGCATAGGCGGCGTGATATGGTTCCTCTTCCTCAATTCCGGCATCCATCCCACCATAGCCGGAGTGCTGGTGGCTTTCTGCGTACCGGCAACCCCGGTTTATGCCCCAAACCGATATATAAAGAAAATCCGCAAGGCAATATCGCATTTCAAGGCCGAAGAAGATGATGACGACCTCAACAAACGCACCATCCTCTCCAAGGAGCAGATGAACTGGCTCAAAGAAGTCGAATCCGCCTCCGACAAGGTTATCTCGCCGCTTCAGGACCTCGAGGACACCCTCCATCCGCCGGTCAACTTCATCATCCTGCCCCTTTTCGCCTTTGCCAACGCCGGCATCCTCCTTCTGGGCATGGAGCCCGCAAGCACCTTCGAGGGCATCTCGCTGGCCATTATCTGCGGTCTGGTTATCGGTAAATTCGTGGGCATCCTCTCCTTCAGCTGGCTCACCGTCAAGCTCGGACTGGCACCCATGCCGGCCCACTCCAACTGGAAGATGATGAGTGCCGTCAGCATGCTGGGCGGCATCGGATTCACCGTTTCGCTCTTCATCGCCACACTAAGCTTCGCAGCCACCGACCCGCACCAACTCGCACTACTCGAACACGCCAAACTGGGCATCGTCGTCGGCTCGGTGCTCTCGGGCATCATAGCCTTCATTTGGCTGCATCTGGTGCTTCCCAAGCAAGCCGCACCCGGCACGGAGGAAGACTGACCACTCTTCCGCAGCACATATCGACGCGGGCCGTCCTCACCGGATGGCCCGCGTTGTTATTCGTAGACGCGAAGCTCGACGCGCGAAAAGTGGTCGCCGTTCTCGAAGATCACGGGCGTGCCGTATGCCACGAACTGAGTCGACGGCGACCCCGTCTCCCAGTCCATAAACTCCTGGCATAGAATACGGAACCCAAATATTGCCGTCGCACCCATGGCTATGGCTTTCTTTTCGAACATGCACCGGAGGTCGCCGATGACGTCGAAGTCGTTGCCTCGGTTCCAGTCCTGAAGCTCGGCATGAATCATTCCGAAGACGTAGAAGATACGTTTTCCGGGCAAGGTGTCGGTTGTCACTGTGATTATTTCCTTGCCGCGCAAGGCTTCCTGATCGGCGCGGACGGAGAAATTGAAGTTTGCCATAAGGTAGTGGATATATTTGGGATCGATGCGGTAAATTACTAAAAAAATATAAGGGGAGGGGATTGACGGCCGGAAATGTTGCATATCAGGCGAAAATTTGTTATCTTTGTAAGTTTAAATAAGGTAGATAAATGTCAGTTTCCAATATATCCGTCAAAGGCGCCCGGGTCAACAATCTCAAGAATGTCAGCGTGGAGATTCCGCGCAATCAGTTTGTTGTGGTCACGGGACTGAGCGGTTCGGGCAAATCGTCGCTTGCCTTCGACACTCTCTACGCCGAGGGTCGCCGCCGCTATGTGGAGAGCCTGTCGGCCTACGCCCGCCAGTTTATGGGCAAACTCCGCAAGCCGGAGTGCGACTTCATCCGCGGGCTACCGCCGGCCATCGCCATCGAGCAGAAAGTGAACACCCGCAATCCGCGGTCGACCGTCGGCACCTCCACCGAGATTTACGATTATCTGCGCATGCTCTTCGGACGCGTGGGCCGCACCTATTCGCCCATAAGCGGCGCCGAAGTGAAGCGCCACACAGTAGAAGACGTCCTTTCCGCCGCTGCCGGCTATCCGGCCGGCACCCGTATGGCCGTAGCGGCGCCTATTCTGCTGCCCGAGGGCCGCACGCTGGCCGAGCAGTTGGATATTTACACAAAAGAGGGCTACAGCCGCCTTCTGACGGCCAAAAACGAATTCGTCGACATTGCCGACTACGCGCCCGGCCGCGGCAAGCAGACTCCCGACCTGCTGGTCGACCGCATCGCCTATGCTCCTGAGGGCGACGAGCTGTCGCGCTTGGCGGAGTCGGTCGAGACCGCCTTCTTCGAGGGCCACGACCGCTGTTTGCTGGTGGTGTGGACGCCCGAGGGTAAGGTTCGGCGCCATGAGTTTTCGAAGATGTTCGAGGCCGACGGAATGGTATTTCCGGAGTTGAGCGATCAGATGTTCAACTTCAACAATCCCGTAGGCGCCTGCCCTGTCTGCGAGGGCTTCGGCAAGACCCTCGACATTGCCGAGAACCTCGTCGTGCCCCAGAAGTGGGAGAGCGTGTTCAGCGACGCCGTTGCGCCCTGGCGTGGCCCGAAGTCGCGAGTTTGGAAAAATCGCTTCATCGAAAGCGCGTCGAAGGTAGACTTCCCCATCCACACCCCCTACGAAGAACTCACCGATGCCCAGCGCGACCTCCTCTGGAACGGCGACGCCAAGCTCGGCATACAAGGTATCAACGCCTACTTCGACTGGGTCAGCTCTCAGCGTCAGGCTATAGAATTCCGCATGATACTGGCGCGCTACCGCGGCAAAACCATATGCCGGCGCTGCCATGGCTCGCGTCTGCGCCCCGAGGCAGGATATGTGCGTGTTGGAGGCGCTACCATCTTCGACCTTGTCCGTATGCCCGTCGGCAAGCTGCTGGATTGGATGAAGACTTTGCAGCTCGACGACCACGACACCAAGATAGCCGGCCGCCTGCTAACCGAAATCGTTCAGCGCCTCACCTTCCTTGTCGAGGTGGGACTGAGCTATCTAACCCTCGACCGCCTCAGCAACAGCCTCTCCGGTGGCGAGAGTCAGCGCATAAACCTGGCCACATCACTTGGCAGCAGCCTGGTAGGCTCAATCTACATACTCGACGAACCCTCCATAGGCCTCCATTCGCGCGACACCGAGCGACTCATCGGCGTGCTCCGGAAACTGCAGCGACTGGGCAATACCGTTCTGGTGGTGGAGCACGACGAAGAAATAATGCGAGCAGCCGACACCCTCATCGACGTCGGCCCCGCTGCCGGGCGCCTCGGTGGCGAGATAGTCTTTCAGGGCAGCCCCGACCTTCTGGCCGGCGCCAAGACGAGCTACACGATGAAATATCTCACAGGTGAGCTGGCGATACCACTTCCGGAGTCGCGTCGCCGCTGGCGCGACCGCATCACAGTGGAGCGCGCCACGGAGCACAACCTCAAGGACGTCACCGTCGACTTTCCTCTCGGGGTGTTCACCGCTGTTACCGGCGTGAGCGGTTCGGGCAAGTCGACCCTGGTGCGCGACATTCTCTATCGTGCCGTCAACCGCCGTATTCTCGGCGAAGGCGACGCTCCCGGCGCCCACCGCGGCATCAGCGGTGATCTGAATCGGGTGCAGCAGATTATGTTCGTCGACCAGAATCCCATCGGCCGCTCCACCCGTTCCAATCCGGCCACATATCTGAAGGCCTACGACGAAATACGCCAGCTCTTCGCCTCGCAGCAGGCCGCGCGGCAGCTTGACCTCTCGCCGGCATACTTTTCGTTCAACACCGAGGGCGGCCGCTGCGAAGCCTGCAAAGGCGAAGGCGTCATCACCGTCGAAATGCAGTTTCTGGCCGATGTCACCATGGTCTGCGAGGAGTGCCACGGCAAGCGCTTCAAGCGCGACGTGCTCGAAGTGACCTACCGAGGCAAAAACATCTCCGATGTGCTCGATATGACCGTCGACGAGGCCATCGACTTCTTCGGCGCCTCCGACGGCACCATCGAGAAGCGCATCGTAAAGCGTCTCGAGCCCCTCAAGGAAGTCGGGCTGGGCTATATCACTCTGGGACAGTCGTCGAGCACACTCTCCGGCGGCGAAAACCAGCGCGTCAAGCTCGCCTACTTTCTGAGCCAGGACAGCGCCGGCCACACCGTGTTCATCTTCGACGAACCCACCACCGGCCTGCACTTCCACGACATCCGACTGCTGCTCCATGCCTTCGACCGCCTCATCTCCATGGGCCATACCATAATAGTAGTGGAGCACAACCTGGACATGATAAAATGCGCCGACTGGATAATCGATATGGGGCCCGAAGGCGGCGACGCCGGCGGCTCCGTAGTGGCCGCCGGTACACCCGAAGAGATCGCCGCCGACCCCAAGTCGGTCACCGGGAAGTATCTAAAACAGAAACTTCTTGTAAAAAAGTCTTAAAAATTGGTCTGAACGTTTACAGAATTACCGTTGTTTGAATAAATAAAAGTATTTTTGTGAACTAAACCACTCGGCCTCCCGGCTGTCTAACTTAACAAACAAACACGCAACCCATACTCTCTCATGGAAAAGATATCACGCCTCCTTGGAGCGAGCCTTCTGGCCGGAATGCTCGCACTGCCGGCCCTCCCTGTCGCCGCGCAGGATTTTGAAGACGACCTGTACTACTCGCCTTCGCGCGCCAAGGCGCAGCAGAAGGCAGCTCAGCAGGCGCAGACTGCCGCCGACCGTGCTTCCGGCATGGCCTCGGCCGACTACTACACTCAGGGCAGCTCCAATCCGCTGCTTATGGACGTCGACACCTACAACAGGCGCACCACCGACAGCGCCGACATCAAAAGCGGCACCGAGGGCACCCCGGCCTTCAGCTACACCCGTCGCATAGAGCGCTTCCACAACCCCGATGTAGTTTCCGCCAGCCGCGACACCGCCCTGATCGACTACTACTATTCTACCCCGTCGGAGCAGGATATCAACGTATACGTAATCAACAACATAGACCCGTCGGCGTACTACTGGAACGTGCCTTCGTGGAGCTACTCACCCTATTACTCCTGGGGCTGGCCTTCGTTCAGCTTCGGTTGGAATTCCACCTGGGGCTGGAGTGCCGGCTGGAACTGGGGCTGGGCTGACCCCTTCTGGGGGCCCGGTTGGGGATATCGCCCGTGGTATGGCCCGTCGTGGGCATGGGGCCCGTCGTGGGGATGGGGTCCGTCGTGGGGATGGCATCATCCCGCGCCCGGTCCGCGTCCGCCGCACCGTCCTTCCGGTTATGACCGCCCCGGCGCAAGCCGTCCGCATCGCCCGGCCTATTCGGGTAGTGCCGGAAACTCCAACCGCTACCGTCCGGGTGTGAACGCCTCGAACCGTCCCGGCAACTTCGGCTATCCCGGCGGCTGGAACTACGGCGGCTCTAACAACACCGTGCGACCCTCCGTTCCCGCCACGGGCGGCAACAGCGGCACCTACACTCCCTCCAACAACGACCGTCGCGGTCGCAACAACAACAGCGGCACCAACACCAACACACGCTATACATCACCGTCGCGCAACAACAGCGGCAGCTATTCGCCATCCAACTCCGGCAGCTCGCGCGGCCGCAACAACAGCGGCGGCTCCTACCGCTCGCCGGGCAGCGGATCGCGAGGCGGTGGCGGAGGCAGCCACAGTGGTGGCGGCGGCGGCGGACGAGGCCGCGGCCGATAAACCAAAAACCGACACGGCGTGT
Organism: uncultured Porphyromonadaceae bacterium; assembly: GCA_900541865.1. Lineage (GTDB taxonomy): Bacteria > Bacteroidota > Bacteroidia > Bacteroidales > Muribaculaceae > CAG-873. Next base: position 2,024 of record UQLO01000034.1, on the reverse strand, counting down.
TATAATTTCACGTTCAACCGAATGTTAGAGTGCGTCTGAGCCCGGAATACCCGGCTCAGGCTCACTACCCGACAAAATTGCACAACCATTTACCATTATGCGCAGACATACACTCACTTTAGCGCTTGCCGCAATAGCTGCGGGAGCCTCGCTGCAGACCATGGCACAGAGCGCCATGGATGCTTACAGCCTAACCCCTACCCAGCTGCGCGGCACAGCCCGTTTTGTGGGCATGGGCGGTGCCTTTACTTCTCTGGGCGGTGATATCTCCACCATGACGCAGAACCCGGCCGGCATCGGCGTCTACCGCCACAGCGACGTCGGGCTTACCTTCGACATCAGCATCCGCAACTACAACGCCGAAACCTCCAACGGCAAATTCTCAAACCGCCAGACAAAAGGATATTTCGACAACTTCGGATATATCGGCGCCATAAAGCTGCCCGGCACGCTCCGCACCATCAACTGGGGCGTGAGCTACAACCGTCTGAGCGCCTTCGACCGCCGCTTCAACGGCTACAATAACCCAACATCGTCGTCGCTGAGCAACTACATCGCTTCCTTTACCGACGGCAGCGACTCCGGCTCGATGCTCTTCGACAAGTCGCAGAACTACGATCCCTATCTCGATAGCGACAACGACTGGCTCAGTATTTTGGCCTACAACTCGCTGATGATCAACAATACCACCAACGACAAAACCTATGCCGGCCTATATCAGAACGGCACTACAGGCGACGCCGAATATTCCGTCCATGAATGGGGATACGTCGACGAGTACGACATCGAGCTTGGCGGCAACGTCAACGACATTCTCTACTGGGGTCTGGGTGTGGGCATCATGGATATGAGCTATTCCCGCCAGAGCAACTACAGCGAAAGTATGTCGGACGCACTCGTCTACAGCGGTAATGGCAACAATCTCGAGAACGGCAACGCCGGCTTCGGGCTCTACAACGAGAAATACATCTCCGGAACCGGCGCCAACCTCAAGGTCGGACTTATCGTTCGCCCCGTCGAGATGCTGCGCGTGGGCTTCGCCATCCATACTCCCACCTGGATGCACCTCACGTCCAACGGCTTAGGCGAAACGCAGTACAACTACTCGCCCTATCGCGAAACCGGCAACTCCGAAAACCGCACCTTCTCCGGCAGCGAGTACACCGACAACTTCGAGTACAACTGGCGTCTCCATACTCCCTGGCGTTTTATGGTGGGCGCTTCGCTGGTAATCGGCAATCAGGCTATCGTCAGCCTCGACTATGAGCGCGTGGCCTACAACGATATGAAAGTGAAGTACGGCACATGGAACAACTGGGGCCAGAACTTCGTTGAAGACGACCGCGTAAACACTGCCGTCAAGGAAACCTGCAAGGCAGCCAACATAATCCGCCTGGGCCTTGAATACCGTCTCACGCGCCGCATCAGCGCACGCGCCGGTTTCAACTATCAGGCAACAAACATCCGCGAAGCCGCCGAGAACAACCGCATGGAAATCAACACCAGCGGCACCGATCCGAGCTATATTCTCGATAAGGACAACTACAACATCTGCCTGGGTTTGGGCTACCGCTACAAGTCATGGTATGTGGATCTTACCTATCAGCATACCACTCTCAAGAGCACATACCACGCCTACACCCCCTATGCCGACGTTGTTAACACCCCGAGCGCCGACTTAACCACTAACCACAATAACATCGTGGTTTCCACCGGCTTCAAATTCTGAAAACACCGTGACCAAAAAATATGGGGCGCCGGGCAGTCCGGCGCCCCATATTTTTTAGGTAATAGTGAAGAGTGAATAGTGAATAGTGGCGGCAAGTGCGTCCCAAGGAGGGCGAGCTTCCAGCTCGCAAGCCGCGAACGGGCCGGTAACGTATGGACCGAGGGCTTCAGCCCTCGCCCATCCAGAAGGGAAGGCCGACCGCCTAAACTATCGGGGGTGAACCCTGTAAGGGTTCAATAAAGTAGCTTTACCTTTGCAGCGTCGGACGACAGACTATCAAAAAGTCAGAGTTCGA
>UQLO01000033.1 GCA_900541865.1 uncultured Porphyromonadaceae bacterium | reverse complement strand
CAAGAGGCGAAATGGAGGGCGCAACCCTGTTATCGGCGTGCCTCCTAATAAAGAGGTTCGATAGCTGAGTAGTTACGAGTTACGTTCTGAGCAGAGCCCACGGCCAGGGTGGAGTTGGCAGGGCCGAGGTTCTGGACTACGGTAGGTACGCCGAGTTCAATGGGGCTGGAGGCGGAGAACTGCTGGCTGTAGCCGCTGTTGGCGATTTTGAACTCGCCGGAGAGTGCGGCAACCGTCAGAGTGTAAGTGTTGCCGTCCTGGGCGAACTTGTAGGCGTCGGTCGCGTTCCAATTGTTAATCGTGCCAAGGAGGTATAGAACGTTGGCGGTGGGATCTTCAATTTCCTGGCCGCTGACGGTGAACGTGTTGGTGTTGGTGTCTACCGTGAAGTGGTATTCGCCTTTGTCGAGCTGGAAAGAGTTTTCGCTCGGATAGCTGAGGCTCACGGGAACGTCCAGTGTGGGTCTGTAGTCGTTCGACGGCGCGCCGTAGCGGCTGCCGTTCATAGTTCCCCAGTCGTTGCCGTTGCTGCCGAGCTTCTGGCTGAAACCGAACCACTGGTTTTGGGGAAAGGTAATGTCTATTTCGAAGACGCCGTCCGACGTTTGGGTCATTGCGGTGCCCTTGAGGGGGCTCCAGCCGCCTGCCGGCTGTCCGATGAGGTAGAGCGTCGTGGCGGGCGCTGCGCCTGCGGCTGCACATATGAGCAGGCCCACAAGCAATGCATAGAGTTTTTTCATGATAATTTATTATAGGTTAACTTGTTGTTTTGGTACGATATAATTCTACCGTTGTGCACGGGCGCACGCGGCAAATATACGCACATTTCTAAATCCTTACAAAAGATTAACCTACATTAACACTTCCGCCAATGCCCAAGGAGGGCGAGCCAATGCCCAATGAGGGCGAGCTTCCAGCTCGCAAGCGTCAGGCGTCCGCTATTTAATTTCGCTTGCTTTGAGGTTGCGTCGGAGCTGTTCGGCGGAGACGCGCCGTATGGCGGAGCCGGCCGTGAGGGCGTCGTAGGCCTCCGGGGTCAGCTCGACAATGCTCTGAGGCGTGACGGCCGCTATGGCAGGGCGCATTGTGAATTCGGGCAGCGGGTCGTGGGGGTGGTTTTCGGGGCATACGTCGCGGCAGATGTCGCAGCCGTAGATGCGTCCGGTCAGCCGGAGGGCGGCGGGGAACTCGTCGCGGTATTCGATGGTGAGGTAACTAAGACAGCGCGTGGCGTCGACGCCTCCGCGACCATCTAAAGCGCCTGCCGGACAGGCCGCTACGCAAGCTCCGCAGGCCGCGCACGCGCTCTCTACGGCCTCTTCGCCGACGCTGCGCGCCCCGGCAACGTCTTCCGTCCAAAGAATCTCGGCCAGAAAGACTCCGCAGCCCACTCCGGGGACGATGAGCTGCCCGTTGAGGCCGCACCGACCTATGCCGGCAGCCTGAGCCCAAAAGCGCTCGCGCACGGGGGCCGTGTCGACGCATATTCGCGTGCGCGAACCCGGGGCAGCCTCTTCCAGGGCGCGCGCCACGGGCCGCAGACGCTTTTTGAGGACTTTGTGGTAGTCGGCGCCGCGGGCATAGTCGGCGAAAAGGGGATGGCAGTCGGAGGCGTGGGCGGGGGCATAGGCAAAGGCCGCGCAGGCGATGGTGCGCGCCCCTTCGAGCAGCGAGGTGGGGTCGGCGGCAAGGGGCGCGTTGCGCTCGAGGTAGTCCATGGTGCCGTGGCAACCTCTTGCAAGCCAGTCGAGCAGGCGTCGCCGCTCCCAGTCGGGCACCGGCTCTACACGGCATACCCCGGCTGCGCATGCACCAGCCTCCTCAAGCAACCGGCAGAGCGCACCACAGTCCATCACATCGGAATTGCGGCAAATTCGTAGCCCTGCTCGCGCAGCCACTCTATGGCGCGAGGCAGAGCGTAGCGCATATTGGCCGATGCCTTGAGCGAATCGTGGAAAACAATCACCGAACCGTCGCGGGCGAAGCGCTTCACGTTGGCCAGCACGCGCTCGCCGTCGAGCTTCTTGGAGTAGTCGCGGCTCACCAGGTCGTACATAATGATATTGTAGCGCTGCTTGAGGGCCTTGGCCTGCTTCCATCGCAGCAGACCGTGGGGAGGCCGAAACAGAGGGCTGTCGATGAGTTCGGCGGCTTCGGCGACATCGCGCAGATAGCGCACGGCGCGCACCTTCATGCCCTGAATGTGGTGCATGGTGTGGTTGCCGTAGCTATGGCCGCGGCGGCGCACCTCCTCAAGGAGTTCGGGGTGGCGACGCACATTGTCGCCAACCATAAAGAAAGTGGCTTTGATGCCGTAGCGGTCGAGCAGGTCGAGCACCCAAGGCGTTTCTTCGGGGATGGGGCCGTCGTCGAAAGTGAGGTAGACAACGGGTTTGGTGCCGCGGCGTTTGATGCGCCACACGGCCTCCGGAAAGAGCAAGCGATAGAGCAGAGGCGGTTGTTCGATCAGCATACCGTAGAAAACTCAAAAACGTCAATTTGACAAAATGACAATTTGTCATTTCATCAAATTGACAATTTTAGATTGATCTCAAACGTTTCCGTGCAGGCGGTTCCACTGGTCGGCGGTGAATCCGGCGCTCTGCATCAGACCATTGCTTATCTCCATGGGGTCGACTCCGGCGCGGCGGTGCAGCTCAAGCAGTTGGATGGCCTGGCGGAGCAGAGCTTGGTCGGCGGCGCTGTTGTAGAGGGGCAGCTGGTCGCGGATTTCATCGGCGCTGAACCCATTGATGTAGATAATGGGAGCAATGGCCCAGTCGTCCTGTATCTCGAGGTTGTCGGCAGTGCGCCATGCCTCAGCCAGGGCCGGGTCGTTGCGCAGAGCCGGGTCGGCCTTGAGGATTGCGCAGCGGTTGGCGATGGCGACGGCCTCGGCCAGGTAGCTCATGGCATACCGCTCGGCCGCTCCGAGTGCCGCAAGGTTGTAGGGACTCAGCGTGGTGCCGTACTTGATGTACTGAGCGTAGCGCTGCGCTTCGGTGCGGGCAAGGTCGTCGGCAATGTCGAGGTCGGCCTCGTTGCCGCTCAGCAGGTAGAGCTGATAGTACATCCGGGCCATGTAGAGTCCGAGCATGCCGTCGTAGGGCGTTGCGGAGGCGGGCAGCTTGGTGCGTATGGCATCCATGAGCTGACGGGCCATATCAGCCTGAGTGGCAGGCGCTTCAAGTCCGGCCTGCGAGGCTGCGGTGCGGGCTGCCTCGCCGGCGGGATTGTCGGGCATATCCATCAGGTTTTCGGCAATGGTGAAGATGCCCGAGCGCACCGACGACACCATGCGGCGCACCGTCTCGTCGAGATAGAGGTCGGCGCCCGGTTTGTCGAGGCCGCCCCAGCGGTAGTTGGTCAGTATGTTGGTGTAGGCCTTTTGGGCGGTGACGTTGTAGGGTCCCGTCTGGCGCAGCGGCGTAACCTCGTTGGCAAGACCGGTGGCGCTCATGTAGGGCATAAGGCCCAGGTAGTAGCTTGAGGGCACGGTAGTTGCGAAGTAAACGGGACGCCGGCCACCCTCGGCGAAGGAGTTGGCAATCATATCGAGCGAGAGCACCTTGCTCTGGTTGATGCCGCTGCCCATTGCGGAGAGGTCGGTGCGCACCTCGGTGGCGTAGGGCCAGATGTTGTCGGCATCGAACTCGAGGTTGCCCGTGGCATAGCGGTCGGCCACGAAGGCGCTGTCGGCCGGAATCACCACGTTGGGGTTGGTGAGCAGCAGAGCGCCGTAGCGGCCTGCGTCGCTGCGGTAGAGGGTGTCCAGGGCGGCGAAGACGTTGGTGGGCGCCGTGTTGCGCGGCAGGATGAAGCTGTAGGCAAGGCGTTCGTACTCCCAGTCGGCGGGCTTGGCCAGCATGGGTATGGGCTCGGCCTCGTAGGAGGGGTAGGTCATCTGGTTGGCATACCAGTCGGTGGTGAGGTAGGAGAGGTTTACCACACGCACATCAGTGCGATAGCCCTCAACTTCCTGGGCATACCACAGCGGGAAGGTATCGTTGTCGCCGTTGGTGAATATTATGCCGTTGGGGTCGACCGAGCTGAGGTAGTTGAAGCCGAAGTCGCGGGTGGTGTAGCGGCCGGAGCGGTCGTGGTCGTCCCAGGTCTGGCTCACCATCTGCAGGGGCACCGCCAGTGCGACTATCCAGCACACTGCGGCCACCGCCGTTGCGCCCCGGCCGCTGTCCTTGCGGTCGAAGAGGCTCTTGAGCAGCACCGCCAGGGCCGGTATGGCCAGGCCAATCCAGATTGCGAAGGCATAGAACGAGCCGGCGAAGGCATAGTCGCGCTCGCGGGGCTGTCCCGGCGTCTGGTTGAGGTAGAGCACGATGGCCACGCCCGTCATGAAGAACAGGAAGAATACCACCCAGAACTGCTCTATGCCGCGGCCCTCGTTGGCCCAGCGGCGCGAAAGCGCCTGCATCAGCAGACCGAACACGCCCAGCAGAAGAGGTATCATATAGAACACGTTGTGTCCCTTGTTTCCGGCGCCGAACTCATCGGGCAGGGCGCTCTGGTCGCCCAGACGGGCATTGTCGATAAAGGGTATTCCGCTGATCCAGTTGCCCAGGTGAGGCTCGCCGTTGCCCTGCAGGTCGTTCTGGCGGCCGGCGAAGTTCCACATGAAGTATCGCCAGTACATGTGGTTGAGCTGGTAGTTGATGAAATAGCGGAGGTTTACGTCGAAGCCCGGCTTCCACACCAGCTCTTCCAGAACGGGCTCGCCGGTGCGGGAGTCGATGTGGGTGGCCACCGGCTGCATATGTGGCAGATAGCGGAGCACTTCGAGGCGCGGCGCAACATACTGCGAGCGCCACTGCTCGCGCACTGCCGACGGGATATTGTCCAGGTCGGGAGTGCGGTAGCCGGCCCAGCTCTTGTAGGAGGGCACGTGCTCGGGGGCCGTGCTGTACATTCGGGTCAGCAGCATGCCCAGACCCGGCACGGTCTTATAGTTGGGCCTTGCAAGAGCCTTGACGTAGCGGTCGGGCTCGGAGGCGTCGGATTTGACAAGTTTTGTGTACGACGAGTCCATCTCGTTGAAAGCTGCGCCGTACTCGTTGCGCAGGTAGCCGTCGAGCACTTTTACCTTGGGCAAACCGTTTTCCTGCAGCACGATATAGTAGTCGCCGCTGCCTTCGGGGTATTCAATCTCCTCGAGAGCTTCGGAGAATACGGGTCCTCTGAAGAGCGGGCGGTCGCCGTACTGCTCGCGGTTGAGGTACGAAGCGAGGGCGAACACGTTGTCGGGCGCGTTCTGGTTCATCGGCGTGGCGGCCGAGGCGCGGATCAGCAGCAGCGCGTAGCTGGAGTAACCCACGAAAATCACCGAGATGCTCAGCACTATCATAGCCATGAGACGGCGCGACACGCGCTTGCCCAGGGCGAAGGCGGCAATCAGCAATGCGACAGCGAGCAGCACGCCCACTGCCACGGAGTGGCCGATGAAGACCATGCCCGAGAGCACCATGGCGGCCACGGTGAGCACCTTGGCCCAGGCCGCGTTCTTTACCTTATATATGCATACGAGGCCGGCGATGAAGACCGCAACCAGCAGAATGGCGTAGATGAGCACACCCATGTTGTAGCTCAGACCGAACCCGTTGACGAAGGCCAGCTCGAACCACTGGGCCATCTGCACAAAGCCCGGAACCAGGCCGTAGAGAATGGCGGCGACTATCACGCAGCTCACCGCCAGCGCTATCAGCGAGCCCCAGGCGCTCACGCGGCTGCTCCGGCGATAGTAGAAAATCAGGCCCAATGCCGGAATACACAGCAGGTTGAGAAGGTGCACGGCAATCGAAACACCTATCACATAGGCAATAAGCACCAGATAGCGGTCGCTGCCGGGCAAGTCGGCGCGGTTTTCCCATTTCAGCATCAGCCAGAACACCAGCGCCGTGCAGAAACTCGAGAAGGCGTAGACCTCGCCCTCGACGGCCGAGAACCAGAAGGTGTCGCTCCAGGTGTAGGCCAGGGCGCCGCACATGCCGGCTGCCATGATGATGGCCGTCTGCCAGCCGGTGGGCTCGGAGCCGTCGCGCACCATCAAGCGCCGTGCAAGGTGCGTGATGCTCCAGAAAAGCAGCAGTATAGTGGCTGCGCTCAGCAGACCCGACATAGTGTTCACGGCCAGCGCCGCCGACTCCATGCCTCCGCCGAAGAGCGTGACGAAGAAGCGAGCCGTGAGCATGAAGATGGGGTTGCCCGGCGGGTGGCCGACTTCGAGTTTGGTGCCCTGCACAATAAATTCGGGACAGTCCCAGAAGCTCGCTGTGGGCTCCAGGGTGAGCAGGTAGGTGACGGCCGCTATTACGAAGGCCAGCCAGCCAAGGGTATTGTTGATAAGATTGTACCTCTTCATCGGGTTAAATAGTGACAATGAGTGCGCGGGATGCGCTTCAACTTGCAAAGTTAGCCAAAATTCTCGACCTACGAGCACCCCGTGCCCATAAAAAAGCCAAATCCCGATAAAGCAGGGCTCTATCGGGATTTGTAGGGGTTAAAAACGCCGCCGTCAGCGAACGATGACCTTGACGGGAGTGCGGTGGGTGGCGGTGGTGACGAAGTATACGCCGGTGGGAAGCGCGATTTCGGTGTTGTGCTCCACGCGGCCGGGGTAGGCCACGGCGCGGCCGGCGATGTCGTAGATGGTGCAGCCCTCGTGCGGTGCAGTGCAGACTACGCGGATAAATCCTTCGAAACCAATGGCGCTGAAGGGCTCCTCAACCTCGACGCCGGAAACGCCCGAGTGGTTGACGAAGACAACATTGCTCATCGGGGAGCGCACGCCCAACCGCACGCTCTGCACGCTGTAGGCCTCGGAGTCGCTCTCGTCGAAGCCGAGTATTTCGAGCGAGTTCTCCTCGGCCAGAAGCTCTTCGTCGGTGGGCACACCGTTGACGTATTTAGTGCGGGTCACCACGAAGTAGTCGATTACTTCGCCGGCCGGTGCCGTCCAGTTCGCGGTGTAGCGGTCGGCCTGTATGTCGGTGGGCTCCAGAGCTGTGCAGGCCGTCAGCGTAGGTACGGGGAGGCATTCGCCTCGCAGGGCCACGCCTCGCGAGCCTTCGAAGTCACCGCTCAGGAGCACGCGGCTGCTGTGAGTGCCGGTCGCGGTCGGGGTGTAGGTGATGTTGAGCCAGTAGCCGTCGTCGGAGCAGGCCAGGTTGGCGGGTATGGCGTCGGTGTAGACGGCAAACATCTTGGCGTCGGCAGTGTAGAGCAGCACTTCGATGGCGTGCTGCAGGTCCTGGCCGTGTACGAAGAGCTTGGCGGTTTTGCTCTGGCCGAGAGCTACCTCGCCGAACTGCAGTTCCATGCCCGTGGTGGGCGCCAGCAGCTCGGGGTCGCCGGTGGGAGGCACGATTACGCTGCCGGGAGTGAAAGCCTCGCCCTTCTTGGTGCCCCAGATGTACTCGGCCAGCTCAGGCATGTCGATGAAGGGGTTGCGGTTGTTCTGAAAACCATAGACGGCCTCGTTGCGGTCGATTTCCTTTTGGCTTACGGGGTCCATGCGGTGCCACTCCAGCAGCAGGTCGACGCTCCACTGGTTGAGGGTGGGGTAGAGGTTTTGGCTCACCATGTAGGTATATCGCCAGGTGAGGTCCTGGTAGGCGGTGGCCATGTAGAAATAGGTTCGGGCAAAGTCGCCTTTGTACTGGTCGTCCGGCTCGAACACCTTCTGAGCGTTGCCGCCCTGGCCGCGCACGGGGTTGCCGACCTTGCAGATGCCGTTGTCGAAAGAGATGTAGGCGGGGTCGACCGTGCCCAGCGGATAGTTGCTCTTGGCCTGGTTGGCGCGAGCCTCAGAGGGATAAAGGTGGTTAAGGTCGACATACGCCCCTACCGAAGTGCTGCCGCCCCACCAGCTTTTGGGGAAGGAGTGCTCGCGGTTGAGGCCCGCGAAGCTGGGCGCGTACAGAGTAATGTCGGAGTACATGTCCCACCACTGGCGGCTTTGGGGGTAGACGTCGGTGACCTGGAAGTAGCGGGGCAGGTCGGAGTAGGAGGACACGCGGGTGAAATTGCGCACAACATTGTAAACAGCCGTTTTGAGTTCGCCCTCCTTTTTGCCGTTGAGCGAAGAGTAGTATCCGGCCGGCACAGCGGCACCGGCTGCCATACACATGGCGGCTGCGGCGGCTCCGAGCAGTAGTCGGTAGAATTTTGTCATGAGTGGGTGTGATGAATTCATTTATAATGCTTTCCACCGCTTCGCGGCGGTGCTGACAGTGGCGCGGGTGCACCCCGCGCCACTGTTTATAACGTAGATATGTTCAAAAAGTTGTGCAGTCCCGAAACTCTGTTCAGAGCTCGAGCTTGTGGTAGGGCAGGTCCCAGGCTTCGGCAACAGCCTTGTAGACCACCTCGCCGTCGACGATGTTGACGCCCTCGGCCAGACCGGGGTCGCCCTGGCAAGCCTTGCGCCAGCCCATGTCGGCAAGACGCAGAGCGTAGGGCAGGGTTGCGTTGGTGAGCGCCATCGTCGAGGTGTAGGGCACGGCGCCGGGAATGTTTGCCACGGCATAGTGCACCACGCCGTCGACCACGTAGGTGGGCTCGGAGTGGGTGGTGGCATGCGAGGTTTCGAAGCAGCCGCCCTGGTCGATGGCCACGTCGACCATCACGGAGCCCTTGCGGAGCAGCTTGACCATGTCGGCCGTGACGAGCTTGGGAGCCTTTGCGCCCGGAATGAGCACCGAGCCGATAACGACGTCGGTGGTGGGCAGCTCGGCCTCGATGTTATGGCGCGAGGAGTAGAGGGTCTTGACGTTTGCCGGCATGGTGTCGGCAACCTGGCGCAGCGTAGGCAGCGAAATGTCGGTGATGGTGACGTCGGCACCCATGCCGGCTGCTATGAGGGCTGCGTTGCGGCCCACCACGCCGGCGCCTATTACGAGCACCTTGGCGGGCTTCACGCCCGGCACACCGCCCATGAGGACACCACGGCCGCCCTGAGGCTTCTCCAGGAATCGCGCGCCCTGCTGCACCGACATGCGGCCGGCAACCTCGCTCATGGGGATGAGCAGCGGCAGACCGCCGCGAGGGCCGACTACGGTTTCGTAGGCGATGCAGGTGGCGCCGGAGGCCAGCATGGCTTCGGTGAGCTCGCGGTCGGAGGCGAAATGGAAGTAGGTGAACAGAAGCTGGCCCTTGCGCACCAGGGGATATTCGGGAGCGATGGGTTCCTTGACCTTGATAATCATCTCTGCGGTGGCGTAGACATCCTCAATGGTGGGGAGGATGGTGGCGCCGGCCTGTACGTACTCTTCGTCGGCGAAGCCGCTGCCTTCGCCGGCAGTGTGCTGAACGTAGACGGTGTGGCCGTGGCGAACGAGTTCATGAACGCCCGACGGGGTCATACCCACGCGGTTTTCGTTGTTTTTAATCTCTTTAGGTACACCAATAATCATGGCTGTAGGATTTAGGGTGGATTGATTGCGCCCCCGCGGCGGGGGCTGTGTGTTCTATGTGGCCGGCGGCTGCGGAACCCCGCTATGCTACCGACGCCCCAAAATTATGCAAAATAATTTTTCCAACAAATCTTTGACCCGTTTTTTTTAGTAATTTTGCACTTGTGAAACCAAAACCCGCTCTGCCATGGACCTACTGATAGACTATAGAGATGTTACCGTTCGGCGCAACGAGCACGTTGCGCTGCGCGGAGTGAATCTTCGCGTCGGCGCCGGCGAGTTCGTCTACCTTCTGGGTCGGGTGGGCAGCGGCAAGACTTCGCTCATGAAGAGCTTCTACGCCGAAGTGCCTCTCACAGAGGGCTCCGCGCGGGTGCTCGACTTCGACCTCACCTCCATCCGACGCTCCGAGATTCCATATCTGCGGCGCAAGACAGGCATCGTCTTTCAGGACTTTCAGCTTCTGCCCGACCGCACCGCCTACGACAATCTGTCGTTCGTGCTCGAGGCTACCGGTTGGAAAAACGCCCGCGAGCGCCACGCCCGCATCGAGGAGGTGCTCGCCAAGGTGGGCATGACCTCAAAAGCTTTCAAGATGCCCCACCGCCTCAGCGGCGGCGAGCAGCAGCGCATTGTGATAGCGCGAGCTCTGCTCAACCGCCCCGGACTGATACTGGCCGACGAGCCCACCGGCAACCTCGACCCCGAAACCGGCGAGCAGATCATGACCATGCTCCACGGCCTCACCGCCGACGGCACCACCTCGGTGATAGTGGCCACACACCAGATAGCGTTTACGCGTCGCTACCCCGGACGCATCCTCCAGTGCGCCCGAAAACAACTCACAGAAACCGCCCAATGAGAACCATACTCGCTTCAATCATCCTTATGGCCGCGCTGTGCGCCCGCGCACAGGCCGTCGGCGAGGTGCGCTTCGGCAACGAAGCCGCCGACACTGTCCGCATCACCGAGCTCATCGACGACTGCGTGGCCCGCAACATCGCCTCCCCCGAGGAGCGCGTGGCCTTCTTCGCCCGGCAGTTTGTCGGCACCCCCTACGCCGCCCACACCTTGGAGCGCACCCCCGAGATGCTCACGGTGCGTCTGGATTCGCTCGACTGCACCACTTTTGTCGAAACGGTGCTCGCACTGGCGCAAACCGCCGGCGAACGTCGCCATTCCTGGCGCGACTTCGTGTTCAATCTCAGGCGTATACGCTATCGCGGCGGCAATGTCGACGGCTATGGCAGCCGTCTGCACTATAATGCCGACTGGGCAGTCGACAATGTGCACCGAGGCAACCTCATCGATGCCGCGCGCAACTTCCCCCGAGTGAACTACAAGGTGATGAACATCGACTTTATGAGCCGCAACCGCGACCGCTACCCGGCTTTGGCCGACTCCGCCGCCTACGCCCGCATCCGCGAGGTGGAGAGCGGCTACCGCAACCACCGCTTCCCCTACATAAAAACCTCCGACCTGGGTGCCAAAGCCACGCGCGAGGCCTTCCGCAGCGGCGATGCGGTCGCACTGGTGGCCAAAGCGGTGCCGGGGCTGGACTGCACCCATATGGGCGTGGTGGTGCGCGGCGACGACGGAGCTCTCCACCTTCTCCATGCCTCCATGAGTGGTGGCAAAGTGGTGCTCGACCCGCGTCCACTCGACGAAACGATGCGCAAAAACCGTCAGTGGATCGGTATGCGCGTTTTCCGCCTCGCCCAGCAATAATTTTAGAGCAATAAAAGGCCGATTTTTTCGTTAATTGGGTGTATGACTATGCACTCTGTCTCCTTACGCAATATACTCTTCTGCCTGGCCGCCGCAGTGGCCATGCTGAGTCCGCGCGGCGCCTCCGCGCTCGACCCCGACTTCTTTCCCGCGCAGTCAGTGCTGGCGCAGGGCCGCTGGGTGAAGGTTTCGGTCGAAGAAGAAGGCCTCTATCGCATCACGGCCCAGACGCTGCGCTCCTGGGGCTTCTCCGACCCGTCCCGCGTCCGCGTGTTCGGCTTCGGTGGTGCCCGAATGGCCGACGAGCTCCTGGAAGAGAACATTCCCGCCGACCTGCCCATGCTGCAAAGCGCCCTTGCCGACGACGGCACCGTGGTTTTCTACGCCCAAGGCGCCGGCGAGTGGGTGCAGGACGGCATCGGCTCCGGTCGCTACTACTACGCCCCCAACCTCTACACCTCGCGCTCCTACTACTTCGTCACCGAGACCGACAGTGCGGCGCGCGAAGTGCCCGCCGCCACCTTTGCGCGGCCTCTTTCGGGCGATGTGTTCGCCACCGAATTCACCGAGCGCCTCCACCACGAGAGCGAGCTCTTCAGCCCCGGCGAGAGCGGACCCCTGCTGCTGGGCGAGGACATGCGCTACACCCGCGAGCGCTCCTTCGACTTCCGCTTCCCGGCGCCGGGAGTGGCGAACGCCGCCGTCGCAGCACGCGTTTCCTTCGTGAGCAAAATAACCTCGGGAGCGCCCGCCGTGGAGGTGGTTCTGCCCTCCACCGACGCCAAGTCCGGCCCATACCGCCTCAACCTCTCCAGCTCCAGCAACTACACCCGCGGCACCGAAACGGTGCTCTTCACCTCGGGCAACTCCGAGGCGGCCGCTCCCTCCTCGCAGCGCGTAGTGCTCAAACTCACATCTACGTCCACCCCGACGCTGGCTGCCCTCAACAGCCTCACACTCTCCTACAGCCGCCCGCTTGAGCTGCCCTCGACGGGATATCTCACCTTCGGCGCCGCCGAACGTTGTCTGCGGCTGACGGTATCCTCGGCGACCGACGTCACCGTGTGGGACGTCACCGACCCCTCGAATATCACCGTGGTGCAGCCCGAGGAGGACGCTCCCGCCGGCACCGTGCAGTGGCGCCGACCCTCGGCGGTGCGCAAAAAATACGCCGCATGGAGCAAGGGAGCCACTCTGCCGGCTCCCAGGTTTGAGGAATACGTGGCCAATCAGAACCTCCACGGCCAGGAAAGCCCCGACATGGTCATTTTGGCTCCTGCGGAGTTTCTCGAGCAGGCGCAGCGTCTGGCCGACTTCCACGCCACCGGCCGCGACTCGCTGCGTGTGGTGGTTGAGGACATACAGAGCGTCTACAACGAGTTCTCTTCCGGCCGTCAGGACCCCGCTGCCATCCGAAACTACATGAAGATGCTCTACGACCGCGGCCTCGACGGCACCGGCCGCCCGCTGCGCTACCTGCTGCTGATGGCCCGCATGACTATCGACAACCGCCATCTGCTCTCGGTGTTCGGCTCCAACCCAACAATCCCCGGTTGGACGCCCGCAACCCTGCGCAGTTCGCTCAGCGACAACGAAGGCTACTTCACCGACGACTTCTACGCTCTGCTCGACGACGGCGCCTGCACAAACATGCGTTCCGACAAGCTCCGAATCGCAGTGGGCCGAATCCCCGTAATAGACGTCACCGAGGCCCGCAATCTGGTCGACAAGGAGTTGGAGTACGCCCGCTCAAGCCGTCACACCGCATGGCGCCAGCGAGCCATGTTCCTGGCCGACGACGGCAATGCCGGCGTACACCTCACCCAGTCCGAGGACCAGATAGCAGGATACGAAAGCACCGAAGGTTCACCTTTCATTACTAATAAGGTATATCTGGAGGCCTACACCCGCCAGGGCGGCGTATACCCTGAAGCCCGCGACCGCATGTTCAAGGCCCTCGACGAGGGCGTGGTGTGGTGGAACTACATCGGCCATGCCAACACCACCGGCTGGACCGCCGACGGCCAGCTGAGCTACACCGACATCAACTCCATGTACCTGCGCAACCTGCCCTTTATCTACGCCGCCACTTGCGAATTCCTGCGTGTGGACGCCTCCGATATTAGCGGCGCCGAAATTATGTACAAGGAGCGCTACGGCGGCTGCATAGGCGTGATCAGCGCCAGCCGTCCCGTCTACATTGCCGAAAACGGCCCCCTCAGCGCCGCAATAGGCCGCGCCATGGCCGTGCGCGACGCCTCCGGCCGCATCGTGCCCCCGGGCGAGGTATACCGCCTGGGCAAGAACGACATACGCGACAGAAAAGGCAACCTCGTGGCCGACGACAACCGCTTCCGCTATATCTTTGTCGGCGACCCTGCCCTGCGCCTTGCCGTGCCGGACAACACGGTGGTCATCGACTCCATCAACGGTATCGCTGCCGACGCCGACGACCCCGCCGTGGTGGCTGCCTTGTCGCGGGCGAGAATCAGCGGACGCATCCTGGCTCCCGACGGCGCCCTCCTCGACAATTTCCACGGCACCGTCACCCTCGACATCATGGACGCCGAGTTCTCCACCACCACCACTCCGGAAGACGACTCCGACCCCGAGACATTCGAGGAAATAGGAGCGCGAGTTTTCGTCGGCTCGGCACCCGTGGCCGGCGGACGATTTGAGCTCGTCGCTCCTATGCCGGCAGAATTTGCCCAGAATTACCGCCCCGCGACAATAGGCGCCTACGCCTACGCCGCCGACTCCAACGAAGACGCCGCTGGCCTCTTCCGCAACTTCTATCTCTACGGCTACGACGAGGAGGCAGCCCCCGACACCGAACGGCCCGTAATCGAAAGCATGGTCCTCAACCACAGCAGCTTCCAAAGCGGCGACTTCGTCAATGCAGACCCCATGCTCATCGCCGCCATAACCGACAACGTAGGCATAAACCTCTCTTCGGCTGGTATCGGACACCAGATTTCGGCCACCCTCGACGGCACACGCACCTTCAACAACCTCTCCACCTACTACACACCCTACACCGACGGCACACCCGGCGGCATCATAAACTATCCCTTCGAAAACCTCACCGAAGGCTCCCACACTCTGGCCCTCCGAATTTGGGATACCTCAGGCAACTCGGCCCGCGCCGAAATCGACTTCAACGTGGCCGCCGACGTGGCTCCGAAAATCTACGACATATACTCCGACGCCAATCCCGCCTCCTCGTCGGCAAACTTCTACCTCAGCCACGACCAGCCCGACGCCATGGTCGACGTGACGGTCACTGTCTATAACCTGCTCGGGCGACCCGTCTGGTCCGGTTCGGTGAGCGGACGCTCCGACATGTTCCTCTCTGTGCCTGTCACCTGGGATCTCACCGACAGCAGCGGCCGACGTGTGCCTCGCGGAATATACCTCTACCGCGCCACCATCAGCGCCAAGGGCGGCTCGACCTACGAGACGGCCTCACGACGCATCGCCGTCACCGCGCAGTGAGCCGCGCCCTTGCAGAACAATAAAACGGGGTTAATCGGAAGTCCGATTAGCCCCGCAGTTCGTTAGGGAGAGAGAGTTGTCTGCTACTTGTAGAGGGTTGCGGTGGTGTTGAAATACCAGCGTGCAATCTGTTTGATTACATTTTTCATAGAAAGAGTACATTATGCCGGTGTGCGGAAGGCTTCCCGGCTGTTGAAACCTAAAACTATATTAAAACACCGCACCCGCCCCAAAAGTTGCAACGCCGCCAATGCGGGGAAGTGGGAAATAGAGAAAGTGAAATGAGAGGGGCGCCAACGTATGGACCGAGGGCTTCAGCCCTCGCCTATCCCGAAGGGAATGTCCGCGAAAGGCCAATTCGCACTCTGCCGGTGCCGAGTAGTATCCCGTTGGGATACAACGAATTGCGGTGCTAACTAAAAAGGGCCGTCTTGCCGACCTGCTCAATCTCGGTTGCGCGAGCGGGCGTGATTGAAAACAGTTCCGAAATAGTCGTTGATGTACTCTATCAAGGCGGAAGGATTGGGGTCGACAGCAAACTTGGTGTCGATTTTTCGAATGGAGTACTCCTTTAGAGAGTCGATGGGGACGAGTCGGAAGGTCGCGGGAGCCTCGGGGGTACCACCCACTCCGAGGGCGATGATTACTTTACGGCGATTCTCGCGCTGGAACCGGCGGTACCGGTCGATTTGCCAATCTTCGAATGTAACGGCATCCTCGTCCCAACGCGAACGATATTTACATTCGAGATAGTAGTCAATATTGCTACGGCCGCGCTTCTGCTGAACGTGCAGGTCCGGATTCTTGCACGATTCCGCAATCACTCCGGCGCTAGAAACAGCGTCCTGAGTGCGGTCGAGAAGTGTCAGGCGGTGGTCGGCAAGCAGATTGACCACGAAATCTTCGAAAAGATTGCCTATTTCTTTCGAAGTCATTCTGTGCTCGGCAGGTTCACGTTCAGGCCTAGGCTCCGGTGCGGGAGCAGGTGTAGGAGCTTGAGCGATAGCGGGCGTCGGAGCAGGTGCCGGAGCCGGAGCTGGCGCAGGTTGCGGAGTCGGTGCCGGGTTGGCCACAACAACTCGTTCGAATACGTGGACGGTCTCGTGGGCCGTCTGAGGTTCTTCACGGCGCGTAATCATCACGATGCCACCGACGATGGCGGCTATTCCTAAAACAATAAGTATATAACCCATAGATTTTTCCATATGTTTTTAAGCGCGGGGGCCGGTTTCAGTGCTTGCCGGTTAGGATTTTGCGGATGTCGTGGAGTTTGGTTAGGGCTTCGAGGGGGGTGAGGTTGTTGATGTCGACGCCGAGGAGTTCGTCGCGAACTTGGGCCAGTACGGGGTCGTCGAGGGCGAAGAAGCTGAGCTGTACGCCGCCTTCGGTTTGTGCCTGGGGGACTGAGACACGCGGGCGGGAGGCGTCGCCGCTGCCATCGGCGGCGGCTTTTCGTTCGAGGTCGGTGAGGACTTCGGTGGCGCGTTTCACTATTGCCGGGGGCATACCGGCGAGTTTTGCCACGTGTATGCCGAAGCTGTGCTCGCTGCCTCCCCGCTCGAGTTTGCGGAGGAAGACTACTTTGCCGTCGATTTCGCGCACGGAGACGTTGTAGTTCACCACGCGCTTGAAGATTTCCTCCATGTCGTTAAGCTCGTGGTAGTGGGTGGCGAAGAGCGTTTTGGGGTGAGCGGCGGGGTTTTGGTGAATGTATTCCACTATGGCCCAAGCTATTGATATGCCGTCGTAGGTAGAAGTGCCTCGTCCGAGCTCGTCGAAGAGAATCAGCGAGCGGGCGCTCATGTTGTTGAGGATTGCAGCGGCCTCGTTCATCTCGACCATAAAAGTCGACTCGCCCAGCGAAATGTTGTCGCTGGCGCCTACGCGGGTGAAGATTTTGTCGACTACTCCGATTCGGGCCGAAGTGGCGGCCACGAAGCAACCTATCTGGGCGAGGATAACGTTGAGGGCTGTCTGGCGCAGCAGTGCGCTCTTACCGCTCATATTGGGTCCGGTGATCATCATCACCTGTGTGCCTTCGTTGCTCAGGCTCACCGAGTTGGAGATATATGGCTCGCCGGGTGGGAGCTGGCGCTCGATTACGGGATGGCGGGCGTCGACGAGCTCGAGGTCGAGGGAGTCGTCGACCACGGGCCGGTTGTACTTATTTTCGGTGGATACGAGCGTGAAAGCGCACAGCACGTCGAGGCGTGCCGCCAGCGAGGCGTTTAGTTGCAGCACGGGGATGAATTCTTTTACGGCCCCGACGAGGTCGGCGTACATGCTTTCTTCGAGGACCTTGATTTTGTCCTGTGCGGTGAGTATCTGCTCCTCGTACTCCTTGAGTTCTTCGGTGATATATCGCTCGGCGTTTACGAGGGTTTGCTTGCGAATCCACTCGGCGGGTACTTTTGCCTTGTGGGTGTTTGTAACCTCGATGTAGTAGCCGAAAATATTGTTGTAGCCGATTTTGAGGGAGGGAATTCCGGTGCGTTCGATTTCTCTTGCGCGGAGTTGGTCGAGGAAAGAGCGGCCGCCGGAGGCCAGCCCGCAGAGGCGGTCGAGCTCGTCGTTGACGCCTTCGTTGAAGGTTCGGCTTGTGCCGAGCAAGTTAGCGTCGTCGCGTATTTCGCGCGTTATACGAGCTTCGATGCTTGCGCAGGGGTTGAGTTGCTCGCCGATGGCCTGCAGGCGGGGCATGTCGGAGGCGGCGCACAGACGCTGCAGGCTACCCACGGCGCGCAGGGCGTTTCGCACCTGCACCATTTCGCGCGGCGAGATGCGGTCGCATGATATTTTGGAGGCCATGCGCTCGATGTCGCCGGTGAGGCGTATTTTCTCCACTATTTCCTCGCGCAGTTCGGGGCAGCGGAAGAAGTGCTCGACCACGTCGAGGCGCTCGTTGATGGCCTTGGGGTCGCGCAGCGGGAAGAGCAGCCAGCGGCGCAGCAGACGGCCGCCCATAGGGCTGACAGTGCGGTCGACCACGCTGAGCAGGCTTCGGCCCTCGCTGTCGAGGGGTTCGAGGAGCTCCAGGTTGCGCACAGTGAATCGGTCGAGTCGCACGTAGCGGTCTTCTTCGATTCGCGATATGGAGGTTATATGGCTTGTGCGGGTATGTGAGGTGAGGTCGAGATAGTGGAGGATGGCACCGGCGGCGATGACGGCGTTGTGCATCTTTTCGATGCCGAAGCCTTTGAGGGATGTGGTGCCGAACTGCTTGCGGAGGCGCTCCGAGGCCGCCTGGGCGGTGAAGAGCCAGTCCTCGAGCTCGAAGGTGAGATAGGGCTGGGCGAAGGTTTCGGCCACCAGGTTCTTGCATCCGCGCTGCACGAGCAGCTCCTTTGGCGCCATCGACGACAGAATCTTGTCGGCATAGTCGGGGTTCCCCTCGGCGGCGAGAAATTCGCCGGTGCTGATGTCGAGAAAAGCCACACCGGTGAGGCCGCCCTTGCCGAAATGTACGGCGCCGAGGAAGTTGTTCTCGCCGCGGTTGAGCACGGTGTCGCTCATGGTGACGCCGGGGGTTACGAGCTCGGTGATACCACGCTTTACCAGCTTCTTGGTGAGCTTAGGGTCTTCGAGCTGCTCGCAGATGGCCACGCGCTTGCCGGCGCGCACCAGCTTGGGCAGGTAGCTGTCGAGAGCATGGTGGGGGAATCCGGCCAGCTCGACGTACTGTGCGGCGCCGTTTGCGCGTCGCGTCAGGGTGATACCGAGGATTTCCGAGGCCGTTATGGCGTCGTCGCTGAAGGTCTCGTAGAAGTCGCCCACCCGGAAGAGGAGTACGGCGTCCGGATGCTTGGCTTTCATCTCCGCGTACTGCTTCATCAGCGGAGTTTCCACTATCTTCTTGGTCACCTTAGTTGTTATTTCTTGGTTTCAGGATTCCGGTGCGCTATTTTGGCCTGTCGGGCGGGAATTGCAAAGCCGGTGTATACCTGGAGGGCGGCTCCGGCCAGCGTGAAAGCCAGCCAGTCGCGCAGGGTGGTGGGGTCATAGAAAAGCAGCCCCACGCCGACCAGGAAAATAATCGGCGACCACTTCTCGAGGCGGTAGAGGCGCTTGAGCTTCATATCGTCGGTGGGATATACGCACAGCAACCTGGCGGCCAGGACAATAAAAGCGCCGGCGGCGTAGACGAAGGGGTAGGCCGCCCGCGCCCATTCGGCGGAAGCCAGAAAAAAAGGAGCGGCCGTGGCGGCAAACACGGCCAGCAGCCCTATGGGGGCCACTATGTTTGCCATAACAAGTGTGAGCCGGTTGGGTTTGTTGTTCATCTGCTTGCAGGTCTTTCTTCGAAGGTGTAGACGTCCTCGTGGGGACGCTTCATGCCGTACTGCTCGCGAACGACCTGCTCCATGAGCTCGGGGTCGGTGGAGAGACGGCTGTTGAGGTTGCGGTAGTGCTCGGTGCTGTCGAGCACGGCGGCAAGCTCCGCACGCAGGCTGTCGACGGTGCGGTCCTGGTCGATGCTGTCGAAGACGGAATTATCGCCGTAGCATACCACGAAGGCCACCACACCGAGGCAGGCAAGAGTCCAAACGGACAAGTATCTGCGGCACCACTGCCACATTGCGGAGAGTTTTGCGTTCATACTGCAAAAGTACTCACAATCTCCGTAATGACCAAATTTTACAGCCTCACAAGGACGCTTTGAGCCGTTGGCAAACCGCAGACCGCGCTATGCGCCGACGGTCGATGTAGAGTTTGGTATATTCGGTGTCTTTCTCGAAGGGCACAAATCCGAGTCCCCTCAGAAACCGAAACGACCTCGCATTGTCGCGCCGGCACTGGCTGTGTACCCTGAACCCGGCCGCAAGCAAGTGCTCGGCAAGGCACAGCATACCTCGGCAGAGCCAGGTCGACGATATGCGGCCTGCCAGCCAGCTGCCTCCGTGGATCATCACCGAACGCCTCCGATAATTGTCGTACACCACCCACACAAAACCGACAGGGGCTGTTTTCTCCTTTATAAAAAGAAGAAAACAGCCTCCGATGGATTTGTAGCGATCGACGAAAGCGCGCCACTCAGGCTCGGTCGATATGCCGTGGACTATTCTGTCCCAATCCTCGTGTGCGAAACGATCAACAAGGCGGAAATCGTCGGGCATTTGTTCCCAGCGAACTCCGTAGTTCTCAATCCGAACCCCCTGCAGCTGATCGATCACAGAAATTGGGGGAATGTCTTACTTTGCGCTTTTCTTGCGTTCGCGGAGTCTCTTGAGCTCGTCCTGAGCGCTTTTGAGTTTCTCTTTTTCGCTCTCGATGACGCGTTTGAGTCCGTCGGCGTTCACGCCGCCGGCACGATTGAGCATACCGCGCGAACGCAGGTCGGCCATTTCAGCCTTCTTTCGGGCGATGGTGTCTTTGATTCGTTCGATTTCGCGCTGCGTGCTTTCAATCTCGCGCTGGATGGATTCCTTGCTTCCGGAATTTGCCCCCATGGTGTTGATTTTTTAGGGTTTGGTTTGTATGTTTATTATGAGCCGGGCATGCTTTGCAGCCCTACTTTAATAACTATTATGAAAGCTGCCAAAACCACCAGTAGCACCATGCAGGCTATGATGGCCGTCACGGCAAGATTGCGGGCTGCCCGCGAGCGTCCCGGCAGTGCGAAAAAGCCGGCTACAACGCCCACGGCGGCCACTGCCATGGCTACATAGCCGTTGACGCACATCAGCAGGGCCCACGCCAGCAGCGTAAGCCCCACGGCGACCCAGGCCAGGGCCGGCGAACGGTATGCTGTGGCTGTCGCCGCCTTGTTTTCGGCGGTTTCGGCTTGGTTTGTGGTGTTGGGTATATCTTTTTTTGTCATTTCGGTCCGTTAAAAAATTGCAGAGCGGAGGTTCTGCACTGCAAAGATACAAATACTTGTATAAATAAGACAAATTATGTGAAAAAAAGTTTACCCGCCACGCGTTTTATCGGGTTGAATTGCGTTTTGTCGGGTTGAATCGCGATGAATCTCGATTTTTTTGGGGAGGGGCCGAAAGCGGCAGGCGCCGGCCGGACCCGTTGCGGGTCCGACCGGCGCCCGGTCGATGGAGACGCCTTGTCAGAACTCGGCGTTGTTGGGAGTGCGGGGGAAGGGGATGACGTCGCGGATGTTTGTCATGCCGGTGACGAAGAGCACCAGGCGCTCGAAGCCGAGGCCGAAGCCGCTGTGGGGCACGGTGCCGAATCGGCGGGTGTCGAGATACCACCACATGTCTTTCATCGGGATGTGGAGCTCCTCGATGCGAGCCATGAGTTTGTCGTAGTCGGCTTCGCGCTCGCTGCCGCCGATGATTTCGCCGATTTTGGGGAAGAGGACGTCCATGGCGCGCACGGTGCGGCCGTCGTCGTTCTGCTTCATGTAGAAAGCCTTGATGTCGCGCGGATAGTCGGTGAGTATCACGGGTTTGCGGAAGTGCTCTTCGACCAGATAGCGCTCGTGCTCGCTCTGGAGGTCAGTGCCCCAGTCGACAGGGAATTCGAATTTGTGTCCGGATGCTTTGAGGATTTCGACGCCTTCGGTGTAGGTGAGGCGCACGAAGTCGTTGTGGAGCACAAACTCGAGGCGCTCTACGAGCTCCTTGTCGAAGTGCTCGGCCAGGAAGTCGATGTCGTCGCGGCAGTTGTCGAGGGCATACTGAATGCAGTATTTCACGAAGTCCTCGGCCAGCTGCATATTGTCTTCGATGTCGAAGAAGGCCACTTCGGGCTCCACCATCCAGAACTCGCTGAGGTGGCGCGGCGTGTTGGAGTTTTCGGCGCGGAAAGTCGGACCGAAGGTGTAGATGGCGCCGAGGGCGGTGGCGCCGAGCTCGCCTTCGAGCTGGCCGCTGACGGTGAGTGCGGTGGGCTTGCCGAAGAAGTCGCGGGAGTAGTCGACGGCGCCGTCGTCGGTGCGCGGCAGCTTGTCGAGGGGGAGCGTGGTGACCTGGAACATAGCGCCGGCGCCCTCGCAGTCGGAGGCCGTGATCAGCGGGGTGTTCAGGTAGAAGAATCCGCGCTCCTGGAAGAAGCGGTGTATGGCGAAGGCCAAGGCGCTGCGTATGCGCAGAATAGCGCCGAAGGTGGCGGTGCGGGGGCGCAGGTGGGCCTTTTCGCGCAGGAACTCAAGGGTGTGACCCTTCTTCTGGAGGGGATATTCGGCGGGGTCGGCGGTGCCGAATATTTCGAGGCGGTCGGCCTGGACCTCGCATGTCTGGCCTTTGCCCATCGACTCGACGAGTTTGCCGACGACGTGGATTGCGGAGCCGGTGGTCACCGGACGCAGTTCGTCCTCGCTGAAGCGGTCCAGCGGGAAGACTATCTGGAGGTTGCGGACCGTGGAGCCGTCGTTGAGTGCCACGAACTGCACGTTCTTGTTGCCTCGGCGGGTGCGCACCCAGCCCATGACGTCGACTTCGGAGCCGATGAGGGCCGGGTCGAAGATGTCCGCTATTTTAGTACGTTTCATTACTATGATGTGTTTGGTTTATACGAAATTACTGGAGGTTGCGGTAGCGTCGGCGCGGGGGTTCCTTGCCGCCGTTGAGCCGGCGTTTGTACTCCTCGTAGTCGGAGTAGGAGCCTTCGTAGAAGACCACCTCGCCGTCGCCCTCGAAGGAGAGGATGTGTGTGCAGATGCGGTCGAGGAACCAGCGGTCGTGGCTTACCACCACGGCGCAGCCGGCAAAGTCCTCAAGGCCCTCCTCGAGGGCGCGCAGGGTATTGACGTCGATATCGTTGGTGGGTTCGTCGAGCAGCAGCACGTTGCCCTCCTCCTTTAGCGCCATAGCCAGGTGGAGGCGGTTGCGCTCGCCGCCGGAGAGCACTCCGATTTTCTTTTCCTGGTCGGCGCCGGTGAAGTTGAAGCGGCTCAGATAGGCACGGGCATTGACGTCGCGTCCGCCCATGCGGAAGCTCTCCACGCCCTGGCTGATGACCTCATAGACGCTCTTTTCGGGCAGGAGGTCGTGGTGGGTCTGGTCGACGTAGGCAACCTTGACGGTTTCGCCGACGTCGAAGGAGCCGGCGTCGGCCTTCTCCTGGCCCATTATGAGGCGGAAGAGGGTTGTCTTGCCGGCGCCGTTGGGGCCGATGACACCCACTATGCCGTTGGGCGGCAGCGAGAAACTCAGGTCGCCGAAGAGGGTGCGCGCCCCATATGCTTTGGCAAGGTGCGATGCTTCGATCACCTTGTTGCCCAGGCGCGGGCCGTTGGGTATATATATTTCGAGGCGCTCCTCGCGCTGTTTCTGGTCTTCGTTGAGGAGGCGGTCGTAGTTGTTGAGGCGCGCCTTGCCCTTCGCCTGGCGGGCTTTTGGGGCCATGCGTATCCACTCAAGCTCGCGCTCAAGGGTTTTGCGGCGCTTGGAGGCCTGCTTCTCCTCCTGGGCCATGCGGGCGGTCTTCTGCTCGAGCCATCCGGAGTAGTTGCCCTTCCAGGGAATACCTTCGCCTCGGTCGAGTTCGAGAATCCATCCGGCCACGTGGTCAAGGAAGTAGCGGTCGTGGGTGATGGCGATGACCGTGCCGGGATATTGGCGCAGGTGCTGTTCGAGCCAGTCGATACTCTCGGCGTCGAGGTGGTTGGTGGGCTCGTCGAGCAGGAGCACGTCGGGCTGCTGGAGCAGCAGACGGCACAGAGCCACGCGACGACGCTCGCCGCCGGAGAGGGTGTCGACAATCTGGTCGTCGGGCGGGCACTGAAGTGCGTCCATAGCGCGCTCGAGGCGGTTGTCGATATTCCAGGCGTCGGCGGCGTCGAGGGCATCCTGAAGCTCGGCCTGGCGTGCAATCAGGGCATCCATACGGTCGGGGTCTTCCAGCACATCGGGGTCACCGAAGGCCTCGTTGACCTTTTCGAACTCCGCAAGCAGATCCATGGTTGGCTTGACGCCCTCCCGGACAATCTCGAGCACCGTTTTGCCGGGCTCGAGGTGGGGTTCCTGCTCGAGGTAGCCCACGGTGTAGCCGGGAGCGAAGACAACCTCGCCCTGATATTCCTTGTCGACGCCGGCAATAATTTTAAGCAGCGAAGACTTGCCGGAGCCGTTTAGACCGATGATGCCTATTTTGGCGCCGTAGAAGAACGAAAGGTATATGTTTTTGAGAACGGTTTTCTGGGGCGGGTAGGTCTTGGACACTCCCACCATCGAGAAGATGATTTTTTTGTCGTCGGCCATTTTGGTGCGGGTGTTGTGTTGGTAGTCAGCGGCGGCGTGCGCCGGGAGCGTATTTTGCAGGGTAGTCGACCGCCGTGCGGCCCGTGGCGATGGCGTTGAGCTTGCTGCGGATGAGCTGACGGCGTATGTTGGAGATATGGTCTATGTAGAGCTTGCCTTCGAGGTGGTCGCACTCGTGCTGCACAATGCGGGCAAGGAAGCCGCTGATTTCCTCAGTGTGGGGCTTGAAATCCTCGTCGACCCAGCTCAGGCGGATGTGCTCCACGCGGGGCACGTTCTCGCTCAGTCCGGGCAGGCTCAGGCAGCCTTCGGCGCGGCTTATCTTGTCGCCGTCGAGAATCTCGACTACGGGATTTATGAGGGTGAGGCGTCGTCCGGCACACTCGGGGAAGGACTCGCCGACGGGGTCGGCGTCGATGACCACCAGGCGGATGTTGCGCCCGATCTGCGGAGCGGCAAGACCCACGCCCTCGCTGGCGTACATTGCTGCGTACATGTCGGCCACCAGCTCTTTCAGTCCGGGATAGTCCGGAGTGAGGTCGGTCGAAATTTCGCGGAGCACGGGGTGACCGTAGAGATATACGGGAAGTTTCATTGGTTCGTCTGTGTATAAGCGGTGCTCTGTAAGTAATCGTTGAGTATGATGGCGGCGCTGATTTTGTCGACCAGAGCCTTGTCGCGGCGGTCCATGCGTCCCAGGCCGCCGTCGAGCATGGCGCGGTGGGCAAGCACGGAGGTGAAGCGCTCGTCGTACATCCGCACCGGGATGCCGGGGAGCGCCTTCACCAGGCGGGCGAGGGCCGGACGGAGGTAGCGCTGGCTTTCGGAGGGGCGGTCGTGCATGTCGCGCGGCTCGCCGACAATAATCTCGTCGATGCCCTCGGAGGCTGCATAGGCCTTCACAAAGTCGACCAGCGAAGCCGTCGGCACCGTCTCCAACCCGTTGGCTACTATGCGCAGAGGGTCGGTCACGGCGATGCCGCAACGCTTGCGTCCGAAGTCTATGGCCATCAGTCGTCCCATCAAAGTGCAAATTTACGAATTTTATTTGAAACTCCCACCCAACCGCCCCAATTAGATTGCCCCACAGCCCTTATTGGGTGCTACAAGGATTCCATTACTGCGGGCTGACCTCAACAAACAAAGTTCTTAAGGTCGAAAAACATTAGTCTCGTCTCGTCTTCCTTGTCTTGATCCGTGAAAAATTGGAAGCCGTTCTTTTCGTAGAAAAGAGTGGCCGACTTCAACGCATCAACGGTCAAAAACCGGCAACCGAGGCGCTTCACAGTTGTGAAGGCATACTTTATGCTGTCAAGTACGAATGTACCTACTCCTGCGCCTGCATAATTTTCATGCACGGCGAGTCGGCCGATTTTTAGGGCTGGATAGTTGCGACGTCGTTTTGGATTGGGTATGTTGCGGTTAAGACGGTTCCACATACCCTTTTCCTCAGGATTGAATGTGATTTTATCAGCGAGGAGACTAAAATAGGCAACTGTCACATCCGCCTCCTGATCTTCCAAAAGGTAAGTAACGGCCATGAGTTCGCTTTGAAAATGTCTGGCATCCTCAAAAAGAAAGCCATTCAAATCTTCCTCAGCGCATTTGAACGGCTTAATTTTGGTTTCCGAAGAGAGTTGTATCTGAGCTAATTTTGAGAAATCCATATCACCATTGAAAATTGCTGATGGATTTCATTACCTCATATGCTTTACGGGCTCTTTCCCTCTCTTCTTTGGATACAGGCTTCGGTTGCGAAATAAGCTTTTCGAAGCGTTCCGCATCCTTTCCGTAGAGTTCAGGGGTTTCTTTAATGGGTTTTGCCATATACGAGGTCTTTAGTTCTTGATTGCAAAGTTACAACAATTTATTGATATAATTGGACTCCCTGCAAAAAATAGCGCCCAAACGGATAATCAAAGTTTCCAATAAGAAGTGCAACGGCATTCTCCTCACTCCTCCGCAGGGGAAGGCCGTGCGCCGAGGGGGCTGCG
>UQLO01000032.1 GCA_900541865.1 uncultured Porphyromonadaceae bacterium | reverse complement strand
TGTTGCCCATGCCCCTAATCCAGATGCTTATCCTCCTCGGCATCATATACCACTGCATTCCCGACATCTACCTCTACCAATAAGGTCTGCAGTTACAAATATTTATTAGAAACGGTCATTGCAGCAATCGATGCTTTTTGATGTTCTCTATAAATTTTAGTTAGTTTTCATTAAACGCTTTTTTACTCCGACTTTTTATCGTATATTTGTTCAATCTCTCCTCCGACTGCTATGACGAACAGTAGCATCGCAATAATCACAACCAATAGTGCCAATCTATTTTAATAATCAAAGCTGGGTTGACTCTCATTACATTATAAATTTTGTCGAATATTTTCTAACGCAGCCGCAGCCATGAAAGCAAAAATTAAAAGCTGGCTTATTATCTTGGTTGGACTGTTCCAATTGGTGGTCTCCGAACTTCTGCTGTTTTATAATTCGAGCTTTAGTTTTGATATATCTTATAGGTTATATGGGTTCCTCGACTCGGAAAAATTTCTACTGAAAGCCTCACTTTATTTGTGTGTAATTATTGAGTTATATTTAATATGGTTGTGGGAAATAATTGTGGCTTTAATTGTTAAGAATCGCCACAATCTCCAAGCTAAATGGTTCATTTGGACCCTCCCCATTTTGATAATAATGCCGGCTGTTCAGATATTATTTGCCATTACCTTAATTTTAAACGCTTTCTATGGACAATAACTTCCCGCTTGACCTTGAAAAAAAACTAACTGATTCTCCGGCAGTTCTGAAGAAATATTTACTGTATTTGCTCAGCGTCGCTGTCGTTTCGTTCCAAGTAAGTCTAAACACCATTTGCTTTGCTATTGGTTTTTTTTCCTTAGAAACCGCCGCCATGAGCAGGTCACACGAAGAGATTTATCTAAAAATGTATGGTGCGTTATTTGTCTGCATACTTTGCTCATATATTATATGGTCATGGCAGTTTATCATGGCAATGAGAGCGGCCGGTAGCTACCAAAAGCAACCTGAATGGTTCGTTTGGGCGTGCCCTTTTCTTCTGCCTATGCCCATCATACATATTCTATTCGTAATAGCGGCGGTATTATTTTTAATTAATATGCTGAATTTCTAACGTCTACCTCTACAAGTGTTAGGTGGACGATGCGTAGGCTCCGGGGCGTTACCGGTTAAGGCTGTTAAGGCTGTTTTGTGCTTACGTTTTTTTGGCGTGCGCGGAATTGCGGGGATGCGGAGAATTTGTTAACTTTGCAGAACATCCAACACATGCCAACCATGCAACAGATATCAGACCGCGTACAGTCGCTGGCAGTCAGCCAGACACTGGCCATGTCGCAAAAGAGCGCCGAGCTGAGGGCTTCGGGCGTAGATGTGATAAACATGAGTGTGGGAGAACCGGATTTCCACACTCCGGACCACATCAAGGCGGCTGCCGAGAAGGCCATCGAAGAAAACTACAGTTTCTATTCTCCCGTTCCGGGCTATATGAGCCTTCGCCGGGCCGTTGCCGACAAGCTGAGCCGCGAAAACGGGCTCAGCTTCGCACCGGAGCAGATTGTTGTGGGCAACGGCGCCAAGCATGCCCTGAGCAACGTCCTGCTGGCCACGGTCAACGATGGCGACGAGGTTGTCATCCCCACCCCGGCGTGGGTGAGCTACGTTGAGCTTGTGAAACTTGCCAGCGGCGTTCCCGTTACCGTTGGCGCCGGCATCGAAGAGGATTTCAAGCTGACTCCGGCCAAGCTAGAAGCCGCTATCACACCCCGTACGCGCGCCATCATAATATGCTCGCCGTCGAATCCTACCGGCAGCGTCTACACCGCCGACGAACTCGCGGGCCTTGTGGAGGTGCTGGCACGCTATCCCAAGATTCTTGTCATCGCCGACGAAATCTACGAGCATATCATCTACACGGCCACACCCTTTGTCTCGCTGGCCTCCTTTGAGGCTATAAAGGCTCAGACTGTGGTAATCAACGGTGTGTCGAAAGCATATGCAATGACGGGCTGGCGCATCGGCTACTGCGCAGCTCCCGTAGAGATTGCCAAGGCCGTCACCAAGCTGCAGGGGCAGGCCACTTCGGGCGTGAGCTCCATCGCCCAGAAGGCCGCCGAAGCCGCCTACACCGGTTCCCAGGAGTGTGTGGCCGAGATGTGCGCCGCCTTCCGTCGTCGCCGCGACCTCATAGTAAGCCTGGCGCGCGAGATTCCGGGCTTCCGCGTCAACGAGCCCCAGGGCGCATTCTACCTCTTCCCCGAGGTTAGCGCCTACTTCGGGACAACGGACGGCACAACAAACATCGAAAACGCCTCCGACCTGGCTATGTATCTTCTCAACGAGGCTCATGTGGCTTCCGTGGCGGGCGACGCCTTCTGCGCGCCGGGCTACCTGCGGTTCAGCTACGCCACTTCCGACGAAAATATCCGGCGGGCCATGGAGCGCGTCAGCGCTGCCCTGAGCCGTCTCAAACCCATAAACGAAACCGGCAAATGAAGATAGGTTCTGTATTTACCCCCGCGGGCCGCAAGGCTCTGCTGCTGGGCAGCGGCGAACTTGGCAAGGAAGTAAGCATCGAGCTTCAGCGTCTTGGCGTTGAGGTAGTTGCGTGCGACAAATATCCGATGGCCCCGGCTATGCAGACTGCACACCGCAGCCACGTGTTCAATATGCTCGACGGCAAGACTCTGGCCGACATAGTTCGCGACGAGCGCCCCGACCATATCATCCCCGAGGTCGAAGCCATAGCAACGCCGACCCTTGTCGCTCTCGAGAAGGAGGGCTTCAACGTTACGCCCACGGCACGAGCCGCCTACCTGACCATGAACCGCGAGGGAATACGCCGTCTTGCCGCCGAAGAACTGGGGCTGCCGACGTCGCCCTACCGCTTCGCCGAAACCTTCGAGGAATTTGAGAAAGCCGTGCAGGAAATCGGTCTGCCGGTGGTGGTGAAGCCCGTGATGAGCTCGTCGGGCCACGGCCAGTCGACAGTCCGCACTCCGGAGGGCGTCCGGGGCGCCTGGGACGAGGCTCAGGCCGGAGGACGCGCCGGCGCCGGCCGCGTCATCGTGGAGGGCTTCGTCGACTTCGACTATGAAATAACGCTGCTGACGGTGCGCAGCGCCTCCGGCACCGTATTTTGCGAGCCGGTGGGCCACATCCAGGTCGACGGCGACTACCGCGAGAGCTGGCAGCCTCAGCCCATGAGCGCACCGGCGCTGGAAAAGGCCCGCGAGGTTGCCCGAAAGATTACCGACGCTCTCGGGGGCCACGGCATTTTCGGCGTGGAGCTCTTCGTAAAGGGCGATGAGGTGATTTTCAGCGAAGTGTCGCCCCGTCCGCACGACACCGGCATGGTGACCATGATTTCGCAGGACCTCAGCGAGTTCGCCCTGCACGCCCGCGCGCTGTTGGGGCTCCCGGTGCCGGCAATACGCTTCTACGGGCCGTCGGCGAGCCGCGCTATTGTGGTCGAAGGCGACACCGACTGCATCGAGATGGACAATCTTGAAGAAGTGCTTGCCGAGCCGGGAGTGCAGATGCGCATTTTCGGCAAACCCGAAATCAAGGGACACCGCCGCATGGGAGTCATCCTGGCCACTGCCGACACCCTCGAGGAAGCACGCGCCAAAGCCGAGCGTGCCTACCGCAAGCTGAAGGTCAACGTGCTGCCCCGCAGCAAGTAAGCAACCCGAAATGAGTACACCGGCAACCGATTTCGAGCGCGCCGCCCGGCAATATATCGCCGGGCAGGAGTTGCTCCACAACGGTGCGCCGGTGATAGTGGCCCTCAGCGGAGGCGCTGACTCTGTGGCGCTTCTGGCAGCACTGAGCGCGTTGGGCTACGAATGTATCGCCGCCCACTGCAACTACCACCTCCGGGGCGAGGAAAGCAACCGCGACATGCGCCATGCGCGGCGCGTTGCCGCCGAACTGGGCGCCGAGTTCTGCGTACGCCATTTCGATATGGAGGCCGAGCTGGCCTCGCATCCCGGCGAGACGCTCGAGATGGGCTGCCGGCGCGTGCGCTACGCATGGTTCGGCACACTGGCCGACAAGGCCGGAGCGCAGGCCGTGGCCGTCGGCCACCACCGCGAAGACCGCGCCGAGACCTTCGTACTCAATATGATGCGCGGGGCCGGCATAGTCGGACTGACGTCGATGAATGCGCGCAACGGCGCCACGGTGCGCCCGCTGCTGTGGGCTTCGCGCCGACAAATCGAGGACTACCTTGCCGCTCGCGGTCTGGACTTCGTCACCGACAGCACCAACAACAATGTAGACTTCACCCGCAACCGCATCCGCCACCGCGTTCTTCCCTTCCTGGAGGAGGAATTTCCGGGTGCCCTGGAGGCCATTCTCCGGAGCGTGGGCAATCTGGAGAGCGTCCGCAAGCTCTTTCTCAACTATGTGGAGGAGGTGCGCGGCGCAGTTGTCGACGACCGCGGGCAGTACGATCTTCGGGCCCTGTGCAAGCTTCCCGAAGGAGGCACACTCCTGCTGGAACTACTACGCGGCAAGGGCTTTACGCCTACTCAAACCGCCGACATGCTTCGCAGCGCCGACGGCTCCGGGCAGCGCTACCACGGGACTGCCGGTGTTGTTGCCGAAGTGAACCGCGGCCTTATGAGCCTCGCCTACGACAGCGAGCTCACCGAACCGGCGACCGAAACGCGTCTGAATCTCCGGCGCGACATCACCCGGCCGCTTCGCATACTCATAACATCGCATGCCGTTGAGGAATTCCGCATACCGGGGCGCAACGCCGCCGTGGCCTACGTCGACGCGGCCTTTGCGCTCGACCCGGGTGCGGTATGGACGGTTCGCCACTGGGTCCGGGGTGACCGCATGGTGCCCTTCGGCTCGACGGCGTCGAAGCTGGTGAGCGACCTCTTTGCCGGGGCCGGCTACAGCGCGGCGCAGAAGCGGCAGGCGTGGATTCTGCTGCGCAACAATGAGATAGTGTGGATACCGGGTCTGCGCAACTCCGCTTTGGGAGCCGTCGGGCCCGACACCAAAAGATATTTACGACTGGAATACAAAGAAGACTGAAACATAACGAATGAGACGCATACTTACACTGGCAGCCTGCTCGGCACTGACCGCGGCCGCCGCCAACGCGCAGGAAATAGTGAGCACGGCCGCCTACAGCTGGCACGGCGACACCATTACCCAAGGCGAATATATGGCTACAGCGCCATCGACCACTGAAATTGTGAGCACCTACAGCGCCCAGCCGCACTATAAGTTCCCTATCGAGAAAACGTGGCGGCTTCGCAACGACATTTCCTCCTACCCGCAGCTCACCACCCCCAACACCCTCCACGCGGCCATCTACAACATGGCTCTGGACGAAATGGTCAATGCCGTCGAACCGGACACCACGCTTCGCACCGGCAAGGAATGGGCCGGCGTGTGGACCCGCGACGTGTCCTACTCCATTCTTCTGTCGATGGCGCCTATGCAGCCGCTGGCATCGAAGATATCGCTGATGAAGAAGGTTAATCCGCGAGGAGTGATAGTGCAGGACACGGGCAGCGGCGGCGCATGGCCCGTCAGCAGCGACCGTCAGATCTGGACGTTGGCTGCCTATGAGGTCTATAAGGTTACCGGCGACCGGGAGTGGCTGGAGTTCATCTACCCGGTCATCAAGCGCAGTCTTGCGGACGACGAACTCATCGTTGCCGCCGACGACGGACTGGTAAAGGGCGAGACCTCTTTCATCGATTGGCGCGAGCAGAGCTATCCGAAATGGATGCAGACTGCCGACATCTACGCCAGCGAGGCCCTGGGGACGTCGATTGTGCACGCCCAGGCGCTGCGCACCCTGGCCGAAATCGCCTCCGAGCTGGGCCACACCGACGAAGTCGACGGCTACCTTGCGCGGGCGCAGGCCATAGAGGATGCCGTCAACAGCGAGCTCTGGATGGACGACAAAGGCTACTATGCGATGTACAAGTACGGCCGCAACAACCTCATTCTCAACCCTCGCGCAGAGACTCTCGGCGAAAGTCTGGCCATTCTCTACGACGTGGCCTCCCCCGAGCGCGCCCGTACCATCACCGCCTCCAACCCCACCACCCCCTTCGGCGCGGCAATCTTCTTCCCCCAGATAGCCGACATGCCGGCCTACCACAACAACGCGCTGTGGCCCTGGGTAGGCGCCTACTGGGCGCTGGCCAACGCCAAGGCCCACAACGAGGAAGGCACGCTGGAGGCCATCGGCGCCATCTTCCGCCCGGCGGCACTCTTCGCAACCAATAAGGAGAATTTCAACCTCGACAACGGCGACATCGCCACGGAGCTCAATTCGTCGAACATGCTGTGGTGCCTTGCCGGCAACATCGCACTGACCCAGCGCATCCTCTTCGGCATCGACTACACCAAGAACTCGCTCGTTTTCAAACCCTTTGTACCCAAAGCCCTGGCCGGAGAGCGCACTCTGAGCAACTACCGCTACCGCAACGCCGTGCTCAACATCACCGTGAAGGGCTTCGGCGACCGTATCGCCTCCTTTACGCTCAACGGTCGCGAGCATGCCCCCGAAATACCGGCTGACATCACGGGAACCAACGACATCGTAATCACCATGGCCGACAACGAGATAGCACCCATCGGAGTCAACCGCACGGCCAACGTCAAGGCGCCTCTGACGCCCATAGCATGGCTGGAGAACGACCCGTCGCTCGACGGTCCCGGCGTTCCGAGTGCCAACCGCCTGCGCTGGAACCCAATTGAATACATCGGCAGCTACGTGGTTCTGCGCAACGGCGTGGCCATCGACACTGTGCGCACCACCGACTATGCCGCCACCGTCCCCGGCGAATATCAGGTCATCGGTTTGAGTGGCGACGGCGTTCCGGGCTTTGCATCGGAACCGCGCTTCAACGGTCTGCGCATGGTTGTCGACCTACCGCAGACGTCAGAAATAAGCTCCGAGGAGCTCGTCTACGCGCCCACCGAGCCTCTTGCGGGCTTCAGCGGCGCCGGCTTTGCCGAAACCGACCGCAGCTCGGCTCCTATACATGCCGAAGTCGACGTGCCCGAAAGCGGCCGATATGCCGTCTATGTGCGCTATGCCAACGGCAACGGCCCGGTCAACACCGAAAACCGCGCGGCCATACGCACCCTGAGTGTCGACAACCGCCGCAGCGGTGTGCTGGTTATGCCTCACCGCGGAGTGGCCAACTGGAACGACTGGGGAGCTTCGAACAGCGTGTCGGTGCCTCTGAGTGCGGGACGCCACAAGCTCACCATCGACTTCCGGCCTGAAAACAACAATATGAACATCGACACCAACCATGCTCTGATCGACTGCATCGTCGTAGAGCGAATCGACTGATGGTCAAGGCCTGGATAGAAGCAATGCGACTGCGCACGCTGCCGGTGTCGGCGGCGGGCGTGGTCTGCGGCTGCTCCTTCGCCGTTTCCGACGGGTGCTTCAAGTGGGTTGCGGCTGCGCTATGTCTGCTTTTTGCGTTGCTCTGCCAGACGGCGAGCAATTTTGCCAACGAATACTATGATTTTAAGGCCGGCCGCGACCGCAGCGGGCGCGAAGGGCCCCGTCGGGGCGTCACCGAGGGCGACATAACTGCCGAGGCCATGAAGCGTGCTATCTATGGTACTTTGATTGCTGCGGCGGCTGTGGGGCTGTGCCTGACGGCGTTCGGGGGCCTGTGGCTCATCCCGATTGGTGCTCTCATCGGGGTAGGAGCGCTGGCCTACAGCGCGGGGCCCTACCCGCTGAGCACGCACTGTCTGGGCGAAGTGGCTGTGGTGCTCTTTTTCGGAATAGTGCCGGTCAACCTCACGTACTATGTGCAGTCGCTTGCATGGAGCGTTCCGGTTGCGATGGCTTCGGTTGCTATAGGGCTGATGGGAGCCAACGTGCTGATAGTTAACAATACGCGCGATATCCCCGACGACCGCTCGGTAGGCAAGCACACCCTTGCGACCGTCTTTGGTGTGCGGGCGATGGCCGGTCTCTATACAGCGAACGCCCTTGTTGCCGCGGCTCTGACATGGAATGTGTGGGAGCGCGCCGGTGGAGCCTGGTGGATAGTAGGAGCGGCGTATCTTGCGGCAGCGGCAGCGGTCGCCGTGCGGCTTGTGCGCGCCAAGGGAGCGCGACTCAACCCGCTACTGGGCGTCACGTCGATGCTTATGTTCGGATATGCTGTGTTGATGCTCGCCGTCAGTTGAATACGGTCATCATTTCGTCGTACTCCTCCCAATCGGGGTCGTTTTCGGCCGATATTTTGAGCGGCAGCAAGGGGAAGTCGGCCAGCGAGCGGTTCAGATAGGAATTGAAGACTTCGGTGCTGAATGTGTAGAACACCCAGTCGCGCTGAGCGGCACCGGTGTAGATGCCGGTAAGCACGGCAGTGTTTTTTCCTTTGAGATTAGCCAGAAAGGCTTCGGTGACCTCTTCGAGGGTTTGTGCGGTGGTTTCGTCGGGGAACCCGAGCGGACCGGCGGGTTCGTAGCCCAAAGAGATGTTTACGCGGATTGAATACCGCGGTTTTGAGCGGAATTTCCCGACGTCGGTCAGGCCGGTGACAATGATAGTGTTACCGGCGTCGTCGGTTGTGGGCATTGTAAGCCATTTTTCGTTGTCTTGGGCCATGGAATCAGGTTTTGACTCAGAAACTGAGGTATTTATAAAAAAAGCGCGCATGGTCGGAGTATAAGCCGGGTTATGTGGTTCAGCTACTATCCGAAGAGTTGGCCGATGCCGTCCGCCATTTATCTGCCTGCCGAAGCAGGATTTAGCAGTCTACCCCCCGGCAATGGACGAGCAGCCCTTGAATGCCGGTATACTTGACCTTGCAACCCATAAGATGTGCGGCGCGCAATGTTGCCGTTGCGCCCGGTGAGCTCTTACCTCGCCTTTTCACCCTTACCCCCGAGGGGGCGGTTATTTTCTGTCACATTACTCTACCGTTGCCGATAGCTTGCCGTTAGCAAATATGGTGCTCTGCGTTGCCCGGACTTTCCTCTCGCCCCTCATTGCGCAGGCGAGCGACGGACCCTCCGGCCATGTGCGCTGTATTAAGTAGATTCTTTTGAAGAAAGATTACATATAGCCGCGAATTACACCGCGCTTGGAGTTGCGGACGAACTGAATGATTTCGTCGCGCTCCTTGGTTGCGGGCAGCTCGGCTTCGATGCGGTCGAGGGCATCGGAGATGTTGAGGCTGCTCAGGTAGAGGTAGCGGTATATTTCCTGGATTTCGCGGATAACGTCGTTTGAGAAATTTCGGCGGCGCAGTCCCACGGAGTTTATGCCGGCGTAGGAGATAGGCTCGCGGGCGGCTTTGACGTAGGGCGGGATGTCCTTGTTGACCAGAGCGCCGCCTTGGATCATCACGTGGGGACCGATGTGGCAGAACTGGTGGATGAGGGTTCCGCCGCCGATAACGGCGAAGTTGTCGACCACGACCTCTCCTGCGAGCTGAGTTGCGTTGCTGATGATGACGTTGTCGCCGACGATGCAGTCGTGGGCCACGTGAGAGTAGGCCATTATGAGAGTGTTGTTGCCGACCACGGTACGACCGCGAGCGGCAGTGCCGCGGTTGACGGTCACGCACTCGCGAATGGTTGTATTGTCGCCGATGATGGCCAAAGTTTCCTCTCCTCGGAACTTAAGGTCCTGAGGGATAGCGCCGATGACGGCACCGGGGAATATGGTGCAGTTTCGGCCTATTCGGGCGCCTTCGAGGATGGTGACGTTGCTGCCGATGCGTGTACCTTCGCCGATTTCAACGTTTTGATCGATGGTCACGAAGGGGTCGATGACCACGCTGGGCGCTATTTTGGCGGCGGGGTGTACGTAAGCCAGGGGTTGTTTCATTACGCTTGATATTTTGGATGGGCCCTCTTGTTATTTGTTCTTGATAATCTGAGCCATAAACTCACATTCGCATACCACTTTCTCGCCTACGAAAGCTCGGCCTTTCATCACAGCCATTCCGCGGCGCATCGGGGTGAGGAACGACACGTGGAAGAGGAGCGTGTCGCCGGGAACGACTTTCTGGCGGAACTTCACGTTGTCGATTTTCATGAAGTATGTCGAATAGCGCTCGGGTTCGTCGACCACGCTGAGCACGAGCAGGCCACCGGTCTGAGCCATAGCCTCGACCAGAAGGACGCCGGGCATTACGGGTTCCTGGGGGAAGTGGCCCTGGAAGAAGGGCTCGTTGGTGGTAACGTTCTTCACTCCGACGATGTAGCTTTCGGTTTTGTCGATAACCTTGTCGACCAGCAGGAAGGGATAGCGGTGGGGCAGGAGTTTGCGGATCTGGTTGTTGTCCAGCAGCGGGGTGAGGTTGGGATTATAGATGGGTGCCTGAATCTCCTGACGCTTGATGTCCTGTCGGAGCGCCTTGGTGAGCTGTGCGTTGACGGTATGTCCGGGACGGGTTGCGATGACGCGGCCCTTGAGGGGCCGGCCGATGAGGGCTATGTCGCCGATGAGGTCCATCAGCTTGTGGCGAGCGGGCTCGTTGGGGCTGAACAGGGGCTTGGTGTTGATGTAGCCGAATTCCTCCGCGCTTTTGTGGGGCACTGCCATCATGTCGGCGATGCGGTCGAGGTCGGCCTGGCTCATGGGGGTGTCGTAGATCACGATGGCATTGTCGAGGTCACCGCCCTTGATGAGACCGGCAGTGAGCAACGGCTCTACCTCGCGCACGAAAACGAAAGTGCGGGCCGGGGCAATCTCCTCGACGAAGTCGGCCACGTTGTCCATAGTGGCAAACTGGTTGCTGAGCACCGGCGAAGCGAAGTCGATTTTGACGTCGACGCTGAAGGCGTCGTCGGGGAGGAGCATCAGCTTGGAGCCGGTGGCGGGGTCGACGACCTCAACTTTGTGCTTTACGTAGTAGAACTCCTTGTCGGCGGTCTGCTCTTCGAAGCCGACTTCCTCTATTGCCTTTGCGAAGGGCAGCGAGCTGCCGTCGAGTATTGGCATCTCGGGACCGTTGACCTTGATGAGGCAGTTGTCGACGCCAAGAGCGTAGAGTGCAGCCATGGCGTGCTCTATGGTGCTGATGGTGACGTCGCCTCGGCCGATTACGGTGCCGCGGTTGGTAGAGACGATGTTTTCGGCCAGTGCGTCGACGATGGGTTCGCCTTCGAGGTCGGTGCGCTGAATCTTATAGCCGTGGTTCTCCGGAGCGGGACAGAAAGTGGCGTCGATATGTGCGCCGGTATGCAGGCCTTTTCCCGAGAGGGTGAAGGAGCTTTTGAGGGTTATCTGCTTCATATGGTGTGTGTTTTTATTTTTTCTCAGAAGATGCGGTAAGTTTCTCCAGGCGGTCGACGCGCGCGAAGAGGTCGGCAAGGCGCTTGGTGTATGCCACTGAGCGCGCGAAGGCTCCGGCGGGCATGGCCGGTGTGCCGAGCATGCGTTGGCCGGCCTCTATGCTGTTGGGAACACCGCACTGGGCGCCAAGCTGCACACGGTCGCCGATGGTGATATGGCCCGCTATGCCCACCTGGCCGCCGAACATACAGTTGGAGCCCACGTGGGTCGAGCCGGCCACTCCGACCTGGGCGGCCATGACGGTGTCGTGGCCCACGGTGACGTTGTGGGCCAACTGAACGAGGTTGTCGATTTTCACACCGCGCTCCAGGTGAGTTGCGCCCATGGTGGCGCGGTCGATGGTGGCATTGGCGCCGATTTCGACGTCGTCGTCGATCTGCACAATGCCAATCTGCTCTATTTTATGGTAGACGCCCTGAGCGTCCGGAGCGAAGCCGAAGCCGTCGGCTCCGACAACAGCACCGGCGTGGATGGTGCAGCGGGCGCCGATGCGGCAGCCGTAGTATATTTTGGCGCCGGGATAGACCGTGGTGTCGTCGCCGAGCACAACGTTGTCGCCGATATAGGCGTGGGGGTAGATCTTCACGTTGCGGCCCATGCGCACCCCGCGGGCAACGTAGGCGAAGGCTCCCACATAGCAGCCCTCGGGCACTTCGACGCCGTCGGCGACGAAAGCGCCGTCCTCGACGCCCTCATAGCGGGGTTTGATGAACTGCGAAGCCAGGCCCAGCAGCTGAGCCAGACAGCTGTAGGGGTCGTCGACGCGAATCAGAGTGGCCCGCACAGGCTGCTCGGGCACGAAGTCGCGGCGCACGAGCACTACCGAAGCGCCCGTCGAGTAGATATGGTGCTCGTATTTGGGGTTTGCAAGAAACGTGATGGTGCCTTCGGTGGCACTTTCTATTTTGGCAAAGCCGCCAACGGCGACTTCGGGGTTTCCTTCAACTGAGCCGCCCAGGTGGGCGGCGATGGCGGCTGCGGTAAGCTCCATAGAGTCAAATTGGTTCATTACAAGCCGATTAACCCTCAGCCAAGCACACTGCAGTGCCACGGTTGCGGGGACAATCGTGTTTCAGAGTGCAAATTTGGCAAAAAAAACTCACATTCGCCCCATCCCCGGCCAAAAAAATGCCGCCGCCCCCCGCGCACCCCCCGGCCTTTCAACTCGCAGTCGCACCACCCGCAGGTGCGCCGCCTCCTCCGGAGACTGTGCAGGGTTGCCGAACTAAACATCCTTTATTTCCCACCAACCATTGCGGCGGCCGTTTCTGCGGATGAGAATGCCTTTTTCGACAAGCGCGGAGGTGATTCGTTTCACTGTGGAAGATGATTTTTTTATTTTCTTCGCAATTTCGGACTGAGTTATTCTGCGGTTGGCATCAATCTCTTTGAGGATGATTATTTCTTCCAAGGTGCAGTTTTTTGCAGAGCACATAGGGGAAGCGATGTCCAAAGTGTCAAATTGAGACTTTGGAGCATTTTGCCGCGGACTTTGGGAAGTTTCCTCCGAAAGAGTTGCTCCGACAAGCAAATCTCGGTTGCGGAGAAGATTGTTTTCCCCCAGAATCAGATTTCGCAGAAACAGTTCGACGAACTTAGTAGTTGGCACAACATTGAGCCCCTTGTAGACTGCTCTGACCATAGCATTGCGGAAGTACCACGAATGTTCTTTAAACATATCGTTACCGGCCTGAACTCCCATTGAACGCAGATATTTAATAAGGAACACCGCTGCGGTTCGGGTGTTGCCTTCGCGAAAAGGATGTATTTGCCATAAATCGGCTATAAACCGCGCCAAATGGTTTATGACCTCCGACATGGGTTTGCCGGAATAATCAAATTCCTTTTCGCGCGCAAGATCATATTCGATAGCCTCGCGCAAATCGACCGATGGCTGGTAGCTCACCGAGGCGTTTCCTCCAAGCACCCATTCCTTCTTGCTGATTTCGACATTGCGTATTTTTCCGGCGAATTCAAACACACCCTCAAAAATTCGGCGATGGATTGAAGTCAACCCTACGAAAGAGAACGCGAACGAAGGTTCGCCGAGAATTTCGGCAATATTGGCGGAGGCCTTGTCGCCCTCTTCATCGACGGCGTTATGTCCCGACTTAGTTTCGTAGTATGACATTATCCGCCGACGGGCTTCCTTGATTGAAATGTCGCCTTCGATGTGTAGTCGCGCCGTATCAAGAAGATATTTCGATACGTTCAAGCCATCCACGGCCTGCAAGCCGATAGCTGTCTGCCAGGCATCAGCCTTGTGGCGCTGCGCCGGTTCGCCGTGCTCTATATACTCATCGAATTCGCTCATAATACACAAAGATTGTGGCACCAAGTCGTGGCGTGCAGGCTAAATTATTTCAACTTTGACTTGCATGTCATACGCCCCGGCGACAGCCAGAATTTGTTTTCGCTTGGTCGCTGTGTCGGAACAAGTCATCAATAGCCAGCCTTTGCCGAGCGGCTTCTGGGAATTCTTATACTTTGCGTCGACCGTATTGCTGACCAGAGGAATTTTATTGGCTATGACACCCACTGCGCGCACTTTGTCAACCCCTATGACAAGCACGAACTTACGAAGCGATTCCCATGCCGTTTTTTCTTGAATGACAGAGCCGTCCGGCATCGTTATGCGAAGGCGCGTGCGGGGTTGGGTTACAGTCTTGGAAAATCCTTTTTTCTTCTCTGTATGGTCGACGACCGGATCCGGGGTAATTTCCTTGGCGTCGGAGATAGTTGCGGCAATGTTGACCTTGCGGGATAGATTGACACGCAGAGCTCCGTTGGGGTCATATTCCACCACCAGTACCAACGGACGCTCAACCTCACGAAGAGTGGGCTCAATATTGTCATGAATCAGGGGGAGAACTTCATTTTTGATGAGTTTCTCTTCCATTTCATTGATTTGCGCAATTGTTTCGTCATTGAGGGGGAGTCCCAATTCTTCGGAATTATGCATTATCTGGTATAGCTTCTGCAGTTTCGACGATTTGCTCATGGTAATTTTGAATTAAAGTGGGTTTATCCCTACCCGGAAGTTCAGTGCTATTCCCACCAATTCCGCCGTTTAGAGATATTTCAGTTACAAAAGTACATAAAAAAATCCGGATTTGTGCACCTGCCGATTAAAAACTCGGTGGCGCCCGGTCGCGAATGTTCTTTGAGGGGTGTGCTTCGGCTTCGGGTGGGGGCGCTCCCCAAAGTTCAGCCCAAAGTATCAAATTGAGACTTTGGAAAGCGCCGCTGATACTTTGAACGGGCGTCCGCCAATATTTCGTGCGTTTTTAAATGTGTAAAGTTCCGGAGGCGGCCGGAGCGGGCGGATATGAAAAAAGCAGGAGCGGGAGCTTCTGCTTTAGAGCCGCGAGTGGGACTCGAACCCACGACCTTTTCGTTACGAATGAAATGCTCTACCGACTGAGCTATTGCGGCGGTTTGCACGGGCACGGAGGCCCTTTTGCGGCTACAAAGTTACGGCTTTTATATTTTACCTGCAAATTTTTTTGCCGCGGGCGGTGAAATTTGTTAATTTTGCAGTGTATCGGCGGCTCCGGCAGGCTTCGCCGGTCGGAATCTTAGCGTCTCACCTAACTCTAACGGATATGAAACACACTTACTTGCTGAGTCTGATATGCCTGATGCTGTGTCCGGCGCTGCTGTTGTCGTGCGGCACGGAGAAGCAGGATCGTCAAATAATCGAGGAATACGTCGGGCCTCTCAACGCGGAGTACGCTCGCCTGAGCGAGAACACCGATTTGCTCGAGAGCGTTGCCGTCGAGCTTTCCGACAACAATCTGGCCGTCGAGGTTGTCTTCGCCGGCGATGAGGTGGCTGTTCCGGACCTCACGGAGGCTCTGGTGCAGTACGGCGTGGCTTTTTGGCTCAAGGAGCACACGGGCAAACGCCTGGACAACATTCTGAACGCGCTCGGCCGCCTGCAGGGGTCGCTGGAGCTGACCCTGAAGGATGCCAACGCCGACGAACGCACCTACTCTATATCATCGTCGCGCCTGAAGCAGCTGGTGCGCCTTCGCCCCATGGAGCTGAACTTCAACGAGGTGAAGGCCAATATTTCGGCAATTATGAGCAGCCGGTGCGGCGACCTTCGCGCCAAGGCCAACGG
The DNA here is from genome assembly GCA_900541865.1 of uncultured Porphyromonadaceae bacterium. Classification (GTDB taxonomy): domain Bacteria; phylum Bacteroidota; class Bacteroidia; order Bacteroidales; family Muribaculaceae; genus CAG-873. The sequence goes on along the minus strand of UQLO01000032.1, from coordinate 13,276 downwards.
CTGCGAGGGCGCCACTTTCGCCATCACGGGCGGCTTCGCGCAGTACACTCTCAGCTTCGGCCGCGCCGCCGACTACCGCGAGTTCACCCAGGCGAGCCTGGCCGGCAAGTACGTCAATCTGCTCAAGCCGCAGTACGAAGGCTACGGCGAGCTTCGTCCCTTCGTTCAGAACATTCTGGAGAGCCTTCAGATTGAGGGTTACCGCTTTATATATGAGGCCGGCAACGGCGGCACGCCCCTACGCGCCGCAATACCCTGGCGTCTGCTGAACTGATTCTAAATCTTCCATGATATGACCTTAGTAGACAGGTTTTTGAACTATGTCAAGTTCGACACGCAGAGCGACGAACTGACCAATATGACCCCGAGCACACCCGGGCAGATGAAGTTCGCGGAGTATCTGCGCACACAGCTCGAGGAGATGGGTCTTGCCGACATCACCCTCGACGACAACGGCTATCTGATGGCCACCCTTCCGGCCAACACCGATGCCGATGTGCCCACAGTGGGCTTCATCGCCCATCTGGACACGTCGCCCGATATGAGCGGGCGCCACGTCAACCCCCGCATCGTCGAGAAGTATGCCGGCGGCGACATCGTGCTCAACAAGGAGGCGGGCATCGTGCTCTCGCCCGGCGACTTCCCCGAGCTCAACGACTACGTGGGGCAGGATTTGATTGTCACCGACGGCAATACGCTCCTGGGCGCCGACGACAAAGCGGGCATCGCCGAAATAGTCACCGCCGTCGACTATCTGCTTCACCACCCCGAAATCAAGCACGGCAAAATACGCATCGCCTTCAACCCCGATGAGGAAATCGGGCTGGGCGCACATAAGTTCGACGTAGACCTCTTCGGCGCCGACTGGGCATATACTATGGACGGGGGCGCCGTCGGCGAGCTGGAGTACGAGAACTTCAACGCCGCCGTGGCCAAGGTGACATTCGTTGGCCGCAACGTTCATCCGGGCTACGCCAAGCACAAGATGATCAACTCGATGCGCATCGCAAACCAGTTCGTAATCATGCTTCCGCGCTGGGAGACGCCCGAGCACACCGAAGACTACGAGGGCTTCTATCACCTTGTTTCGATGGAAGGCACTGTCGAAAAGACTGTGCTCACATATATTATCCGCGACCACGACCGCGACCGCTTCGAACGCCGCAAGAAGGAGCTCGAGCATCTGGCCCGCAAAATCAACAACGAGTTTCCGGAGTGCTGCTCGATCGAAATCCGCGACCAGTACTACAACATGCGCGAAAAGGTGGAGCCGGTGAAATACATCGTCGACATCGCCGAAGAGGCCATGCGTCTGGCGGGCGTGACGCCCAAGGTGCAGCCCATCCGCGGAGGCACCGACGGCGCCCAGCTGAGCTTCAAGGGATTGCCCTGCCCCAATATCTTTGCGGGCGGCCTCAACTTCCACGGGCGCTACGAGTTCGTGCCCATCCCCTCGATGGAGAAGGCCACGGACGTTATCGTGCAGATCGCCGCCCTGGTGGGCAAGCGCACCCGGTGAGCGACCGCCGCATACTGGCAGTGGTGACCGGCCCCACGGCCTCCGGCAAAACCGGACTGGCCGTGGAGCTGGCGCGCCGCTACGGCACCGATGTCATTTCGGCCGACTCGCGCCAAATCTACCGCGACCTCCCCATAGGCACGGCGGCGCCCACTCCGCAGGAGCAGGCGCTGGCGCGCCATCACTTCGTGGGCCGGCTTCCGCTGGATGCATACTATTCGGCTGCCAAGTTCGAGCAGGATGTGCTGGCTTTGCTGCCTCAGCTGTGGGAGCGGGGACGGGTGGCGGTGATGTGCGGCGGCTCGATGATGTATGTCGATGCCGTGCTCAACGGCATAGACCTCATGCCGACCATCGACGACTCTACGCGGGATTACGTGCTGGCCATGCTGGCCAACAACGGTCCGGAAAGCGTACTGGCCCAGCTGCAAGTGCTCGACCCGGACTATTATGCCGAGGTCGACCGCGCCAATATGCGGCGCGTTGTGCATGCTGTCGAAATCTGCCTGCAGGCAGGAGTGCCATACTCTACGCTGCGCACGGGCCGACGCGCCGAGCGCCCCTTCCGCGCGGTGAAGATGATGATCGAGCGGCCCCGCGCCGAGCTCTTCGCGCGCATCAACGCCCGCGTGGAGGCCATGATGGCCGCCGGACTGGTCGAGGAGGCCCGCGCCGCCCTGGCACGAGGCAACTTCAACTCGCTCAACACCGTGGGCTACAAGGAGCTGGCGGCCCACTTCAGGGGCGAGATGACTCTGGAGGAAGCCACAGCCCGAATTGCCAAAAACACCCGCGTCTACGCCAAAAAGCAGCTCACTTGGCTCGCCCGCGACCCCGATGTGATATGGCTCGACCCGACCCGCGCCGTCGACCAGGCCGTCGCCGCCATCGAGAGCGCGCTGACCGCAGATTAACCCCGAAAAAATGGCAGACATAAAGCAGATACAAAGCGGACAACGGATGACCCTTCGCCAGCAGCTTGCCTTGACGGCCAAGCTGTCGGCCCCGGCCATTATGGCGCAGCTGTCGACCATCCTGATGCAGTATATCGACGCCTCCATGGTAGGTCGGCTTGGCGCCGACCAAAGCGCCTCGGTCGGGCTGATGAACAGCTCGCTGTGGCTCTTCTGGGGTTTGTGCTCGATGGCCACGATGGGCTTCTCGGTGCAGGTCGCCCACCGGCTGGGCGCCCGCGAGGAGACTCAGGCCCGCTCGGTGCTGCGCCAAGGCATAGTGGCCTCGCTGGTTTTCGGCACCGTTATGGCCGCAATCGGCCTGGCCATAGCGCCGTGGCTGCCCTACTGGCTGGGGGCCGGCGACGACATCGCCTCGGGCGCATCGGTCTACTTCGCCGTTTTCATCGCCGCCCTGCCTGTGCTGACGATGAACTACTTGGCCGGAGGCATGCTACGCTGCGCGGGCAATATGAAAGTGCCGGGCTTGCTCAACGTGGGCATGTGCGCCATGGACGTTGTCCTAAACTTCTTCCTCATCTTCCCGACTCGTGTTCTGAGCGTTTTCGGCGCCGACATAACGGTTCCGGGAGCCGGTCTGGGCGTGCTTGGGGCCGCGTTGGGGACTGTAGGCGCCGAATGTGTGTGCGCCGGCGTGATGATGTGGTACCTCTGCCGGCGTCAGAGCGAACTGCGCCTCAAAGGACGCCCGGGCAGCTACCGGCCCACGCGGACCGTGCTCCGCCGGGCAGCCTCCATTGCCGTTCCGATGACTGCCGAGCATGCCATCTTCTGCGGCGCACAACTTATGATCACCGTCATCGTGGCGCCCTTGGGCGTGGTAGCCATCGCCGCAAATGCCTTCGCCGTGACGGCGGAGAGCCTCTGCTATATGCCCGGCTTCGGCATCGGCGACGCCGCCACCACCCTGTGCGGGCAGGCCTATGGTGCCGGCCGTTTGCCGCTTGTGAAGCGGTTCTGCCACCTCACCACGGCCTTGGGCGTGGTGCTGATGACCATCATGGCGGCCGTGATGTACGTCTTCGCCCCGCAAGTGATGGCCATAATGTCGCCGGTGGAGGCTATAGTCGACCAGGGCATCGAAGTGCTTCGCATCGAAGCTTTCGCCGAGCCCATGTACGCCGCTTCGATAGTAGCCTACGGCGCCTTCGTCGGCGTTGGCGACACCCTCATCCCCGCCATCATGAACTTCGGCAGCATATGGCTTGTGCGTATCCCCCTTGCGGCCATTCTGGCTCCGACGATGGGCCTCCGCGGGGTCTGGATAGCGATGTGCATAGAGCTCATCTTCCGCGGCGCCATCTTCCTTTGGCGCATGGCCACCGGCGCCTGGTTGCGCCCCGGCCGCAAGCTCAGCTCCGCCGACCAGCCGCTGCCCTCCGAAGAGTGAGCCGGAATATGTTGTGCCCGCAAAACACATATGTTTTATAACATATTAATTTTTTGAGGAAAAAGTTTTTTTATCGGCAAAATAGGCATACCTTTGCGCACGGCTCCCCCCCCCATTGGCCTCAAATGCAAGTCAACCTATTTACCATGAAAAACCTGCACCTCATATTTTTAGCTTTTCTGCTTGGCGTCGTCGGGCAGGAAGGGAGCACCACCGTCCAGACCGGCTTCGGGCACTGGAGCTACGCCGATAGCACCCACGTATGGTATGCGCGCGACTTCCGTGGCAGCGTGCGCAACACCGTGCAAATCAATCCTTCGACGGGGAGAAAACAGATGGCCGCCCATATGTTCTTCTATCCTTCCGGCCTGCCCGTGAAGGTAGCCGGCGCATGGCGCACCGACAGAATATTCCAGGACAAGGAATGGATCGACGGCGACGGCGTGGGCTGGTACGACAACGCCGCCCGCATCTACGACCCCATCGGCATGCGTTTCCTCACCCCCGACGCCAAGTGGACCGACGACACCGCCAACGGCCCCTACACCTACTGCCTGGGCAACCCGCTTACCGGCTGGGACCCGACCGGTTACAGGACTAATGTTATTGACTTGGGCAACGACCGATATGCAGTCCATTCAGTGGATATTGAAGATCCGGATCTCGGCGTTTATGTGGTTGAAGAAGGCGAAAATGGTCTTCGTGACGTAAAGAAGTTGGGCGAAACCACCTCCGTCACATCTTTTTACAATACCGACAATTCTACTGCAGCAGTAAACTCAATCATTGATTTGAACGATCAAAGCGGAATACTGTTCTGGAACCATATACGGTACGAAACTCCGAATCTAATAGAATATGGGCTAAACGCAACCAGCGGAAAATTATATGACTTCAAGGTAACTAATTTTGAAACCGTTGTCAGAGGACCGAATGAGAAACTTGATATCTATCGAGGAATGCAGATTGATACCGAAGGTGACGTAATAATTATTTCTTCGGCTCGAGACATTGGAAATATGGGGGCCGGATATATAGCTGGTTTTTATGGGTTTAGTTGGCCGTCCGCAAGATTAATATTCGATTTTGTTCAAGGCGATTTTCGTCATATTGAAGAGGAGGGCCCATCTACTCAAAAAGCGGAACGGTATGGATTCGAAAAAGGTCAGGATGCGAATTATATATTGAATCGATTAAAAAAAATACTAAAGATTGGTTCCCATGGCTCTGACAATTAAGAAAGCGCTGAAGTATGTTCTTTTAAGCGTGGCTATTCCGCTGCAACTCTGGATGAGCATGTCTTGGATGTTTGTTATTATTGTATCCTTCGGTCTTGCCATCCATACTCACGAAACTGAATTGGCAATAAGTTTATTGGAATACATAAACTCTTTTTTCATCATTGAGGGTTTATATGTCATTTGGGCTTTGGAGTACATTATGGTCCTGAGGGCCACCGGCTATCATCGCAAGCAGCCGAAATGGTTCGTCTGGGTGTGCCCGGTACTGCTGCCTTTGCCCGTCATTCAGATCAGAATCCTCCTCCGAATCATATTCCGCTGCATTCCCGACATCTACCTCTACACGTATTAGATGCGCCAAGCACATCATTAAGATTGTTCAATCTCTCCTCCGACTGCTATGGCGAACAGTAGCATCGAAATAATCACAACCAAAAGTCAGCTATGAATAAAGAAGTTAAGTACATATTGCTAGGAGTTATGGTGTCGATTCAAATTCTGGTGAGTTTGGGCACACTCTTTTTATTTCTTTACACTGTGGGGTTTGCAGCGGACTGCGGCACTGATTTTGAAATAGCTCTCAAAGCACTTTCTATGTTCTGTGTTTGCTTGATTGTCCTCTATATGATATGGAGCGGCGAGGTATTGTTCATTCTGTTCGAAAAGAATTTCCAAAAGAACCAACCCAAATGGTTTGTGGCGTGCGCTCCATTTCTGCCGATGTTGCCGGTTGTGCAAATTTTATTCACGACCATCTTGATATTGGGAGTCTGCTACGGTCATTTTCTCCAGTTTTAGAGCAACAATTTTTAGAGCGCGGATACGCCACCTGATTCTTACCTCCGTGAAGATTTGCGCTAAAAGCGCTAAAAAAAATAAATAAAAAGGGCGGAAAGATTGCCGTTTAAGGAATTTTTGCTAACTTTGCACACAATATCCAAAGGAAAAAGACCAATTATACGTCTATGAAGCCCTTACAAGCGAAGTTAGCACAGTACACCGCCCCGCAGGAAGCCAAAGCGGCAGGCGTTTATCCATATTTCCGCGCAATATCGTCCGAGCAGGACCCCGAGGTCGTAATCAACGGCCGGCGTGTGCTCATGTTCGGCTCCAACTGCTATACCGGCCTGGTCAACGACCCCCGTATCAAGGAAGCCGCCATCGAGGCCACCCGCAAGTACGGCACGGGCTGCGCCGGCTCTCCCTTCCTCAACGGCACTCTCGACCTGCACAAGCAGCTTGAGGCCGCTCTGGCCGAATATACCGGCAAGGAAGACGTTATGATCTACTCCACTGGCTTCGAGGTGAATCTGGGCGTGGTCTCCACCCTGACCGGCCGCGAAGACTACATTCTGTGGGACGAGCAGGATCATGCCTCCATTATCGAAGGACGCCGTCTGAGCTTCTCCAAGCAGCTCAAATACCGCCACAACGACATGGAGAGCCTCGAAAAGCAACTCCAGAAGTGCGAGCCCGACAAGCTCAAGCTCATCGTCACCGACAGCGTGTTCTCAATGGAGGGCGACGTGGCAAACATTCCCGAAATAGTGCGCCTTGCCAAGAAGTACAACGCCGCCGTGATGGTCGATGAGGCCCACGGCATCGGCGTATTCGGCGAAGGCGGCCGCGGCGTATGCCACCACTACGGTCTGGCCAACGAAGTCGACCTGCTGATGGGTACCTTCTCCAAGAGCTTCGCCTCGCTGGGCGGCTTCATCGCCACCGACAAGGAGATTACCAACTACCTGCGCCACCACTCGCGCTCCTACATCTTCACCGCCTCCATAACTCCGGCCTCCACAGCCGCTGCACTCAAGGCGCTGGAAATCATGAAGACCGAGCCCCAGATTCAGCAAAACCTCTGGAAACTCACCCATCAGGCCCTCGACGGCTTCCGCTCGCGCGGCTTCGAAATAGGCAACACCTCCACGCCTATTATACCGCTCTTTATCCGCGACAACTTCAAGACCTTCGCCATCACCCGCGACCTGCTTGAAGAAGGCATCTTCGTAAACCCCGTGGTCAGCCCCGCCGTGGCGCCCCAGGACACCCTGATACGCTTCAGCCTCATGGCTACCCACACTCCCGAGCAGGTCGACGAAGCACTCGACAAGATTACCAAAGTATTCCGCAAACACGGAATCATCGAAGGCTGACAGCCTTCCACATAGCAGAATAACGCAACAAAGTCAGGGGGATGCATGGTCAAACCTTTGACTTTGTTGTCTATAGCCAACATAAAACACATTCCCTGTAAACCAAAATGAAAAAGAAATTCATCTGCATGGTGTGCGGCTACGTACACGAAGGCGAGCACGCTCCCGAAAAGTGCCCCATCTGCGGCGCTCCCGCAAGCAAGTTCAAAGAACTCGACGAAAAGGCAGCTCTGCAGTTCGTCACCGAGCACGAAATAGGCATCGCCAAAGGCTGCGACGCCGAGATGATTGCCGACCTCACCGCACACTTCAACGGCGAGTGCGGCGAAGTGGGTATGTATCTGGCAATGAGCCGTCAGGCCGACCGCGAAGGCTATCCCGAAATAGCAGAGGCCTTCAAGCGCTACGCCTTCGAGGAGGCTGAGCACGCCGCCAAGTTCGCCGAGCTGCTCGGCGAATGTGTCTGGGACACCAAAACCAACCTCGAAAAGCGCATGGCCGCCGAAGCCGGCGCCAACGCCGACAAGATGCGCATTGCCCGCCGCGCCAAAGAGCTCAACCTGGACGCTATCCACGACACCGTCCACGAAATGGCCAAAGACGAAGCACGCCACGGCCAGGGCTTCCAGGGCCTCTACAACCGCTACTTCGGCAAGTAAGCCATTCCTCCCCCATTACATGCGGGACGCAGCCTCACCGGCTGCGCCCCGTTTTTTTTGAAGTATGTTTTGACTCAAACGCTCTTGAATCCGCTCCCATATTGCAATTATCGGCACAAGTAGTTACCTTTGCATTATTAAAAACAAAACCCGATAGCTTGATATACAGGGGCTACCGGGATTCAACACTGCAAATTTAGTGCTTTTTATTCGTAAAACCAAATTTTTGCAGAAAAGTTTTGCAGAAAAGTTTTTGCAGAAAAGTTTCGCAGAAAAGTTTTATTCAGTCTATGAAATACAACGATTTTCAGCGGATAATGTCGCCTAAGAGAATGAATAGATATTTGAAGGCTTGTAAGGGAAATACACGCAAGGCTATGACTTTATATCGGTACAATCTGCAGATATCGCAGGAGATGTTTACAATTGTAAGTTGTTTTGAGGTTGCCTTGCGCAATGCTGTCGACAGACAGTTGTTGTCTAACTTAGGAAGAGAGTGGCTGAAAGATTCTATTATGCCGGGGGGTATATTTTCTGACCCAATTCTTCGCAAAACACATGATATCATTCAAACAGCTCATCGCCGACTGTTGTCGAATGGCTCCTATTCCCACAGCAAACTGCTTGCAGAAATGGAATTTGGGATTTGGAAATATATGTTCTCTCCAATCCAGTATCGAGTGACCGGCAGAAATTTATTACGTATTTTTCCAAACAAACCCCGTTCCTCGCGCGAGCATCAATATAATCAAACCTTTATTTTCAACGAACTCGACAAGGTTAACTCCTTAAGGAACAGAATCGCTCATCATGAAACTATCTGCTTCGCAACCAACACGGCCATAATTGATACATCTTACATCACCAACATATATTGTAAGATAAAGACTTTATTCGCTTGGATGGAAATTGACAGCGACTCTCTGCTTTATGGACTGGACCATATAAATCGTTTGTGCTGTCAAATCAATAAATTAAAATCCGAGATTGATAGAAAGTAAAAGCATAGACTAAATCTACGTCCAAAGGGTTGCGGAATTGAAAAATCGGGTGTGATTGTCGGGCGTTCGTTTGGTGGTTGTGCGGCAATTTATTAACTTTGCCGATATGGAAGTACCCACCCCGCTCGAACAGGCGCTGCGCGAGGCCGCCACGGAACGCGCCGCCATCATAGGCCTTCCGGCATGCGCCGACGAAGGCGACCACCGCTTTGTGCTCACTCCCGAGGGAGCCTCGCAGCTCGTAGAGCGCGGCTTCCGCGTAAAGATGGAAAGCGGAGCCGCAAACCATATCCATTACTCCGACGAGGCCTACAGCCGCTGCGGAGTGGAGATTGTCGACCGCGCCGAAGCCTTCGGCGCCGACATCGTGGTCTACCTGCCGGTGCTGAGTGCGCACGATGCGCGCCTGATGGGTCGCGGAGCGCTGCTGCTCACCTTCCACCACAGCGGCGAAGACGCCCTGCGCGGCATGGAGTGTCTGCTGCGGCGCCACATCATCACCATAGCTTTGGACCGCGTGCGCAACGCCGACGGCCGTCTGCCCTTCGCCGACATACTTGCCGACATCTCCGGTCGCGCCGCAATCGCCATCGCCTCGTCGCTGCTGGCCGATGCCGTCCACGGCAAAGGTATTCTTCTGGGCGGCGTGCCGGGCGTGATACCCTGCGAGGTTACCGTTATCGGCGCCGATCTGGCGGGGCGCGCCGCCGCCGCTTCCGCCATAGGCCTGGGAGCCATGGTGCGCATCTTCGACAACGATACCTACCGCCTGCGCGAAGCCCTTCGCGAACTCGGTCCCGGGGCCATCGGCAGTGCGCTCCATCCGCGTGTGCTCGTGGGCGCCCTGCGCAGCGCCGACATCGTTGTGGCCACGTCGGCTGCCGGAGATATCGTCGTCGACAGCGCCACGGAGGACCTTATGAAAAGCGGCGTTCTCACCTTCGACCTCTCCGACGACCCATCGCGCGTTTTTCCGGCCATGCCCGTTGTCGACCTCGATATGGCTTCGCCGTACGACTGCAACCCGTCGGCCACGGTGCGCCTATGCTACGTCAACGCCGGCAACGCCGTACCCCGTACTGTAGCTATGGCTCTTACGAACGCCATGGTGGCTATGATGGACGAGATTTTTGTATGCGACGGCGTGGGCAATGCACTTCGGCTCAATGCCGGCCTGCGGGCAGGGGCAGTAACCTTCCTGGGCAAAGTTGTCGACCCGGACGTGGCCGCCGCCATGGGCATGCGGGCCGTCGACATAAATCTCATTCTGCAGTTCTCATGAGCGTGAAGCACAAATACTACGTAGTCTGGGAGGGCCGCGTGCCCGGCATATACACCTCGTGGAGCGAGTGCAAGGAGCAAATCGAGCACTGGCCACAGCCAAAATACAAGTCATACACCGACATCCACGAAGCCACGGCGGCATTCCGTGGGTCGCCTTTCGCCCAGCTCGACGTCATCAGCGCCATCGTGGCCGAAGCGGGCCGCGAATGGGCCGAAGCCGCCCGTCCCACCGCCGGAATTGCCGTCGACGGAGCCTGCGCCGGCAATCCCGGAAAGATGGAATACCGCGCAGTCGACATTGCCACCGGCACCGAAATATTCCGCCGGGGCGCCGACGGCAAGCTCATCGGCACCAACAACATAGCAGAATATCTCGCCTTGGTCCACATCGGAGCCGAACTCATGCGACGCGGCGACACCACAACCCCCATCTACTCCGACTCGCGCACAGCACAGAGCTGGCTGCGACGCCGGCACAGCAAAAGCACACTTGAGCGAACCCCGCAAACGGCCGCCGTGCTCGACCTGCTCGCCCGCGCAGACCTCTGGGTGGCCCGACATACCATCCCGAATCCTATCCTGAAGTGGGACACAGACCGCTGGGGCGAGATTCCGGCCGACTTCGGCCGCAAATAACTTTTCGCTGTCCCACTCGTTTAAACATTACAACATAAAACCCAAAATACTCCCCATGGCCAGAAAGAAAACTCTCGGAATACTCAAAAACGACCCGTGGCTCGAGCCTTTTGCCGCCGCAATCGAAGGCCGACACGCCCAGGCCCTGCAGAAAGAAAAAGACCTCGTAGGACCGGACGGCAACCTCGTCGACTTTGCCAACGCCCACCGCTACTTCGGGCTCCACCGCAGCCGCAACGGCTGGACATTCCGCGAATGGGCGCCTAACGCCTCCGCCATATACCTCGTTGGCGACTTTTCCGGCTGGGAGCGCCGACCCCAGTACAGCCTCAAGCGGGTCGAAAGCGGCGTGCCGGGAGTTTGGGAAGGGTCATTTCCCAAGGATGCCTTCTGCGACGGGCAGCACTACAAAATGTTCGTGGAGTGGCCCGGCGGCAGCGGCGAACGCATTCCGGCTTACGCCGAGCGCGTTGTGCAGGATCCCACCACACATCTCTTCTCAGCAGAGGTCTACGCACCCAAACGCAACTTCAAATGGACCGACGCCGACTTTCAGCCCGATGTGGCTCCCCTGCTCATCTACGAGTGCCATATCGGCATGGCCCAGAATAAGGAAGCCGTAGGCAGCTACGACGAATTTCGTCTCAACGTGCTGCCGCGCATCGAAGCCGACGGCTACAACGCCATCCAAATCATGGCCATACAGGAGCACCCCTACTACGGCAGCTTCGGCTACCACGTGAGCAACTTCTTCGCCGCCTCCAGCCGCTTCGGAACCCCGGAGCAGCTCAAGGCGCTCATCAACGACGCCCACGCACGAGGCATCGCCGTGATTATGGACATCGTCCACAGCCACGCCGTCAAGAACGAAAACGAGGGAATCGGACGCCTCGACGGCACCCCCGACCAGTATTTCTGCGCCGACCCCTCACGACGCAACCATCCAGCCTGGGATTCGCTGTGTTTCGACTATGGCAAAAACGAGGTACTCCACTTCCTGCTGAGCAACTGCAAGTACTGGCTTGAAGAATACCATTTCGACGGCTTCCGCTTCGACGGCGTCACCTCCATGCTCTACTACGACCACGGCCTCGGAAAAGCCTTCGGAGGCTACGCCGACTACTACGACGGCGGTCAGGACACCGACGCCATTACCTACCTCACACTGGCCAACAAGCTCATCCATCAGTTCAAACCCCACGCAATAACCATCGCCGAAGAGATGAGCGGCATGCCCGGCCTCGCCCTCCCGGTACGCGACGGCGGCATCGGCTTCGACTACCGCATGGCTATGGGCATCCCCGACTACTGGATCAAGACCCTCAAGGAAAAGAAGGACGACGACTGGCATCCCACCTCCATTTTCTGGGAACTCACCAACCGGCGCGCCGACGAAAAAACCATTTCCTACGTAGAGAGCCACGACCAAGCCCTGGTGGGCGACAAAACGGTGATTTTCCGCCTTATAGACTCCAAGATGTACTGGCATATGATGGTAGGCGACACCGACCCCGACGTGGCTCGCGGCATAGCCCTCCACAAGATGATACGCCTTGTCACCCTGGCGACAATCAATGGCGGCTACCTCAACTTCATGGGCAACGAATGGGGGCATCCCGAATGGATTGACTTCCCCCGCGAAGGCAACGGCTGGAGCTACAAATATGCGCGCCGCCAGTGGGACCTCGTAGACCGCGAAGACCTCCAGTACCGCTTTCTCAACGCCTTCGACAACGCAATGATTTCGCTGGTGAGCCGCGTACACAACTTCCAGGCCAAACCCGTGCGAAAACTATGGGAGAAAGACTCCGACCAGGTACTCGCTTTCATGCGCGGAGACCTCGTGTTCGTGTTCAACTTCAGCCCCACGCGCAGCTACGACGGCTACGGCATCCTCGCACCCGCCGGGTGCTACGTGCCGATGCTCACCAGCGACGACACCGCCTTCGGTGGCTTCGGCAACATCGACATGACCACACCGCACTTCACCATCCCCGACCCCCTCTACGAACCTGCCGGAGTGGCACGACTGCCCCTGTACCTGCCGGCCCGCACAGCCCTCGTACTCCGCAAAAAGCGCCGCTGACAGCCCAGCCCGCAAGCCGCCAAAGAGAACCCCGTAGGGGTTAAAGAATGTAGCGCGGGGTGTCAACTATGGAGCGGGGATTTGCAATCCCCGCCGCCCCGCCGCCGCAAACCGCCGAAGGAGAACCCCGTAGGGGTTCCAGAGAGTAGCGCGGGGTGACAACCCCGGGATAACCGACCTCCCCCCCCCCGAATCGGCGACCCCGTAGGGGTCGAACACCGGCGAAAAGGGCGGCCCGTGTTCGACCCCTGACGGGTAATGTCATTAAGTTAAGGGCACCTCGGTTGGACGGGTCAGATAGCCCGCTTGTAGTTCAGGAAAGTCACGTAT
>UQLO01000031.1 GCA_900541865.1 uncultured Porphyromonadaceae bacterium | reverse complement strand
CACAACCATATAATTTTCCAGCGTCGAACTCTGACTTTTTGATAGTCTGTCGTCCGACGCTGCAAAGGTAAAGCTACTTTATTGAACCCTTACAGGGTTCTTTCCCCGGATCCCCCGTGGCCGACGCCGGCGCTCAGCGGCATCCCTTCGGGATGCGAACACACGCCCTATCCTATTCCGCCGGATGAATCCGGCTAACATAAAGCGGGGCGGCGTTGCCGTCCTCTCGCCCTCCTTGGGGCCGTCGGTCCGTGCGCTTGCGGGCCTTTTCGCGGCTTGCGAGCTGGAAGCTCGCCCTCCTTGGGGCCTCGGTCCGTGTGTTTGCGCCAACCTGTCTGGCCATAAAAGTTACCTTCGCCTGCCCGGCGGGGATTGCAAATCCCCGCTCCATAACGCCGCCGCACGCTGAAGGAGAACCCCGTAGGGGTTCAAAAAAAGCGCACCGAGGACTTCGGTGCGCTTTTGTGTGGGTTCGGTGTGGTTTATGCGTTCTTCACTTTCTCAACGACGGCAGCGAAAGCGGCGGGGTTGTTGAGGGCGAGGTCGGCGAGCACCTTGCGGTTCATTTCGATACCGCTCTTGTGGATCAGGCCCATGAGCTTGGAGTAGCTCAGGTCGTGCAGGCGAGCAGCAGCGTTGATACGCTGGATCCAGAGAGCGCGGAAGTTGCGCTTCTTGTCTTTGCGGTCGCGGTAAGCGTATGTGAGACCTTTTTCCCAGGTGTTTTTGGCTACGGTCCATACGTTGCGGCGGCAGCCAAAGTAACCGCGGGTGAGTTTGAGGATTTTTTTACGACGGGCGCGGGAAGCGACGTGGTTTACTGATCTTGGCATTGTTTTAAACAGTTTTGAATGTCAGCGGCCGGAAGGCACTTTGATGCTGAACAGTCGGTTAATAATTTGTTTTAGTGCGGCATGAGCGTCAGAAAGCTCCTTGGCCGACTTAGAATTGCCGTTTTAGACCCGGCAGGTCTGCCCAAGAGAGGCCGCAGAGATGACTTATTTCAGACCGAGGAGGCTCTTCACCTGGCTAACGTTGGTAGAGTGTACCAGACCGGCGTGGGTGAGGTTGCGTTTCTGCTTTTTGGTCTTTTTGGTCAAGATGTGGCTCTTGAATGCGTGTTTTCTCTTGATTTTTCCTGATCCGGTAAGGGCGAACCTCTTTTTGGCACCGGAATTAGTCTTAACCTTAGGCATTTTTGTGATTGTTGATGATTGATGTTTATATACTCCGCGGGTGAGCGCGGCGTTATTACTGTTTCTTTTTGGGCGAGAGCATGATGATCATTCTCTTGCCTTCGAGCTGTGGCATCTGCTCTACCTTTCCGTATTCCTCAAGGTCGTTAGCGAAGCGCAGCAGGAGGACTTCGCCCTGCTCTTTGAAGAGAATGGAGCGGCCCTTGAAGAAGACGTAGGCTTTGACCTTAGCGCCTTCCTGGAGGAATCCCTGAGCGTGCTTTAGCTTGAAGTTGTAGTCGTGGTCGTCGGTCTGGGGTCCGAAACGAATCTCCTTGACGACCACCTTTGTGCTTTTAGCCTTGATTTCCTTGGCCTTTTTCTTCTGCTGGTAGAGGTACTTCTGGTAGTCGAGCACCTTGCACACGGGAGGGTCAGCCTGTGCGGAGATTTCCACCAGGTCCAGTTCCTGCTCCTCGGCAATTTTACGAGCCTCGTGGATGGAATAGATTCCGGGGGTGACATTGTCGCCCACCAGACGAACCTGCGGGGCGCGGATATGCTCGTTGATGTTGTTAGGTGCCTGCTTAACCTGGCGCGGGTCGCGTCGGGGCTGTACAGGGCGACGGCCGGCGGGGGCACTGGGTCGAGGACCGGGGTTGAAGGGCTTTTTCTCCATTCAGTGGTTAGGTTGCCTGTAGTTTTTTAGAGTGAGTTTGTCATTTCCTTGACCTCATTGGTCAATTTCTCTGCAAAGGTAGCGATTTTCATCGTACCAAGGTCACCTTCGCCGGGTTTTCTTACAGAAACTTCGCCGTTTTGTGCTTCTTTTTCGCCTACAACGAGCATATATGGCACTCGTTTGAGCTGATTGTCGCGTATTTTTCGGCCAAGGGTTTCGTTGCGGTCGTCGACGGTGTAGCGTATGTCGGCCTTGTCGAGCTCTTCGCCGACGGTTCGGGCATAGTCGAGGTACTTGTCGCTGACGGGGATGATGGTCACCTGGTCGGGGGCGAGCCACAGAGGGAAGTGGCCGGCGGTGTGCTCCAGCAGGACGGCCACGAAGCGTTCCATCGAGCCGAAGGGCGCGCGGTGTATCATCACGGGGCGGTGCTTGGCATTGTCGGCGCCGGTATATTCGAGTTCGAAGCGTTCGGGCAGGTTGTAGTCTACCTGGATGGTGCCGAGCTGCCAGCGGCGGCCGATGGCGTCTTTGACCATAAAGTCGAGCTTGGGACCATAGAAAGCGGCTTCGCCAAGTTCGGTGCGTGCTTTGAGGCCCTTCTCGGCGCAAGCCTCGATGATGGCCTGCTCGGCGAGGTGCCAGTTCTCGTCGCTGCCTATATACTTCTCCTTGTGCTCGGGGTCGCGGAGGCTGATTTGAGCCTCGTAGTTTTCGAACTTAAGGCACTTGAAGATGTAGAGGATGATGTCCATCACCTTGAGGAACTCATCCTTGATTTGGTCGGGAGCGCAGTAGATGTGGGCATCGTCCTGCGTAAAGCCGCGTACGCGGGTCAGGCCGTGGAGCTCGCCGGACTGCTCGTAGCGGTAGACGGTGCCGAACTCTGCCAGGCGCAGGGGCAGGTCGCGGTAAGAGCGCGGCAGGGCACGGAATATTTCGCAGTGATGCGGGCAGTTCATGGGCTTGAGCAGATATTCCTCGCCTTCCTCGGGAGTATGGATGGGCTGGAAGGAGTCCTTGCCGTACTTGGCGTAGTGGCCGGAGGTGACGTAGAGCTGCTTGTTGCCGATATGGGGAGTGATTACCTGGAGGTAGCCGTATTTCTTCTGAATCTTGCGGAGGAACTGCTCGAGGCGGTCGCGCAGAGCGGCGCCCTTGGGGAGCCACAGGGGCAGTCCGGCGCCAACCTTCTGGGAGAAGGCGAAGAGTTCCATTTCCTTGCCGAGCTTGCGGTGGTCGCGCTTCTTGGCCTCTTCGAGCAGGGCCAGGTATTCGTCGAGCATGCTCTTCTTGGGGAAGGTGATGCCGTAGACGCGCACGAGCTGGTTGCGCTTCTCGTCGCCGCGCCAGAAGGCGCCGGCGAGACTCATAATCTTGACGGCCTTGATAGGAGCCGTGTTGGGCAGGTGCGGGCCGCGGCAGAGGTCGGTGAAGTCGCCCTGAGTATAGGTGGTGATGGAGCCGTCCTCAAGCTCGGAGATGAGCTCGCACTTATAGGATTCGCCGCGGGCGCCGAAAGCCTCCAGAGCGTCGGCCTTAGAGATTTCGCGGCGCACTATTTCCTGATTCTGCTTGGCGAGCTCAAGCATTTTGGCCTCAATCTTGGCGAAGTCGGCCGAGGTGAGCTTGTTCTCGCCCGGGTCGATGTCGTAGTAGAAGCCGTTTTCGATAGCCGGGCCGATGCCGAACTTCACGCCGGGATAGAGCTGCTGGAGCGCCTCGGCAAGAAGGTGAGCGCTGGAGTGCCAGAAGGCATGCTTGCCCTCGGGGTCATCCCATTTGAAAAGACGCACGGCGGCATCAGCTTCAATGGGTCGCGACAGGTCCCACTCCTGACCGTCGACAGTGGCGGCCAGCACCTCGCGGGCAAGACGTGGCGAAATGGACTCGGCGATTTGGAGCGGCGTGATGCCTGCTTCAAATTCCTTGACGCTATTATCGGGAAATGTGATAGAAATCATAGTCTAAGTCGTTAATATTCAGCGCCTTCTGCAAAACAACAGCAGAAGCCGCTCAAAATCAGACGCAAAGGTACGAAAAAACTCTCTTATAACCAAAAACAAAAGCACCGGAAATAAAAAAATATCCGGCGGCCGAAAATGGGCGAGCCCCCAAGGAGGGCGAGCTTCCAGCTCGCAAGCCGCGAAAGTGCCCATTGGCGAACGGGGCGCACCCAAGGAGGGCGAGCTTCCAGCTCGCAAGCCGCGAAAGTGCCCCTTCGCGAACGGGGCGCACCCCCAAGGAGGGCGAGCTTCCAGCTCGCAAGCCGCGAAAGTGCCCCTTCGCGAACGTGGCGCCACGTGTTCGACCCCTACAGGGTCGCCGATTCGTGTGTGGCCGGTATACCCGGGGTTGTCACCCCGCGCTACTTTATTAAACCCCTACGAGGTTATTCCTCAATGGCTTACACCGCCAACATCCCCTTCGGAAATGTGGGATTCAGCCGTCGGTCCGTGTTGCTTGCGGGCCCTTTCGCGGCTTGCGAGCTGGAAGCTCGCCCTCCTTGGGGCTTCGCCGCTAAAGAGAACTCCGGAGGGGTTCTTTTCCTGCGAAAAGGCCGGTTAGCGCAGTGGGGCGACAGCGCGGACCTTGCCGGTATTTGACTTGAAGTATTGGAGGGCGTTACCGGTATTCATGCCAACGCTCCAGGCGATGGAAGATTCATATTCTGTTTTCGTCCAATACCAGCCGTTCGGTTCCGAGCCGCCGAAATTGCTGACAGCCGTTTGGATGGCTTCTTTTTGTGCACCCCACGCCTCGGCTTGTGCCTTGGTCGGGAGCTGCGAGCCGTAGCGCCGCATAGCCTCATCCCAATTCATCGTTTCAGTTGTAAGGTTGCTGAGGGCGAGGATAAAGCGCTCGCCATTGCCTATGATTACAACGCCGACCTTGTTGAGGCCGCTCTTCTGCGAACTGCTGAGACCATTGTAGTCGGCCTCAGAAAGATAGTAATAAATGCCGTTGCGATCGACGGCAAGGTGCAGATTCTGCGGCGTGCGCCGCCGGTTCCACCACACATCAGGCATTGCACTGTCGGCGGAAGGCGCCGCAGGCCCTGCTTGACCCGCGGTTGCGTCCGGAGCTTTGTCCGGAGTGGCATAGTCTGCGGAGTTAACTGCAGCGCCGTTCTGCGTCTGCCCCGGCGAGCCGCCAAGAGGCGCGACCGCACGCAACCTGCTCAAGTAGGTTTTTCCGATGGTGCCTACACGGCTTGTTTGCATATATACATGCCACACAGCTAAATTATTACCGTTTAACTCTGTTTTAGTCCAGTACCACATATCCGGGTCGCTCTGCCACGAGCCGCCGAAATTGATGACGGCCTCTTTGATGGCTGCGTTTTGGGCCATCCAGGCCTCGGCTTGCGCCTTGGTGGGCAAATAATTGCCGTAGCGGCGCATAGCTTGATTCCAATTTAGCTTTTCCGAGGTCAGGTCGTTGAGGGCGAGGATGAACTGCTCGCCGCCTCCTCCGACGACGACTCCGGCTTTGGGGAGGGCCGACTGCTGGCCGGGGTTGAGGCTGCGGTAGTCCTCTTCGGAGAGGTAGTACTGCCCTCCGCTGCGGTTCACGGCCAGATAAAGGTTGCGCGGAGTGCGCCGGGCCTCCCACCATTGATGCGAAAGCACTTCCGGCTCGGTCGGCGCTATGCTGTCGGCTGCAAGCTCGGCGACAGCTTCTTCGGGAGCCGGTTCGGAGGCCGGGCGAAGGTAGATGATGAGGCACGTGCCGATAATGGCTACCAATAAGCCTGTAATGGCGCCGATTAAGGCACTCCGCTTGCTTTTTGAGGGCGTCAGTATTCGAGTTGCGGAGTCGGCGGGTTCTTTTTTGATATTGACATTGTAGGTGTTGCCGCCATTGCCTCCATTGCCGCCGAGGGCCGCCAGGAGGGCGCCGGCGTCGGGGAAGCGGTCGTGGGCGGCATTTGCCATGGCGCGGGTTATGGCCGACTTCAAGCCATCGTCGACGGGCAGTGCGGCTATTGTGGCGGCGGGTTCGCCGGGCAGCCAGTTTGCGCTCGGCGAGGGGCGCCGGGCGGTCGCGCAGGCAAGCATGGTTGCGCCGAGGGCGTAGACGTCGGCAGCCGGCGAGAAGGTGCGTATGCCTTGGTACTGCTCGACGGGCGCATAGCCGTCGGAGGCAGCGCAGGTGTTGACGGTGGAGGTGGCGTTTCCGTGCTCGTCGTAGTGCTTGCTCAGGCCGAAGTCAATCAGCACGGGGCGAACCCCGCCGTCGGCGCCTTCGGCGAGCATGATGTTGGCCGGCTTGATGTCGAGGTGAGTGAAGCGGTTTTTGTGAAGGTATGCCGCGGCGTCGACAATGGGCGCCATCAGACAGCGGATAGCGGCCGAGTCGAGCGGGCCGTTAGCCTCGATATACTGCTGGAGCGACCGGCCGTCGAGATATTCCATCACATAGTAGGCCGTGCCGTTGGCCTCGAAGACCTCGTTGACGTGCACGATATTGTCGTGGCCCGTTCCGAGCTTATGCAGTCGGCGGGCCTCTGCGAGGAAGTCCTTGCGCGAGTTCTCTACGAGCAGGCGGATAGTTTCCTTTCCGGTTACTACGATATTTGTCGAGCCTTGCTGACGGTCGCAGTAGTCGTTGATAAAATGCTCTTTGATAGCCACCTGCCCCTTCATGCGGATATTGCCGTGCATAATGGTGACCGAGGCGAGATATGTAATGCCGAAACCGCCCGACCCGAGCACGCGCTCGATGGTGTAGGACGAAGCTCCGCGAAGCACAGTGCCGGGAGCGAGGGCGTTGGGGTTTATCTTATCCATTGCAAAAGGACTTTATTCTTATAGAGAGGCATCGAGGCCGAAATCTATCAGAGGGGTATCATTTTTTTCGCGCGGCATACTGCCCCGGGGTGCATCCGAACTGCTGTGCGAACGACTTGGAGAAATAGCTGCTGCTGCTGAAACCCACCATATACATCACCTCCGAGACCGAGAATTTGTCCTGCTCCAGCAGGGCGGCGGCCTGGCGCAGACGTGCCTGGCGGATATAGTCGAGCGGCGAAGCGCCCGTGTACTTTTTCACAAGTCGGTAAAGCGCCTTGGAAGCAATGCCGGTACGGTCGCAGACAAAGGCCACATTGAGGTCGGGATTTGAGATATTAGCCTCAATCACAGCAGCCACGGCGGCCAGACGCTTCTCGTCGGCACCGGCGGCGCTGTCGGCGGCGCGGGCCTCGGTAAGGCGGTCGAACTCCAGCCGCCGCTTCATCTCGCCGGCGGCGTTGACCATACGGAGCGTCTTTGCCAGCAGAGCACGGGCCTCGAAAGGTTTGGTCATAAAGCCTTCGACGCCGATGTCGAGGCTGCGGGTGTGGGTATCGGGGGCATCTTTTGCCGTCAGCAGCAGGATAGGGATTCCGGCGGTGGCGGGATTCTCCTTGAGGCGGCGGCACATCTCCAGGCCGGTCATCACGGGCATCATCTCGTCGGCGATAATCACGTCGGGCTTGAACGAAGCGGCCTCGGCGAGGCCCTCGCGGCCGTTGGCGGCCGTTGCGCAGCGGAAGTCGGAGGCCAGCACCGAGCAAATGAAGGAGGCAATGGGGCGGTTGTCGTCGACGATGAGGGCCTTGAAGCGACCGTCGCCGTCGGAGCGGACTGCTTCGTCCCGGGTCAGAGCGTCGGAGGCCTCTTCCTCCTCGCCTCGTGGAGCAACCGGCAGCGTAAGAGTCACCGTGGTGCCCCGACCGGCCTCGCTGGCCAGAGTCACGTCGCCACCAAGCAGGTTGGCATAGCGACGCACAAGATACAGACCGATGCCGGTGCCGTCGGCGCTGGAGGCAGTGCGCGGCGAGCGGTAAAGGCGCTGGAACACAAGCGACTGCTCGTCGGCCGGGATACCCACGCCATGGTCGGACACCTCGACGACGTAGAACTCGCCCTCGGGGCGCACCGAGCAGCCAATGGCAGTGTCGGCCTCGGAGTACTTCACCGCGTTCGACAGCAGATTGTTGAGCAGACTTTCGAGCTTGACCACGTCGACCCGCACCTCCAAGGCCTCCACCGGCGAGGAAAACACAAAATCGCGACCCGGATTTGCCGCGCGGTAGGACTCCACAATGTCGCGGCAGAAGGCAACCACGTCGATGCGCGAGAAGATGAGCATGGCGTCGGAACCCTCGCCGACACGGTTCATCTCAACAGTCTGATGCACAAGGGTATTGAGCTTGACGGCATTGCGGTAGGCCGCCTCGACGTCGGAGTGCACCTGCGGGGGCATCTCGCGCGTAAGCAGTCGGCTCAGCGGACCTATTATTAATGAAAGGGGCGTCTTGAGCTCGTGGGAGATATTGCCCAGAAAGGCAATTCGGCGGTCGACGGCGGCAAGAACCGACCGGCGCTCGGCAGCTTCCAGCCGCAACTGCTGGCGGCGGCGCACACGCCACACGGCTACAGCCGCTATCACGGCCGCCAAAATAAAATAGCACACCAAAGCCGGCCAAGTTGCATACCACGGGCGCGCCACATTGAGCACCAGAACAATGCCGTTGACCTCATCGCCGGCCACCCCCATTCGCAGGCGGTGTGAGCCGGCCGGCAAGGTGGTGAAAACAATCTTGTTGGCGCCCACGTTGAGGAGCCGCCAGGGTTCGTTGTCGAGGCTGTAGCAGAATCGGCGATAGTCGCCCGGAGCAAAGTCGGTCATAGCCAGAGATATAACAATATCTCGGGCGGCGTTGGGCAAATCCACTTGCGGGTTTTCGAAAAGCTCGGATTCAAGAGCCATTTCGGCCCCGGAAGCCTCTATCTGCTTGAGTTCGACCCGGTGCTGGCCTTCGGAGCCAAAGAGGCGGGTCGGGTCCGCGACCACCAGCTCGTCGACAGCACCGAGAATAACCCGGTCCGACACCGGGTCGGGGTAGATTGCCGTGTACTCTATCTCCGGCAGAGGGAGAATGGCCGCCGACATCCGGCGGGTGTCGACGGCAAAGACAGCCTGGTCGGTGGCCACCCAGAGGTCGCGCCCCACGGGGCACATTGCCGTAACGTTTGCGCCATATACAAAAGGAAAATCCACCAGGCGAGGGTCGACGGTGCCGTCGGGGCTGATTTTGACCAGGCCGCCGTAGACCGCGCACCATATATCGCCCTCCGGGCCTCGGCAGAGCAGCGCCGGCTCCGAAGGAGTCGTGCCGCGCAGACTCACCTGCTCCACCTCGCCGGAGCGGGCGTCGATGCGCGAGAGCTCGGGGTGATGGTAGTGCATAATCCACTTATTGCCCTCCCCGTCGGCAATCATCTGGCCCACAAGATTGTTCGGCAGCCCGGAGCCTTGGCTGAAAATGCGGTCGGGAGTATGGCGGCGACCTTCGGCGCGGAATTTGGCGAGTTTTTCGGCGAAAACGCCACCGAGGTAACCGGCGGTCCAGACCGTGCTGTCGGAGGGGTCTTCGAGGATGCTGTAAGCCCAGTTGGCGTTCAGGTTGCTTCGGGAGTCCTGTATACGGTGGTTGGAGAAAGTTCCGGAAGTTCGGTCGAGAATGTTCAAACCGCCGTCGGTAGCCACCCACAGCGAGCCGTCGGAGGTCTCTACGATGTCGCGCACACGGTTGTGCGAGAGCGACATATCGCCGTTTCCGGGCAGATACCATCGAGCGGGGCGCCCTTGGTCAAGAGCGATGAGGCCGTTGGCGCCACCGAGCCAAAGAGTGCCGCGGCTGTCGCGCATAATTCGGTAAACCTGCTGACCCTCAGTGCTTCCGGTGAGGTCGGCAAGGCTTAGTATCTGCACCGGGGAGTCTATGTCGGCAATGGATAGCCCCAGCTCGGTTCCGGCCCACAGCATATTGCGGCCCTGGGCGTAGAGCGACCACACCACATTGCTGGCCAGCGAGAAAACATCGCGCGAGCTGTGTCGCTGCGAGCTCACCGCGCCGTCGGAACCGACGATGAAGAGGCCGTTGTCGGTACCGGCAGCGAGACGTTCGCCGAGCATGGCAAGCGACTTCACGCACACATCGCCGAGGCCGTCGACGCTCACAGTTCGCCCCGACTGCGGATAGAAGCGCACCAGACCGCTCTCCAGCCCCAGATAGAGGGAACTGTCCGGGGCTACGCAGATTGAATTGACGAACACATTACCTCCCGGCAGAGAGGGCGCCACCACCTCCGCGCGGCGCGGAACGGCATCGGAGCCTATTGCGCACAGCCCGTTGTATGTTCCGGCGTAGAGCTTGCCGCCGGGGCCGACGAGGAGACTGTAGACGGCCTGATGCGGCATGCCGCGCACCGGCCCGAAGACGGAGCCGTCGGCGGGATCGAGGCGGTAGAGACCGTTGAGCGAGCCTATCCAAAGAGCGCCGTGAGCCACGGCCAACGAGCGTATTTCGCGCGGCGTCTCGCAGGCCAACGGTTGAATATTCAAGGTGGCGCGGTCGAGGGTGAAAAGACCCAGATTGGTGCCGACATACATCTTGCCGTGGGCCTCGGCCAGGGCATAGACCTGCGCCGTAAATGCTTCGTCGCCAAGATGCGCCGGGTAGAAGTCGAAGCCGTCGAAGGAAAAAAGGCCGGAGTTGGTGCCCACCCAGACGTCGTCGGCAGCATCTCGCTGCAGGCAGAACACGGCGCGGTTGTGGCCGGCTGCTTCGTAGTTGAACCACCTCCACGGCATTGCAGCGCACTCTCCGGCAAAGAGGAGAGCGCCGACAGCGGCGACTATGCAAGCGGCAAGAAAGTTCTTCATCGTATTTCAGAGGGTCAGCACCCTGACGGGCAGCGCAAAGTTAGTCAAGAAAATCGGCATATGCAAATCCGCCCTTTCGCCGACCGCGCAAATCGGACAATTAAGGAAACAAATCGGACAGCGAGTTGCCGTTGTCTCAAAATTATCCATCTCTGTCCGCTATGTTCTTGCCTAAAAACTTGCGTATTGCGAACTTTGCAGCCACAAAAAACACAACTCTCCCACCTTGAATCACAAACTACGCATGAAACCAATCAGAACGCTGGTACTACTCATAACCATCGCCACGGCCATCGGCGCCTTCGCTCTGGGCCGTGGAGCCTACTACGGCACCAACTACACCGTTCCCTTTGCCCACGCCTACCGCGCGCTGGGCGAGCTCGGGGTCGACCGCCGCGAAGCCATCGACCGCGACGTGCACCATATGTCGGCGCTGGGGCTGGACGCCTTTCGCATCCACATCTGGGACGTCGAAGTGAGCGACGCCGAAGGCAATCTCATCGAAAACGACCACCTCGCCTTGCTGGACTACCTCATCTCCAAGCTCGAGGAACACGGAATAAGCATCATCCTGACCGCACAGACCAATTTCGGAAACGGCTATCCCGAACGCAACACCGACCCCAACGGGGCCTACAGCTACCTCTACGAGAAATGCCGAATCCACGACACCCCCGCAGCCGCCGCCGCCCAGGAGCGCTACCTGAAGGCACTGGCAGCTCACCTCAACCCCCACACCGGACTGACATACAGCGCCGACCCGGCCATCATCGCCGTAGAAATCAACAACGAGCCGTGCCACAGCGGCTCCGAGGAGGAAATCGCAGCCTACGTCGACCGCATGGCTTCGGCGCTGCGTCAGTCCGGCTGGGACAAAGACATACTCTACAACGTGAGCCACAATCTATGGCGCACCCCGGCTTTCTACCGCCCCGAAATCGACGGTACCACCTACCAGTGGTATCCCACCGGCCTGGTGCACGGCTCCGAGCGCCGTGGCAACTTCCTGCCCACGCTGAGCAGCTACGACATACCTTGGGACACCATTGCCGGCTATGCCTCCAAGAGCCGCGTGGTCTATGAGTACGACCCGGCCGATGTGCTGGCCACCTACCTCTACCCGGCCTGCGCCCGCGCCTTCCGCAAGGCCGGCTTCGAGTGGGCCACACAGTTCGCCTACGACCCCCTCGACATGGCCCGCTTCAACACCGAGTACCAGACCCACTTCCTCAATCTGGCCTACACGCCCGGAAAAGCCATCGGTATGGCCATTGCCGCCGAAGCCTTCCGACGTATTCCGCTCGGCCGCTACTACGGCACCTTCCCCGCCGACACCGTCTTCGGCGAGCAGGGCGAATTTCTGGTGAGCGCCTCGCGCAATCTGGCGCTGCTCAACGACGGCACTCATTATTATAATACCAACTCCGGCGGCGAGGCTCCCCGCAGCTTCGCCGACCTCCGCACCGTCAAGGGCGTGGGCAACTCGCCCCTGGTAACCACCGACGGTACCGGCGCATACCTCCTGGACCGCATCGGCCACGACGCATGGCGCCTGGAACTTATGCCCGACGTATACCTCAGCCGCGACCCCTTCGCAAAGACGAGCTTGAGCCGCAGCGTGGCCGATATCGTCGACGACCCGGTGACCATGACACTGCATCTGCCCGGACTCGAAGGCGGCTTCCGATTCCGCGGGCGTTGCGAAGGCCGCTCCGAGGGTTCCTCAGCAACCTTCCTTCCCGGCGTCTATCTGCTGAGCGCCTCCGAGCCCTCTGCCGAAGCCATTGCCGCCGCACGCCTCGACCAATACGCCATGCCTCCGGTTGAACCCGTCGCCACCCGCGTGGTTTCCACGGCTTTCGAGGGCGGCTCGGCCCGCGCCACCATAATTTCCTCCGAACCCATCGACTCGGTGAGCTTCTACGGCGCCGACGTCGACTTTTGGCGCGACGACAACAACATACTTGCCGGAGTCCGCACCGGCAAAAACACCTACAGCGCGGGCGCCGAGGCACTGCGCGGCAACGGCTACTACATCACCGCCTGGCAGGGCGGCCGCGCAACCACTTTTCCGGGCGCCATAGCGGGCACTCCCCTAAGCTGGGATTTCCCCGACCATGCTGAACACTACCCCGGTGCCACGTCAGTTTCCGGACCGGCCGTGCTGGTCAACGCCACCAAGGGACTGGACGGCGCCGAGCTTGCCATGATTCCCGAAGCGTGGAACGGTCTGAGCCTGCGCCATGTTCAGCGCACTCCGCTGGCGGCCGACGCCCTGCGGCTTGAAATAGGGGCCGACGCTCCCAGTTTCGAGAAGGTAGTTGCCACAAAATACGTCGGCGACATCGTAGCAAGCGGCAACACGCTGCGGGTGCGCACCGGCGCCATCGAGGGCACCGACAGCATAGCAGTGACTGTTCGCACCCGCGGCGGCTTCAGCTATACGGCCACCATCCCCGCCACCCCGCATACCACGCACACCCTCACCGCCGACGACTTCCGCGGCGCACCCACCATGCTCAACCCCGCGCCCTACCCTTCCTTCCTGAGCCGCTGGCACACCCCGCAGCAGTGGCCCGCTCTCGAGCTGGCCGACGCCGAAACCATACTGTGGGGCCCGGCACAGCCCGCGCACTCGGCAATCGAACTGGAAGGCATATGGCTGGAGTGAGCACCCCCGGCAGACATCTCTAAAAAATCATTATCATACATAATTCATAACCATGAAAAAAATCCTAACAGCCCTGCTGCTGACCTTGCTGCTGGTGCCCATCGCGGGCTATGCGCAGAGCGGCCGCACCGTGACCGGAACCGTGTCCGACGAGCTCGGCGAGCCTCTGATCGGCGTGTCGGTCACCATCCCGGGAATGAATGTCGGCGTAACGACCGACATCGACGGCAACTACACCATCAGTATGCCGGCCAATGCCACCACGCTGAGTTTCAGCTACGTGGGCTATCTCACCAAGGAAGTCGCCGTCGGCGGCGCCAACCGACTTGATGTTGCTCTGGAGCCTGCCTCGGAGTCCCTACAGGAAATGGTGGTCATCGGCTACGGTACCGCCAAGAAAACCGACCTCACCGGCTCCGTGACAGCCATCACAGAGAAAGACTTCAACAAAGGCGTGATATCATCGCCCGAAGAACTCATCAACGGCCGAGTGGCCGGCGTCCAGATTACCAACGGCGGCGGCTCGCCCAACACCGGCTCCACCATCCGCGTGCGCGGCGGCGCTTCGCTGAACGCCTCCAACGACCCTCTTATAGTGCTCGACGGTGTGCCCATGGAAGTGGGCGGCGGCGTTGAGGGCGCGGGCAACTTCCTGAGCCTCATCAACCCCAACGACATCGAGAGCATGACCATCCTCAAGGATGCGTCGTCGACGGCCATCTACGGCTCGCGCGCCTCCAACGGTGTGATTATCATCACCACCAAGAAAGGCAGCGGCGAGGGCGTCAAGGTGTCCTTCTCGACCACCAACTCCGTATCGCACGGCGCCAAGTTCGCCCCCATGCTGACCACAGCGCAGTTCCGCGACGTATACAACCGCTACGGCACCGAAGCACAGAAGGCACTTTTGGGCAACTACGACACCAACTGGAACGACGAAACCTTCCGGACCGCCTTCGGCACCGACAACAGCCTCAGCGTGAGCGGCCGCGCCGCCAGCTGGCTGCCCTTCCGCGTCGCCATGGGCGCCATGTACCAGGAAGGTATACTCCGCAACGACTGGAGCAACCGCTACACTGCCAACGTCAACCTTACGCCGTCGTTCTTCGACGACCATCTTCGCGTCAACCTCAGCGGCAAAGGCACATACTCCCACAGCCGCTTCGGCAACACCGGCGCCATCTGGAACGCCGGAGCCTACAACCCCACGCTGCCCGTCTACGGCACCCTCGACGCCGCCGGCAACCAGATTATGGCACCCGACGGCTCTCCCATCTTCGGCGGCTTCCACGAAGTGGTCGATGCTTCCGGACATCCCGCTCAGGGCGCCAACGGCAACCCCGTAGGCATGGTGGAGGCCGACTACAACCGCGCCAAAGTATGGCGCTTCGTTGGCAACATCGACATCGACTACCGCCTCCACCCGCTGCCCGAGCTGCGACTGCACCTCACCGGCGGCTATGACTACAGCCACGGCAAACGCACCGTCGACGTGTTCAAAAACACCTTCATCGGCTACAACTCCGATGGCTACCACTACACCCAGGGCCCGCAGAAGAACACCAACCGCCTTCTGACCGCCTACGCCAACTACAACAAGGACTTCGAAGCCATCCGCTCAAGCGTCGACGCCACCATAGGCTACGACTACCAGTACTGGCGCAACGACTATCCCGCCTACGCCACCTACAACGACAACGGCGTGCAGACCAACCTCACCTCGCCCTACGACGAGCGCCACACCCTGCTGTCGTACTACGGCCGCCTCAACTACACCTTTATGGAGCGCTACCTGCTGACGGCAACCTTCCGCCGCGACGGCTCCAGCCGCTTCGCCAAAGAACACCGCTGGGGCACCTTCCCGTCGGTGGCGCTGGCATGGCGCGTGGGCTCGGAGGACTTCTTCGAGAGCATCCGGCCGGTGATGAACGACCTTAAGGTGCGCGTGACCTACGGTGTCACCGGCCAGCAGGACGGCATCGCCAACTACGGCTACATCCCCAACTACACCATCTCCAACCCGGGCGCATACTACTGGTTCGACGGCCAGTGGATACCCACCTACCGCCCGCAGGCCTACAACAGCAACCTGAAGTGGGAAACCACCAAGAGCTGGAACTTCGGCCTCGACTTCGGATTCCTCAACAACCGCATCGCCGGCAACGTCGACTTCTACACCCGCCGCACCGAGGACCTGCTTGCTACCGTGCCCATTCCCGCCGGCACCAACTTCGACAAGACAATGCTCACCAACGTCGGCAACGTAAGCAGCAAGGGCGTAGAAATCGCCCTCAACGTGCACGCCATCGAGAGCCGCGACTGGCAGTGGGACCTCACCTTCAACGCCACCTGGCAGCGCAACAAAATCACCAACCTGAGCCTCGTGCCCGGCACCGACGTGGCCGACAGCTTCGTGGGCTACATGGAGAGCACCCCGGTGCAGGTCTTCAAGACCGGCTATGCGCCCTACACCTTCAAGGTCTACAAGCAAATCTACGATGAAGAGACCGGGCGACCCGTCGAAGGACTCTACGCCGACCTCAACGGCGACGGCATCATCAACGACGACGACAAGTACTACTACCACAACGCCTCTCCCGACTGGATATTCGGCTTCAGCACCTCGCTGCGTTGGAAAAAGTGGACTTTGAGCACAGCTCTGCGCGCCCAGCTAGGCAACTACGTCTACAACGGCGCCGCCGCCGACCTCGGCGCCTGGGAGTGCACCACATGGAGCCAGCTGCAGATCAACAACCTGTCGTCGAGCTTCCTGGACACCAACTTCCAGCAGCGCCGCTACGAGTCGGACTACTACGTCGAGAACGGCTCCTTCCTGAAGATGGACAACATCCAGCTCACCTATAACTTCGGCCGCATCTACAAGACTCTGGACCTGCACCTGTCGGCTATGGTGCAGAATGTGTTCACCGTGACCAAATTCAAAGGCATCGACCCCGAAACGGCCTACGGCATCCAGAATTCGGCCTATCCGCGCCCCCGCACCTACTCCCTGTCCGTAGGACTCAACTTCTAACCCACCGCAAACAATGAAAAAGACAATATACAGCCTTCTGGCCCTCCTCGCCCTGGTGGTGTCGTCCTGCACCAACGACCTGGACCAGCAGCCCGTGATCGGCGAAAACTCCGGCACGGTATACTCCACCATCGACGGCTACAAGTCCGTGCTGGCCAAAATCTACGGCTCCTACAGCCTTGTGGGCCAGGACAAGGGCGGCAACAACGACATCAGCGTGGAGCACGACCTTCTTCGCAACCTCTTCTACCTTCAGGAAGCCGGCACCGACGAAGTCACCATCAGCTGGGCACACTCCGACCTCACCCAGCTCACCTACCACACCTGGGATGCCACAAACCCGTACATCTCGAACGTCTACTACCGCATATTCTACTCCGTGGCTCTGTGCAACGAGTTTCTGCGCAACTGCACCGAAGGCGCCATCGGCGGCTTCAGCGAGCAGGAGCAGGCCACCCTGCGTACCTACGCCGCCGAAGCCCGCTTCGTCCGCGCCCTGGGCTACTGGCTGGCTCTGGACCTCTTCCGCCAGGCTCCCATCGTGGATGAAAACACCCCGACGGCCTCATTCATTCCCGAAGCCTACGACGCCAAGGGCCTCATCGCCTTCCTGACCAAGGAAATCGAGGAAATAGAGCCTCTGATGCTCGAACCGGCTCCCTACGGCCGCGCCGGCAAAGCCGCCCTGTGGGCTCTGGGTGCCCGCCTGGCCCTCAATGCCGAAACCTACGGCGGCGAACCTATGTACACCGAGGCCATTGCCTTCTGCAACAAGATTATCGCCACCGGCAACTACACCCTCGAACAGG
Source organism: uncultured Porphyromonadaceae bacterium (assembly GCA_900541865.1). GTDB lineage: Bacteria > Bacteroidota > Bacteroidia > Bacteroidales > Muribaculaceae > CAG-873. Next base: position 11,643 of record UQLO01000031.1, on the reverse strand, counting down.
ACTACCACAAGCTCTTCAACGCCGACAACGACAAGCGCACCAATGAAATAATGTTCGCCTTCGTCAACGACGGCGACAATGCCCTCACCTGGGGCTCGGCCACCCACATCGTCTGCGGCAGCTGCACAAACGACAATGCGGCCGCTCCGGCAGCCTACGGCATCGCCAACGGCTGGGGCTCGTGGCGTGTGCGCGGCGAGTTCTACAATCTCTTCGACGCCAATTCGACCGACAGCCGCTGCACCTTCTGGACAGAAGGACAGACCCAGTTCATCCCCGACGGCATCGCAGAGCGCTCCCAGGGCTACTACAGCATGAAGTGGACCAACCTCACCGACGCCGGACTGCCCGCCAACGAGAACACCGCCGCCGACGGCTGCAACACCGACCATCCCATTTTCCGCCTTGGCGAAATCTACCTGACGGCAGCCGAAGCGGTGCTCCGCGGCGGCACGGGCATGAGCCGCAGCGACGCCTTGAGCCTGGTCAACGAAATACGGCGCCGCGCCTACGGCGACGACAGCGGCAAAATCACCGACACACAGCTCGACCTGGCCTTCCTGCTCGACGAGCGCGGTCGCGAACTCTACCACGAGCTGCATCGCCGCACCGACCTTGTACGCTACGGCCGCTTCACCGGCGACCGATATGTATGGCAGTGGAAAGGCGGCGTCCTCGACGGCCGCGGCACAGCCTCGCGCTACAACATCTATCCCGTGCCGGCAACAGAAATCTCGGCAAACCCCAATCTGAGCAACCCGGAATATTGAGCCGCTAAAACAAACATAAAGCAATGAATATCAGAATACTTGCCGCAGCAGCACTCTCGGGAGTCCTCGCCTTGGCCTCCTGCAGCAAAGACGGCGACACCATATACACCACCGGGGTCGACAACGCCACCCTGGAAGGCACTTCGCACGACATCGTGCTCGACAAAGACCACCTTAGCGCGCTCGCTCTGACGGTGTACTGGAACGACAACGGCGACATCACCCTGAGCGACCCCGAAGTGGCCGCTCCCTCCAACGCCGCCACAAACATCATCCAGATGGCCACCGAGCCCACCTTCGCCGCTACCTATGAGGAGACCCTGGGCGCCGGAGTCTATTCACGGCAGTTCACCTGCGAGGAGCTCAACGCCATCCTCAACCGCCTCGGCGTCGAAGGCGGCCGGACCTCCGACCTCCACATCCGCATCAAAACCAAGCTTGCCGACAATTTGGAGGCCAAGCTGAGCAATGTGCTGACCGTCAAGGTCACCACCTACTTCATCGATATGACCGTAGGTTTCATTCTGGACGCCTCTCAGACCGACACCGGCCTCACTCTGACCTCGCCCGAGGCAAACGGCATATACACCGGCTTTATGGGCGTTTCGGGCTGGTACAACTGGTGGCTGCGCGAAGGCAACGGCGTCACCTGGGGCAACCTCGGCGAGGACGGCAAGGCCTTCTTTGTCGACAACACCGACTCCGACATCGAGGCCTGGAACTTCTGGTTCCCCGGACAGCCCGGCTGCTACTTCGTGACGGTCGACACCCCGGCCCGCGAGTGGTCCTCGCTCTACATCCCTTCGCTGAGCCTCAGCGGTGACCTGCAGGGCGACATGTCCTACGACCGCAAGAGCAACCGCTGGACCTACACCTTCACGGCCACCGCCGGCACCTACAACGTAACCATAGCCGGCACCGGCAAGCTCTACAACGCCTCCACGAGCACCGACGACGATGCCGCAATCGACACCGCGGTAGGCTTCGGCGGCAGCGCCGACAATCTCACCTTCGGTCAGGCTGCTTCCGTGGCAGTGGCCGTGGCTCAATCCGGCGAAACGACCCTTACGCTCGACCTCTCCGACCCGCGCAAGTGGACCCTGACCGCCGGCGAAGGCACCGAAGAGCCCGCCGAGGTCGTTCCGGAGCGTCTCTATCTTTCGGGCGTCTACGGCGACTGGACCTTCGACTGGTATCTTCGCCTCTACAACGAGGACAACCGCACTTACGGCGGCGTGCTGCCCGTCGACAGCGAATGGGGCTACAAAATATACCCTGAAGCCGACAACTGGGACCGGTTCTACACCATGGTCGATGGCGGCGCAGCCTTTGAAGGCAATCTCGCCACCGAGGGCAGCGGCAACATCGCCGCTCCGGAGCCGGGCATCTACCTCTTCGACGTCAACATCGGCGACCTTCGCTATAAGCTCTACCCGGTCAACAGCGTGAGCTACACCGGCCTCAACGACGACTGGAGCCTGAGCCCGATGAGCGCCACCGAGCAGCCCGGCGTCTACACCGCAGAGGTTGTCAAAAGCGCCAACACGCCCTGGGGCGTCAAGATTGTCATCAACGACAACTGGGACCTCTTCTTCGGCGGCCGCGGCACACCCGGCGAGCTCTTCCTCTACCGCGATGGTTTCGAAGGCGACAACGAACTTGCCAACGGCACATATATCCTCACCGTGGACCTCTCCAAGGGCACATACACCTACACTGCAAAGTAAAAAACGACAATGAAAAACCTCAGATATACTCTGGGCGCACTCTGTGCAGGCCTCCTCATGGGAGCCTGCACCGAGGACAGCCCCAAAACCTACCCTCCGGTCGACAATACCCCCGTTGAAATCGAGCGCGGCACTTTTGCCCGTGGCGCAGACGTGAGCTGGCTCACCGAGCTTGAATCCAAAGGCTATACCTTCAAAACCGGCGGCGAGTCGGCCGAGCAGAAGGAGCTGATGACGCTGCTTCGCGACGACTGCGGCGTCAACGCCATCCGACTTCGTGTGTGGGTCAACCCGACCGAAGGCTGGTGCGACATCCACGACATGGTAGTCAAGGCACGCCGCGCGCAGGCTCTGGGTCTGCGTCTTATGGTCGACTTCCACTTCTCCGACACGTGGGCCGATCCGGGTGCGCAGTCCATTCCGGAAGCCTGGGCGGACTACGAGCTGCCTCAGATGAAGCAGGCCGTTGCCGACCACGTCACCGAAGCCCTGAGCGCCCTTGAGCGCGCCGGCATAATGCCCGAATGGGTGCAAATCGGCAACGAAACCACCACAGGCATGCTTTGGCCGCTTGGCCACATCGACACCGGCAGCAACTTCACCGAGCTTGTCAACGCCGGCTATGACGCCGCAAAGGCTATCTTCCCCGAAACGCTCGTGATTGTCCATGTCGACAGCGGCGACAATCAGTATCGCTTCGACCGCATCTTCGGCAAGCTCAAAAACGAGGGCGGCCGCTACGACATGATTGGGATGAGCCTCTACCCGGACGCCTCCAACTGGCGCACAACAGTCGACGCCTGCCTCGACAACATCCGCCACTGCCAGAGCGAGTACGGCAAGCCCGTGATGATATGCGAAATCGGTATGGACTACAACGAAGAGGAGCAGTCGGCCGCGATGATGAACTATATCACGTCCCAAAGCGTTGCCCTTGACGTGAAGGGCATCTTCTGGTGGGAGCCGGAGGCACCCCAGGAAGAGGGCTACAAGAAGGGTTGCTTCGCCAACGGCGCCCCGACATCGGCCCTCGACGCCTTCCGCAACTTTTAACACACCTTAATTGATGAAGAAGACTCTCATTACAATAGGAGCAATGTGCGGCCTGGCGCTCTGCGCCGGCGCACAGCGCTCCGAACAGACCCTCACGCAGTGGGAATTCACCCATGGCGACGGTATTGCCGACGCTTCGTGGAAAAATGTTCGCGTGCCTCACGACTGGGCCATCTACGGCCCCTTCGACCGGGCCAACGACCTTCAGATAGTGGCCGTGGAGCAAAACGGCGAAACGACACCGACAGCCAAAACGGGCCGCACCGGCGGACTGCCCTTCATGGGCAAAGGGACATATCGCACCACTTTCGAGGTGCCCGACACGGCCGGACGCACCGTCACTCTGCTTTTCGACGGCGCTATGAGCCATGCCCGCGTCAAGGTCAACGGCATAGAGAGCGGTTACTGGCCCTACGGCTACAACAGCTTCTACGTCGACGCCACACCGGCGGTGCGTCCCGGCACCAACACCCTCGAGGTCAGCCTGGAGAACAAGGAGCAAGCCAGCCGCTGGTATCCCGGGGCAGGTCTCTACCGCAATGTGCACGTGATCAACACCGACCGGGCCCATATTCCCGTTTGGGGCACACACGCCACTACCCCCCGCGTTGGCGACGACTACGCCACCGTCAACCTCAAGCTTGAGCTTGCGGGGGCGCCGCGTGGCTCGCGTCTGCAGGTTGCCACCGACATTGTCGACCCCTCCGGCAGCGTAGTTGCCCGCGACAGCTCGGAATATGTGTCCCGCGGTCAGGAGTTCAGCCAGAATTTCCTTGTCGAGAACCCTCAGCGTTGGGATCTCGACACCCCGAACCTCTACACGGCGCAGACGCGTCTCTACTCGGACGGCCGACTCGTCGACACCTACACCACACGCTTCGGCATCCGCACAATAGAGTATATTCCCGAGCGTGGATTCTTCCTCAACGGGCGTCGCGTGCAGTTCAAGGGCGTGTGCAACCACCACGATCTGGGCGCACTGGGCGCGGCCGTCAACCGCAGCGCCCTCCGCTACCAGATTGAGCTTCTCAAGGACATGGGCGCCAACGCCATCCGCACCTCGCACAACATGCCGGCACCCGAGCTGGTCGAGCTCTGCGACGAGATGGGCATGATGCTCATGGTCGAGCCCTTCGACGACTGGGGCTTCCGCCCCAAGAGCCCCAACGGCTATGGTTCGTACTTCAACGAATGGGTAGAGCGCGACATCACCAACATGGTGAAGCACTACCGCAACAGCCCTGCCGTAGTGATGTGGTCGAGCGGCAACGAAGTGCCCTCGCAGTGGGGACCCGACGGCATCGACGAGCTTCTGCTGATCCAAGACCTTATCCACAGCCTGGACTCCACGCGCCCCGTCACCAACGGCATGGACCAGGTGGGAGCAGTGATCGACAACGGCTTCGCAGCCGCCACCGACATACCCGGGTTCAACTACAAGCCGCAGTTCTACGACGAATTCTACGCCAAGCTGCCCCAGCACCTCATTTTGGGCAGCGAGACCGCCTCGACCGTGTCGACCCGCGGCAAGTACTTCTTCCCCTTCGAGTTCAAGGACCACAACGTGGTTCTCCATCCGGGCAACTTCAGCAACGGCTACGACAACGAGGCCTGCTCGTGGAGCAACACACCGGACCTTGACTTTGCGCGCGACGACGACCACCCGTGGATGCTCGGCCAGTTCGTATGGACGGGCTTCGACTATCTCGGCGAACCGTCGCCCTACGACACCGACGCCTGGCCCAGCCACAGCTCAGTGTTCGGCATCTACGACCTTGCGTGGTTGCCCAAGGACCGCGTCTACCTCTACCGCTCCAAGTGGAACGACAAGGAAGCCACCCTCCACATCATGCCCCACTGGAACTGGCCCGGCCACGAAGGTCAGCCCGTGCCGGTGCAGGTCTACACAAGCTATCCCGAGGCCGAGCTCTTCGTCAACGGCGTCAGCCAGGGCCGCAAAGCCAAGGATGCGTCGAACGTCTACACCCGCTACCGCCTTCTTTGGCCGGACGCCATCTACCAGCCGGGCGAAATCCGCGTGGTGGCCTACGACGAGAACGGCCGGCCGGCGATGGAGAAAACAGTCCGCACGGCAGGCAAGGCAAAAGCGCTTCGCCTGACTGCCAACCGCAGCGAGGCCGCCGCCACGGGCGATGAGCTTATCTACTTCACCGTCAGCGCTGTCGATGCCGACGGCAACTTCGTCCCCGTCGACGAGCGCATGGTTGAATTCGAAGTCAGCGGGGCCGGCACCTTCGAGGCCACCGCCAACGGCGACCCCACGTGCCTGCTGCCTTTCCAGGAGCCGCGCATGAAGCTCTTCAGCGGAGCCGCCACGGCGATAGTGCGAGCCGGGACAGAGCCGGGTACCCTCCGCCTTCGCGCCAAGGCCCGCGGCCTTCGTCCGGCCACTGCCGAAATAACAGTACGATAACCCTTAAATCGGCCTGCAGAACGCATTATTTTTTCGTGTTTGGCAAATAATGACTACCTTTGCAGGCGACCTGACAAAATTCAAAAAATTCCATATATCCCAAAACATGGAACTCAAGAAAAAAATCACAGACGTTTTCAAAGAACGTTTCGGCGCCGACTGCACCCTCTATGCCTCCGCAGGCCGCATCAACCTCATCGGCGAACACACCGACTACAACGGAGGATTCGTGTTTCCCGGCGCCATCGACAAGGTCATCATGGCAGCCATCCGCCCCAACGGCACCGACCGTGTGCGCGTTTTCTCAATCGATATCGACGACAGCGCCGAGTTCGGCCTCAACGAGGGCGACGCCCCCGAGCAGAGCTGGGCACGGTATATCTTCGGCGTATGCCGCGAAATAATCAAGCGCGGCGGCAAGGTCGAGGGCTTCGACGCCGTCTTCGCCGGCAACGTGCCTCTGGGCGCCGGTCTGAGCTCGTCGGCGGCCCTTGAGAGCTGCTTCGCTTATGCTCTCAACGATATGTTCAACAACAACGCCATCGACAAATTCGAGCTGGCCCGCATCGGCCAGAGCACCGAGCACAACTACTGCGGCGTCAACTGCGGCATAATGGACCAGTTTGCCAGCGTGTTCGGCAAGAAGGACCACCTGATGCGCCTGGACTGCCGCTCGATGGAGTTCGAATATTTCCCCTTCCATCCCGAAGGCTACAGCCTTGTGCTGGTCGACAGCCGCGTCAAGCACGAGCTTGCGGACTCGCCGTACAACAAGCGTCGCGCCTCGTGCGAGCGCGTTGCCAAGCGCCTTGGGCTGGAGACACTGCGCGACGCTACTATGGAAGCTCTCGAAGCAGTCAAGAGCGACATCACTGCCGAGGACTACTTCCGAGCCAAGTTCGTGATCGAAGAAAAGGAGCGCGTGCTTGCCGTCTGCGACGCTCTTAACGCCGGCGACTACGCTACCGTGGGCCGCTGCATGTACGAAACGCACCGCGGACTGAGCAAGGACTACGAGGTGAGCTGCGAGGAACTCGACTTCCTCAACGATGTAGCCCGCCAATGTGGCGTCACCGGCAGCCGCATAATGGGCGGCGGCTTCGGCGGCTGCACCATCAACCTTGTCCGCGACGACCTTCGCGACAAGTTTGTCGCCACAGCAACCAAAGAATTCAAGGCCCGCTATGGCCATGAACCCAAAGTATACGACGTAATAATCAGCGACGGCGCCCGCCGCGTTGAATAACCCACCCGGGGGCGGGACTTCCTCGGCGAAGGCCCGCTTCCGCATTTCCAATCCCCCTTTCCAGACAGATGAACGGAAAAAAAACAGTACTCGTTTCCGGCGGTGCCGGATATATCGGAACCCACACTACTGTAGCCCTCACCGAGGCCGGCTACGACGTGGTGGTAATCGACAACTTCTCCAACTCCGAACCCTCGGCCATAGAGGGCGTGGAGAAAATACTTGGCCGCAAGGTAACCTTCGAGGAAATCGACACCTGCAACCTTGAGCAGCTCCGCGGCGTCTTCGAGCGCCATCAGTTCGACACCGTGATTCACTTCGCAGCCTACAAGGCCGTCGGCGAGTCGGTCGAGGACCCTCTGAAATACTACCGCAACAACCTTGAGAGCTATATGAACATTCTGGCTCTGATGAAGGAATACAACCGGCCCAACGTACTGTTTTCGTCGAGCGCAACGGTCTACGGCGATGCCGACGAGCTCCCCGTCACCGAGAAGACGCCGCGCAAGCCGGCCACTTCGCCCTACGGCAACACCAAGCAGATGGCGGAAGATATTCTGAGCGACTGCTGCCGGGCCTACGAAGGCATGTACGGCATCGCTCTGCGCTACTTCAACCCCATCGGCGCTCACCCGTCGGCTCTGATTGGCGAGCTTCCGCGCGGAGTGCCCAACAATCTGGTGCCCTTCATCACGCAGACGGCCGCCGGCATCCGCCAGTGTCTGAGCATCTTCGGCGACGACTACAACACACCGGACGGCACGTGCCTGCGCGACTACATCGATATCAACGACCTTGCCCGCGCCCATGTTGCCGCCGTCGACCGCATGACCTCGGGCAAGATGGAGGCAAAATACGAGATTTTCAACGTCGGCACGGGTCGCCCCGTGAGCGTGCTTGAGCTCGTTACCCGCTTCCAAAAGGCCAACGGCGTGGAGCTGCCCTACAAGATGGCGCCTCGCCGCAGCGGCGATGTTCCTGCCGTGTGGGCCGACACCACACTGGCCAACGAGGTACTGGGCTGGAAGGCCGAGCGCGACCTCGACGACACTCTCCGGGCTGCCTGGGCTTGGGAAAAGCACCTGCGCAATGAAAAGTAACATCGAAAAGATTGATACCCCGCACGGCCCGGTGACCTTGGTGACTCTCACCAATGGCTCCGGCGCCCGGTGCGTGCTCACCACGGTTGGCGCCGGCGTGGTCGCCCTGGAGGCGCCCGACAGCAACGGCGCCCTCGCCGATGTGGTTCTGGGCTACGCGGACCCGGCGGCTTATTTCGGCGACGGTCCCGCGGCCGGCAAGATTCCCGGCCGCTACGCCAACCGCATTGCCCGCGGCTGCTTCAGCCTGGACGGCAAGGAGTACCATCTGCCCATCAACAACGGTCCCAACTGCAACCACGGCGGTCCGGAGGGCTTCCACAACCGCAACTGGTCGCTGGTGGAGGCCGGCGCGACGAAGGCTGTGTTCCGCTACGTTTCGGCCGACGGCGAAGCGGGCTTTCCGGGCGAACTGACGGCCACGGCAAGCTATGAGTGGACCGACGATTTCGAGCTCAAGCTGACCTTGCGTGCCACTACGGACGCTCCGACGGTTGTAAACCTCACCAACCATACCTACTGGAACCTTGGGGGCCACAACTCCGGCTCCATGCTCGACCACGAGCTGCAGCTGAACGCCTCTACCTACTTGCCTACAGACTCCACGCTGATTCCCGAAGGCGTGAAGGCTCCGGTGGAGGGCACGCCGATGGATTTCCGCACTGCTAAGGCCATTGGCCGCGACATGAAAGCGGATTTTCCGGCGCTGACCTACGGCAAAGGCTACGACAACTGCTGGCCCATCGATGGTGCCGACGGCACCATCCGCGAGGCGGCTGTGCTCCGTCATCCCGCCAGCGGCCGTACGCTGAGGGTGCTCACCGACCAGCCCGCCGCTCAGGTCTACGGCGGCAACTGGCTCTCGGGCTGCCCTGCCAACAAGGCCGGCCGGGGCTACGACGACTACGATGGCATCGCCATCGAGTGTCAGAACTATCCCGACGCGCCCAACAAGCCCCAGTTCCCCGACGCCGTGCTCCGCCCGGGCGAAGTCTACGAGCGCCACATCATCTTCAACCTCAAACCCTGAACCGTGAAACCCACCTTATTTATATTGGCCGCCGGCATGGGCAGCCGCTACGGCGGCCTCAAGCAGCTCGACGGACTCGGACCCAACGGCGAGACCATTATGGACTACTCCGTGTTCGACGCCATCCGCGCCGGCTTCGGCAAGATTGTCTTCGTGATCCGCAAGGACTTCGAAGAGGACTTCCGCAAAAAAGTCATCTCCAAATACGAGCAGCGTATACCCGTCGAAGTAGTTTTTCAGAGCACCGACAAACTGCCCGAGGGCTATACGTGCCCCGCAGGCCGCACAAAGCCGTGGGGAACCACGCAGGCCGTGCTGATGGGCGCCGAGGTCATAAAAGAGCCCTTCGCCGTAATCAACGCCGACGATTTCTACGGGCGCGACAGCTTTGCCGTGCTCGCCCGCAACCTTAGCGAGCCTCGCAACCGGCGTGGCGACTTCGCCATGGTAGGTTTCCGCGTGGGCAACACCATGACGGAAAACGGCTCCGTGAGCCGCGGCATCTGCAAGACCGACGGCGGCCGCCTCACCGCAGTCGAGGAGCGCACCGACATCCGCTACGACGCCGACCGTCGCATAGTGTCGAACAACGCCTCCGGCGAGCTCGAGGTGCTTGCTCCCGAGACCCCTGTGAGTATGAACATGTGGGGCTTCACCCCGGACTATTTCGAGATGAGCGAACGCCGCTTCCGCGACTTTCTCAGCCGCAATATCAACGTAGAGAAGGCCGAGTTCCCCATTCCGCCTTGCATCGAGCCGATGATAACGGCCGGGGAGGCCACTGTGAAGGTGCTCGACACCGACTCGCGGTGGTTCGGAGTGACCTACAGCGCCGACCGCGACGGAGTGGTCGCCAAACTTGCCGAGCTGCACCGCGCCGGCGAGTACCCTACCCCGCTTTTCGGCTGAAAAAAAAGACCGCCGAGGCTTCCGGCAGACGAAAACAAGGAGCGTCGACCGTGAATTTATGTTAAAATCACGATCGGCGCATTTTTTTTGGTTAAATTTTTCTTTGAATACCGAATTTTGCTTAACTTTGCTGCGTTGAAAGCCACCGGGGAGCGTTTGGCGCCCAAGTGGAGCTGCTTACAGATTATATCGCGCTTACAAATACATCACATAACATTAAATTTATTTGCATGAAAAAGCTTTACACCCTTTTCGCAGCAGCAGCACTCGCTATGAGCGCTAACGCAACCATCTACGTATGCGGCGACGGCAACGACCTTGGTTGGTCTCCCGACGCTCCTCTGGCCGTTGAACTCACCGACGGAGCCTACACCTTCACCGCCACCAACGTAGCTTCTCTGAAGATCTCCACCGCCTTCGGCGACTGGGATACCTTCAACGGCGGCGCTGTATCCTGCCAGATTACCTCCGAAACCGTTGGCACCGAGATCGCTCTGGTTCCCTCCGACGGCAACATCGTACTCCCCTGGACCGGCGACTGGACCTTCGTAGTAAACAGCGACGTTACCACCATCAAGCCCACAACCACCACTCCTGAACCCGCCGGCATCAGCATCTACCTTCGCGGCGACATGAACGGCTGGGGCGCTGAGGACGAATGGAAGTTCAGCGAAAGCAGCGACGCTAACGTGCTGGTGTTCAACTGCGACGCAGACCACACCATCGCAGCAGGCCAGGGCTTCAAAATCGCCGACGGCAGCTGGGGCGTATACAACTACGGTCCCGTGGACGCCGTTCAGTACCCCGACGAATTCGGCACCGAGTGGAACTACAACTCGCAGACCAACGCCATGTTCGAAGCTGACTTCAACGGCACCATCGAATTCCACCTCCCCGACGCACCCCAGGGTCCCGCTCTGGTAATCTTCCTTGAGAACGCCGGCGTGAGCAACATCACCGTCGACAACAACGCAGCCCGCGAATACTTCAACCTCCAGGGCGTACGCGTAGAAAACCCCGAGAACGGCCTCTTCATCGTTCGTCAGGGCTCCAAGGTAAGCAAGGTGCTGGTAAAATAAGAAATCCCCTCCTCCTTACATAAACACATTTTCTCTCAGAGCGCCGGATTGCACAAATCCGGCGCTCTCTTTTGCCCCCCTCCGGGGAAATTGAGAATGTAAAATGGAGAATGTAAAATGTAGAATGTAGAATGAGGCCCAAGGAGGGCGAGCGTCCATTCCACATTTTACATTCTACATTTTAAATTTTACATTTTACAACATTTCCGTAAAGACGCGTAACTACTCAGCTATCGAACCTCTTTATTAGGAGGCACGCCGATAACAGGGTTGCGCCCTCCATTTCGCCTCTTGT
>UQLO01000030.1 GCA_900541865.1 uncultured Porphyromonadaceae bacterium | reverse complement strand
CACAACCATATAATTTTCCAGCGTCGAACTCTGACTTTTTGATAGTCTGTCGTCCGACGCTGCAAAGGTAAAGCTACCATAATGAACCCCTACGGGGTTCTCTACCACTAATTTACAAACGAGGTTGCGGGTTTACTTTCTACTTTTGGCGAAATTCGGCTATGCCGGCAAAAAATTAGCCAAAACAGGGTTCACTAAGACATTTCTGCCCCTCATTTTGCCCCTACCAACACGCGGGGAGCCCCTATGGCAAGCTTGCGCGCCTAAGCCAAACGTCTGACGATCAGTGAGCTGTACAAAAAAACCGGACCTCAAATGAGATCCGGGTTGTAGCGAATCCGGGACTCGAACCCGGGTTTCCGCCGTGAGAGGGCGGCGTGCTAGGCCACTACACTAAATCGCCTTTCGTTTTGACACTGCAAAATTACTGCCTTTATTTGAACTGTGCAATAGTTGTTGGGTGTTTTAACTTTTGTTAATGATTGTGCGGCGATATGTTCTCGCCCTTTGGAGTCCTTAAGTGGCTGACGGTTAAATCTTCGCGGTGTTTTTGTAGCTCAGCGGGGTTCGGGTGGGTGAGTTGAACTCCGTTTGAGATGTTTATGATCGTTTGGTTGTGGTTGCAGGGGAGGGGGCTGTGGTAAAGGAGAATCTTGGGGGGAGGCGGATACAAAATATGTTAAATTTTTTGACACTCTAAAACTCTTTTGTATTTTTGAATGTACAAAAGACATGAGGCTCCGGTTCGCGAACCGTCCGGATGCTCCATCCACGTAATAACTAACGTAAAATATACCGGATTATGAAAGTAATAAAACTGGCATGTGTGGCTCTTCTGGCCGGCAGTCTCTTCATAGGGCAGACCTCGTGCTCTTCTATGACCAATACGGGCAAAGGTGCCCTCATCGGCGGCGGCGGCGGTGCTGCCCTCGGCGCGGGCCTCGGCGCCCTCATCGGCGGCGGTAAAGGCGCCGGCATCGGCAGCGCTATCGGCGCGGCCGTAGGCGCAGGCGCAGGTGCCCTGATCGGCAACAAGATGGACAAGCAGCAAGCCGAACTCCAGCAGGAGCTGGGAAATCAGGCGACAGTGGAGAAGACCACCGACGTAAACGGCCTGCAGGCAATCAAGGTTACCTTCAACGGCGGCATCCTCTTCCCCACGGGTAAATATACCCTCAACCAGACCGCCAAAACCGACCTGACCAAGTTTGCCGCTTCGCTGCGGGAGAATCCCGACACCAACGTGCAGATCTACGGGTTCACCGACAATACGGGCAGTTTCGAAGTCAACCAGCGCCTTTCGGGCGAACGCGCCGACGCCGTGCTGAGCTATCTTGCCAATAGCGGTATCTCGCCTACGCGCCTTACCGCCCAGGGCATTCCTATGGCTGACTATGTTGCCAGCAACGAAACCGCTGCAGGCCGCGCTCAGAATCGCCGAGTAGAAATCTACATCACTGCCAACCAAGCTATGATTCAGCAGGCGGAGGCCGGCACTCTCAGATAAATAAAGGCGATGGCCGTCCGAGCCCGTTATGGGGTTGGGCGGCCTACGCTTCGAACCACAGATGCTCCGCCGACTGAACTCCTTCGTGCGTCGCGCCGCCGACATGTATGTCGACGGCTTTCGAAGTATGACCGTGGGCCGTAAGCTGTGGATTATCATTGCCATTAAACTCGTTGTTTTCTTCCTTGTGCTGAAGCTTTGCTTCTTCCCGGACCTGCTGGCCACAAAATATAGCTCCGACAGCGAACGAGCCGACGCCGTGCGGCGATCTCTGTCGTTGCCCTGATGCGTCTTGCGTCCGATATAATGCACGTTTTCAACAGGATAAATCTTCTAAAACCTTAAATAAAGAACAATGAACGACTTACTTGCCGCAGTCGACTGGTCGCGAGCCCAGTTTGCCATGACTGCCATGTACCATTGGCTCTTTGTGCCGCTTACCATAGGCCTTTCGCTGATAGTGGCCATTATGGAAAGCATCTACGTGCGCACCGGAGCCGTCCGCTGGAAGTACATCACCAAATTCTGGATGACACTCTTCGGCATCAACTTCGCTTGCGGCGTTGCCACCGGCCTGATTCTCGAATTTGAATTCGGCACAAACTGGAGCAACTACAGCTGGTTTGTGGGCGACATCTTCGGCGCTCCTCTCGCAATCGAGGGTATTGTGGCTTTCTTTATGGAGGCTACTTTCGTGGCGGTGATGTTCTTCGGCTGGAACAAGGTCAGCCGCGGTTTCCACCTGGCCTCCACTTGGCTTACCGCGGCCGGTGTGAGCATCTCCGCTCTGTGGATTCTGGTGGCCAACGCCTGGATGCAATGTCCGGTCGGAATGACCTTCGACCCGGCCCAGATGCGCAATGTGATGACCGACTTCTGGGCGGTGGCCCTCAACCCCGTGGCTATCAATAAATTCTTCCACGCTGTTACAAGCGGCTGGGTGCTGGCCGCCTGCTTCGTAGTGGCTGTGAGCTGCTGGATGCTGTGGCGCCGCCGCAATGTTGAGATGTGCCGCAGCTCCCTCAAGGTTGCCTCCTGGGTAGGTCTTGCCGGCATTCTGCTCACCTGCGCCACCGGCCATGGCTCTGCTGTAGAGGTCGCCCGTGTGCAACCTATGAAACTCGCAGCCATGGAAGGTCTCTACGACGGTGGCCACGGCATTGGCTTGGTCGGAATCGGCGTGCTCAACAGCAAGGAGGCAATTGCCGCCGGCGAAAATCCTATGCTCTTCGAAGTCAAGCTTCCCAATATGCTCTCGATGATGATCGACGGCAATCCCGACGGCTACGTGCCCGGCATCAACGACCTTCTGCGAGGCACCGAGCGAAATGCCGCCGGCGACTCTGTCGTTACCCCCTCCTACGCCGAGCGTATGGCCAAAGGCATTGAGGCTCGCCGAGCTTTGGCAGCCTTCTCCGAAGCAAGGGGCGCCGGCGACGAAGCTGCAATGGCAGCCGCTTCCGAGGCCATTGCCGGCAACTTCGAGTACTTCGGCTACGGCTATCTCGAAAGCCCGGAGGACGCCGTGCCCCCTGTCGCTCTGACTTTCTATTCGTTCCATATAATGGTTGTCGGAGGAGGTCTGCTGGTTCTTCTATTTGTTGTGCTGCTGTTCGTTAGCTACCGTCGCGCAGCCGTGCTCGAGCGCGGATGGCTCCACTGGGCCGGCATCCTCTCTCTGGTGGTGGTCTACCTTGTCAGCCAGGCCGGGTGGGTGGTCGCCGAAGTGGGCCGTCAGCCTTGGGTGATACAGAACCTCATGCCCACAAACGCCGCAATCTCCGATTTGCCCTCCTCGTCGGTGCAGACTACTTTCTGGATTTTCGCCGCCGTCTTCACCGGTCTTCTCATTGCCGAGGCAAGCATCATGCTGCGCTTCATCTCGGCTGCTTCGAAAAAAAACATTGAAAACCCCACAGAAAAATAAGACGCCGCTATGGACAACCTTGCAAATCTTCAGACCTATTGGTGGCTCCTGATTGCCGTGCTGGGCGCGGCTCTGGTATTTCTGCTCTTCGTGCAGGGCGGGCAGACGCTGCTTTACTGCAAAAGTACTACCGACGAGCGGCAGCTAATGGTGAACTCCCTGGGTCGCAAATGGGAGCTTACCTACACCACCCTGGTGGTGTTCGGCGGCGCTTTCTTCGCTTCCTTCCCCCTGTTCTATTCCACCAGCTTCGGTGGCGCCTACTGGCTCTGGATGCTCATTCTGCTTAGCTTCGTGGTGCAGGCCGTGAGCTATGAATTCCGCCGAAAGAAAGGCAATATCTATGGCACCCGCTTCTACGACTTCCTGCTGCTCTTCAACGGCGTTGTGGGCTGCGTGCTCCTTGGCGTGGCGGTCGGGATGTTCTTCTTCGGGGGTGACTTCACCGTGACGCGCACAAACCTTCTCGACCCCGCTAATCCTGTCATTTCGCAGTGGGCGCCTACCCGCGGCCTGGAGGCAATAGCGTGCTGGAAGAATCTTCTTTTGGGCTTCGCTGTGTTCTTCCTGGCCCGTACGCTCGGCGCCATGTACTTCGTCAACAACATCGGAGGCGACCCTGCCTTCACACAGCGTATGCGCCGCCACACTCTCGTCAGCGGTCTCATCTTCGCTGTTCTCTTCGTGGCCTTCACGGTGGTGCTCCTCCTTCAGCCGGGCCATCGCTTCTTCGAAGGTCAGATGATTGTCGAGAACAATCTCTACCTCCACAACCTCCTCGGTATGTGGGTGCTGGGACTTGTATTCGTAGTCGGCGTCCTTCTGGTGCTTTGGGGTATCTTCGGAACGGCTTTCTCGCGCTCTTGGCGTGGGGGTATCTGGGCCGCCGGCTTCGGCGTGGCTGCCGTGGTGCTGACGCTCTTCCTCATAGCAGGTCTCGGAGGTACGGCATACCTGCCTTCGAATACCGACCCCGCTTCCTCGCTTACGCTGGCAAACAGCTCCTCTTCCTTGTTCACCCTGCGCACCATGAGCTACGTGTCGATTCTTATTCCATTCGTGTTGGCATATATCGCTTACGTTTGGCGCAAGATGAACGCAACTCCCCTGACTGATAAAGAACTAAAAGGCGAAAGCCATACTTATTGAACCCGAAATGCATCGGGATGACGGCTCTCCGGCCTCATCCCGGTGCTTCTTTTACGCAGAACGAGCATAGCACAGATGGCCGACACCTACAAGACCCTCGCCAACCCCGGCGAGGCAATTTTCAAGGAAAAAATGAGCAAATTCCTGGCTTTTGCGCAGCACGTGGAGAGTGCCGCCGAGGCCAAGGCTGTCATAGCCGCCTTCCAGAAGAAATATCACGATGCGCGCCATGTCTGCTGGGCTTATATGGTCGGCCCGGACCATTCGGAGTTCCTGAGTTCCGACAACGGCGAGCCTTCCGGTACGGCCGGAAAGCCCATCCTCGGCCAAATCAACTCTTTCGAGCTTACCGACGCGCTTATTGTCGTGGTGCGCTACTTCGGTGGCATCAAACTCGGCACCTCGGGTCTCATCGCCGCATATCGCGAAGCTGCTCGCCTCGCCATTCAGGAGGCTGCTATAGAAGAGCGCCACGTCAGTCAGACCATTTCGTTCACTTTCCCCTATCTGGCTATGAACGATGTGATGAAGCTCATCAAAACGAGCGGTGCGACCATCAAAAGCCAGACTTTCGACAATACCTGCGCTATGGAGCTGGCCATACGCCGCGACGACGCCCCCGCCCTCATCGCCCGCCTGGCCGAAACCGACGGAGTCTCAATTCGCGAATGTTAACTCCCACCCCATAAAACCGAATTCAGCGCGGAGCCTCCTTCCGGGGCCTCCGCGCTGCTTTAGACCCCATCCCATAAAATATCTTAAACGAGAGGGCGGTTGTACATTGCTTAGTAATTAGAATTTAAGATTCGGTTCTCGCCGGCGCTCCGGCTTTCAGGCGAGTTGTAGCCAATCCGGTGGGATGGTCTTCTTTAGGTTTAGCCAAAGAAGAGCCATCCCTCCCCGAAAGGCTGGTTGGATATTGGTTGCGTGTTTCTGAGTGCTGTGTTTTTGGTTTGTGCTGTTGTCTACGGCGTAAACTTCATCCGCGTGGCTTCTGCAGGGATGGTTAGCGGGTTAAACAAAAAGCGTGAAGCCGATTGTTGCTCGCTCCACAATCTGAGGCCTTCGCATTGCCCTTCCGGTCGAAACGAGCAACGAGACCTCACGCCGTATGATATACCAAAGAGCGCACAGCCTTCGCGGCTGCACACACTTATGGCGTCAATCATACCCATGAGCATCATCGTTGCAAGGTCGCCTGACCGGATTGAAAGTTGCGAAGTTTCAGATTGTCAGAAACCAAGCGCCAATAACGCTTTTCTATATGTATTATAAAACCCACCCGCCCTTCGGCTGCTGTGTGCCGTTCCTCCGAACGACTGCACCGACCAACGGCGTGAGTTCTTTTTGGCAAAGTATGCGCCAAGGGCATTCCTTTCTTTGCCGACGGCAAAAATACTGCTGTTTTTTCTTTTTGCCAAATAAATTTATGTGTTTTAAAGCACTTTTATGCTTTTTGGGGGAGGGGGCTTGCCTTGCGTTATTTGGAGTTTCGCTTTGCGAGCAGGGCATCAGCTACTGTGAGACGTGCCATCGCTTGTACTACTGCTACGGCACGAGGAACAGCACAAACATCGTGGCGCCCTCTTGCGGTGATTGAACATTCGCGGCCGATAGAATCTACAGTCTGCAAGGTGCGGCCGGGCATGGTGGCGATAGGCTTAAAGGCTACGCGAAATAACACCGGCATGCCGTTTGTGATGCCGCCCTGTATGCCGCCGGAATGGTTTGTGCGGGTGGCCACACGGCCGCCCGAGATGCAATATTCGTCGGTCTGCAGGCTGCCCCGCGAGGTCGCTGCCGCGAAGCCGTCGCCGTACTCAAAGCCTCGTGCCGCCGGAATACTCATCATGGCGCCCGCAAGTTCGGCCTGAAATTTTGCCGCAAGGGGTTCGCCTAATCCTGCCGGAAGATTGTAGATTGCGCAACTCACGATGCCCCCGAGAGTGTCGTGCTCGGCGGCGGTGCGGGCGGTCAGCTCGCGCATAGCGGCGTCGGCAGCGGCATCCGGACAGCGGGTGGCGAAGTCGAAGGGCGCGTTGTCGTCGGTCGGGGTGCCCTCAAATTCGATTTCGCCTATTCGCGAGGTCCACGCAACCACTTTAATGTCGTGCGACCCCAACAGCATATTGGCCAGAGCGCCACCGGCAACGCGGCAGGCCGTCTCGCGGGCGCTGGCGCGGCCGCCGCCGCGAGGGTCTCGGATGCCGTATTTTGCACTCCAGGTGTAGTCGGCGTGGTTGGGGCGATATTTGTCGGCAAGCTCGGCGTAGTCGGCGCTGCGCGCGTCTTTATTGGGGATTATAAACCCAATGGGCGCGCCCGTGGTGAGGCCGTTGTAGATGCCGGAGAGTAGCTCGACGGCGTCTTCTTCGTGGCGCGTAGTCCCTCCGGCCGCATGGTTGGGGCGCCGACGCTCCATGGCCAGGGCTATAGCGGCTGAATCGACTGTGAGGCCCGCAGGCAAGCCGTCCACGATACCGCCGATGGCAGCGCCGTGGCTCTCGCCGAAAGTGGTGAGGCGGAAGTGGCGGCCGAATGTGTTCATTTGATGAGGTCTGCCGTGGCGGCTCCTACGTATTTGATGATGTCGGCCGGGGCCACGTGCATCTGCATGCCCCGCATGCCGGCGCTGAGATATATCTTAGGGTGGTTGAGCACCGAGCTATCGAAGTAAGTGGGCAGCAACTTCTTCATACCCACCGGGCTGCACGCTCCGCGGATATATCCCACAGTTCCAAGCAGTTCCTTCATGGGTATGAGGTCGGCTTTCTTGTCGCCGGCGGTGGCGGCGGCCTTCTTGAGGTCTACTTCGGCGTCGCCGGGCACCACGCACACGAATAGCCCCTTCCGTTCGCCTCTGAGCACCAAAGTTTTGTAGACGCTCTTGATGTCTTCGCCGAGTTCGGCTGCTATATGGGTGGCGGAAAGGTCGTTTTCGTCCACGGCATATGTGCGCGTCTCGTATGCTATGCCGGCTTTGTCGAGCAGGCGCAAGGCGTTGGTCTTTAAATCCTTGGCCATACCTCTTATTCCTGCATCATGAGGAAATGCTCAGCATCCAGGGCTGCCCGGCAGCCCATGCCGGCTGCCGAGACGGCCTGCTGATAGACTGGGTCGGCGACGTCGCCGGCGGCAAAGACGCCTTCGACGTTAGTGGCCGAACTGTTGCCGTTCAGTTTGATGTATCCCTGCTCGTCGAGCTCGATTTGTCCCTTGAAGAGGGCTGTGTTGGGTGTGTGGCCGATAGCGAGGAAGAAACCATCGATGGCGATGTCGAAAACGTTCTCGTTCTCTGTCCCTTTGTGCTCCACAAGGCGGGCGCCTTCAAGCACGTCCTGGCCGAAGAGGCTCACGGTGTTGGCGTTGAAAATCACCGCTATCTTCGGGTTCTCCAGCACTCGCTTCTGCATATATCGCGAGGCGCGCAGCTTGTCGCGGCGTACTATCAGATAAACTTTCGAAGCCAGCGATGCAAGGTAGAGTGCCTCCTCGCAGGCGGTGTCGCCTCCCCCCACAACGGCTACGGTGCGGTTGCGGAAGAAGAAGCCGTCGCACGTTGCGCAGGCACTCACGCCCATGCCTTTGTATTTTTCTTCGTCGGGTAGTCCGAGGTATTTGGCAGTGGCCCCGGTGGCGATGATTACAGTCTGAGCCACAATCTCCGTGCCGCCGTTCACCTCAACGCGGAAGGGGCGCTGCGAGAAGTCGACCGAAGTTACCTCGCCTCCCAGAGCCTTCAGCCCGAAGCGAAGTGCCTGCGTGCGCATGTCTTCCATAAGGCGCGGGCCCGTCACGCCCTCGGGGTAGCCGGGAAAGTTCTCGACCTCGGTGGTGGTGGTGAGCTGGCCGCCCGGCTGTATGCCCTCGACCATAATAGGTTCAAGGCCTGCGCGCGATGTATAGATGCCGGCGGTGTATCCGGCAGGGCCGGCGCCGATGATGAGGCATTTTGTTGTCAGCTGTGTCATATGTCGTTTTGTTTTTTTTCTGTGTTATCTTAGGTCGATTATTTCCGCGGCGGGGTAGAGGGCCGGGTTGTAGCGGAAGGCCGACTGTGGCTTAGCCGCTCCCGCCGATATGTGGTCTACGGCCGCGCCCAGCATCCTGTTGCCCTCGAAGTGCACTTCGGCTCCTGCCGGCCAGCCGTCGGCGCCAATGATGATCACGGCGCGCTCTATTTCGGTGTCGGTGGTCTGCAGCGGTTTGAGCTCAACTCGCTTGCGTCCGGCCACGTCAGGCAGCCTGCGCACGCTATAGCGCGAGGCGTAGTCGCGCAGTATGGCGAAGGGATTGCTTTCCATCACTTCATCTGCGGTAGGTTCGGTTATGCTCACTTCCTGTGTGGAGGAGAGCATGGTCCATTGAGTGTGGCCGTCGAACCAAACCCTCAGAACCGGCGTCGTCAGCGTGAAATAAGCGCCGGAAAGCACCGCGCTCCCCTCCATGGGCCCGTCGGTGCCGTTTATGGTGAACTGCACTTCGACGCTGGGTGCCTGCGAGAGCTTGGTGGATACGCCGCGCATCAGCTCCGCAGCCGACTGAGCCATGGCGGCGACGGCTGTGAGCAGGGCGGCAAGCAAAAGTGCTGGTCTGATGTGTTTCATTGCGTGTGCTTGAATTGTCTGTATAACGCCTCGGCCGGCCTGCCGGTTCAGTTGGAGGAAGCCGTGTCGAAGAGCATCTGCACCGACTCGGGAGTCATCAGCACCTGGCGCGGTTTGGAGCCGTTGGCCGGCCCGACTATACCCAGGGCCTCCATCTGGTCCATATATCGGCCGGCCTTGTTGAAGCCGATGCCGAACTTGCGTTGGAGGATGGTGATGGAGGCGGCCGTCTGCAGCGAGGTGTAGAGGGCGCATTGGCGGAATTCTTCGTTGTTGACATTGACGGAGGCGCGCTCGGTCGACGTCCCTTCCTCCGTGGGCACTTCGGGCAGCTCGTAGGTGAGGTAGACGCCCGGCTGCGCCGCTATGTGGCTGCATATTTCCTCGCACTCCTCGGTATCGACCAGGGCGCACTGCACGCGCTCGGTGCCTCCGTTGATGAAGGTCAGCATATCGCCCATACCCGTGAGCCGATGTGCACCGGGACGGTCGAGTATGGTCTTGCTGTCGATGCTCGACAGCACCCGGAAGGCTATTCGCGCCGGGAAGTTGGCCTTGATCATACCGGTGATGACGTCGGTCGACGGTCGCTGCGTGGCGATGACCATATGTATGCCGGAGGCGCGACCTTTCTGGGCGATACGCGCTATGGGAAGGAAGATTTCCTTGCCGGCGGTGGATATGAGGTCGGCGAACTCGTCGACTATCACTACCAGATATGGCAGATAGCGGTGGCCTTCGTCGGGATTGAGATGGCGGGAGGTGAATTTCTGGTTGTACGACTCCACGTCGCGGACAAGGGCGCTGCTGAGCAGCTCGTAGCGACGGTCCATTTCGACGCACAGCGAGTTGAGCGTGGCCAGCGTCTTCTGTGGGTCGGTGATGATGGCCTGCTCTTCTTCGGGCAGCTTGGCCATGAAGTGCGGAACTATCTTATTGTAGAGAGTGAATTCCACAGCCTTGGGGTCCACAAGCACAAACTTGAGCTCATCGGGATGCTTGGAGTACAGCAGCGAGGTAATCAGACAGTTGAGTCCTACCGACTTACCCTGACCCGTCGCGCCCGCAACGAGAAGGTGGGGCATCTTGGTGAGGTCCTGCACATATATGTCGTTCGATATCGTTGCGCCCAGTGCCACAGGCAGATGCATCTTCTTGCAGCACTTGCGGAAAGTGGCCGACTCCAGTACCTTGCGCATCGATACTATCTGGCGCTTGCGGTTCGGAACTTCGATGCCTATGGTGCCCCGGCCCGGTATGGGCGCTATGATGCGTATGCCGGTGGCCGATATGGTCATGGCGATGTCGTCTTCGAGCGACTTTATTTTGCTTATGCGGGTGCCCTCGGAGGGCACGATCTCGTAGAGCGTCACGGTCGGCCCGATGGTGGCCTCGATGCGCACTATCTCTATGCCGAAACTGCGGAAGGCCTTGACTATCATCTGCTTGTTGGCGGCCTGCTCCTCTTCGTTGATTTCCACACCGGCGTCGCGCTCCATAAGGAGGTCGGTGGGAGGAAAGCAATAGTTGGAGTGAGCCGCGCGGGGGTCGTATGTGCTGTCGAGGCCGATGTGGTCGCCGTGGCGGATGGGCTGCGCTTCGCCGACCTGCGAGGTTGTATTCTCGGAGGGCACTTTGATGATCATTTCGGGCTCTCCGGGCGCCGTCTCCGGCTTTACAACGGTCACTTCCGCCGCATCGGCCACTTCCGGCACTTCCGCCGAGGGATGTTCGGCCACTTCTGCCGGTGTTTCTTCCGAGGCCGGTACGGGGCCGGCGGCAATATCGTTGGGGGTATCGTCGATGTCGAAGCCTTCGTCGCTGCCGAGCATGTCGAGGTCGGCCAGGGTGGTGTAGGCGGCAGGACGGGCCTCGGGGTCTTCGTCGGAGGGTTCCTCTCCGGTAGGCTGAGGCTCGGTGACTTCTCCGTCGAGCACGGCCAGCGGCTGCTCTGTTTCCTCCGGGGATTCCTCAGGAGCAAGATCCTCAACCACACTGCGTTTGGGCATGATGCGGCGCAGCGCTGCCGCTATGGCCTTGATGTGATGTATGTAGACCACCACCAACAGGGCAGCAAGGGCCACCGCAACGCCGAATGCGCCCAGAGCCCCGGAGTAATCCATCAGCAGCCGGTTGATGTACTGTCCGTGGAAGCCTCCGGGTGGGAAGGTCAGAGGTTGGTTGTAGCTTATCAGGCCTACTATGACCGAAAGCGCCACTGCCGTAAATAAAGTCCTGAACGACAGAGACCAGAACGAAATCTTGGTCATCCCCACGCAGGCCAAGCCCAGCAGAAAGAGGTAGACGGCCACTACAAGCGATCCAACTCCGAGGGTGTCGACAAGCAGCAGGTGGGCGAGCTTGGCGCCTATGGCGTTGCCCGCGTTCTGCAGGGTGTCGCCGGCGGCAACTATCTCCTGCGCCGAGCGTCCGAGGGTTACGCTCTGGTCGGCCGAGTTCGACGCCATGAACGATATGCAGCAACAAACGCTCACTACAGCCAATAAGACAAGAACGACGCCTAAACCCCACCGCCAACGCTGGTCGCCGAAGAATGCTACAGGGTTGAAGGAGCGCGGCTTGGGTTTTTCTTTGGCCTTGGGACGCGGCTTGGGGCGCTGGGGACCTTCGGCGTCGGGCTGCACGCGCACTTTGCGCGGCCGCCGGGGCTGCGGTGGCACTTCTGCCGTGGCAATGGGCTCGGTGCCAAAGTCTTCCATTTCGGGAGCTATGCGGTTCTGTTGTGACATGACTGGTTGTTGTGGTTGGAGAGAATGTATAGAACTCGTTTAAACTTTTCGCAAATAGGTAAAAAACGAAAGATTTTTAGGAAATCATAAGGTTTTTGAGGGCGTTATGGGGTTCCATAATAACCGAAAAAAGCCGAAATGATTTACAAAAAAGATGAGTTTTTAACATTTGGGAATAAGCTTAAATGAGTTCATATGAAGGAGAGGGTTTCAGAGGGTTTTAAGAGCCTTGACGGCCTCATAGCGGTCGGGCGCCTTGAAGACATAACTGCCCGCCACCAGCACATCCGCCCCGGCGGAGGCGCAGGCGCGCCCTGTTTCGAGGTTTATGCCACCGTCGACTTCGATGAGAGCCCGGGAGCACGTTTGCTCCCGAAGAGCCGTCAGCCGACGGATTTTATCCAGGGTGCGCCCGATGAAGTTCTGGCCGCCGAAGCCGGGGTTCACGCTCATCAGTAGCACCATGTCGAGCTCGCCGAGTATGTCGGTGAGCATTTCAACCGGCGTCGACGGGTTGAGCGTCACCGCAGCCTTCATGCCCGCACGACGTATTTCGTCGACGGTGCGGTTGAGGTGTCGGCACGCTTCGTAGTGTACGTTCATTATCGCTGCTCCGGCATCGCGAACCTGACCGACGTACCTTTCCGGCTCTACTATCATAAGATGCACATCCAAAGGCTTTTCCGCAAGGCGGCTCACGGCCTTCAGCACCGGGCACCCGAACGAAATGTTCGGCACGAAGACCCCGTCCATCACGTCGCAGTGTATCCAGTCGGCTTCGGAGCGGTTCAGGAAATCGACTTCGGAGGCAAGGTGTCCGAAGTCTGCGGCAAGCAGGGAGGGTGCGCAAATCATTTTTCTGTGTCGTTAGCCGCCTTGGGGGCTTTCTTGCCGCGGAATGCGTTCCAGAAAATGTATCCGGCGCATATCAGCAGCAGTCCGAAACCGGCGTAGGTGAGGTAAGAGTTATATTTCTCGACGGCGTCGAAGAGTTCGTCGATGGAGACATGCTGGGCAAGCCACCACCCTAAGAAGCCGAGGATGCCGTTCCAGAGCAACGCGCCAAGTGAGGTGTAGAGGCTGAAAACGCCGATGTTCATCTTGGCAAGTCCCGCGGGGATGGAGATGAGCTGGCGTACCGCCGGGATGAGGCGTCCTATGAAGGTCGACACCGCTCCGTGTTTGTCGAAGTATTTTTCGGCCTTCTCGACCTTTTCCTGTGTTATCAGGCACGCGTGGCCGAAGCGCGAGTTGGCGAAAGCGTAGACAATCGGGCGACCGATGAGCATGGCCAGTACATAGTTGATCAAGGCTCCCACCAATGCGCCCGCTGTGGCAACCAGTACCACCAGAAAGATGTTCATGTCGCCGCGCTGAACCGCCAGATAGGCAGCCGGGGGAACCACAACTTCCGACGGAAAAGGTATGAAGGAACTCTCAATCACCATGAATACAAACACAAAGAGGTAGCTGGCATTGTCAACGAACCACTGGAAGAAGGTCGCCGCATTCATATATTCTGTAATCGAGAGAGGAATAAGACAGTCAAGCATCAGTAAATGAAATATTTTTAGAATGAGTTCTTTTTTAACAACGTTGTCCGCGCTTTGTTCTTACGCCGTCAGGCACGAACCTGCCGGCTGCGGCGCCGCGCAAGCAAGTGATTGATATTGTCGCCGACCCACAGCCCCCCTACAATCAGCACTATGCCCAACACCCCGATAAAGGTAATCGATTCGCCCAGCACGAAGTAGGACACAACCAGGGTGACAATGCTCTGAAAGTACATGTAGTTGTTGGCCTTGAGCGCTCCAAGAACCCGCACGCTCTGAGCCCACATAAGGTAGGCGAATGTCGAGGCGCCAAGACCCAGAAAGAGCAGATTGCCAATCACCTCTCCCCGTACCATTACCGCGCCGAAGTCCGCCGGCCACTTCTCGAAAAACAGAAACGGCAACGAGGTCAGAAGACCGTAGAAAAACGTCTTGCGCGTAATGAACCAAACGTCGTATCCCGCGCTTATGCGGCGGAGTATCAGAGAGTAGACCGCCCAGCCAAGCGCGGCTGCCAACGAAAGGAAGTCGCCCAACGGTCGAACCTGAAAATCGGTGGAACTGTTGAACACAACGCATCCCACGCCCAGCACCGCAAGAAGCGACCCTATCCACGTGCCGATGCCCAGCTTTTCGTTTTTATAGAGCGCGGCAAGAAGAATAGCCGTAATCAGAGGCGACATCGACGTTAGTAGCGACACGTTGGTGGCCAGAGTGTACTGCAACGCAGTGTTTTCGGCGATGAAGTAGAGAGAACCACTGGTCAGACCGCACAGACACAGCATTAGCTCGTCCGTGATGGAATTGGCCCACAGCCGCTTATGGCAGAAGCAGATAACCACAGCATAGGCCAGCACAAAACGGAGCACATAAATCTGCACAGGCCCCAGGCCGTTCTCAAGAAGGACCTTGGACGACACAAAGGAATAACCCCACATGGCTACGGCAAAAATGCCCGCCAGATGGCCCCACATGAGGCTCCCGGAGTTGCGTGTGCTGAGCTTGCTTTTCATAAAATATCTTTTGACGCTTTGGGGAATGCGCCCCCGTAGTTTTCAAACTTACCACAAAGTTACATAAACTTCCCAACCCGCGCAACTTTTTTAGCTCCCCCCATAAAATATCTTAGAAAGGCCCCGCCAATATGGGGCCCGGATTTGCAATCACCGTTGACCGGCCGCATCCCTACAATTCTCCATTTGGGGGCGACGTTGAAGGGGCGGCCGGTGCGGGTTGTCAATTACTTGAAGAGGAGAGGCGCAAATTCGGCGAGGTAGATTCGCCAGTTTTTCCAGATGTGGCCGCCCTCGCTCTCGCGGTAGGTGTAGGGGTAGCCGGCGGCATCGAGTTTGGCGCGGTATGCGGTATTTGCCTCGTAGAGGAAATCTTTGTTGCCGATGGCTATCCAGTAGAGTTTTGGCGCGTCGGCAAACTGACGGGCGAGCTTTGCGTCGAAGTCGGCGTAGACGGGCGAGTCGACTCCTTCGCGGGGCAGAATTGCCGCCGAGAAGAGGCCCACGTAGTCGAACATCTCGGGGTATTCCTTCGAAATCTGCAGGGAGTGAAAGCCACCCATGGAGAGGCCGGCGATGGCGCGGTGCGCCTTGTCGGGGAGGGTACGGTAGCGCGACTCTACAAAAGACACTACTTCAGGGAAGGCAGCTTCGAACGACCCGTCCATGGTCTTCGGAAGAGCTGTGGAGGGAGGCAACAGTCCGAATTGCGTTTCGCCGGGAGCGGCCTCCTGCGAGGCGTTGCCGTTTGTCATCACCACTATCATCGGCTCGGCCAGGCCGCGGGCGATTAGGTTGTCGAGAATCTGCGCGGTGCGCCCCAGGGCGAGCCAGGCTTCTTCGTCGCCGCCCATGCCGTGGAGCAGGTAGAGCACGGGGTACGCGCGGTCGGAGGTCTCATATCCGGCCGGGGTGTAGACGCTCATACGGCGCTTCATGCCCAGCGAGGGCGAGTCGTACCAGGTGCGGCTTACCGTGCCGTGGGGCACATCGTGTACGGCGTAGAGATCGGACTCGGCGCCCGGCACGATGAAGATATTGGTCACCGAGCCGACGTCGCGTATGGCATAGACGTTCGACGGGTCGTTGATTTTCAGGCTGTCGACAATAAAAGAGTACGAATAAAGCTCCGGGGCGAGAGCTTCGGAGGTGAAAGACCACAGGCCGTTTTCGTCGCGTGTGAGATCAGCCGTGCCGGGTCCTTCGAATTGGCCGAACGGAGTGGATATGGACTGTACGGGGAGAAAGTCGCCGGTGACGGCTACTGCCCGTGCGGCGGGAGCAGACAACCGGAAGGTGACGGTGCTGTCGGCGTTGACCTGTGGCGATACTATCTGAGGAATGCCCCACAGAGCCTGCTGGGCCGGGGCCGACCAGGCCGCCAGCGCACAGGCTGCGGCCGAGCAAAGACGCAGTAAGTTTTTCATGACAGGAAATAAAAAACGTCCGCCGGGATAAGAGGCGGACGTTGATATGTGGAAGGGTTTTTATTTAGCCTCTTCGGTGCAGTTGGAAGTGCAGTTGGTGCAGGAGTCGGCGGGGCAAGCCTGTTCGGCGCAGTTGCCGGCGGCGCACTGCTCGGGGTTAGCGCAGTTGGTGCCTTCAACGCAAGCGGCATTGGTGCAGGAGTCGTTTGCGCAGGTCTGAGCCTCGGTGCAGGTGGTTTCTACAACTTCGGTAGCCTCGGTGGCGTCGGTGGTGTTCTCAGTTTCAGCTTTGCTGGTGCAGGAAGCTACTGCAAGAGCAGCAACAGCGAGAATTGCAAGATGAAGTTTCATTTTGGTTTGTTTTTTGTGGAAATCTGTTCTATGGCCGCAAAGTTAATCATAAAAATCGAATTTCTGCCATTTTTAAGTAAAATTAAGGTTTGCCCGACCGGTACTAAAAAGACATCGGCCCGAAAGCTCGGGCCGATGCTATGAGAACCACACCAAAGGATGCGATGAAACTCCGAAAAGACAGGTTTTGAGTGCTCGCCGCCCTTTGTAATCCCCCGGCATCAAAGCTCCGGAACAGGGTTCCGGCGGGGCCCGCCATCGGTCGGCTAAGCTGAGTCTCGGTATTTCATATATAATTGACGAGTTTCCCAATCCACTTTGATGTGGTGTGAGTTTGTTCTCTCGTGGGTGTCAAAGGCTCTCTTGCCTTTGGTTTTATAACGCAAATTTAGGCTTTATGGTTTGATTCTGCAAATTTCAGAGCCACTTTTTTGCGGCTTTTTTTGCGGCGAATGTAGGCCTCAGGGCCTTGTAGGCTGGATTCCAGCTTTTTGCGTCAGCGAACAAGGAGTATGGCAGCTGCAGTGCCTTCCTCTCCGACGATGCGCACTATGTACGAACCGGCGGCAGCGGGAGCTTCGACGGTCATAGCATTCGGGCCGTGGGGGGCAAGGACGGTGCCGACGCTCATGCCGGATGTGGTGAAGATGTCAATGCGCTTGATGCCCGGGGCGCGCACGGTGAAGGTAGTGCCCGCGGCCACGGGGTTGGGAGCTATGCGCAGGGCAGCGGCTTCGGCAGCCACGGCTTCTTCGACTCCGGAGAAGTTGGCGTAGGTGCCATAGAGACCCTCCAGGCGGATGGTGTGGTTGCCCTTGTTCGCATCGTTGCGCTCTACCTTGAAGTTGAGGGCACGGATGTTGATGGGGTAGGTGGCGATGTCGGCCATGTCGGCAACCTCCTCGATGGGCAGAACTATGGTGTGCGACTCGCCGGCGCCGTAGAGGGCGTCGTCGGCCTGTTTGAGGGTGAGTTTGGAGGACTTGGTGTTCTCGCCAGTGCGGAGCTCGACGGTGATGGAGCGCACCGGAATGGACGAGTTGAACTTAAGCGTGACGCTTTCGGGAAGACTGTAGAGGAAGTAGTTGCCCGTCAGGCCGCAGGAGGGATCGCGGGGAGCGTTGTACTTGAACGAAATCAACCCGTCGGCGCCGAGGCTGACATCGGTGATGCCCGAAGAGCTCTTGGTGGACCATTCGCTCCAGTTTTCAACGCCAATGGTCTCGGCGTCGGCTATTTCAACCGTCACCGAACCGCTGTCCTCGAAGTCGCCCACGCGGCAGCTGAAAGTGCTTGTGCCTTCCTTGAGGCCGCGCATAACGCCGTTCTCGATGCTGATCACCTCGGGGTCGCCGATTGTCCACTCGAAAGAGGCCGGGTTGTACTGATAGACGGTCTTGCCTATTGTGCTGCTTACCTCGATGGGATATTCGCGTGTTCCGTCGATGAGGATATTGTGCATGCGAAGGCTCATCTGTGCGCCGACTATGTCCATCGGCTTGCTGACAGAGACGTCGCCGCAGCTTGCCGTCAGCAGGCCTTCGCAGGCTGTGCCGGCGGCCGTGAAGGTGTTGCCCTCGCAGCTACCCATGTTTTCGGGGCAACTGAGGGTGAAGTCCTTAAAGTCGCGGTCGATAACGGCGCCATAGCGGTTGTAGGCCATCATGTGCGGGGTATAGGAGGCGTAGACGGGTGCCTGAAGGGCGTAGTCGTAGAATTCGAGGCGGCTCACGGTGTTGTAGTCGTCGGCATCCTCCGGAGCGATGGAGTAGACGAGCCAGCCGTTTGCTACGGCGCGGGGCGTACCCTCGGTGGTGGTGTTCTCGATGCGGTCTTCGATGAACATCTCGGCGGAGCCGCCGGCGTCGAAGTTAGCCATGTTGCTGCAACCCAGCCATCGGGCGAACTCGCACATCTTGGCGGTGTTGCAACCGGCGGAGGTGCCGTAGACTTTGTCGGTCGACTTGTCTATCACGATGATGTAGAGCATCTTGCCGTCGGCGGAGCAGCCGTAGCCAGTGCGGGAGTAGACCTGGCTGTTGTACGTTTCGTTCTCGTTATGCGGTAGGAGTTCGCCGTTGCGCATCACCAGGGCGTTACCGCCGATGGCCTGCGTCACTTTCGGGTTTACCTCGTTATCGTCGCCGGGGTTGTATATCCAGCCGTAGCGGAGAGTGACGGCATCGCCTTCAGCCAGCTTGGCCAACTCAGCGGCATTGGCTCCCCGGCCCACCAGGGCGAGGTCGTGGTTACCCAGAGTGCCTTTGCCTTTGTTGAGGCGCACTTCTTTGACGGTGAATGTGATGTCCGTGTTCGACTCCCATTTCTGACCCTCGGCGAAGTCGAGAATCACCTCGGTTGCATCGCCCTCTTCGGCGTGGGTATACTGGCCGTTGACAATCAAGATGGGCTGGAACTGGCGGCTCGGGCCGAAGAAAGAGTTGTACATGCACAGCTCATTGTCGTGGACGCCCTTGTTGGCCTGATGAACATTGAGAGTGCCGAACTTGTCGGAAGTTGCTGTAATGTAGGAAGTGCAGTAGTCAATGTTGAGTATTCTGTCGTCGCTCATGCTGACCACACCGGTGCGCATGGTGCCACCGTCCCACTGGTCGCGATGCTGGTTGGACTCTGTGACAATCACGCCGTTACGAATCGAGGCATTGCGCGTGGTGCCGTTGTAGACACCATTTTCGGGCTGGCTGCTTACCACCCAGAAGTTGGCGTTGGCGCCGGCGAGGGCGCGGTGCGAGGCGTAGCTCTGGCGCTGAGCGGCCTTGACGAGCAACTCGGTGCCTTTTGCGCTTTCGTTGGCTACGGTGGTCTCAATGGTGTTGTAGGGGTTATTGAGGTCGACGCGCACCACGTTGATATTGAGGGGGTAGTCGGGGATGCGGAAGCGGGTATGGCGAATGCCGGGTCCGATTTCGCGGTCGCTCACAGTGGTCACCTCGTAGTCTTTACCACCGAGGTTGACGGTTTCCGCTGCCGCCGCAAACGACGTCAACGCTGCCAGAAAGAGTAGAAATTTGTTCATTGACAAGGTATTAGATTGAATTATAGATGTCAGTGGGGTGCAAGCCGGCGCAGCGGCCTTATTCCTTAGGCAAAGGTAATGTAAAATCTCTTTCAAAACGTTTAAAGAAAGTTAATTCGCATGGCCTGCCGGAAAAAAAACGCGGGCGGCTCTCCCGAAAGGGGAAAGCCGTCCGTGTATTGATTGATTCCGTGATTATTCGCCGGGGATAATAGCCTCGGAGGGGCAAACGGAAGCGCAGGTGCCGCAGTCGATGCAGGTATCGGGGTCGATAACGTAGATTTCGCCTTCGGAGATAGCGCCGACGGGGCATTCGGGGAGGCAAGTGCCGCAAGCAACGCACTTGTCGGTGATTACGTAAGCCATTAGTTTGAATTTTAGAAAGTTATACGGTATGTTGTTTGAAAGTTTGTCTGTTTTGCGGTGCAAAGTTAGTTTTTTTTGGGCATTTTGCCAAAAAAATCAGCGCACAATCTGCTTTGTGGCGGTGGCGCCACGGCGCACGATGTAGATGCCGGGAGCGAGGCGTCCGGGTTCGACGGTCATGCCGTTGAGG
The DNA here is from genome assembly GCA_900541865.1 of uncultured Porphyromonadaceae bacterium. GTDB lineage: Bacteria > Bacteroidota > Bacteroidia > Bacteroidales > Muribaculaceae > CAG-873. The sequence goes on along the minus strand of UQLO01000030.1, from coordinate 15,393 downwards.
TTGTAGTAGACCGGCTCGGCGTCGTCGGCCACGGTTGCTTCCATAACGCCGGCGCAGTCGGTGTAGTTCGAATATTCGCTGCGGGTGTCGGGCGTTAGCTCCATTTCCTCGGTTTCCTCGTCGAAGAGAGCGTATTCTACGGTGTAAGTCAGGGGGTAGCCGTAAGTTTGGTCGTACTCCACGGTGCCGACTACGTACTGCTCGACTTCGCTCATGCCGTCCGACGACCAAGTGCTCGACAGCAGGGTGAGGTGGCCGTAGGCATCGTAAGTTTCGGTGTCGGTGTAGCTCTCGGAGTACTCCTCACCGTCCTCTGTGGTGGTGTAGGTGGTCACCTGGTTGTAGCCTCCGTTTTCAAGGGTGGTGTAGTTGATTTCCATAGAGGAGTCTTCATAGCCCTGCACGAGACCTTCGTGGCGAACCACGACAACCCCGTCGGCGGGGTACTGCGCGGTGATTTCGACGTCGTTGTCATCATCGGTGCGGTGAGCCGACAGTATGCGGTTTTCGCCCAGGTAGAGGTCGTCGATATCGGTTATCTGGCCGTCGGTGCGTTCCCAGACGATGTTGTCGAGCACGGCAGATTCCACCCAGGTATATTCGCCGGAAGTATAGTCGTAGGTGAGGTCGCTCTGGGTGATTTTGCTGGCTTTGCCGTCGGTGTACTCGATGGCGAGACGGTAGGTGGGGTCGAAGATACCCTGAAAGAAGACTGCGCGTTCGATGGCGGTGATGTTGCCGGCGGCGTCGCGGGTAATGGTCTGGGTGTAGTTGTTGCCGGACTGCTGCCAACCTTCGAACCATATCCACTGGTAGTTGGCGGTGATGAATGACGGCACGCGCTCGTCGTAGGTACGCTCGGTGCGCTCGCTGTTCTCGAAGTCGCCTTCTTCATCGGCAGTGGTGACAAGGATTTGGGCCAGGCGGTTGTCGGCGTTCCAGGTGTTGGTCGTCAGGACGCGTGTGCCTTCTTCGATGTTAGTGCAGAGTTCGGTGGCCACCAGTGCGTTTTCGCCGCCGGTGTAGGTGGTTTCGTAGCTTTCGTATTCGAACCATTCACCTTCCCAGACCGAAAGGAGCTCGGACTGCGGACGCCACACGGCGGCTGCGTCGCCGGAGGCTTGCGCGCGGGCTATGCGGTGGCCTGCGCGGGGAGAGGCGGTCGTTTTGCCGGCAAGCACTTTGTGGCTGAAATGCGCGGCGGGAGCAGCCTGCGAAGAAGCTACGGCTGCTGCGGCAAGAGCAAGAAGTAAAAGTTTTTTCATAAAAGCGATATGTAAGAAAGTGGAAATGGAATTAAGCCGGAAGCCTGCGAGACTTCCGGCTTAATATAGAGTGACTTAACGAATGATTTCTTCGACGGCGGCGCGTATGCTGTCGGCCAGCGCTTTTGCTTGGTCGGCAGTGTGAGCTTCGGCGTAGATGCGCACGATGGGTTCGGTGTTGCTCTTGCGCAGGTGAACCCAGCTTTCGGGGAAGTCGATCTTGACACCGTCGATGTCGGTGATTTTCTCCGACGCGTATTTCTTCTTCACGCCTTCGAGAACGGCGTCGACGTTGATTTCGGGCGTGAGCTGAATTTTTGTCTTGTAGATTTCGTAGGGGGGATACTGCCGGCGGAGCTCACTGACTTTCTTGCCGCTCTTGGCGAGCAGCGTGAGGAAGACAGCCACGCCCACGAGCGCGTCGCGGCCGTAGTGCAGGGCCGGGTAGATTACGCCGCCATTGCCCTCGCCGCCTATTACGGCGCCGGTCTCTTTCATCTTGGTGGTGACGTTGACCTCGCCGACTGCGGCAGCCTGATAGCTCTGCCCGTGGGCGGCGGTAACATCGCGCAGTGCCCGCGACGAGCTCAGGTTGCTCACCGTCGGGCCCGGGGTGATACCGAGAATATAGTCGGCCACTGCCACCAGCGTGTATTCCTCGCCGAACATACGGCCGTCCTCGCACACTATGGCAAGCCGGTCGACGTCCGGGTCGACCACGAAGCCCACGTCGGCGCGACCTCCGGCCATGAGCTCGGCGATGCCGGTGAGGTTTTCGGGAATAGGCTCGGGAGTGTGGGCGAAGCGGCCTGTGGCCTCGCAGTTGAGCTCAATGACTTCCTTGACGCCCAGAGCGCGCAGCAGAGCGGGAATGGCTATGCCGCCCACGGAGTTCACCGCGTCGACAGCTACCGTGAAGTTTGCCTTGCGGATAGCCTCGACGTCGACCACGGGCAGTTCGAGCACCTTCTCGATGTGGCGCAGGGTGTGGGTGTTGTTGGTGTAGACAGTGCCCAGTTCTTCGACCGGAGCAAAGTCGAAGTCGCATCTGTCGGCCAGGGCGAGCACTTCGGCGCCCTCGGCGGCATTGAGGAATTCGCCTTTCTCGTTGAGGAGCTTCAGGGCGTTCCACTGCACGGGGTTGTGCGAAGCCGTCAGGATGAGGCCTCCGCAAGCCTTTTCGGCCACCACGGCCATTTCGGTAGTCGGAGTGGAGGCAAGGTCGATGTCGATAACGTCAAAGCCCATGCCCGTCAGGGTGCCCACTACCAACTGCTTGACCATCGGGCCGCTCAGACGGGCGTCGCGGCCCACGACAATCGAGCGGTGCGCCACGGTGGTGGTGCGTGCTATGAAGGTGGCGTATGCCGCCGTGAATTTAACAATGTCCAGAGGAGTGAGGCCTTCGCCGGCGGGGCCGCCTATGGTGCCGCGTATGCCGGAAATGGATTTGATAAGGCTCATGGGATTTTTATGGTAAGTTGATTGATAAAAGTGTCAGATTGCGGGGCGATCGTAGGTGATGTCGTAGAGGAAGGGGAGCACGTTGGTCTGCTCGTCGACAAAGCCTTTCTGACTCTTAATGATAATTCTGACGTGGCAGTCGACCGGCAGATAGTTCAGAGGCACCTGAATGCCCTGCCCCCACTGGTAGGAGCCTTTGATCTGGAAGTTGCCGTAGCGGAACCAGCACGGCACCAGCGAAAGGTTGTTGCCCGAGCCGGCGGGGAGCTTGCCGTTGGTGTAGCCCTCAAGGGCATAGCGGGTGTAGCGGAAGTAGATTTGTTCGTCGTTTTTGACCTTATTGCCCTTGGTGCCGGCGTCGAGCACCTGCATGTAGAGCTGGCCGTCGTCGTCGAGGCGGTAGTACGGTGCGTCGGGACCGGTTTGGAAAACGGTGTCGGCCGGGATGGCCAGTTCTACCTTATTGTCGGCCAAAAAGTTGTTCACGCTCTGGTTCTCTTTGTTGAGAAGGTCGGCGTAGCTCTCCGAGTCGCTGCACGCAAAGGTGAGCGAGGCGGCGGCCAGTATCAGGGCGGAGCGGAGTAGTGTCTTCATATTCAAGTTGCGGAGGGTTCTGGGTCACTCCGTTAGATTGGTTTAGGGCTTGTCGATATATTTCTTTTTGTTTTCCGGCATCAGCGAGCGGAAGAACTCGGCCGCCTCGGCCATAGAGCCGTGGAAGTCGCCTCCGGCCGCGTTGAGGTGTCCGCCGCCTCCGAAGTGGTCGGCGCATACTTTGTTGACCGGGAAGTCGCCCAGGCTGCGCATGCTGACCCGGATGCAGTCGCTCTCCTGGCGCATGAAGGCGCTATAGCGAATGCCGGGAATGGCCAGCGGGCGGTTCACAAGGCCTTCGGTGTCGCCCTTGACGTAGTGGAAGCGGTTGAGCTCATCGCGGGTCAGGGTAATCAGGGCCGCTCCCATCTCCGGGAATACTTCCATCTTCTCGAGCAGGGCGAAGGCGTTGAGGCGCATGCAGTTTTCGGACTGGGTGTTGAAGAGCTGGTAGTAGAGCTGCTCCTTGTCGGCGCCCTTGCGAAGCAACTCGACGACAACGGTGTATAGTTCGGGGTCGTCGCAGTTGTAGGCGAAGTTTCCGGTGTCGGTCATCATACCGGCCAGAAGGCATTGCGCGGCCGGGCGGTCGATGAGGTTGAAGAGTTCCAGCCGGCAGAAGAAGCGAAAAAGCAGATAGCACGTCGACGACATCTCCGGGTGCGAAATCGTCGCGGCCGCTTCGATGTCGGGGTGCAGATGGTGGTCGATGAGTATGCGGTCGGCCTTGCAGGCGCGCAGAAGAGCCTCCAGGCGTCCGGTGCGCGAAGGTTCGTTGAAGTCGAGACACAACACCAGGTCAGCCTGGCCGAAAAGGCGCTCTGCGAAGTCGGGGTAGCGGGTGCCGTCGACTATCTCCTTGGCGCCGGGCAGGGCGCGAAGCTGCGAAAGAAAGGCGTCCGGCACGAGGACTTTCACGTCCTTGCCCATGGCGCTGAGAACGTGCATAGTGGCCAGCGACGACCCGATTGCGTCGCCGTCGGGCGATGTGTGGGTCACCACCAGAATGTGTTCCGCGCGCTCTATGAGTGTCTTGGCTTTGTGGATTTGTTTTTCGTCGATTATCTTCGAGATCATCGTTCAGTGGGGCATATGTTGCCGAATGACCACAAAGTTACACCAAATTGCACAAACGACCAAACGCGCCGGGGGAGCTCTATAAACCAACCGCATCCTGCCGACCAAAGCTGCGGGCCGTGCAAGATGCGGAGTATTAGCGATTTAAGCTGCGTAGTGCAGCGTCGAAGCGCTCGGCGGGGTTAAGCTTTTTTAATTATTGCGGCCCACAGGTCGAGACGTTTGTCGGTTATGTCGGGTCGATTCACCTCATCGAGCAACAGACCGTACATAGTGTCGCCGTCCTTAGCACCCGAAGTTTTGAAATCGTAGACGTCGGCGGGATATTCGCCGACCAGCACGGCCCCGGTGCCCTTAAGGCGGTGATAGAGCTCGCCGACAGCGCTGCAGAAAGTGTCGGCCATCGATTCGTCGCCCAGACCGAAGATGGCCATGCGGTGGCCGCGGAGATCGAGCACGGAGGCTCCGGCGAGAAAGTCGTACCAGTCCTGCTGAAGCTCGCCCAGACCGTGGGTTGAGGTGCCGAGCACGAGCAGCTCGTAGTCGCCCAGCAAAGCCGGGTCGCTGTCGGCAACGTTGTGAACATCTTCGGGAGCAACGTCAAGACGCTTTGCGAGCCGGCGCGCAACGTCGGCGGTCATACCCGTCGACGAACCATAGAATATACCTGTTTTTTTCATCTTTGTGCTGAATGTTTTAATATGTAACGCCCCGGGCGCCTACTCTGTTCAAGCGTCTTCCTCCTGACGGCGCTTGTCGGCGGCCTTCACCATGCCGGAGACGTAGTTGGTGAGATAGACAGTGAACAGTGGAAAGATAGTCATGCCGCACACCGGAAGAATGACCCCGACAATCTTTCCGGCCGGAGTCACCGGCGTGATGTCGCAACCCACGGTGGTAATGTTCATCGCACTCCACCACAGTGCCGACCAGTAGCTCGTGATGCCAGGGTTGACGCCGGACTCCCGCTGGTAGAATATCAGCGAGCAGAAGTAGGTAATCATCAGAATAAGGCAGAGATAGGACATGAACATGCTCGTGACGGCATTGGTGCTCAGATAGCCCATCACAATCGAGATGGCCAACGCGCCCCGCGCAAGAGGTATGAAGCGCACGAAGTAGATGGCCTCGTGGCTGAGGTGGATGTCGAGAGCGCCTATTATATTGAGGTAAGGAATGGAAAGAAGAAGAAAGAAAATGCGGTGGAAAAAGAACCGCCACTTGCGGTCGGCAAACCACAGCTGCATGAAAAAGTCGATGATGAACACCACGCACACCCAAAACTGGAAAGTCATATACGACGAATTGTCCAGAAAGGAAATATTGCGGAAGGTATCCACCGAAATCCAGACTATGAGCAGCACCGACAGAACCAGCACGATGAAATTCATAAAGTTCATCAGCCAGTACTGCGGGCGGCGCGGATGCGGAATCCGCAGACCTTTCTTTTTGGGCTGCGCAGCCCCGGAAGTCGGGGCCGATTGTGATGAAGAACCTGATGAGGCCATATTGCGATGAATTTTAGAATTAAAACAAACCAGTCCCCCCGAGGGTTTTGACAAAAAAATGGGCGGGCGCGAAAAAAAACGGCCGAAAGAGTGTGGATGAAAAAAAATTGCTAATTTTGCAGAGCATATTGTGCCCGCACCTCAGGGAGCCGGCCTATTGCAGCCGTTAAGTCTATTATTAACCCAATCATATATCATAAGTTATGGAAATATCCCATATCGAACACATCGGCATCGCCGTTCCCTCTCTCGACGAGGCTATACCGTTCTACGAGAACATCCTCGGTCTGAAATGCTTCGCCATCGAAGAAGTTGCCGACCAGAAAGTCCGCACCGCCTTCTTTAAGGTAGGCCAGACCAAGATCGAACTCCTCGAAGGCACCGCCGACGACAGCGCCATCTCCAAGTTCATCGCCAACAACGGTGGCCGCGGCGGCATCCAGCACGTTGCTTTCGCCATCGAAGACGGCGTGGCCAACGCTCTGGCCGAAGCCGAGAGCAAAGGCTGCCGCCTGATCGACAAGGCTCCCCGAAAGGGCGCCGAGGGCCTCAACATAGCTTTCCTCCACCCCAAGAGCACCGTCGGCACCCTGGTCGAGCTCTGCGAGGACCCCAACAAGAAATAATCACTGGCCATATATAAACCATTCATCATTCAAACTATGAGCAGCCAGCTTGAAAAAGTAAAAGAACTCATCGAACTCCGCACCGAGGCCAAACTCGGCGGTGGCCAAAAGGCAATCGACAAACAGCACGAGCGCGGCAAATACACCGCTCGCGAACGCATCGCCCAGCTTCTCGACGAAGGTTCCTTCGAGGAACTGGACATGTTTGTGCGCCACCGCTGCACAAACTTCGGGCAGGAAAAGAAATCATACCTCGGCGATGGCGTCGTGACAGGCTACGGCACCATCGACGGCCGTCTGGTCTACGTCTTCGCTCAGGACTTCACTGTCTTCGGCGGTTCCCTCTCCGAGACTATGGCCCTGAAAATCTGCAAGGTCATGGATATGGCCATGAAGATGGGTGCTCCCGTCATCGGACTCAACGACTCCGGCGGCGCACGAATCCAGGAAGGCATCAACGCCCTGGCCGGCTACGCTGAAATCTTCCAGCGCAACATCATGGCATCCGGCGTCATTCCCCAGATTTCCGGCATCCTCGGCCCCTGCGCCGGCGGCGCCGTCTACTCGCCCGCACTGACCGACTTCACCATCATGACCAAGGGCATCTCCTACATGTTCCTCACCGGCCCGAAGGTGGTTAAGACCGTTACCGGCGAAGACGTTACGCAGGACGCTCTCGGTGGCGCCGAAGTCCACAGCACAAAGAGCGGCGTTTGCCACTTCGCTGCCGAAGACGGCGAAGAAGCCCTCAAGATTATCCGCAAACTCTTCAGCTACATCCCCCAGAACAACCTGGAGGAACCCCCGCTGGTGGAGTGCACCGACCCCATCGACCGCCTCGAGGACAGCCTCAACGAAATCATCCCCGACTCCGCAACCCGTCCCTACGACATGTACGAAGTCATCGGAGCCATCGTCGACAACGGTGAGTTCCTCGAAATACAGCGCGACTACGCCAAGAACCTCATCGTGGGCTTCGCCCGCTTCAACGGTCAGGCAGTCGGCATCGTGGCAAACCAGCCCAAGTACCTCGCCGGCGTGCTCGACAGCAACGCTTCCCGCAAGGGCGCGCGCTTCGTGCGCTTCTGCGACGCCTTCAATATTCCGCTGGTTACCCTCGTCGACGTGCCCGGATTCCTCCCCGGTACCGGCCAGGAATACAACGGCGTAATCCTCCACGGCGCAAAACTGCTCTACGCCTACGGCGAAGCTACCGTGCCCAAGGTTACCGTTACACTCCGCAAGAGCTACGGCGGTAGCCACATCGTGATGAGTTGCAAGCAGCTGCGCGGCGACATGAACTACGCATGGCCCACGGCCGAAATCGCCGTTATGGGCGGTGCCGGAGCTGTCGAAGTGCTCTACGCCAAGGAAGCCAAGGCATCCGAAAATCCCGCTCAGGTGCTCGCCGAGAAGGAAGCAGAGTACAACAAGCTCTTCTGCAACCCCTACAACGCCGCTCGCTACGGCTACATTGACGACGTAATCGAACCCCGCAACACCCGCTTCCGCGTGATCCGCGCGCTCCAGCAGCTCGCCACAAAGAAGGTTCTCAACCCCGCCAAGAAGCACGGCAACATTCCTCTGTAAGGCTATGCGCAAATACTTATCCATCGCTTTAGTGGCTCTGGCAGCCCTCGGCGCGCCCTCCCTGGCCGCCCAGTCGCGCCAGGCCTTGAAACTCAACGAGGTGATGGTGGAGAATCAGACAAGCATCGTCGACGACTACGGCGAACACCATGCCTGGATCGAGCTCTTCAACGGCAACTTCGCCCCGCTCGAAATCTCCACCATGTATCTGGCTACCGATACCAGCGCCACCGCCCGAGCAAACAACCTGTGGTACTCCATTCCGCTGGGGGATGTCAACACTCGCATCCCCAAACGCCAGCATGTGGTGTTCTTTGCCGACGGCCAGCCCAATAAAGGCACCTTCCACACCAACTTCACCCTCAATCCCGGTCAGGACAACACCATCTACCTGCTCGACACCAACGGCGACGTTATCGACGTCGTTACCGTGCCCGCAGCTCTTGGCGCTGACCAGACCTATGCCCGCAAGGCCGACGGCGTCGGCCCGACCGCCGAGGTGCCCCAGGCCTGGGAAATCCGTAACGGCGAGGGCGCCCTCTACATCACCCCCTCCAGCGCCAACGTGATCAAAGACCGCAATCCCAAGATTGCTCTCTTTGCCTCCAGCGACGAAAACGGCTTCGCCATGACCATCATGGCAATGGGCATCGTTTTCTCCGCTCTGCTTGTGCTCTGTCTGTGCTTCTACGGCATCGGTAAAATCGGTGCTGCAGTTGGCCGCATGAACAAGCGCCGCGCTCAGGGCATCGAGAAGGGCTCCGAGGAAGCTCGCGCCACCATGCACGACTCCGGTGAGGAAATTGCCGCAATCGCTATGGCTATCCACGAACACTTCAACGCACACGACACCGAGTCGACCGTGCTCACCATCAACAAGGTGAAGCGCGCCTACTCCCCCTGGTCGTCGAAAATCTACGGCCTGCGTGTGGTTCCCGAACATCACTCCCAGCGTTAATACATCACAGCTAAAAATTCCATGAAAGAATATAAATACAAGATAAACGGCAACGTATACAAAGTTGCCGTAGGCGATGTCGACGACAACAACATCGCCCAGGTAGAAGTCAACGGCGTGCCCTACAAAGTGGAGCTCGAAGGCACCAAGACCGCTCCCGTCAAAGTGGCCGCTCCCAAGCCCTCCGCAGCTCCCCGCACCACCAGCGGCGAGAAAGTCATCGCCAAGCCCTCCGCCGGCGGCAAAGGCGGCGCTGTGGTAGCTCCGCTGCCCGGTGTGGTTCTCTCCGTCCAGGTTAAGGTCGGCGACACCGTCAAGGCTTCCGACACCGTGGTTCTCCTCGAGGCCATGAAGATGGAAAATGCTATCCATGCCGGTCGCGACGGCCGCGTGGCTTCCATCGCTGTCGCCGCCGGCGACTCCGTGCTCGAAGGCGCTCCTCTGCTCACTATAGAATAACCCCCGAAAGTACTGTGAATTATGGATTTCGGAGAGTTTCTATTGACTAACCTCGAGGAGTTCTGGAAGCTCACAGGCTTTGCCAACGCTCAGTTCGGCAACTTCGTGATGCTCCTGGTCGGCCTCTTCTTCATCTGGCTGGCCATCAAAAAGAACTTCGAGCCTATGCTGCTGGTGCCCATCGGCTTCGGCATGCTCATCGGCAACATTCCCTTCAACCCCGACGCCGGCCTCGAAGTAGGCATCTACGAGCAGGGTTCGGTGCTCAATATTCTGTACAACGGTGTCAGCGCCGGCTGGTACCCGCCGCTCATCTTCCTTGGAATCGGCGCAATGACCGACTTCTCGGCCCTGATTGCCAATCCCAAGCTGATGCTCATCGGCGCTGCCGCCCAGTTCGGCATCTTCGGCGCTTATATGGTGGCTCTGCTGCTGGGCTTCACTCCTGACCAGGCCGGTGCCATCGCCATCATCGGCGGCGCCGACGGCCCCACCGCCATCTTCCTGTCGTCGAAGCTCGCCCCCAACCTCATGGGTGCTATCGCCGTGTCGGCCTACTCCTACATGGCCCTGGTGCCCGTGATTCAGCCCCCGCTGATGCGTCTGTTCACCACCAAGAAGGAGCGACTCATCAAGATGAAACCCGCCCGCGCCGTCAGCCAGAACGAGAAAATCATCTTCCCCATCGTGGGTATGCTTCTGACATGCTTCGTGGTGCCCTCGGGCCTCCCCCTGCTCGGCATGCTCTTCTTCGGCAACCTCCTCCGTGAGTGCGGCGTAACCTCCCGCCTGGCAAAGACCGCCTCAAACGCCCTGACCGACATCGTCACCATCCTGCTCGGTATGACCGTAGGCGCATCCACACAGGCCTCGCAGTTCCTCACCCCGCAGACCATCTTCATTTTCTTCCTTGGCTTCATGGCCTTCATCATCGCTTCCTCCAGCGGTGTGATCTTCGTGAAAATCTTCAACCTCATCCTCCCCAAGGACAAGAAAATCAACCCCCTCATCGGCAATGCCGGCGTTTCCGCAGTCCCGATGAGCGCCCGAATCTCCAACAACCTCGGACTCGAATACGACCCCTCCAACTACCTGCTCATGCACGCCATGGGCCCCAACGTTGCCGGCGTAATCGGTTCTGCAGTAGCCGCCGGCGTCCTGCTGGGCTTCCTCGCCTAAGCCGCCTGCCCTCAAATACCCTACGGGGATGCGCCTTCCGCAGGCGCATCCCCGTTTTTCTTGTTGCCCACTGTCGTTGTGCACTATCGGCCGTTGTGTGCCCCGGAGGTATTTGATAATTTTGCCAAATGTCAGCTTTACCGTCAATCCGCCAGATATTAGCCTCTGCGTTGGTCGCTATGCGCCGCCGGCGCGGGCTTACGCAGGAGCAGTTCGCCCTCTCGGCAGGTATCGACCGCCGCTATATGAGCGACATCGAGACCGGCAAGCGCAATGTCTCCCTCGATATACTCGAGAAGATAGCCGGTGCACTGGGGCTCTCTGCCGCCGAACTGCTCTGCGCGGCCGACAGGATTGATGCGTACCCCTCGGCCCTCGATAAGGTTAAGGAGGCGCTGGTCGAAATGGACTTCTCCGAGAGCATCGTGTTCGAAAATCCGGATTATGCCGACGCCGTTGTCGGTGTCACTGCCGACGGACGCGTTGTATATCGCTTCTCAGATATGGTGCTCCACTTGATGGTGCACCATGGAATGAGCGACGAAGAAGCCCGCGAATTTATCAGCTACAACACGGAGCGTGCGCTTCCCTATATGGGCGGGTCGGCTCCGATAATACTCTATGATTTGACGCTATGACGGCAAGTGAGTTGTTCGATGCCATTAAATCTGCCGCCGAGTCGTTCGGTATGCAGGAAAACGCCGGTGTTCCCCGCAAGAAGAAAAATGCCACTACCCGCAACGCCGTCGGAGGCTCCTCGATGGCCGATGGCAGCGCTTTCATCGCCATAATCAATACCGATGAACCTACGGCGGGCGTCTACGGCGATTTCTCCTATGTCGTTTTTCCAGCCGGTACCAAGGACGATGTCCGCAAGGCCATTGTAGGTCTCGTGTTGGGCACCGAAGGGTTTAAAAACGACTATCCCCACGCCGAACTCCCGGGCTTGCGCCGGCAGTTTATGGCTTTAGCCAAAACCGGCGCCGGCATATACTGCAAAACGGATTTCACCGACAACGAGACTCCGCTAACAAGCCTCATCAGCGCTCTCGATGAAGATGAGTTATTCGCCAACAGCGATGTAAAGGAGAAATATGCCAAGGAGGTGATGGCTTGCACCATAGTCGACTTCAGCAAGCCCGATGCTATGTCGACCGTAATCCGCTGGTTGGCGGCCTATGCTGCATTCCGAGGCTGGAACTCCAATGCCAAGGAGAAAAAAGCCATTGAGGCTGCTCTGAAAGTGCCGTCGTCGTTGGCTTCCACAACCGACGATCTTGTCGAAGTGAAGTCTCTACTCAATGAGCGCCGCTATGTGGTTCTGCAAGGTGCGCCCGGCACCGGCAAAACACGCATGGCTCTCCGGTTGATGGACGATTACGACGCTACGGAGTTTATTCAGTTCCACGCCGAAACATCCTACGCCGACTTTGTGAGCGGTCTTTCCCCCAAACTCACCGCAGGCGCCGGTCCTCAGTTTGAAATGAAGGATGGTGCTCTGGTCAGAGCCATCAAAGCTGCACGCAGGAATCCCGAAGGACGCGTACTTCTGGTAATCGACGAGATAAACCGAGCCAATCTGCCCAATGTTCTTGGACCCGCTTTCTTCCTCTTTGAGCCCAAACGCGCTGGAAGCAAAGCTACCATCCGTATACCCGATGCCTCAACTCCCGGTGGCGAGGTTGAAATCGATGGCCTCCCGCGCAATCTTCATGTTGTGGCCACGATGAACACCGCAGACCACAGTCTGGCCGTGGTCGACTTCGCCCTCCGACGCCGTTTTGCATGGTACACACTCCGACCTCAAGTGCCGGCGCCCGACGAACTCGGCGACCTCAACTTCGACGAAGATAATTTCAACCGCTTCAGCCACATCTTCAGCAAATACGCCCCCAGTTCCGAGCTCGACCTACAGCCCGGCCAGTCGTATTTCATTTACCAAACTCGTCCCGAATTGGAACGCAAAATCCGCTATGAATTAATGCCTCTGATTCGCGAATATCTTCAGGAAGGCTTCCTGACAAAAGCTGCCGACGAGTTTGCGCAACTTTTCTATGACTTGACAGGTTTACCGCTGTTCGAGTGATGAAAATTGCGCCCTGCATGCTCAGGCTCAAAACGCTCGACAGCGTTTTCATACCCTTCGACAACAAGAAGCCGTTGTGGTACGGGGCCGACAAGCGCTATCCCGATGCGCCGGTGCGACGATTCATATCGGCCAACCGAGCCTCCTTCGCCTTTCTTGGAATTCGAGCCGAAGCGATGGAGGAGGGCGGTCGGCAGGGTGTCAAGCTTGCTTCGAGCAACTTCATCGGAGTGGTGCCTCTCTTTTCGCCTATTTCGGGCAAAAAAGGCGGAACTTTGGTCGTCGAGGGGCGATATGGCGAGGATAACGAGATTCTGCAATATGTGGTCGATGATGTCGACATCGTCTTTGAGCCGAACTACACTATCACCGACTCCGTCGACCTCGGGGCTCCGCTTTTTCTAGAGTGCTGCAAGTATGTCGATAAGTTTCTGGAGGCACGTAAGGCCGGGTGGCACAAGTTCGACAACGTGAAAGAAATTGAACGCATGCCGCGTAGCTCCACCATTTGGACTGAGTATGCTCGCCGATGTTCTTTGTCGCCTCATTCCGCGCTGCAGTTCCCCAACAAGCATAATATCTTGAACACCGATCACCGTGAGTGGCGTATGCTCTGCGCAGTGGCCGACTATGCCGCCTCCGTCATCGGACGTCACACCACGCCACGCTCGGTTCGCGCCCATTATAGCAGACGCCTCGACGTCCTCCGCCAGTATCTGCAAAACCACCCACAACTTGCTTCTTCCTCGATTTCGGTCCATGCCTCCGACCCGGCAGTAATAAAGGATTTGAAGCGCATCGCAGCCAATGTGCTCTCCGGTAAGACCGACCGCCAAGTGGCATGGCGTCTCGACTATGCTCAGCTTTTCGAGCGCTACGTGCAATTCCTGGTGAAAACTGTCGCCTCGCAACAAGGTGGTTCAGTTACCTCGAACGCACGATATAGCATCGAAGCCCGCGGAACGCGCCCGGCTTGGGCCTTGGCCTATCTCGAACCCGACATCGTCTATCGTCGCGATGGGACTGAAACAGTAATCGACGCCAAATACAAGAGCCATATGCTCAATCTCGGCACTGCCTCCGACGACCTCAAGGATGCCTTTCGCCACGACCTTCATCAATGCCTGGCATATTCCTCCTTTTCGCCCGGTGCCTTTCGCCGCATTATGCTCGTTTACCCGGCTACGCAGCTTGTGTGGCGCCAGATGCAGATTCGCTCGCCATTCTCGGACATTCGCGCCGTCGTCACCCTCGCCGGAATTCCGCTTAAGAAGGAGGAGCTGCGGGCCACTGTCGACTTTCTTGCCGGGCGGCTGGCGTGAGGGGGCTTGTCGTTTCGGGAAAAACCGCTATCTTTGCAGTTCAATCACCGGGCTGCGCGTCGGCCCTAATCTTATATGGGCGCGAGGAATATTGAGCGCATAGATCAATCCGGCATGCCGGCTCCTGCATCGTCCTCATCTTCTACCCCAAAAACGACTGACCAATGTACGACGACCTCAAGCGCGAACTCTACTACCTCGCCATCGACATCATCGCCTTCTTCAAAAAGCTCGGAATCTTCCTCTCCCTACCCTTTATGTTCGTCTACTTCCTTTTCCACCCCGAAAAGCGCCGCCGCTGATACCCTCCGGGGAGATGGAAAATGAAAAATGTAGAATGAAAGGCCCTTCTCGCCTCCGTTTTCTCCAGCGAGGACATTGACCGGGGTGCGACACAAATGGCAGCCGGCCGACAACTGTCGCGCGCTGCCGTAAGACACACTCAATGTAATAGTCTCTACCCGCCGTCACTCCGATTTTTCGTATTTTTGCGGTAAGTTACAATCGTTATGGAAGAAAAATATTTGATGTATATACATGGCTTTATGTCGGGATCGAACGGCACGAAGCAGCAGCAGCTTGCCCGCATACTCAAGGGCCGCTATAAGGTGATAGCACCCGAACTCACAGCCGACCCCGATGCGTCGCTCGCCATAATCAACGAGGTGATTGCCCAATACCGGCCCGAAGTGATTGTCGGCACTTCGCTCGGCGCCTTCATGGCGCTGATGTGCGACAGCGGCGACGCCCGGGTGGTCATAGCCAACCCCTGCCTGTGCCCTCAGGAGGAGATAGCGCGGTGGAAAGACGAGCCCCAGAGCTATTTCTGCCCACGCATTGATGGTATTCAAACTTACACACTCACTCAGGAAGTACTCGACAAGTATCTGAAATACGACGCCGTCGAAGCGGCCCGAGCAAAGCGCGACCGCATCTACGCCGTCTGCTCCTCGTGCGACCAGATTCTCGGCGACCGCCATTACAGCACATTGTCGCCCATGCTCCCCGCCGACCGCCTTATCGTCTCCGACCTCTTCGACCACCGCTGTGCCGGCGAGGGCCTCAAACACCTCCTCTCGTTCATCCCTTAACCCGAAACTAACCGGCAACTAAGCTAATGAAAATGTAAATGACAATGTAAATAAAAAAATGAAAAAGTTTAATCCGCCAAATTTACCTAAGAGAGACCCAGGGCAACCGCATCAAAATTTAGCCGAGAGCAATAGTTCCAGTAGATAGTCTTGAGATAATGCCGCCCTGAACAA
>UQLO01000029.1 GCA_900541865.1 uncultured Porphyromonadaceae bacterium | reverse complement strand
CGCAGCCCCCTCGGCGCACGGCCTTCCCCTGCGGAGGAGTGAGGAGAATGCCGTTGCACTTCTTATTGGAAACTTTGGGGTCCCATTTTACATTTTACATTTTCAATTTTACATTTTCTATGCGGGTTTGCGGTTTTTTGCTTATTTTTGCGGTCTAACTTAAATGGGGCCTCGGGCGTTGTAGAAGAGGACGCCGTTTTTCGGCCCGATATATATAAGCATAACGTCATAAGATATGGAAACAACCCGTCAAGCCAAAATAAGCCGCCTTCTGCAGAAGGAGCTGAGCGAGATTTTCCGCCAGCAGACAGCCAAAACGCATGGTATCATAGTGAGTGTTAGCGCCGTGCGCACGTCGCCCGACCTTTCGATTGCTAAGGTTTACCTGTCTGTGTTTCCGTCGGAGAAGAGTCAGGAAGTGCTCGAGAGCATCAAGGCCTCGAGCAAGACAGTACGCTACGACCTTGCGCAGAAGGTACGCTTTCAGCTTCGCAAAGTACCTGAGCTGCAGTTCTATCTGGACGACTCGCTGGACTATCTCGAAAATATCGACAATCTGCTTCGGCAGTAAGTCGGAGAGTTTCCGGGGATGCTGTCGCTGCGCATTGCGCTCCGCTATTTGTCGGCCGCACGCTCACACAAGGCAGTGAGCGTGATTTCGGTCGTGGCCGTTGCCGGCGTTGCGGTGGCCACGATGGCGATTGTGGTGGTTTTGAGCGTATTCAACGGTTTTTCGGAGCTTTCGCGGCGACATCTTGCGCGCATCGACCCTGATTTGAAGGTCGTACCGGCGCAGGGTAAGGTTTTCGCGGGTTCGGACTCGCTTGCGGCCCTCCTGGAGGGGCGGCCGGAGGTAGCAATGGCCATGCCGACGCTCGAGGAGCGGGCGCTGGCCGTGGCGGGTTCGCGCCAGATGGCTGTGCGCCTCAAGGGCGTTGTGCCTGACGACTATCCGGCGGTGGTGCCGTTCGATTCTACGGTGATTGACGGAGTTTTCAACCCCTTGATGCCGGAAGAAGGCCTTGAAGCCGCGGTGTTCTCGGTAGGGACGGCCATGGAACTTGAGCTCCGGCCGGCTTTCGCACCGACTGTCGAGCTCTACGTTCCGCGACGGCGCGGACGCATCAACCCGGCCAACCCGTCGGCGGCCTACCGCCGTGCGCCGGTGATAATGACGGGGGTCTTCGCTGTGGAGCAGCCGGAGTATGACTCCGACTACATCGTTGCCGACATCGCCCTGCTGCGCCGTATGCTCGACTACGACTCGGGCGAAGCCTCGGCTTTGGAGCTGCGGCTGGCGCCGGGCACCGATGCGGCTGCCACCGCCGACGAACTCGGCGCGCTGCTTGGCAGCGGCTTCCGCGTTCTCGACCGCGAGCGCCAGCAGCCGGAGACCTTCCGCATGATAGCCGTCGAAAAATGGGTAACCTTCATGATGCTGACATTCATACTTGTGGTTGCCTGCTTCAACATTATCACCACCATCTCACTGATGGTGATCGAAAAGCGGTCCGACATGGGCTCCCTGCGCGCCATGGGCGCGAGCCGGTCCACCGTAGGAGCCGTATTCGCCTGGGAAGGCGCGCTGATTACCCTTGTCGGTGGCGTCGCCGGCATCGCCATCGGGCTGCTGCTGGCATGGCTTCAGCAGCATTTCGGCCTGATACGCCTTGGCGCCGACCCCACCGCTCTCACCATCGACGTCTACCCGGTGCACATCGAAGGCGCCGACATCATCGCCGTTGCCGCCACGGTGGTGGCGGTGAGCGTAGCGATGAGTTTTGTTTCACGACTGTTCACACGCAAAATACGCTGATGCAAACCGTACTATTCCACTCGACCATCTTCGGGCCTATCCACTCCCGGCGCCTCGGCACGAGCCTTGGCGTAAACCTCACGCCCAACGACGGCAAGATCTGCTCCTTCGACTGCCTCTACTGCGAGGCGGGCTACAACGCGCAGGGGCCGGGCTCGACGGGCATGGCTTCCCGCGCCGAGGTAGCGCGACTGCTGGAGGAGCGCCTGCGGACAATGAAAGAAAATGGCGAGCGACTCGACGTCATCACCTTTTCGGGCAACGGCGAGCCCACACTGCACCCCGACTTCGAGGGGGTGATCGACGACACTATCGCGCTGCGCGACCGCTATTTCCCGAACGTTAAAATCAGCGTGCTCTCCAACTCCACGCGCCTGGGCAACGAAGGCGTACGTCGCGCACTGGCCAAGGTCGACAACAACATTCTCAAACTCGACAGCGCCATCGCCGAGACGGTGCGCATCATGGACCGCCCCACCGACCCACGGTTCGACATCGACCGCACCATCGACCGCATAGCCGCCTTCGGCAGCCAAGCCATAGTGCAGACCATGCTCACCCGGGGCACACACAACGGCCGCGTGGCCGACAATACCACCGAGGCCGAAATATCAGCACTCATCGACGCATATCGCCGCATAAAGCCCGGTTCCATAATGCTCTACACCATCGACCGCCCCACCCCCGAAGGCACCTTGCAGCGCATACCCGCCGACGAGCTGCGAGCCGTCGCCGACCGCATCACAGCCGAAACCGGCATCCCCGTCCAAGTATCCGCCTAAGACCCGAAAATCAACGGACCAATGTAAATAAAAGCCGCCAACACATCATATAATAAATATTTTCACTACCTTTGCCATACTGAATGAGGCATTGACGGAAACTGCCATCGGCGGACCCACCGTGCACCTTAAAGCGACAGACAATGGCAAAAAACACGATGGGGACTAAAATGCCCCGCAAACTCGAGCAGAAAATGAACCTGCTGGGAGAGCAAATCAAACTCGCCCGGTTGCGGCGCAACCTCTCCATAGCGCAGATTGCGGAGCGGGCCACATGCTCGCCCCTGACCGTCGCCCGCATCGAAAAGGGCTCGCCGACAGTCTCGATAGGCATCTACGCCCGCGTGCTCTACGCCTTGCAACTCGAAGACGACATCACGCTGATAGCCCGGGAAGACACACTCGGACGCACCTTGCAGGACCTGAGCCTCAAACACCGCCTGCGGGCTTCTAAGAAAGAACAGCCATGAAAAAACTGACCGTCTACGCCGATTTCGACTGGATGACCGCACCCGAAAGGGTGGGCGAACTCTCGGTGGACTCGGTGAGGGGAAACGAAACGTATTCCTTCACTTACGACAACAAATGGTTGGCCGAACACAACGACATCTTTCTTAGCGCCGACCTCCGTAATTACCCCGGAGTGCAGTATGCCCGTCCGGAAAGAGATATTTTCGGCTGCTTTTCAGACGCATTGCCCGACCGCTGGGGGCGCACCTTGCTCAACCGGCGCGAACAAATACTTGCTCAGGACGAAAAACGCCCTATGCGGAGGTTGACCTCCTTCGACTATCTGACGGGAATCGACGATGCTTCAAGAATGGGCGGATTCCGGTTTGCCTCCTCCGATGGCGGCGAATTCATAAACGCCTCCCCCAACCTGCGCGTGCCGCCTCTAGCAAGCGTAAGGGAGTTGATGCATGCGGCCCACGAAATAGAAACGAGCGAGGAAAAGCAACAGCTGCCGGCAAAAAAGTGGCTGATGCAGCTACTTCATCCCGGCACGTCGCTCGGAGGCGCCAGGCCAAAAGCGACTGTAACCGATGAAGACGGAAGCCTGACTGTGGCTAAATTTCCTTCACGGCGAGATGATTACGACGTTGCTCTTTGGGAACACCTCTGTCACCTGCTTGCCGAAAAGGGCGGCATCAACGCAGCACAGACAAAAGTAGTCGGCTCGGAAAAACACCATATTCTGCTCTCCAAACGCTTTGACCGCACCGCCGACGGCCGAAGAATCCATTTCGCCTCGGCCCTGACCCTGCTCGGCCTTGAGGACGGCGACAACGCCTCAACCGGATTCGGTTATTGCGACATCGTGGATTTCATCCTTCAACACGGCACCGATGTCGAATCCAATCTTCAGGAGCTTTTCCGCAGAGTGGCCTTCTATATTATAGTGGGCAATTCCGACGACCATTTCCGAAACCACGGATTCCTGCTGACCCCTAAAGGGTGGGTGCTTTCGCCCGCATACGACATCAATCCGACCTTGGACGACCAACAGAGTCTTCTGATCAATCGCGTCACCAACCGTTCTGACCTGAACATTCTGATGGAAAGCGCCGAAAACTACATGCTGACTCGACAAACAGCGGGCGCCATCATCTCCGAAGTTAAAATGGCGATGAAGTCTTGGAAATCGGAGGCCCTAAGGATTGGAATTCCCAAAAAGGATATAGAGAGATTCGCGCCCAAAATCGACCGGAATGTTTACGCCGAGGCGTAATCTATCATATAATAGGCATTATGGGGCGATTCCGGTTATTTTATGATGGGTTGGGAATGGGTCAGCGGTCTTCGTACTCGCTGAGCGTTAGGGTTTTGCCATCGAAGACGGCGTAGGTGTGTCGCGTAAGCCAGTCGCCGAGCACGATGAGTCGGCAGTCGGGCGAGACCGGTTCGTCGACCGGCACATGGTGGTGTCCAACAACGACATATCTCAATCCGGGATGCTCCGAGGCCATACGACGGCAGAAAAGCTCAAGGCCGGCACGCGCTCCCGGCTCGAGAGCCACCGGCGTAAGGCAACCCTTTCGGCTGTGGCTGCTCCATGCATGGGCAAAACCTACGGTCCAACGGGGATGGATAGCAGCGAACATCCACTGGCATAAGCGATTGCGAAACAGACTGCGGATAAAACGGAAGCCGGCTTTCTGCGGGCCGATGGCATCGCCGTGGCCTATGCAGAAAAGGGTGCCGTCGAGCTCGGTCAGCTCATAGCCTTTGGCGGGATCGGTGATTCGGATGCCTATTTCATCGCGAAGATAGTCGAAGAGCCAGATGTCGTGGTTGCCTGTGAACCAAACTATTTCCACACCGGCATCGGCCAACTCGGCCAAAGCGCCGAAGAAGCGCACATAGCCACGTGGCACCACCGTGCGGTACTCATACCAATAGTCCAGCACGTCGCCCACCATAAAAAGCCGCTTCGCCGTCGGCGCTATGTGGCGCAGAAAGCGGCAAACGGCCTCCTCATGGGCCCTGGCGTCAGGAATATAGCGGGCGCCCAGATGAAGGTCGCTTATAAAATATGTGTGGGAACGTCGCGAATTCATGCGGCGAATCAGAGCAGACCCAGTTCGAGTTTGGCTTCCTCGCTCATCATGTCCTTGTTCCACTCGGGTTCAAAGACAATATTTACCGTCACAGACGACACTCCCGGCACGCTTTCGAGCTTCATGCGGACGTCCTCCATGATGAAATCGGCCATCGGGCAGTTCGGTGCCGTCAGCGTCATATCGACAGTCAGAGCGCCGTCGTCGGCCAGATCTATTTTGTAGACCAGCCCGAGACTATAGATGTCGACGGGAATTTCAGGGTCGTAGACGGTGCGGAGCATCTCCACGATTTTGTCTTCGGTTTGAAGTCTTTGTTCGGGTGTCATTTGTTCGTTGAGGAGGGTTTGAGATTTTCGAGCATCTCGTCGGGAGTGAGGCCCAAAGTGGGATGCACCCAGTTGGGAAGAAGCTGACTCATCGGCTTGAGCACAAATTCGCGCTCCGCCAAGCGGGGATGAGGCAGAGTGAGCGATGGCGAGGAATACTCGATGGTGTCGACGGCAATGATGTCCACATCGATTTCGCGGTCGCGGTAGCTGCCGTCCGGATTTCGGTGGGGTTTTCCTGAGAGCACTCGCTCCACGGCCTGAGTCGTCCCCAGAAGAGCCTCCAGCTCAAGCGGGGTCCACGACGTGGGGCGCTCAACGTTGACCAACACGCCCACGTTGACAAACGGATTGGGCGAGTCGAACCCCTGAGGCATGCTCGTAATCGGCTCCGCCACCCGAACCGTGCAGTTCAGGGCGGCATAAATATCGGTTAAAGCCGCCACCGCCTTGCCTATCATAGCGTATCGGTCGCCGCTGTTGGAGCCCAGACTGAGATAAATGTCGGATGTCATGCCTTCGGAGGAGTTATGCCGGGGAGGGCTCGGGCCCTCCCCGGGATGTGGATATTTAGTCTATGCTTGTGCGGGCCACTTCCTTCTCCTCGTAGCCCTCGATGAGGTCGCCTACGTGGATATCGTTGTATCCGGCTATGCTCAGGCCACATTCGTAGCCGCTGAGCACCTCCTTGACGTCGTCCTTGAAGCGCTTGAGAGAACCGAGTTCGCCGGTGTAGCGCACAATGCCGTCGCGGATGAGGCGCACCTTGCAGGAGCGCTTGATTTTGCCCTCGCGCACTATAGCGCCGGCGATGGTGCCCACCTTGGAAACGTGGAATGTCTCGAGCACTTCGGCCGTGCCGGTCACTTCCTCCTTGATTTCGGGAGCAAGCATACCGGCCATGGCGTCCTTGACCTCCTCTATTGCCTGATAGATCACGGAGTAGAGGCGGATTTCGACGCCGTCGCGCTCGGCGGCGCGGCGGGCTGCCACAGAGGGACGCACCTGGAAGCCGATGATGATGGCATCCGAGGCGGCGGCCAGGGTGACATCGCTCTCGGAGATTTCGCCTACTGCCTTGTGGAGCACGTTGACCTGCACCTCCTCTGTGGAGAGCTTGATCAAGGAGTCCGACAGGGCCTCGATGGAGCCGTCGACGTCGCCCTTGACGATGATGTTGAGCTCCTTGAAGTTGCCTATTGCGCGGCGGCGGGCTATATCGTCCAGCGTAAGTATCTTGGTGGTGCGCAGACCCTGCTCGCGGGCAAGCTGCTCGCGCTTGTTGGCAATGTCGCGGGCCTCCTGCTCGGTTTCGAGCACGTTGAAAGTGTCGCCGGCGGTGGGAGCTCCGTTCAGACCCAGTATGAGTGCCGGGGTTGCCGGACCTGCCTCCTTGATGCGCTGGTTGCGCTCGTTGAACATTGCCTTCACCTTGCCGAAATGGTTGCCGGCCAGCACCACATCGCCCACGCGGAGTGTGCCGTTCTGCACCAGCACGTTGGCCACATAGCCGCGGCCCTTGTCGAGGGTAGACTCTATGATGGTGCCGACGGCGCGGCGGTTCGGATTTGCCTTCAGGTCGAGCATCTCAGCCTCAAGGAGAACCTTCTCCATGAGTTCCTCGACGCCGATGCCCTTCTTGGCCGAAATATCCTGGCTCTGGTACTTGCCGCCCCAGTCTTCGACCAGGTAGTTCATTGCGGCGAGCTCCTCCTTGATTTTGTCGGGATTGGCGTGCGGCTTGTCGATTTTGTTGATGGCGAAGACGATAGGTACGCCGGCTGCCGATGCGTGGTTGATTGCCTCGACAGTCTGGGGCATCACGGCGTCGTCGGCGGCAACGATGATGATTACCAAGTCGGTCACCTTTGCGCCTCGGGCACGCATGGCCGTGAAGGCTTCGTGGCCCGGAGTGTCCAGGAAGGTAATGTTGCGGCCGTCGGGCAGCTTGACGCTGTAGGAGCCGATATGCTGGGTGATGCCGCCGGCTTCGCCTGCGATGACGTTTGCCGAGCGGATGTAGTCGAGCAGCGAGGTCTTGCCGTGGTCGACGTGGCCCATCACGGTCACTACCGGCGGACGGGGAACGAGGTCTTCCTCGGCGTCGGCCTCCTGGTGGATGGCGTCGGCGACTTCGGCCGACACATATTCCGTTTCGAATCCGAACTCTTCAGCGACGATATTGATGGTCTCGGCGTCGAGGCGCTGGTTGATGGAAACCATCACGCCGATATTCATACAGGTGGCGATGACGTTGTTGACCGGCACGCCCATCATGATTGCGAGCTCGTTGGCCGAAACGAATTCGGTAATCTTCAGCACCTTGCTTTCAGCCTCCTCGGCGCGCATGTGTTCGCGCTCGCGGGCAGCGCCGGCTTCGCGCTTCTCCTTGCGCCATTTTGCGCCCTTCTTGAGGCCTTTGTCTTTCGCGGTGAGGCGGGCCAGGGTCTCCTTGACCTGCTTCTGAACGTCCTCCTCGTTCACCTCGGGCTGAGGAGCGGGCCGACGGCGGTCGTTGCGCTGCTGGGCTCCGCGCTGAGCGTTCTTTTGCTGGTTGTTGCGGCCGCCGTTCTGCTGGTTGCCGCCCTGGTTGGCGCCGTTGCGGCCGCCCTGGTTGGCGCCGTCGCGGTTGGGCTGTCCGCCGCGGGTCTCGTTGCCGGCGGTGCGGCCCACCTTCTCGATGTCGACCTTTTCCTTACCCGTTATGCGGCGGCGCTTCTTGCGCTCGGCCTCGGCGCCGGGCTGGCCGGGACGGCCGGGCTGGGCGCCGCGGTTCTCCTTGCCTTTCTTCTTGGGGCGCATACTCTGGTTGAGAGCGTCGAGGTCGATTTTGCCCACGATGTTGAGCTGGGGCGCGGGAGTGGAGCGCTCCAGAGTGAATATTTCGGGTTCCTTGGGCTGAGCTTCAGCGGCCGGCTCGGCGGGAGCGGGAGCAGGTTCGGGCTTGGGAGCGGGAGCGGGAGCCGGTTCGGGCTTGGGAGCGGGAACGGGTTCGGGCTTGGGAGCGGGAACGGGCTCGGGCTTAGGAGCGGGTGCAGGCTCGGGAGCCGGCTCGGGCTTGGGAGCGGGAGCGGGCGCAGGAGCGGGCTCGGGCTTGGGAGCAGGCGCCGGTGCGGGAGCAGGCGCCGGCTTGGGAGCAGGAGCGGGTTCGGGCTGTGCGGCGGGTTTCACAACCGGCCGTCCGTTGGCGTCCAGCTCCAGGTGGCCGAGGATACGCGGTTTCTGACCCAGCGAGGTGGGAGCCTCCTCGACTCGGGGAGCCGGTTTTTCAGCCACACGCGCCTTGTTTTCCTTCCGTTCGGTGCTGATCTCGGTGGATATCTTCTTGAGGTCCACGTCGCTTTTGAATGCGTTCATCAACATTGCCACCACGTCTTCATCGACACGGGTGTTGGGACTTTCGTCCACGTTGATGTTTCTCTTGCGCAGGAATTCAAAAACCGTCGAAAGGGAAACGTTCAGGTCGGTAGCTACTTTGCTTATTTTAGTTTTCGCCATATGGGGTGCTTGGTATTTTTTGCTTTATGAACTCGGGCGGCCTGTTGGCTTGGGTGCCCGGGTTCTATGGGGATGAGCTTCCGCCGCGTGCCGCATTTTGCGGAGAGCTCAGGCCGTTTGTAATCGCACTCGGAGATTGGCGCCGGCAGGCGGCATCGCATTTCTGCCGTTGCGCCCGGTGCTATTACTTGTCGGCCTCCCCGGGGGCGGCTTCGGCGTCGGCGCCGTTGTCGGCGTCGGAGGGCTGCTCGTCGTCCTCGTATTCTCGTTTGAGGATTTCGATTACGTCGTCGATGGTGTTTTCCTCCAGGTCGGACTTCTCGATGAGTGTTTCGCGCGGGGTGTTCAGCACGCTCTTGGCGGTGACGCAGCCGCAGTTCTTGAGGGCGTCGATGACCCACGCTTCGATTTCGTCGCGGAATTCATCCAGGTAGATGTCGTCGTCGTAGATCATCTCGGTGTCGCGGTAGACGTCGATTTCGTAGCCCGTCAGCATGGTGGCCAGCTTGATGTTGTGGCCGTTCTTGCCGATGGCAAGGCTTACTTCGTCCTTGTTGAGGAAAACCTCGGCCTTCTTTTTATCTTCGTCCAGACGTATGGTGGATATGCGGGCCGGCGAGAGCGCGCGCTGTATAAACAGAGCGGTGTTGGTGGTGTAGTTGATCACGTCGATGTTCTCGTTGTGCAGCTCGCGCACGATGCCGTGGATGCGGCTGCCCTTGACGCCCACGCAGGCGCCTACGGGGTCGATGCGGTCGTCGTAGCTCTCAACGGCAATCTTTGCGCGCTCGCCCGGTATGCGGGCCACAGCACGTATGCTGATCAGGCCATCGTGTATTTCGGGCACCTCAAGCTCAAAGAGGCGGCGAAGGAACTGCTCGCTCACGCGCGACACGGTGATCTTGGGATTGTTGTTCTTGTTGTCGACGTTGGCAACCACCGCGCGGATTGTTTCGCCTTTGCGGAAGAAGTCGCCGGGAATGCTCTCGCTCTTGGGCAGCAGAAGCTCGTTCTTGTCGTCGTCCAGAAGGAGGGTCTCGCGGCTCCAGGTCTGATAGACCTCACCGGTGACCAACTCGCCTTCCATATCCTTGAATTTATTGTAGATAGCCTCTTTCTGGAGGTCCAGGATGCGGCTCTGAAGGGTCTGACGAAGGTTGAGGATGGCGCGGCGGCCGAATTTCTCAAATATAATCTCGCGCGAATGCTCTTCACCGACCTCGGCTTCGGGGTCGTCGTCGGCGCGGGCATCGCTGAGCGATATCTGAAGGTTTTCGTTCTCTACCTCGCCGTCGGGCACTACCTGAAGGTTCTGGAATATCTGAACGTCGCCCTTGTCGGGGTTCAGAATCACATCCAGATTCTCGTCGGTACCAAACATCTTGCCCAGCACGTTGCGGAACGATTCCTCCAGCACGCTGATCATTGTGGTCTTGTCGATGTTCTTGAGTTCCTTGAACTCAGCGAACTGCTCGACCATATTGGGAGTTTCCTCTCTCTTTGCCATTTTCTATATTCTGTGTTTTATTATTTTTTCTTTTCGTTTGCTTTATGCCCCGGCTCCTCAGAATTTGAGGTCGTAGCGCACGTATTTGCACTCGGCGGAGTTCAGGGCCAACGCCTGGTGCTTGATCACCGGCTTCTTCGAGCCTTCCTCGCGCACCTTGACCGGCACCTCAATAGTGAAGTCGACAGTGGTGTCTGCTCCATCGCCCTCTCCGACGGCCGTTAGGGTGCCGTGCAGCTTGCGGCCGTCTTTGGTGAGCACTTCCATCTCGTTGCCAAGATACTTGGCGAACTGGCGGCGCACCTTCAGCGGCGACGTGATGCCGGCCGAACCAACCTCAAGCTCGTAGTCCTCGGCGTCGCGGTCGAAGGCGCCCTCTATGGCGCGCGTCAGCGCCGCGCAGGCCTCGATGTCGAGCGGCTCGTCGCTGTCGACCTCGACTTCTATCCGGTTGTCGGAACTTACTTTCAAATCTGTTAGAAACATAGGCGTGCCGCTAACATAGTCGGCTATCACCTCGTTGAGTTTTGCTTTGTCTATCATACGGGGTTGGTTCAAAACAAGAGGAGGAAGCCTCAGCCCCCTCCTCTCTTGAAGATCACTGCAAAAGTACATAAAAAATGCCGAAACGGCAAACAATTGGCCCCGGAGGCGCCTTTGCGCTTCCGCATTTTAAGTTTATATAACTTGCATTAGCACTATTTAACTTGACTCTCATCCGCCTTCGCTTCCGCACGCTTGCGTTTCTTGCGGTAGGATGTGATGTAGATTGCGCTGAAAATGCCGCAAATAACCAGCATTAGCGACTGGAAGCTCCAGCATATCAGAGAGTAGGCCGCACCCTCAGCCTCGCTAAGTCCGTAGAGCGTCATCGCGAAAGCCACCGCGATGTTCCACGGGCCCAGACCGCCGTTGCTCGGCACTATCATGCTGCACGAACCGAACACAAACACCACCAGACCGGGCACGAGTCCCCAGCACATCCCGGGTTGCGAAATCAGTTCGCGCGTAAAGGGGAAGGCGAAGAAACAGAGGTAAGTCTCAAGGAAGTAGCAAACCCAGATACCCAAAGTCAGCCAAAGGTAAGCCCCGATGCCGTGAAGGTGGAAGAGAACCGCAAAACCGTTCCATATGCGGGCACACGAGGTGTTGATGCCCTGCACCACGGCTGTGCGCCGGAAGATATAGTCAAGCAGCAGAAGCACACATATCAGAGCCGCAAGACCCACCCACAGCCACACTCCCGACAGAGCATCCTCCAAAATCGAACCGATGCGATACTCCGAAGCGAAGCGCTCCATGGCCGGTCGGGCCACAAAGACCGCCAGCACCACAATCAGCCCGATCATTATGCCGTCGGAAGCCCGGTCGCCGATGTCGGTGCCAACCACTGTGGAGAGTTTGACATTCTCGCGGCGCGAGATATACACGCAGCGCCAAGCCTCCCCTAAAAAAGGGAAAACAAGATTGAGAGCATATGCACCGAATATCGAAACACTCTCAGCCACAACCGGCATACGCGGCACGCCCGCCGCGCGCAGCTGTATGCCCCAGCGGATGCCGCGGATAATATGCGACAAGCACGTAACGACCATCATAGCAATGATAAAGCGATAGTCCACGCCCCGGTGAATAATATCCAGCACTTGGTGATAATTCACCTTGTGGAAAAGCCACGCCAAAAGCACCACCGTAGTAGCCAGCGGCACAAGCACCTTAAGCGCTTTGGCGGCATCGTCGCCCAATCTGAAACGTGGTTTTGCGTGCTCCATATAATTCTAACACCCGTAATCCCCAAAAAGTTAGCCCCTACCCTGAAAATGGTTCATGCTCCGGATTCCGCGGATTGCAGGCCGGAACCAAGGGCGCCACCGAGAGCTTTTTAAATCCGAAAAATGGCCCTTATTTACCACCAACCTCCAAATTTACCACCTCTCCTGTGGTAAATTCAGCGCTTAAAGCCATTACTGTAGGAAGTGGTATTTTTGGCGTTGACTATCCAACCCCTCTTCTTTCCTTCCGGGCGCGATATATAATGTTTTTCAGCTAAATTATTTAAATGTTTCTGTATAGCCGACCGATTCACACCGGTGGCCAACGACAGATTGTCCAGGGTCATATTGGGGTTTGATTGGAGAAGCGACAGAATTTCGCCAGGAACTTTCGTGGAGAATTTGATAATCTCACCATCATGCCACCACGCCATATCTCTGCTGCCGGAAATAAAAGAAATGTAGTCCGAAACATCGCTTATCAGCAACTCCTCCATATGCCTAACGAATGGCCGGATGGCAATCATCCCGGCATGGGCGCCGTCGGACGGCACCGGGCCCACGTTGGCATCGGCCTTTGCCAATGCATTCAGATAGGAGGTCTTGTTTTTGGTTTTCACTACAACCATCGGCCAACCGTGTTGCTTAAGTATATAATTGACCATCAAACGTGCTATTCGGCCGTTGCCGTCCTCGAAGGGATGAATCCGTATATATCTGTAATGAAAAACGGACGCCAGCTCAATTGGACTGTATTTCCCGGAAAGAGTCTCTTCGTTGTACCAGCGAACCAAATCACACATCAACGCCGGCGTTTCCTCCGGGCTCGCGTAATAGAACATTGCGCCCGACGGAGTCCTGACAGAATTGGGACGCGTTTTGTAGATTCCGGCATGAACGGTATAACCCATAATTATCCCCGTAGGCGACTTAACTCCGGCCTCGTAATCCTCCCGAAGCATAACTCGGTGAAGCTGCCGGATAAAAGCCTCTGTCATCGGCCGGCCGCTGAGTGCCTCATCCATCATAAGATTCAGGCATAAATTGTGGGCTTTCATCTCTTCGAAATCTCTCAGAGGAGCGCTCCCCTCAACTTCCCCGAAAAGCAACAGAAGTTCTGTCTGTCCATATGTTAGCGTATTGCCTTCAATGTGGTTGCTGTTGTAGTTAAAGTCCAACATAAACTTGTTCTGCAACCTGAGTTTGTCCATTTCTGACAATGGCTGCAGCGACATCCATCGATCTATTACTTCCTGAAGTTCCATATACTGACTTTTATTCTTCGGCAAAGTTAGCAAATTTACCACCAACCTCCAAATTTACCACCTCTCCGGTGGTAAATCCAGCAGTCCGGCCGGTCTCGACGCGGGGCAGGCGTCTCAGAACGGCAGAGTGGCGCCCCAGGAGGAGCGGTCGAGAGCGCGGTAGCCCACGGCCTCCTGCAGATGACGGGCGCCTATGGTGGCTGAGCCGTCGAGGTCGGCTATGGTGCGCGCCACCTTGAGTATGCGGTCGTAGGCGCGGGCGCTCATATTGAACTTGTCCATGGCGCGCCGAAGCATGGCTCGACAGCCGTCGTCGAGGGCGCACCACTGCTCCATAAGTCGCGAATTCATCTGCGCGTTGCAGTGTATGGCGGGTTCGCCGAGGTAACGCTCCGCCTGGATGGCGCGCGCCTGAACCACGCGGCTGCGGATGGCCGCGCTGGTGTCGCCCGACCGTTCTCCGGAGAGCTTGTCGAACTCAACCGGCTGTATCTCAACCTGAATGTCGATGCGGTCCAGAAGAGGTCCAGATATGCGGTTCATATACTTGGCCACAGCGCCGGGCGGGCACGTGCAGCGACGCGTCGGATGCCCGTAGTAGCCGCATGGACACGGGTTCATGCTCGCCACCAGCATAAAGCTCGCCGGATATTCGACCTGATATTTTGCGCGGCTCACGCTGATGCGCCGGTCTTCCAGCGGCTGCCGAAGCACCTCGAGCACCTGACGCGGAAACTCGGGGAACTCGTCCAGAAAAAGTATACCGTTGTGGGCCAGCGATATTTCGCCGGGCATGGGGATGGTGCCTCCTCCGACCATAGCCACCGGACTGACAGTGTGGTGCGGCGAACGGAAAGGACGGACCGTCATCAGGCGCGACCCCCGCGGCAGCTTACCCGCCACGGAGTGTATCTTAGTGGTTTCCAGAGCCTCTCCGAGGGTGAGGGGCGGTGTTATCGACGGCAGGCGCTTGGCCATCATGCTCTTGCCGCTGCCGGGAGGACCAACAAGCAGTATATTGTGGCCGCCGGCACAGGCTACTTCGAAGGCACGCTTCACGTTCTCCTGGCCGCGCACCTCGCTGAAATCGTAGTCGAAGATGCCGCTTGCCGCGGCAAACTCGGCGCGGGTGTCGACCACGGTGGGCGATATCGTGCCCTCCCCGCGCAGCAGGTCGGCGACCTGACGAAGATTGTCGACGCCATAGACCTCCAGACGGTCGACCACAGCGGCCTCGCTGGCGTTTGCCGACGGCACTATCAAGCCCTTGAAGCCCTTTGCGCGCGCCGCGATAGCCATAGGCAGTATGCCGCGCACGGGCATAACAGAGCCGTCGAGGCTCAGTTCGCCCATTATCATATACTTATCCAACTCCGGAGCCTCGATGAGGCCGGCGCCCACAAGCATGGCCACGGCGATGGGCAGGTCGTAGGCCGCGCCTTCCTTCTTGACGTCGGCCGGCGCCATATTGATCACCACGCTGCGACGCCCTATGTTGTAGCCGCTCTGCCGAAGCGCCGACCGGGTGCGCTCGAAACTCTCCTTGACCGCCGTGTCCGGCAAGCCAACTATGGTATATTGCACGCCGGTGGTCACCACGGTCTCCACCGTCACCACAATGGCGTCGATGCCCTGCACGGCGGCAGCGTAGGTCTTTACCAGGGAGCCGGATTCGTTGTTCATTTGCGAAGTATTTTTGGCAGTGAGTCGGTCAGTACGGATGTCGAGCCGGTGCGGAGCACCTGGCGCCCGGCCGAGTCGCAAACTATAAAATATGGAGCGCGGGGCACGCCCAGATTCGCTATTCCGCGGGCGGCGAAGCCGGCTGCTCCCCAAGCCTGGGTCCAGGTGGCGGTGTCGCGCCGAGTGTTGCGTTTCCACTCGGCGGAGTCGCTGTCGAGCGATATTTCCAGTATCGCCAGGGTGCGGTGAGCGGCGGCCAGCTCTTTGAGGGCCGGCACCACGCTGTCGGAGCGTCCGGTGCGGTTATTGTCGATTGCGATGAGCGAAAAGTCGGCGTCGGAGGGGCGGAACATCCCAAGACTGTCGGTGCGCGCAAGGTAGCGGAAGGGGACCACCGGCTCGGAGGCGCCTGCCTGAACCATGCGCTGGAGCAGGAAATTGAAGCCCTCGGTGAGTGCCGCAGGGCGCGCTGCCGGCGCTATGAGCTGGATGAGCGAGTCGGCCCCGAAGGGGTCGGAGGCTGCATCGTAGTCGCCCGTGAGCAGCAGGGTCGACACCAACCGGTCGGGATGCTCGGATATATAGTTTGCTATCAGGCTGTTGATGGCGACTGAGCCTTGGCTGCGAACCCCGGCGTTGTCGCGCAGAAAGTCGGCCCAGGCAGAGGCATCATCATTTCCGGAGGCGCGGATGTTCCAGGGATTGTCGCGGTCGAGGCGCAAGGTAAGCTCCTGGCCGTTGGCCACATACGAGCGGCCCAGCAGGCGGTTCTCGTAGTCGGCGATTTCGAGAACGGTGCCTGCCGGCGCCGAGCCCTGGAATTCGAACTCGCCGTTGCGGGCCGCCGTGATGAGGGTGTGGGCCGACCCGTCGGCATACCAGCTCACGCGAAGGTTCATCGTCGGATTGCCCTCGATAGTGCCGGCCACGCGGAAGCGCTCCTCGTCGCCGCAGGCCGTAAGGGCCCCAAAAAGTACCGTAATAAGCAGTGCGTGTGCGAGTTTCATAGCCGGTGTCAATAATCGCTGAAGAGCTGCGGGCGAATCAGAATGCCAACGCGAAGCTGCGAGTGGAAGCGGTTGTAGTCCAGCAGACCTTCGCCGAAGCCGTTGTAGTACTGCAAGTAGAGATACTGATTGTCCTTCTTGAAGAGTCGCCACGCAAGGTCTATCACCAGGTTGGCGTTGAGATTCCAGCCGCCGCGCTTCACCATCGTTATTCCGGCCATAAAGCGGCGGTTGTTGCTCAGCACCTGCGCTCCGGCCTGCCAGAAGCCGCAGTATTTCACTATGTCGCGGTTGTTCTCCCCGTCGACAATAGGAATCCATATCTTGCCGTGCACCATAAGGTTTTTGGTCACGGCCACGTTGGCGGCCAGGGCGATGCGGTTCCACGAGCGCGACTGTATGCTGTCGCGGCCGTTGCTCTCGTGCTCTATCAGGAAGGTGAGCTTACCGATATATCTGTTTTTGACAAACAGAGGCTTGGTCAGGCCGATGCCCGGGTTGAAGTTGAGGTCGGTCATCGGAAGCGACTCCTGCAGGATGTTCCAGAAGCACTTCTGAGTATAGAAAAGATAGAGGTAGGTGCCCCACGGCAGGGTGCTGCGCGTAAGCCGCTGGGCGATGGATATCTGGAACTTCACGTTGGTGTTCGCGTTGGTGGGCTTTTGGCCTATCGACGGTCCGAAGATGAAGTAGTTGTCCTTGTAGAGCCCGAAGTAGGGCTGATTGGAGAAGTCGCGCAGCACGCTGTCCTCCGACAGCACTTCGCCGTCGGTGACAAGTATCTGAGCCTGCGAACCCAAAATACCGGCCAGGCACAGCAGCAACAGCGCCGCAGCCCGCCGCGGTCGCCATGTGATGAATATTTGCTTCATAACGCCGCAAAATTAATAAAAATCAGCGGCTGACGCAACACTGCCCTCTCCCGGCGGTCCAATCTTTTCGCTTTGCCGCCATTTTTTTGGCTACGGTGGGTTACATTTTTGCTCTTGGTGTCATTTAAGGGTGCAATGCATCCTGTCGACTCGAAATATATCAACGGTCTCCGCAGCGGCGACCCCGCTATCACCCGACGGTTCTTCTATCGGGAGATTGGCGGCGTACTCGCCCGGATACGCTCCGAGCTCTTCGGAGGCCGCGTGCCATACGACGAACTGGTCAACGAGCTTTACCTCTACCTCAGCGCCCGCTCGTGGGCGCGCCTCGACGGCTTCCGCGGCGAAAAGTGCTGCCGCCTGCGAACTTGGGCGGTTCCGCTGGCATGGCGCTTCTTCTGCAACTGCGCCGGACGCCTGACTTCCACCGAGGTCCCCGATTCCACCGACGATTCCCTCGACGAGGCTCACATCAGAATCCAAGCCGCCATCGACGTCCGCGCAACACTGGCCGCAATGCCCTCACGGCGCTACTCCGAGCTCCTGAGGCTTCTCCTCATCGAGGGATACCGGCCCGATGAGGTCGGTTCCATGACCGGTACAGGCACGGCCAATGTCTACAACCTCAAAAACCGCGCCATCCGTCAGTTCGTCGCCATTTACGGCACCTGAACGCCTGCGGACGTAATATTTTAAGCAAAAGTCCGTTATGTTAAGCAAGAGTTTCTCGCTTCTGGAGCCCGCCGAAATAGTTGGCTTCGTGCTCGGACGCCCCGCCGACCTGAGCAGTGTCGTCGCCGACGCCGTAGCATGCCCCGCGGACCTCTGGGCACTCGCCCAAATCAAAATTTCCTGCAATGAAAGCCTTAAAAACCATAACGATAGCCCTGATTGCCCTGATTGCTTCCCTCCCCGCAACCTATGCTGAGACCCGTCGCGCTTTGGTTATCGGCCTGGGCAGGCAGCTCGACCCCGCATGGAATAAAATCAACGGCGACCGCGATGTTCCCCTCGTTACCGATATGCTCGTCAGAAACGGCTTTTCAGACATTGCAACCCTGATCAACACAGCAGCCACCAAGGCTGCTATCGTGGCCCAGCTGCAGGCCCTGGCCGACCGCGCCGAGCCCGGCGACCTGGTCTACGTACACTTCTCCGGCCACGGCCAGCGGGTCACAGACCTCGACGGCGACGAAGCCGACGGCCTCGACGAGGCTTGGATTCCCTACGATGCCTTTCAGGCTTACAGCGCCACCTACCACGGCGAAAAGCACCTCACCGACGATGAAGTGGGACGCTACATGAGCGCCATCCACGCTAAAGTCGGCGCAAACGGCACTGTGGCTGTCGTCGTCGACGCATGCCACTCCGGCGACTCTACCCGCGCCTTCACCCCCGGCGACGAAGAGGATGCCGTTCGAGGTGTCTACCGCGACTTCGTCATTCCCGCTCCTAAACCGCAGCGACGTCAGCCCTACCCCGAAACCTGGATTACTCTGAGCGCTTGCCAGGACTATCAGTTCAACCAGGAATATCGCGGAGTAGGCAAGCTCACCCACATCCTCGTCCACAACTGGCAGAACTACGCCGACCTCGACAACGCCGCTCTCCTCCGCGCTGTTACCGAACGCATGCAGAGCCGTCTCTACAAGGGCCGGTTCCCCCAGACGCCGGCTATGACAGGCCAAATGTCTCACCTGTTCAGCCGCATATTCCGGGCACCACGATGAAAACACCATTCGCCCGACACCGCGTCTGCTCCGATGCCGAGGTTGTTGCCGCATTCCGGTGCGGTAACCGCCGCATCCAGCAGATGTGGTACGAGCGATGCCGGGCCGCTTTCCGGGCCGCAGCCCCTTCTCTGGGCGGTATGTCGGACTTCGATTGCGACGACCTCTTCCAGGACGCATTCGTAACCCTGTGGGAGAAACTCGAAAGCGGCCGGATTTTTGTCGACGCCGACGGCGCTTTGGCCCGGACCTCGCCCGACGGCATTGTCGCCGTGCCCGACCTGTTGGCTTTCTTCATGCGCACCGTGCGCAATAAATACCTCGAGCGATTCCGCAGCCGAAACATCAACGTCGAGCTCCGCGAAGAGACCACTCCCGCCGGCGACGTCTTCGCCGAATTGTACTGGGACGAAGACCCCGAAGTCGAAAAAGACCGCATCGTCACAGCCTGCCTGATGGCTCTGCCCGCAAGCTGCCTGGAGATTCTCACTTTGTTCTACTTCAAGAAGTTGTCGCTCGAGCAAATTCTCCGCCTTAGGCCCGAAAACAACTCTTACGACGGCCTCAAGACGCGCAAAGCAAAGTGCATGGCGAATCTGAGAAAACGTATAGCCGAAAAAATGGCAAAAGCCGGTTTATCATAGATTATGGAACAGAACGACAACATTTCCCAAGAGCGCATCGAGCGCCGCATCGCCGATTTGGCCGCTAAAAAGTGTCTGATGGCTCAATGGGACGCCCGACGCGCCCGCGCCGCCTCCGGGCGCCGTATAAGGGCCTGGTATGCCACGGCGGCCGCCTTCATTGCCGTGATGCTCCTATGTCTGGGGGTCAGCATTTTGATTGTGCCGCCCAAATCTGTTCCCGCGCGGTGGGACGACAGCGCTTGGCGCGGCGGTTTCGGCACCGAAGAGGTTGTCCGCCTGATGCGCGCCGCCGACTTCGACCGCGCTCTGGCCACCGCCGACAGTCTGCTGGCCGATACGGCCGTCGACCCGGCTCTCCCCCGGGAGCAGCAGCAATATGTGCGTCTGGTCCTCGCTGACCGCTCTTACTCCATCACTTGGCTTAAAATCAACATTCTGGCCACAACAGGCCGCAAGGCCGAGGCCCGCGAGGCCCTCGCCGGCTTTGTACTCGTTGCCGGAGAATATCAGGCCGACGCACAAGCTCTTCTGGACCAACTATGAAGAAAATACTCATTGTCTTGGCCGCCATGGCGGCTATTGTTGCCGCCGCGGCCCACAACTACGCCGACCTCTACAATGCCGCCCTCGAGGCCGAAGCCGAAAAGCAGTTTCCGCGAGCTATCGACTTCCTCGAGCGGGCCCTGGCGGAATGTCCCCCCGACAGCCTCGACGACCGCTATGCCATTCACCTCAAACTCCGCGAGATAAGCAGCGATGCCGGCGATTTCGACCGAGCCATCCGCAACGGCCGCGCTTGCATAGACCTCATGCGTCCCGATGCCGTCGACCATCCCGAATTCCTCATGTTCCCCATGATGATGCAGGCCAACATCCTCTCGATGGCCGGCGACTCCGCCGCTGCTTTCGCCTATCTGGATTCGGCAAAACTATATACCGCGGGCCGCTCGCAGTACGCCTACGCTCTCCACACCATAGCCGGCGTTATCTACAATAAATTCGGAAACTGGAGCCGAGCCATCGAAAACTACCGACGGATGGTGCGTCTTGTAGAACCTATGGACGCCCGCGACAACACCCTGCGCGCCTTCAACCTCCTCGGAAACGCCCTCGGAAACTCCGGCGATTATGCCGAAGCGGCCCGCATCTACTCCCGGCAGGCCGACTCAGCCCGAGTATGGTACGGCGACCACTCCACCGAATACCTCTGGGCGCTACAGCTGCAGGCGCATATGGCCGGATTCATGGGCGACTTCGACTCCGGGGCAAGCCTCTACTCACAAGTCGCCTCCGGCTACCGAACCCGAGTCGTCGAAATGCTCCGAATTCTACCCTCCGAACAACGAAGCGCCATGCTCGGCACTATGATCGACGTGCTCCGCCGAATGGTGCCCTACGGGATGGGGATAGGCAACGACTATTCCGTCTTCATGCGCTCGGCCTACGAGTCACTCCTGCTCACTAAGGGCCTGCTGCTGGCTTCCGACCGCTCAACACGCGCCGTCCTGGCCGAACATGGCTCCGAGCGCGACCGCGATAACTTCGCACGCCTCTCACGCCTGCAGGAAGATCTGAATCAATTGGAGGCAAATCCTCGCCGAAGCATAGACTCCGTCTATTCTATCTATCTCGCCATAAAGGAACTGGACGCCGATATTGCACGCAGCTGCGCTCCATACCACCGCCTCACAGACTTTACCGCTACTGCCTACGACGACATTCGAGCAGCTCTCGAACCCGACGACGTGCTGCTCGATTTCGACTCCTATACCCGCGAGGACGGTATCCGACGTATCGTCTGCTTTGAAATCAGACGAAACATGGATGCGCCCCTGCTCCACAAAGTAGTCGATGCAAACAGCATTGACTCCCTTCTGACATTGGAGAACAACGTACGCAGCAATCTCTACACCGGCGAGGCCGCCGTCGATATGGAGCGCCTGATAGGCCGCGTCCTCGACAGCATCGCAGGCTCGGCATCACGTATTTTCTATGTCCCGGCCGACATCCTCCACAGCATAGCCCCCGACGCCATACCCGTGCGCGGCACTCTGCTGGGCGACATCCGCTCCATGCGGCGTCTCTCCTCGGCGCGAGAACTGCTAAACCGCCGCCCTATGGAGGCACCGCGCTCCGCGGCTCTTTTCGGTGCCATCGAGTTCGACGACAGTTCCGGATTGGGGGCTCTGCCGAACTCTCGTTTGGAAATCGACTCCATAAGCCGCATTTTAAGCACCTCCGCAGGCGTGCACACCTTCGCCGACATCTCCGCAACTCGCGAAAACTTGCTCGCGCTCAGCGGCGATGCCCCGGACATTCTTCATCTTTCAACCCACGGTTTCTATTACACTCCCGGCAGCGAAAACCTGCCATCCGAGCTGCAGGGATATGCCGACGCCATGTCGCTCTCCGGTCTCGCTTTGCAAGGAGGCATCATAAGCGCCCGCGAAGTGGCAGCAATGGACCTCACCCGTACCGACCTCGTTTCTATTGCTTCCTGCCACAGCGGCGACGGACAAGTAACCGCCGAAGGAATCTACGGCCTGCAGCGCGCTTTCAAAAAAGCAGGAGCGCAGACTCTCCTTCTCAGCCTTTGGGAAGTGTCCGACGCCGCCGCAAGCCTCTTTATGACAGAGTTTTACCGCGAACTCACCGCCGACCCCGACCCGTACCGCGCATTCCGGGCAGCCCGAGCCGCTGTCCGCGCCGGCTACCCCGACCCATTCTACTGGGCCTCCTTCGTCCTGGTCGATTAGCCTCTTCCGTGTCGGCGGCAGGGGGCGGATCGGTGAGGGCTGAAGCCCTCACTCCATACGTTGCGCCCAATTATTAAGTACCCACTCCGTGGTTAGTTCAGGCGGATGGCCAGATGGGGCCAAAGCGCGTTGGGGATGAGGCGCCAAAGGGCTGTCACAACGGCCCAGCGGCTGTCGACAACGGCCACACGGCGACCCAGCACCATCGCCTTCTCTATTCGGGGCGCGGCGTAGGCCAGGCTCATCTCCATCGGATAGTCCTTGCCCTGTGCAAGCAGCGGCGTGTCGACAAATCCGGGACGGATGTCGGTGATTTTAACATCGACATGCTGTATGTGGGCCAACTGGTCCAGAGCCTGAAGGAAAGTCCACTGGTAGCGCTTGCTGGCAGAGTAGGTGGCGCTCACGCCTATGCCCTTGGTGCCGGCCACCGACGTAATGGCCGCGATGTGGCCCGTGGAGGCGTTGGCGGTGTCCTTGAAGTACTTGTAGGCCGCTGTGATGATGCGCGTAAAGCCGACCACGTTGACATCGAGCGTGCGGCGGTCCTGCGCCGCGTCGAGGTCGGGATTCTGCCAGCCGCAGCCCGCCGTGAACAGTAGGTAGTCCATGCCGCCGAGGCTTTCGATGAGCTTGTAGAAGCGGTCGACGGCGTCGTCGGCCGTAACGTCGATTCCCATGTACTCTATTCGCTTGGGAAACTGCTGCTGAAGGGCTTGCAGAGGTTCCTCGCGGCGCGCGGCTACTCCCACACGCCAGCCCAGGCGCGCGAAGTCCGAGGCCACGCGCATCCCGATTCCCGAGGATGCGCCTATCACTATAAGTCTTTTCATTGCTGTCCGTGTGAGGGCAACTCTGTCTGGACCTCGGGGGCGGATTCGGTGTTTCCGCGGCCCCCGGGCACTTCGTAGGTGTCCTCTTCTGTTATAACCTCACGCGGCGCTTTCTTGTTCATATGCCCCAACGGTATGGTATAGACTATTGAAAAAGCGCCCGTTACGGCTCCGTTGCGCGTCCCGTAGCCCGGTATGTACCATGGTCGGCCGTAGGTGCATTTGCTCTGATGCAGTATGGTGTGGTACTTAAAGGTCCACCCGGCAGAAATGGGACCCCATAGCTTCACGCGCAATCCGAAGCACAGCTCGAACCAGCCAACGGTGGCATGCTGCGCCGGTACGTTGATGGTGTTTGTCTCGCCCCAGTACGAGTCGTTCATATGAACGTCGTCGACGCTGAAACTGAAAGGCGAAAAACCATAGCGCACGCCGCCCATGAACTGATAAGCCGGATTGGAGTTGAACAGGAAATTATAGTCTGCCCCGATGCGGAAAAAGACGCTCAGAGGCGACCGATAGAGGAAGCCGTCGTCCGACGCACGGTGTTTGGCGGTGCCCAGTCCGGCTCCGGCCACAACCTTGTAGCGGTTGTGCATGTCGAGCTCTACCCAGGCGTCGGCGATGCCGTGATGCTGCCCGAAGATGCGCATCACCGGGTCCCAGATGTTGACACCCACCGAAAGCGACTGCAGCAGTGGATACTGCATCTTGGGAACACGCCCGATGAGAGTGGAGTCGGTCCACTCCATATTGGTGACGGTATCGACGTAGATGGTAAGGCCGCGATCGTCGACGTACGAGATAGATTGTGCGCGCCGACGAGCGTTGATGCGCGAGGTGTCCGAGGCCGTTTCGTTGACACTCTGTGTCATCGTAGCCGGGGTCTGCACGGGAGTGATGCGGCGCTGGGCAGCCACAAAGGGCAGCGCGCAGCACACCAACAGCAGCAGACCTACCATGCGCCTCATTTTGCCTCGGCCTCCCCGCCGGTTTCCGTTTCGGTGCGGAAGTATATTGCGATGGTCTCTATGTCGGCATTGGTGATGAGCGAATCCTTGACCACCACCGAGTCAATGACATTGCCGGTGCAGCTGTAGCGGGTGATGCGGTAGTAGTACATGGCGCCGCACTCCTCCGAAGCAAAGTAGGGTATCGACTCGTAGGCGAAGGTCAGTGTATCGGCTACCGTTGTAGAATCCGTGGTGGCGATGTCAAGGCACCACGACGTGGTGCTGTGCGTCGACCGCATCGGCAGGTAGACGCTGCCCACAGTCTGCGACGGTCGCACCAGCGCAGAGTCGTGGGGAGCTCCGATACCGTAGATCTTCAGGCCGCTCACCGAAATGGCGCCCTTGGTCTGCGACGAATAGAAGCCCGCAAGAGGGATGGCGCTCTGGTTGTCGTAGCATCCTCCTGTGCTGCACGCCGCAAGCAGCCCCGCGGCGAATATGGTCGTTGCGGCCACCAGCCGCATGGTCTGTAATGGCTTCAAATCCGCTCCTTTATTTCGTATTCATTGCGTTTGGGCGAGTTGCGCACCACAAGTTCGCCCACAAAGCCCGCCAGAAAGAGCTGCGATCCGAGCAACATCAGTACCAGCGAGATGTAGAAGTAGGGAGAGTCGGTCACCAGAATATAGCTGTGCCCCGAGTACATATTGTAGAGTTTGATGGCGCCAACAGCAACCACGGCAACGAAGCCCAGCACGAACATCAGACTGCCCAACAACCCGAAAAGGTGCATGGGTTTCTTGCCGAAAGTGCCCGTGAACCACAGCGTGAGCAGGTCGAGATAGCCGTTGACGAAGCGGTCGAGGCCGAATTTGGTCGTGCCGTACTTGCGCGCCTGGTGGTGCACCACCTTCTCGCCGATGCGGTCGAAGCCGGCAAGTTTGGCCAGATAAGGTATGTAGCGGTGCATATCGCCGTAGACCTCGATGTGCTTGACAACCTCGGCGCGGTAGGCCTTGAGGCCGCAGTTGAAGTCATGGAGATTGCGGATACCGCTCACTCGCCGCGCCGTGGCGTTGAAGAGCTTGGTGGGCAGCGTTTTGCTCAGGGGGTCGTAGCGTTTCTTCTTGTAGCCCGACACCAGGTGGTAGCCGTCCTCGGTAATCATGCGGTAAAGCTCCGGAATCTCGTCCGGGCTGTCCTGAAGGTCGGCGTCCATAGTAATCACCACTGCTCCGCGAGCCATGCCGAAACCGGTGTTCAGAGCCGGGCTCTTGCCGTAGTTGCGCCGGAAGGAGGCCGCACGAACATGCTCGCTGTCGGAGGCCGCAAGGCCCTCGATTACCTTCCACGAGGAGTCCGTCGACCCGTCGTCCACAAAAATCACCTCGTAGCTGATGCCCATCTTGCCCACTACGCGGCTTATCCAGGCGTGAAGCTCCGGCAGCGACTCCTCCTCGTTGTAGAGCGGTACTATTATGCTCAGTTCCTTTTCTGTTTCCATAGCGGTTCAGGAAATATCCGGGTGTTTTTCCATGTAACGGCGCCGACGGTCCTCACCGGCGTAGCGCACCACAAGCAGTGCCGCCAGAAGCAGGCTCAATACCATGCCGCCGATGAGGTTCATGCTCATAATCTGGGCAAGAACATCGGTGGGGCTCAGCCGGCGCACAGCCTCCAGAGCCGCTCCTATATCCTCAGGCATCGCCACGCCGGCCTGCGTGAAAGCCTGCAGCGTCTGGTCGACCATACGCCCCAGAAGGTCCGGAGCCAAATAGCGCAACCCAAGGTAGATAACTACCGCCTGGATGGCACTCCCAAGAAAGAAAACAGCGATTCCTTCGGCCCACATCTCCGAAAAGGTGCCCTTGAAGCGCGTCTCGGCAAGACTGCGCCGCAGTATGGCGTAGACATAGAACGGTATGCCTATCGACAGTATGTTCACCACCCACGAAAGTAGAGGATAGTGCAGCGAAGCCCCCGATGCCACGGCGAGCAGGCTCAGGTAGAGGCCCAACTGAAGGCCGCCACCGGCGGCGCGCTGTATGACCGGTCGCCCCGGCCGTTGTGGTGTGCTTGTGCTCATAGTTTTGCAAAATTACAATTCCCGCGCGAGTTAACAAAGTCCGCGATGCAAAAAGGCGCCCCGAAGAGCGCCTTTTTGCATAATTTATGTTATGTGGGTATCAGTAGCTGAAGTTGGCGATGCGGTAGTCGGTCATATTGCCCTGCATCAGGCGAGTGGAGTAGACCGTCGTGTTGGAGCCTTTCTTCACCACCACCTTGATGGGAATGCCGCCGGAGGGCACCGAGCCGCGGGCGCGCACGAACACGTCGTAGATGCCGCTGTGCGGATTCGACCACGATATGCTTTCGTAGGAGCCGTGGCCGCCGGTTTTGTCGCCGGAGTGGTTGGCGCCATAACCGTTGTCGGTGCGGTTGCCGTAGTAAATGTCGGTGCCGTTGGCCTGGTTCACTATCAGGTCAAGGTCGTTCGAAGTATCCCACAGCAGAGTAATCTTCATAGTACCGCTGCGGTGAACGTTGTTGGCGCGACTCACGGCATTGGAGTCGTAAGCAGTCGACGTATTGGCCGTGTAGTAGCTGCTCACAACGTTGCCGGAGCTGTAGCTGTTCGAACTGTTGGCGTAGGAGGCCGGACCGCTCGACGACGAGGACGACGAGGAAGAGGACGACGACGACGACGACGAACCGCCCGAGTAGCTCACCTGAGCCATGCGGATCACCTTCAGGTCGCTGTTCGACTTCTGAACGCGGGTCTTGTAGGTTGTGGTGGTGGAGCCGTTTTTAACTACAAGAGTAATCAGGCCGCCGCTCGA
Source organism: uncultured Porphyromonadaceae bacterium (assembly GCA_900541865.1). Classification (GTDB taxonomy): domain Bacteria; phylum Bacteroidota; class Bacteroidia; order Bacteroidales; family Muribaculaceae; genus CAG-873. Next base: position 8,994 of record UQLO01000029.1, on the reverse strand, counting down.
GGGCACGCTGCGAACCTGCACGAAGGCGTCGTAGCTGCCGCTGCCCGGATTGGTGAAGGAGATGCTCTCGTAGGAGCCGCTGCCGCCGAACTGGTCGCCCGAGAAGCTTGCGTCGTAGGTCGACGAGGTGTTGCTGCGCCACAGGTCGACGCCGTTTGCCTGGTTCACAATTAGGTCGCAGTCGCCCGAGAAGTCCCAAAGGAGGGTGAACTTCAGAGGGCCGTTGCCGCCCACGTTTGCGGCGCGGCTTGCGGCGGCCGAGTCGTAGGTAGAGCTCGTGCTGGCCTCGTAGTAGTCGTCGACAGCGTTGGAGTAGCCGCAGGAGCGGGTGCTACCGCTGGTGTAGGTGTTCGGAACGCCGCTCGACGAAATCGAGCCGGAGGAACTGCTCGAGCTGCTGCTCGACGAACCTGACGAGGTGTAGTTGTAGAACGTAATCTTGTAGTCGGCCATGCTGGTCGGGCCGAACAGGCGTGTGGAGTATACGGTCGTGTTGGAGCCGTCTTTAACCACCACCTTCACCGGAGTGCCCGAAGCGGGAATGTTGCGGCCGCGGACAAAGATATCGTAGCGGCCCGAGGCCGGGTTGCTGAAGTTGACGCTCTCGCAGGAGCCGCTGCCGCCGTAGGCATCACCGGAGTGCTGCGCGCCGGAGGTGTTGTCGGTGCGGTTGCCGTAGTAGATGTCGGTCAGGCCGGGAGTGTTGATGTAGAGGTCAAGGTCGTTCGACGAATCCCAAACCAGCGAAATCTTCAGCGGGCCGTTGCCGGGCTTGGAGTTTGCGCGGCTCTCGGCGGAGGCGTTGCGGCCGGTGGTCACGCTGGGCGAGTAGTACTCGGAGATGGCGTCGCCGATAGAGTACGGCGTGGTGCTGTGGCGGCTGATTTCGCCGCCGCTGCTGCTGCCGGAGTTGTTGGAAATCGGCTCGACTGCCACTTCCTCGACCACGCTGTCGTCGGCAACAACTTCTTCGGCAACCACTTCCTCGATGATGGCCTGAGCGTCGTCGTAGTCGAAGTCGGTGATGTGGTAGAAAGCGTAGCCCTCGATTTCTTCATTGGGCTTGAGGGTGGCCTTGTAGAACTTGTGCTCGCCGTTGGCGATGATGCCTACATGCACCGGGACGTTGCCCGAAAGCGACGAAGCGCGCACGAAGATGTCGTACTGACCTTCGCCCGGCATCGTCCAGCCGATGGTCTCGCTGCTGTTGGTGCCACCGAAGGAGTCGCCGCCGTGGCGGCCGCCCGTTTCCGGAAGGTAGGTGTTGCTCCAGTTGATGCAGTCGCCGTCGGGGTCGACCACGTAGAGGTCGAGGTCTTTGTCGCGGTCCCACATCAGGGAGATGGCAAGGGGATAGTCGCCGTAGTTCTCCAGGAAGGTGGCGCCGTGGGGTGCCGTGTCTTCGCTGTGTGCATCGGTGACGATGTACTCTGAGATTGCATCGTTGCGGGTGTAGTTCACTATGGAGCCTTCTGCCGGCTTGCGCAGGAAGAAGAAGGCGGCCGCGCCGAGTATGAGCGCTCCGACAACGCCCAGCACAATGAAAATCACATTCTTCGAACCGGACTTCTTGGGCTGCGGGTAGGGATAGCCCGCGGGGGCGCCCGGGCCGTAAGGCGGCTGCGGTGGCATGCCGCCGCCCATATTGCCGCCCACACCGGGAGCAACGTAGGTGGCGTTGCCGGCCGGAGCGCCTCCGTAGGGCGGCTGCGGTGGCGGAGGTGTCTGCCCGTAGCCCGGCTGGGGACCGTACTGCGGCTGGGCGGGCGCGCTGTTGAGTATGTTGAACACCTCGGCGGCAGTCTGCGGGCGCTTGGTGCGGTTGATGTTCATCATTTGGGAGATGGCGTAGCCCAACGGCGTGCCGGAGGCGGCGTAGGCCTCAGTGTCGCCGGCGAGCATGTCGGTGGCCTTCTTGGGATTCTGGCCGGTGAGACAGTATGCCATAGTTGCGCCCATGGAGTAGATGTCGGCCGTGGGAGAGAAGGTGGTGATGCCGCCGTACTGCTCGACGGGCGAGTAGCCGTCGGAGCAGCCCAGGGTATTGATGGTCGATGTGGGGCGACCCTGACCGTCGTAGTGCTTGCTCAGGCCGAAGTCGATCAGCACGGGCCGCATACCGCCGTTGGGGTCCGGAGTGAGCATGATGTTGTCCGGCTTGATGTCTAGATGCGTCATGCGGTTGGCGTGGAGGAAGCCTATGGCGTCGAGCACCGGGCCGGTCAGAGCCAGCGTCTCCTGCTCGCTCAGGCGTCCGCGCTTGCTCACGTAGTCGCGGAGGCTGTCGCCCTGGAGATACTCCATTATGTAGTAAGCCGTATTGTTGGCCTCAAAGATTTCCTTCACTTTGACGATGTTGTCGTGGCGGGTGCCTAACTTCTGCAGGCGCACGGCCTCGGCAACGAAGTCGCGCTGCGAATTCTGAACCTGGTCGGCGACGGGGTTGGAGTATACCACCTTCGACGACCCTTGGCCGCGTTCGCAGCAGCTGTTGAGGAAGTGCTCCTTCATTGCGTAGAAGAAGGAGTGGACGTTTCCACCCTCGTTGACCTGCGCCTCAACGAGGTAAGTAATGCCGAAACCGCCGGCGCCGAGGGTCTTTACGACTCGGTACGTCTGCTGGCCGCTCGTTAGGAGCGTGCCCGGCTGTAGAGCGTGTTTTACTTCTGCCATAGGATTTTATGATTGATTTTATATTGTTTCTTTTTCGTAGGTGCCGAGGAGGAAATATTCCGGTTCGGCTGCGCTGAGCTCGGTCAGAGGGGTGAGCTCTATGTCGGAGGTGTCCTCGGTGCCGTCGGCGACAAGGCGCAGGCGCACACGCGTTTTTTTCGGTATGGCGCCGTTGACGCGGGCGAAGAAGCGGTAGATGCCGTCGCGCGGACGAAGCCACACTATGGTCTCCTGCGAGCCGTAGCCCCCGAAGCTGTCGCCACCGAAGTGGGCACCCGAGAGCGTGGTCGAGGTGTTGCCGAAGTAGATGAAAGCGCCTCCGGGCTCAACGGCGAGCAGGTCCATGTCGACGTCGTCGTCCCACTCCAGAATCACTCCGAGCGGCTCGTTGGGCAGGTTGACGCCGGTGAGGAAGCGCGAGTGGCTCTCGAGGGTGCGCACCGTGGTGTACTCCTCGAAGAGGTAGCCGCCGTCGGCGTACGCAACCCGCTTGGGTGCGCCCGCAAGCATGCCCACAAGGAAAGAGCCCGCAACCAGCATCACTATCACCGCAGCCACCGCAACCACGGCTATGGCAGCCTTCTTGCCTTTTTTGCGCACCGGCGGCGCTACGGGAGGCTGAGGAGGTGCCGGAGGCACCGGAGGCTGTTCGAGACCGCCTCCGCTGAAGGGCTGAAGCGATACCATCGAAGGCTCTCCCAGAGCGTCTATAACGCGCTCCATGCTCTGCGGCCGCACATTGCGCTGTGTAGCCATCATGGCCTCTATGAGCAGCGGCATATTGCCGGGGATGCCCGATAGAGCGCCGAGTATCTCGCCGGGAAGGAGCTCGGTGGCCCGCCGGGGGTCGCGACCCGTCAGGCAGAACATCATCGTAGCCCCCAGGGCATAGATATCGGCCGTGGGTTGGAATTGGCTCAAGCCGCCGTACTGCTCGACGGGCGAGTAGCCGTTGGAGCAGCCGGTGAAATTCACCGTCGAGGTGGGCTTGCCGGATTCGTCGTAGTGCTTGCTCAGTCCGAAATCGATGAGCACGGGCCGAACCGCGCCGTTCTCCTCGGCGGCCAGCATGATATTGTCGGGTTTGACGTCAAGATGCGTCAGCCGGTGAGTGTGCAGAAAGCGCAGCGCATCCGCTATCGGAGTCAGCAGCAGGCGAGTCTCCGCCGGCGTGAGGCTTCCCCGGGTGCCGACATACTGCCGCAGGTCCTGACCTTCGAGGTACTCCATGACATAGTAGGCCGTGTTGTTGGCCTTGAAAATCTCGTGGACGCGAACTATGTTGGAGTGAGCGTCGCCAAGATTTTTCAGGCGGTTGGCCTCGGCGATGAAGTCCTGCAGCGAATGTTCTACTTCAGAAGCCACCGGAGCGGAGTATTTCACCTCCGTAGTTCCGGAGGCCCGGTCGCAGCGATTGTCCAAAAAGTGCTCCTTCATGGCAAAATAGGCCGTCACACCTGCGGTGCCCGCCAGCTCGGCCTCGACGAGATAGGTAATACCGAAGCCGCCCGACCCAAGGGGTCGGACTACACGGTAGTCTCTCGAGCCGCCGAAAATGTATGTACCGGGCGAAAGCGCCTTGCGCGATATTGCCATTGATGATAATGTTTGGGACTATGCTTCCAAGGGCAACGATGTTGGACATCATTGCTTTAGTCCGCAAACTTAAGAATTTTTTACAAATCCCGCAAGTAAAGAGGCCATTACATCCTCACTTTTTTACCAACCTATGGACTTTTTGTACCAACAGCCTCTGGCCGTAAGTTGAGATATAAAAAATCTACTATGAACTCGTTTAAACTTTTCGCAAATAGGTAAAAACGAAAGATTTTTTAGGAAATCATAAGACTTTTGAGGGCGTTATGGGGTTCCATAATAACCGAAAAAGGCCGAAATGATTTACAAAAAAAGATGAGTTTTTAACATTTGGGAATAAGTTTAAATGAGTTCTATTCCTCGCCGTAAGGGGTCTGCGGTTCCTCCACTATGTCCGGGCCATCGGCGCGGCGTTTGCGGCGCACAGTGTGTTTGAGTTTGCCGATGAAGAAGTTGAGCTCAATCGATGTTTCCGACTCATCTGGCCTCAGTCCGGGCAGCACGAGGTCGGAAAGCAACTCCGAGAAGCGTGTCATCAGCGAAGGCTGCATGCCCGCGTCGCGCTCGTTGTGCAGCTCGATGAGGGTGCGCTGCAGATCCTTGACGGCGGCGAAGGTCTCGATGATGTCGATGGTGGCTTGAGTGGCCTGTTTACTTTTAAGGATAGTGGCAAGCATATACAGACCTTTTTCAGTGAATACTTTTGGGGTCGCTCTTGACATTGCCGATAAATTTGTGGTCATTTTTTTTGACCGCAAATCTGCAACTTCCTCATTGCTAAGCGCCAACACATAGCCACTCGGGAATTTTGCAGGATTGTTCTTCACTGCTTGGTTAACTTCTTTGGTTTGTACACCGTAGATGGCCGCGACATCGCGGTCGAGCAGGGCAAGTCGCCCGCGGACAACAAGCAAGCGAGACTTGATTTCTTCAATTGGCTGAATTTTACTTTCCATAAAAAACCGGTTGTATTGGTATAGGTCAGAAGTCGACCGTCAGGCGCACGTTGAACTGGCGGTGGGTGAGGTAGTTCGGAACGGCGTACTGGATGTTGTTGACGTCGGTCACCCAATAGTAGGAGCTTACATTGCTGATGTCGAGAAGGTTGAAGACATCAACGCCAAGCCATACGCTCTTGAAGTGGCGCCAGAAGCCGGTATGGCGCGTGCCGTCGGCCGCCGGCGATAGCAGGGCGTAGGCCAACCCGATGTCGACGCGCTTATAGGCCGGAGCGCGGAAATAGCCTTTGTCGCGGCTGCCGCGGGGGGCCGTGGTCGGCAGGCCGTCGGAGAAGATGCCGCGCAGGTTGAATTTCAGCTTCGGGAATTTGGGGAAATAGTCCGTGAAAAAGAGCGCGAAGGAATAGCGCTGGTCGGTGGGGCGAGGCACTTTTACGCCATTGAGCGTCTCCTGCGTCTTCATAAGCGAGAAACTAATCCAAGAATCAGTGCCCTGCACGAACTGCCCGAAAAGCTTGAAGTCGACGCCGGCGGTGAACCCGTTGGTGAGGTTTTGGCCGGTGTAGACTATCTTGAGGTTGTCGATTTCGTAGGGTATGAGGTTGCCTAGAAGCTTGTAGTAGGCCTCGCCGGATAGTTTGAAGGGGCGACCCATAGCCCGGAAGGTATAGTCGGCGCCGAAGATAAACTGGTAGGAGCGCTGACTCTTTATGTCGCTGTTGAGTAGGATGGTGACATTGCCGTCGGCGTCCTCCACGGGCTGCCGGTACTCCTTGTAGAACGGGCTCTGATAGTAGAGGCCGGTGGCAAAGCGGAGGCTCAGCCGAGGGTTGGCGTCGGGCACGAAACCAAGGCTCAGGCGAGGGCTAACCAGAAATTCGCGGTTGAAGTCCCAGTAGCTGAAGCGGATGCCGCCGTTGATGTTGAGATAGCCCTTGGAGGTGCTCAGTCGGTAGGTGTCCTGAACATAGAAGCTCAGGCGGTTGGTGGCGATGTCGTGGTTGGAATGTAGGTTGTAGACTACCTTAAGCGCCGACGGGTCGAAGGGCAGCGAGTAGCCCGCCGAGTCGCGCAGCTCCCACTCGCGGGCTCGGTCGTGGATTTTCTCGTGTTGGAAAGTGAGGCCGTAGCTCAAATTGTGTCGGTTGAGGCCCGTGGCGCCACGGAGGCCCAGCGATACCACCGAGGCCTTCATGCGGTTGCGGGCGTGCTCATGGTAGCGGCCAACGCCGAGCTCGCCGCCTATGGCGTCGCCGCTCGAGCCCCCGGTGCCGGCCTGGTCCAGCCAGTACTCGCCCGAAATATCGTAGCCCACAAGCTCGTTGGTGAGGTAGCCCGATGCCAAAAGGGTGAACTCATTGCTGCGGTTGGGCTTGAAATTGAGCGTAAAGGCCCCGAAATAGGTCTCGAAGCGGTCCTTCTCCTGGCCGTCGAAATAGACGGTGAATTCCTTGGCATCGGTGCTGGTGCCGAATTTGGTGGTCCGGTTGTGGGGGATGAACCGGTAGCGGTTCACTGCTATATTGCCCAGCACGGAAGCCTTCCATTTGGGGTTGAAGGTATAGTTCAGGCTGGTCTGATAGTCGAAAAAGCGAGGGTCGTACTCGCCCTTCTCGTCGAGCGAGCCCAGCAGGCTGCTGTTCTGTTTGTAGCGTATGCCGTGGAGCTGGTTGAAGCGCCGGCTGCTGGTACCCACGGCCGCCGTGGCGCCCTGCAGCGAAGCCGACACGCTGCCTTCGAACGACTCCGGTTCGCGATAGGTGATGTCGAGCACGCTGCTCATCTTGTCCGAATACTGGGCCGGGAAACCGCCAGTGCTGAAGCCGATGGCGCCCACAAGATCAGGGTTGACAATGCTGAGGCCTTCCTGCTGACCCGAGCTTACGAGCTGCGGGCGGTAGACCTCTATGCCGTTGATATACACGCTGTTTTCGTCATAGCTGCCGCCGCGAACACTGTACTGGCTACTCATCTCGTTGGTCGAGTTTACGCCGGCAAGGGTCGTCAGCATACCTTCAACGCTGCCACCGTTGACGTCGGGCGCAAGACGGTAGCCCTCGGTGTCGAGTCGCTGTATGGCTCCGGTCTGCTTCTGGAAGTCGGTAACCTCGATGCCGCCCAGGGCATAACTGGCCGGGGTCATCTTGACGTTGACGGTCACCTCGCCCGAGGGCGAAATAAGGCGACGGCGCGACTCCTCATAGCCTATGCAGCTGAAAACCAGCCGCAGGGTGTCGGTCTCCGCAACCGACAGGTTGTAGCGCCCGTCGAGGCCCGTGGTGGTGCCCAAGGCCGTCCCCGACACCTTGACGGTTACAAATTCCAGAGGCTCGTTCTCCTCATCGGTAACAAGGCCGGTGATTTTAACGGGCGACCCTGCGCTCTGAAGTACGGCTCCTACAAGAAATATGATAAGGGTAAGATAAAACTTCATAAGAAAGCCGGGAATATGAATCGGCTATCTTATTTAACGGCCGCAAAGCCAAAAAATTGCATCGGCCTACAGCTGTTGGCGAACAGACTCTTCGTGGATGGTCTCCATTATGGAGCGGACAAAGTCGGCGTCGAGCCCCAATTTGCCGCCCTCGGCAACTCGGCTCTCTATGATGGCACGGTAGCGGTCGGGCTGAACAACGGCCATTCCCGCCTCCTGCTTGAGGGTGCCGATGGCCCGCGCTGCCTCCAGGCGCCGGGCAAGCAGAGCCAGCAGCTCGCTGTCGATGGCATCAATGTCGCGACGACGGTCTGCAATATCGGCCTCCGCGCTCTGCCCCTGCGGTTTGTGGAGGCTCGCCAGCAGCTCTCCCAGCGCCGACGGCGTTATCTGCTGCGCAGAGTCGCTCAGGGCAAGCTCCGGCGTGCAGTGGCTCTCTATTATCAGGCCGTCGAACTCCATCTGCATGGCTTGGCGGCTCAGCGGGGCGATGAGCTCGCGGCGACCGCCGATGTGGCTCGGGTCGCAGTAGAGCGGAAGCTGCGGTATGCGCCGCCTCAACTCTATGGGTATGCGCCACATAGGAGCGTTGCGGTAATATTTCTCACCGTAGGAGCTGAATCCCCGGTGCACGGCCCCAAGACGACGAACTCCCGCTGCGTAAAGACGTTCCAATGCCCCTATCCATAGCTCAAGGTCCGGATTGACCGGATTTTTAACCAGCACTGCCACCGAAGCGCGCTCTTGAGCCGAAAGCGATGCAAAAGTATCGGCTATCTCCTGAACAGCGAAAGGGTTAGCCGTGGTCCGCGCCCCTATCCACACGCAGTCCACGCCCGCTCGAAGCACCTGACGCAGATGCGACCCGGAGGCTATTTCGGTGGCCGTCAGCAGCCCCGTTTCCTTGCGAACACGCTTCAGCCACGGCAGACCCGCCGACCCCACGCCCTCAAAGCCACCGGGCTTGGTGCGAGGCTTCCAAAGTCCTGCCCGAAATACCTTTACACCAGCCGCTGCAACACCGCGGGCCGCCGCAAGAGTCTGCTCCTCGCTCTCGGCGCTGCACGGGCCCGCAAGCACACTTACCGCCTCTTCGAAAAGCGGCTCAAGCTGCCAAATATGCCCGTATGTTGTCTTCACTTCAATCGATTACAATTAAAAAAATTCTTTGTGCCAAAACCCGCGGCGCTGTTGCGCAAGCGTATGAACCCCCGAAGGGATTCCCAGCCCGGCAAAAATGCCTCCGCGGCCCGGCGACGGCTGAAGCCGTCGCTCCATATCGCCGCGAACCTTCGAGCCAACGTATGGACCGGCGGCTTCAGCCGCCGCCCC